>NZ_JACJSI010000169.1 GCF_014698065.1 Nostoc flagelliforme FACHB-838
GTCAGTATTTTGTATCTCAGGAGACACCAATGAAAAATCCCTCAGATGCACGACACTTAATTTCCATTCTTCGGAACAATGCCTAATTTACATGACTTTGAGCCTTAACTGAACCGTATTGGGTTCTAGTGGATGAACTTGCTCATACTAACGTTCCTGGTTCTCAACGAGAAAAGCGCTATCAGAACGTGGAAGTAATTTTGTCTGCTGGAATTGATGTTTATTCCACTGTCAATATTCAGCATTTAGAAAGTTTAAATGACCTAGTGGCAAGAATTACAGGTGTGGTGGTGCGAGAGCGTATTCCTGATTATGTACTTGATGAAGCTGATGCTGTGGTTGTCATTGATGTTACTCCAGAAACTCTAGAAGAGCGCTTACAAGAAGGAAAAATTTATGCTCCTGAAAAAATCGAGCAATCCCTGAAAAACTTCTTTCAGCGTCGTAATCTTATTGCTTTAAGGGAACTAGCATTAAGAGAAGTAGCAGATACAGTTGAGGAAGAAGGAAACACTTCCAGCTTAGTAGGACAAACTTGCAATGTTCACGAACGAGTTTTAGTATGTGTATCTACTTACCCTGATTCAGTGCAGTTGCTACGTCGAGGCGCACGCATTGCCAATTATATGAATGCGCGATTGTATACTGTGTTCGTAGGACATCCCGAACGTTTCCTCACCAAAGAAGAAAGTTTACATATCGATATATGCGAGAAATTATGTCGAGAGTTTAGTGGCGAATTTTTACACTTCAAGAGCCAAAATATCGCCAAGAAAATTGCTCAAGTTGCAATAGATTATCATATTACTCAAATTATCATTGGTGAGAGCCAGCAGTCTTCATGGAGACGATGGCTCAAAGGTTCCTTCACACAAAGATTGATGGAGCTAATTAGGCATCAAAAAATAGATTTACATATTATCGCTACCGAGAAATGAGTTAATCACTACATCTACAGACTAAAAGTATTATAAATATTTAGCAAGTAATGCTAATGTACTATAAAATTGATAATATAGTATTTTATTAAGCACCAGTTAGCCTAACTTTCTAATGGTTCACTCTGCTTCCAAGTGAGAAAGATAGTTCACGTAGATATGGATGCCTTCTACGCATCGGTGGAACAGCGGGACAACCCTAGCTACCGAGGCAAACCGTTAGTAGTCGGTGGCAGCCCGAATCAGCGAGGCGTAGTTGCAGCAGCCAGTTATGAAGCTCGTAAGTTTGGCATTCACTCAGCAATGCCTTCAATAACTGCGATCGCAAAATGCCCTGGACTTATCTTTGTCAGACCGGGATTCGACGTTTACCGAGAGATTTCTGCTGCAATCCACGCTATCTTCAAACGCTACAGTGATTTAGTGGAAGGGGTAGCGCTAGATGAAGCATACCTGTATGTTACTGAGAACAAGCAGAATATCACCTACGCCTCTACTATCGCAAGACACATCAAAACTGCAATTTTCCAGGAAACTCAGTTGACGGCAACTGCGGGTGTGTCGATTAACAAGTTTCTTGCAAAAATGGCATCAGGTCAAAATAAGCCCAACGGACTAACGGTGATTTTGCCAGAGGATGCGATCGCCTTTGTAGAACAGCTGCCGATTGAGAAATTTCATGGGATTGGAGAAGTTACGGGGGCTAAAATGCACTCGCTCGGCATTGATACTGGCGCAGATTTGAAACAGCGATCGCTGATTGAGCTAACACACCACTTTGGTAAAGCAGGTCATTATTACTACAAGATTGCCAGAGCAGAAGATGACCGTCCAGTTGAAGCAAATCGAGTTCGTAAGTCCATTGGTGCAGAAAACTCGTTTGCACAGGACTTAAGCGATGTCGGTCAGATTTTGCAAGAACTCGAACAGATTGCCCAAATCGTCGAGCAACGGTTAGAGCAGCACGAAACACGGGGGCGCACATTAACTCTGAAAGTCAAGTTTTCTGACTATCAGCAACTAACCCGCAGCAAGACAATCCTTGCTCCTATCAGTGAATTGGATACGATTTTTGAAATAGCCAAAACACTGTTTTTATCAATTGACTTGCAGAATCGCAGTATTAGGTTGCTGGGCATTTCCTTGTCCAATTTGGATAACGCCAAACAAACCCAAGTAATTCAATTGCCACTATTTCAAAATGCAGGCATTATATTTTAGCTTACACTTGTGTGTCTGAACTATCTCCCAATTCTTGTTGTAATTGGGATAGTTGATTTTTTAATGCTTCACCAGCGTGAATATGGCTGAATTCTTCCACTCTACAAGCGATGCCTGCGGCGGGCTACGTCTACGCTAATGATCAGGGACTGATAAACTGGAACTTTGGCGCGGTTGACGGGTCTTTTTCCCCCTGGGAAAGGAGGAGGTGAAGACGTAGCCTATGGAGTTTCAGCTTCCTGCCAAAGTTTGTGTAAAAATAACTCAGTGTGATGGCTCATGGTGGTGAAAAACACACCTACAGCATCCTTAGAACTATCTAATAGCCAAGAACCTCGCAGGGTAACTTCCATATATTCGGCATCGCAGGCACAAAGGGTGACGATTTCTGTGTCATCTCTTTTGACCTCAGCCTTAAGCACTTCTAGTCCTGGTAAATCAGCAGGAAGCAAAAAGGAGGCGGTGCTAGGTTGAATTGATAAACTTTGCCCAACTCGCAGTCCCAAAATCACTCGCTGGGCCACCCATTCTTCTAGCGACAGAGTAAGACATTCTAAATAAAAGCTGCTTTGAGTGTAAGTTAATTTCAGCATTTCTTATCCTCTCCTGTTATTTCAAGCTTGCTTACATATCTATCCGAAGCTGTTCGGCAAAAGAAATCGCGGGGTGGATTGGTACTTTTGGCTTTGTACACAGTTGCATACCAGCTTCAAACAGGGTATGTAAACGCATTGGCGTAGCGTCTCCAAGAGTTGCGGCTTGTCGCCAAACATAGTTTTTATGAGAGTTACATCTCTGACAAGCTGTGACTACCTTATAAAGAACCATCGCTTCAAGTTTTCGGGGAAGCGGGGGTTAGAATTAACCGAAAAGTTTTCTTGTTAAATCAGGTACTAATTTATTAAACACATAATATTTGATACATAACAATCCCCCATCAGGATATTTATTATTAATAAATATTGGTTGTTTAAGAATTATCTGTTATTAACAGTTAAGGCAACATCAAATAAGCTTTATATAACAATTTAATTGCTTAATCCTAAATTGTAAAGGTGGAATTATGGCAATTTATATCAGCAGAGGTAAAGATGGAGATTGTGTTCAGCAAATTTTGGGCGTTTATATAAGGGATTCAGAAATAAGCTTTATTTAGAATGTTCAAGCGTTTCTTGCTGGGTTATTACCAAAGAGCGAATTAACTCCCGAATCACATCAGTTGCTGGTCTACCTGTGCTTACACAATATTTTTCAAGTTTCTCGCTTTCGCTAGAAGTGAGATTTATTGTGAGTCGTTTGACAGCCCATTTTTTGTTCATGAGTTGCTATATTAACCAAATTTAATGAATTATCTAGACTAGACTTTTTGCAAAAGTGGGGAAAAAGGGAAGGGGGAAAGGAATAAGAAAAAACCTTTACCCTTTACCCTTTACCCTTTACCCTTTACCCTCCTTTTGCAAAAGTAACTTTTGCAAGAGGTTTAAATGCCTTGTGCAATACTTAACAAATATATAGATATTAACCACCGCATACTTGCCTAAAACTATTTTTAACACAACCTATTCAGGGTATTTAGTTGTAATCCAAAATTCCACTGATAAATTACTAATATGAACTTTAGAACATTTGAAATTAGCTTGTATCTCTTGTAGATATTATTAAGCAAAGTGCAATCTGAACCAGTGTAGTAACGGAATTATAATCAGTAAGTATTGCCAATTGAATTTACTAAATGTTGTCTTCATATAATTGCATCAAATATTTATCTGCTCTTTACCCAAAGGTGAAACTGGTTAAGTACTCTAGATATAGACATGAATTCAATCACTATATTTAGCTCTATAAATTAACGAAACCTTAAGCAAGAAGCGAAAATTTTCGGTTCTTGCTTAAGGTTTAATAATTTTAAGCAAGTGCTTGTGAGCATGAATGCTCTTTCATGGCGTAATGGGTGTTGAGGAGATACCCAGTAACCAACCATCCGTAATATCCAAGTTGGTCGCTCATAAGAGTCAACTATCTTGACTCCAGATGCACCAAAGGCTGCACTTACCACTTCAAACAGAGAGAAAGTTCGCTTGGTTGTGGCTTGAGTATCTACTTTCTGGAGATATCGTAAGCATTTATACTTAAAAACTTATGGCTCTCATTTCCGATCCGTTTGATGTTGAGTATGTACAATACTCTGTATTTAATTTTAACGGCTAGATTTTACCGGCGATCACATATAGCTAAATAGAAAAGACTTATATAAGTAATCGCACATAATTATTTACACATGAGGATCTAGCGTGGATAGGAGGTTTATGCTTAATTTTGTGTAATTAATTTTGTTTAGCTACTTACTATTGACTAAAGTATTTAAAGCTGTGATGCTGTTGTCCTCGGTGTTGCTGTAGTCACGTCAGATGTGATAAAATTTTGGTGTTACTGTTGGACTCCTAGCACGGCTGTTGAAGAGATATGGCTATCGCCGTGATTGGCTTCGCCGATGCCAAAGGCAATCGCAGACTTGACTTAATCCCCGCTCGTTTCCATTAATTCGCCTTCAAATTGTTATTGGAGGGATGCCGTCTACCAAGCCACCATCTTCAGAAATTCCTGAAAATTTCCCTTTAGGAATTGCAGGCAAATAAATAGTACCATTGAAATATTTTTTGCTGTAATCGTAGTCGTATTCTTTTTAAAATAAAAATATTGTCTACAAAGTGGCATAATAAAATTAGCAAATCAGTCGATGTTTACGCGTTTAACTATTGTCTAAATGCTTTAGTGAAAGTTTCTACAAATTTAATCCATCTTCTTTTTTTGTTGGAATCATAATCAGTATTAAGTATTCCAATTCTGTAGTTTTTCTTAATAAGTGTGCCACTCTCCTCTTGTGGGAACCCAATAGTTGTTGGCTCTGGCGATCGCACTTTGTACGCTTCTACGACTTGTTTAGCTAGTTTGCATGAGATATTGACACTACCTAATTTAGCCCTGCCGTTATTTGCATAATAATGCCAAAATATGCCTGGGTAAACCATATTTTTTTCGCACATAAAAGAGGTTGTTTCAAACATTTTAGCGATATGATAATCACGCCTTTGAGTATTGTAAAAATAAGCATTTACATTTTTGTCGGCAACACTAAGAAAAGCTTCTCCCTCGTCAAAAATAATTGAAGTTTGTATTTCTGAGTTATCCGTTTGTCTTGATGCAGAAGTTTCTAGAAACCTGTTTGCTATTGTGGGAGGAATTCCATCATTAATTAAGCTTGTCGCAGTGGCAGCACCTCCAGCTTCTCCTTGGGACCATTGCAAGTAAGCGTAGTCACCAATAACTTTTGTCTTGTAAAAATTTACTTTTATTCGTGATTGGTTGGGAATTAATAATTTTTTTAAAACTGCTGCTTGAACCTGCTGTTCAACAGTACTTGCTTTAGTCATTTGAGCGAACACTCCCTCAACCGACGATAAAATCGGGGCAGCTACTAACAGTGTGAATACTGCACAATTAACAAAGAGTGAATTTTTCATAATTTGTTACAGAGACTTTGTATGAAGATAGTCTTTTCCTGTACAAGCGGAATTGGTAATTACTCTTAAAATTGAAACTTCGCAGATAATCCTCAAGTAAATTTACTGATAAAACAATGGTTTCTTTAGAAAAGCTGGCACGACCAAAAGCACAGCTATTGAAAGATGAATCCATAAGCCTGGATAGCGGTTAAATTAGCAGGAATTTTGCACTTCTGCGATCGCTTTGCGCCATTGCACCCTTAAGTACTCTATCTACCTGGTTGCTCTCAGCGAGCTGCCACTAAACGTACCGTCAGCCTTGCTTTCCCAACGAAACCCAACCGCCAACCCCGGCAACCGCCCCCGATAGAATTCCTGCTGTAACCCCGACAAAACCGCCAGCACCCTAAGCTCCGACCAGTCCCCCAAATCTTCGCCGTGCAGAGATACTTGGTAGTAGCCGCAAGCTAGGCGATCGCAAGAAGGGGGCGGGTATGCCATCGCACACAATTGCCCCTGTGTGGGTTATTCGAGGTGTTGAAGGTATATCGCAGGGTGACAAATGTAAACCATTGGTTTACACGCATCTCGCTGGGTTACATCGTGGGTGCTGTTGATACTTGCGCTTAAATCTTGTGTGACGGCAGTTTCAATATGTTTCGTTATTTCTGCATAAAACACAATACTCTAGCTGAAGAATATTACATATCGAACTTCTATATAAACCAGGGAACAACATTTTAAAAGTCCCCTATTTTCTTTCTTGTAATTATAAATTATGTTCTATCCCGCGTTGAGCAAGCAAGTAATGGTTAAATCTGATTATGTTAGAAAATGCTGAGGCTGCAAAATTATCAGACCAAAGAATAGAGGTAGATATTATCTTTAAAGGATTAACAATACTTGTAGTTGATGATGACAATAATCATCTGAGTTTAATAAGGTATTTACTTTGTAGATATGGAATTAATGTAATGTTGGCAGATAATGCCTCGTTAGCATTTGAACTAATTCAACAAAACAGAGTGGATCTTTTAATTTCTGACATTGCGATGCCGACAAAAGACGGGTATTGGTTAATACAGCAAGTTAGGTCGCTACCACTCTCACCAGCTAGAGAAATTCCGGCAATTGCTTTAAGTGGTGTTTCTAAAGGAGAGTCCTATGAAAAAGCGCTTGCATCAGGGTTTCAAACTTATATTCAAAAACCTTCAAACCCTACCTACTTAATGGAAGAAGTAGCGAAATTACTATAGCTGGCTGTAAAAATCGTCAAAAGCTTTAATAACTACTGTTAGACATAGCCCCACTAGGCATCGTAATGGTTGAAATATTACCCTTGAGGGTACTACTGGAGGTAATCCATGACTGCAAGTAGTTGAATATTCATGTTGAGCAGTAACCACTTAAAATATAGAAGTAAAAATCAGTTTAGTGTTATTTAATAAAGTCTAATAGTTATTCTTTTTCTAAAAAATATTAAGAAATCAGTATATTACTTAATCTATGAGTATAGATTTACTAGAGTTTTTCCAGCGAACAGACCCCAGCCGGACTTTACAGGTCAATAAGGCTTAGATAAAAAGTACTACATTGATTTCTCTTCAGTCAGGGGTGGCGATATTATTGGCAAGCTGAAGCAGAAAATCACATTCTTCAAAGCGAATGAACCGACCTGCACTCTGTTCACTGGTCATATTGGCTGTGGAAAATCGACAGAGCTAGTAAGGCTACAGGTGGAATTAGAAGATTCAGGTTATCACGTAGTATATTTTGAGTCGAGTGAAGACTTAGAAATGACGGACGTGGACATTGCAGATGTGCTGCTAGCGATCGCCCACCGTGTAAGCCAAAGCCTAGAAAAAATCACGCTCTCTGAACCGAACAGATTCTACGAACTGCTGCAAGGGGCATTGAGGGCGTTGGACTCTGAAGTAACGGGATTTAAAGTAAAAACACCAGCAGGCGATATTGGCTTGTCTACTGAAAAGGAGAAATTCTCCCTAGCGCTGGGAATCGGGGAAATCACAGCGAAGACGAAAAGTAACCCAATGCTGCGGGAGAAACTGAATCAATACCTGGGGCCACAGAAGACCAGATTGCTGGAAGCGATTAATCGAGAACTGTTAGAGCCGGCGATCGCCAAACTGAAGCAGCAGGGGAAAAAGGGACTGGTGGTGATTGTAGATAACTTAGACCGCATAGACAACCGGATCAAGCCGTGGGGTCGTCCGCAACAGGAATATATGTTCGTGGATCAGGGGGAGTTTTTGACAAAGCTCAACTGCCATTTGGTTTTTACAATGCCCCTGGCGCTGAAATTCTCCAATGATTATGGAACGCTGACCCAAAGATTCCCGGAAGATCCAAAAGTACTGCCGATGGTTCCAGTGCAATGGCCAGACGGAAGCGTACATCTTGAGGGGCTGGCGCTGATGCAGCAGATGGTGTTAGCAAGGGCATTTCCTGATTTGCGACCAGATGAGCGGTTAAACTACATTACTGAAATCTTCGACAATGTAGAAACGCTAGAGCGCTTATGCAGAGCGAGTGGTGGTCATGTGCGAGATTTGCTCAGATTGCTGAATACTTGGATACAGGAGGAAATGACACTTCCGCTCTCTCGTAATACCCTGGAGCAAGTGATTCGCTCTCGACGTAATGAGATGACGATGCCGATTTCAGATTCGGAGTGGGAATTACTGCGTTATGTTAAACAAAGAAAAAAAGTCAATGATGATCAAGGATACCAAAAGCTGATCCGTAGTAGATTTGTGTTTGAATACCGAGATGGAGGTGAATCTTGGTTTGATTTAAACCCAATATTGGCAGAGGCAACGGAGTTAACTAATTGATTCTCTTTCCCCTTTTACCTTTACCCCTTCCCCTATTTTATGGATACACAGCGCCAATCAGATGAACCCATAGACAACGAGCGATCGCTACAGCAGCTAGCTTGGACACTTCTTGCTTCTGTGGGGAAGTTTAAGCTGATTTGGGCGCGGTGTAATTACAGTGATTTACGGACTCGCTTGATAGAAAGGTTAAGCGAAATCTGTAAAATTAAGATTCAAGTACTGCAACTTAAACAATCAGAAAGAACGCTATTTACTGCAATCCGCGAAGAACTACAGCCAGATGCTCAAGCTCTAATGATTGTGGGCTGGGAATCATTGCAAGATTTACCGCAGATGTTGACAAGTGCTAATCAGGTACGCGAAGAATTTCGCAAAAACTTGTCTATTCCCGTAGTGGTATGGATTAGTGAAGAAATCCACCACACGATTATGGAAATTGCCCCTGACCTGGAAAGCTGGGGAACTAGCAGAAGTTTTGCGATCGCACAGCCTGATTTAAGTGAGTTTATTCAACAACTGGCTGATGAATATTTTGATAGGAAGTTAAATATAAATGATTACTCTATACTAGAGTTAGAATTAGAGGCAGCACAGAAAGAATTACGGTGCAATGATCAGGAAACAGAAGCTAATTTAGCCTCTGTACTAGGTTTTGTAAAACAAGTTAATAATAAAATAGCTGATGCTTTACAGTTTTACCAAAAAGCAAGAGTGCTATGGCAACAACTGAATAATGTCGAAAGACAGGGCAAGATTCTCGGTGAGATAGCTTACTGTTATTATCTCAAAGCATTTAAAATCAAAGATACTGCTCATCCAGACTGGCAGGCTACTTGGCAGTATACGCAAGAATACATTACATTTCTCAACGAAGCTAATAGTCAAGAATTAACTGCTAATTCTATTGCTAAGTTTGGTAATATCTTGCGTGATTTAAAGGAGTGGGAGCAACTCAAATATTTAGCACAACAAGCTTTAGAAGTACACCAAGCTAACAATCAGCCGATAGAATTGGCGAAAGATTACGGGTTTTTAGCCCAGGTTGCGCTGGCTCAGTCGCACTGGAGCGAAGCTAAAGAGTTGGCGCAAAAAGCTTTAAATATTTTACTAGTAATTTCTGGCGCAGAAGTAACAGAGAGTTTAGGGGTAGTGTCTGACAGGGCAGAAAAACCAACTATTCCATACGATTTAAGCCTGTATTACTTTATTTTGGCGCAGGCTGAATATGAATTAGGCTCACCCCAGCAGGCAATTGTCAACCTAGAAGTTGCAAGAGATGGTAGCAGTCCTATAAAGAATTTACAGCTTCACTTGGATATTCTCAGTTACTTGCAGCGTCTCTACTTTGATAAAAAAGAATATCTCAAAGCATACAATACAAAACAGCAGCAGAGGTCTGTTGAACAGCAGTTTGGTTTACGGGCGTTTATCGGTGCAGGTCGATTACAGTCAACAAAGGTTGCTCAAATTGGGGCTACCAAAACTGAAACTCAAGAAAGCATTGCTCCTGAAATCGCTGCATCAGGTCGGTTACTAGATATTGAACGATTAATTGAACGCCTGGGACGGCATGATCACAAGCTGATAGTCATTCATGGACAGTCAGGGGTTGGTAAAAGTTCATTAGTAAATGCGGGATTAGTCCCAGCTTTAAAAAATAAAAGCGTAGGTATTCAAGACTATCTACCTGTATTAATGCGAGTTTACACTAATTGGGTAGAAGAATTAGGAAAGCTAATGCGGGAGGTATTAGAACAGAAAGGTAGAGCTAAGAATGAAGAATCTTTAGAACTTGAAGTTGTTAGTTCAGAGTTTCAAAGTTCCGCTTTAATTGCCCAATTGCGCGACAATGAACAGCACAATCTCAGAACAGTGCTGATTTTTGACCAGTTTGAAGAGTTTTTCTTTGTTTATACTAAGCTGCATCAAAGACAGCATTTTTTTGAATTTCTGGGAGAATGCTTAAATATTCTGTCAGTGAAAGTAATTTTGTCATTGCGAGTGGATTACCTGCATTATTTACTGGAATGTAATCGCTTGTCTAGTATGACAATTATTGGTAACGATCTTCTTAGCAACAATATTCTTTATGAGCTAGGTAATTTTTCACTTGATGATACAAAGTCGATCATCCAGCGTTTGACCGAGACTACTAGTTTTCAATTAGAACAAGCTTTAATTCAGCAACTGGTACAAGATTTAGCTGGTGAGCTAGGCGAGGTACGTCCAATTGAATTGCAGATAGTGGGATCGCAACTACAAACAGAAAACATAGCAACTCTGGCAGAATATCAGCAGCGTGGTACGAAAGAAGAACTGGTTAAACGCTATTTGGCTGAAGTCGTTGATGATTGTGGTGTCGAAAATAAACAAGCCGCAGATTTTTTGTTGTATTTGCTTACCGATGAAAAAGGAACTCGCCCTCTGAAGACTCGTGCAGAATTAGAACGAGAATTGCAAGTATTGACAGCAGAATTAGCTACAGGTAGCACTAATTTAGATTTGGTGTTAGAGATTTTAGTCAAATCTGGTTTGGTGATTTTGCTTCCAAAGAATCCTGCTGACCGTTATCAGCTAGTGCATGATTACATCGCCTTATTGATTCGCCAGCAGCAGGAGCCGAAGCTCCAGGAGTTGATGGCTCAACTAGAACAAGAAAAGCAGCAAAGAAAGCTCAGTGAAGAACAAAGGAAACTTGGTGAAGTCAAACTTAATAGTTTTTTGAAACGCGCTCTGTTTGGTTCAGTTGTAGCTGGAGTAGTCTTAGCTGTGCTGGCAGTGACAGCGTGGATTCAAGGAAATCTTGCCCAAGAACAGAAAAAACTTGCTCAAGAACAAAGAAATCTTGCCCAAAGCAGCGAAATTAAAGCACTAGCTAATTCTAGTGAAGCACTTTTCCTTTCAGAGCAGTATTTTGATGCTTTAACACAAGCTTTAAAGGCAGGGGGAAATCTTAAGAATATAGAAGCCTCAAAATCAAATAATATCAGGATGGAGACAATTGTAGCGCTACGGGAGGCGAGCTACTTACAATTAGGCGAAAATCAATTTAGAGAACGTAACCGTTTAGAGGGGCATAGTGATTATGTCACAAGTGTAAGTTTTAGTCCGGATAACCAGATCATCGCCACTGCAAGTGGTGACGGTACAGTAAAACTGTGGGATAGGAGTAGCAAGGTACTCAAAACACTCAATGGGCATAGTGGTGCAGTCTTTGATGTAAGTTTCAGTCCGGATAACCAGACCATCGCCACTGCAAGTTCTGACGGCACAGTAAAACTGTGGGATAAGAGTGGCAAGGTACTTAAAACACTCTATGGACATAGCAGTTGGGTCTATAGTGTAAGTTTCAGTCCGGATAACCAGACCATTGCCACTGCAAGTGATGACAAGACAGTAGAGCTGTGGAATAGGAGTGGTAAAGAACTTAAAATACTCAAGGGGCATAGCGGTGGAGTCACAAGTGTAAGTTTCAGTCCAGATAACCCGATAATTTTTTCAGTTTGCAATGAAACAATTGGCTGGTAGTAAATCCGAAATTCCTGGCGTTCAATAGCACGTCGCAAGTCTGTCTCTAACTGCAACAGCTTTGTGCTTTCAATGTACATAGCTGTATCAAATATTTTGTAACCTGCCCCGCCCAAAGCCTTAGCGCGATACATTGCAATATCAGCGTTGCGTAGGAGGTTCTCTACTTGGTGATCACCTGTTGTACTAAGGGCAATACCAATGCTGACAGTAGAAAACACCTCATGCCTGCTTAAATGGAAAGGTATTGCCAATTGCTGTTGCAGCCGCTCGGCAATGTCAATAACATCTTTAATTCCCTGAATCTCCTCTAACAAGATGGCAAACTCATCTCCTCCCAGGCGAGCTAAAATATCTCCAGAGCGTAGCCCAGTTTGAAGCCGATGAGCTAAGGCAACCAGTAATTGATCTCCTATAGTATGCCCAAGACTATCATTAACAACCTTAAAGCGATCTAAATCCAAGAATAGAACAGCAAATAAATTACCAGATTTAGGACGCTCGACTGTTTGCTTTAGACGCTCCATAAATTGCATCCGGTTCGGTAAACCTGTTAATGCATCATGAAAAGCAATATTGACTAATTGCGCCTGTGCCGAATGGCGCTCTTTGATCTCTTGTTTGAGGAGCATATTAGATTTTAATAGCTCGGCAGTTCGTTCCTCAACCCGGATTTCTAACTGCTCATAAGCTTTTCGTAATGCTTCCTGATTCCGCTGGCGCTGGGCAATTTGAGCTAAATGCTCTGTTTGAAGTTGCTGTTGGTGCCTAATTTTTTCAATGTAGTTATCAAAGAAATCAGCTAAACTTGGCTCTGATTCTAATAATTTACTTAATTGCTTAATAACTCGCTTATCTGCTTTATAAGAAACTTCGGGGTGAGCTTCTATCCACAGATGACACATTTTTATATAACTTATAAACGTAATTAAGTGCTGGTAATTTACAAGCCCAAGCAGGCGACGCAGATGGGAGCGACAATCCTTACCCTGTTCTGGCTCCAGGAAAATGAATATTGAACAGTATAGTAAACTTCTTTCGAGTGCCTCACTCAAATCTGATAGGTTTATCAATTGGCTAGGTGAGCAGGCAAGTATATATAGGTATGCATCGATGTCGGTTGCCGTTGGCGGAGGCGATTCAAGCAAATTTAATATCTGCTGTGCTTCTACCCTCATCTTCTTATTATGCGACTTCCGTGCCGATTAGCTTACAATCTACTTTTTCAAAAAATTAAACCGATTATTTACCCCTTGGGTGTAGACTTACGAGCCTATCAGCTGTTAT
>NZ_JACJSI010000017.1 GCF_014698065.1 Nostoc flagelliforme FACHB-838
CTGATTCGACTACAGGTGAGATCAGTGAGAATTCTTTGAGTTGCATTCAACATCAGTGCATTCAGGGAATAACCCTCACCTTACCTGATTTTGGGCTTAACCGAACCGTATTGATGCCACCGGAAGACCGAGAGTGTCTTCTGTGCCTCCCCGTTCCAGTACATAGTCAAGGTCATGATAGTTACCGTAGCGATCCTGCCATGATACCTTTTTACTAATTCGTGCCTTGCGCTTCCTCTGATAGTCCAAGTAAAAACCATGCTCATCAGCTACTTGCTGAAGTGTCTCACAAATAAATTCTTGGATGAGATTCCCTAAAATCTGACCCCATTTATGTGACAACGACTCTGCCATCACAGGTGTGCAAAATAATTTGTGTTGTGATTAGCCTATCCGTAAACCCACAAACAACCTTCGCAAAGAGGAACTGTGTGCTTGCGATTTTTCCATTTGACATTACGGTCACGAATTTTTTCAAACTTAAAAGATTCAAATCCAGCTGCTTGTGCTAATAAACCCATCCATTCAATTACCGGGATATAAATACCATAGGGAGCAGAATCGCCAATCACAAAGCAAACTATTGCAGGACTTTTACATACTCTGCGAAGTGCTATCCAAACTTTAGCCATATCAAAAAAATAACAGGCAATCATTAAATGATAATTCTTTTTACCTCCATGTAAATTTCGTTCCTGGGACAATTGGTGGCAGCTTTCGATAATACTAGCTCTGATTGGGTATAATTCATGAGATGCTAGAACTTCATCGATGTTTACATTCTTATTTGTGACGTGCTGTGAACATGAACGAATTAAGTATTGCCTCACCGTAGTTTGCAAATCACTCCAACCGGAAATTTCTTTCATAAAACACATTTCGAGACGTGTAGCATCGGCATAATCATAGTTGTTAGCATACGGCGGTGAGGTAATTACCAAGTTGGTAAAATTATCAGGTATACCCTGACAAGTCCGAGCATCAGATTGAATGAGTGTCGAACTAGAAGCTGCTGTTTTTCCCGCAATTCTCATATCTGTAGCCATATTCTCTGCCATTAGATCAAAAGCAGACATTGGCTCTAAGAAAGATTGTTTCTTTTTATTCGGTAAAATGTATTGCCAAGGTGCTGTTCCGGCATGAGAAACATGGCGAAGAATTGATACAATTGTTAACCAAACTAACTGAGATTCAGATGAATCATCCGAGAGTTTTTCCCAAGCTTGGCGCAATCTATCTAGAGATTCAAGTGAAGATATACTAAAGCATTCATGAATCAGCTTCGGGTATGTACCTATACACGGTTGTATATTTTCGGCATATTGTCTAACCGTTTTTATATGTTTAAGATAGGCATCAGAGTCAGTTTGATATAAAAGTTTAGCTCTTGCTATACGCACAACAAAAGGATGAGCCTCAATTCCAAAACATTGAACTCCTAGCCTTTCAGATGCAAGTAAGGTTGTACCAGAACCAGCGAATGGATCTAAGACAGTAGTTTCTCCTTGCTCGTTGAATTGGGTAATTATACTTTCGACCCATTGGGCAGAGAAACCTGCACTAAATCTAAACCATCGATGAACTGGCAATTTCATGTTATTGATGAATGTAGATGAACTGTCAAAGGATTTAGAAATGTTAGAAGAAAAATTATTAAATGAAAGCTCTAATTCTTGATTCATCTGGACATTTATTATTCTTTAATATTCTATAGTATAAGTCCCTTAAAAATTGAGGTTAAGGTTTTGTTTGTTGAGTTGCTATCAAGTTTTTAACTGCTTGCACTAGTTCCTATTCTATGCATTGATACAAATCCCGCAGGTGGAATACTTGCCAAACGTCTAGCTTTGGCTCGGTCTGATGCAGACTGTCATTTTCTTACGTTAAGTCACGTGATACCTGATGCTTGTTTAGTGATTTTGATTGTCAACGTGAATAAGCTGCGATTTGAAGTAATAGAGAGGCGATCGCATTTCATAAAAATAAGCGATCGCTTCTTAAATTAAGGATTGGGACTCCAACCAAATCTCGAAAGAATTTCTTCCCCAATCCCCAATCCCAACTTAATTTGCTTTACGCTCTTTCAACACTTGATCTAGCAAATTTCTAGCCGGTTGTGCTTTAGCCAATGCTACTTGATGGTCATTATAAGCACGAACAAGGCGAGAAAGACTGCTAACACCTGCCTTGAGTTGCTCAAGTTCTTCAGCAGCAACCAGTTCTCCATCAAGCATCCGTCCAATCAACGGTTTGATGTCGCCCACTTCTTGCCGGACTTTTTGGAGCTTTTCTAGAGTACTCAGTAAAGTTTTTAGTGAGTTCAATATGTCGTCAATATCCTGCGCCTCCTCCACTGGCTCAGGCGAATCTTCAATTGTTAGTGTATCTTTGTCTGAAACTGTAGGCAATTCCTCTACAGACGTTTCACTTGTAACCCCGTTTAACCTAGCCATCAACGCTTCCTCAAGGAATTTTCCTCAGTGTATCGCTAATCTTAAGTTGCTAAAGATATTATTGTTATAAATCGTTAAAGAATTATTTTTACTACAAGCTTTAATGGGATGCTGGGCTAAAGTGAATTTCTTGAATCTGTAGATTATTTACAGTGTTGCTGGAGAAGAGATATAGCCAGATCAAAACTGTTTGGTTGAGTTTGGACTGCATAAGCTTCTCTTTCTAAATCTTGCCTGTGAATATCGGTATAGCGCATAAAAAATGGTCGGGCATAATTAATAGGCTGAATATTTAACCCTAAAGTTTTTATTTTTCCTTTCCCCGCGCATACTTGTGCAGCATGAACCGCTTCGTGAATTATGGTCTGAGTACCAATTTGTAGCTCAAAAACGACTGGATTAATCCAAATCTTTTTGGTAGATTCTTGTAATAAACCATAAGCACCTCGTTTTGGTGGTAGTTGAATTATTACCTGAAATCCAAATTTTTCTAATTGATTTTTTAAATCTAAAAATTCTTTATCGGGAGTTGGTGCTTGAGAAACTAATAATAAAGAATTTAGCAGGAGAATTTCTATCATTATAATTTATAAAAATGTTGGTTGAAAACCCCGAAGTTTAATATTAAAAACTTTTTGGGCTTTTAGGATTCAACGTCTTTTATAACGCTTCTCATTTAAATAAGGTACACATGTAGGGGCGCACAATTGTGCGCCCTGTGGCTAATTATTTTTTCTGTACCTAACCTGTGCGAGAACTGCTATAAGTCGGGGATGAAAAGCATAGAAGGGGATTTATTTAACTAAATCCTTCACCTTATTTATAATACTCACTGGATCAATGCCTTGGTGCGGAAATTGCTCCCATAAACCGCCGCAACCTTCTTTATGAGTGCCAAGATGCGCGTATTTGGGAGTAAACCCACGTTCTAATAACCAACTACCGAAACGGCTACCCAATCCAGTTCGACGGTTAAAGGATTCCACTACAAGAGCAAAAGGAGCATTACCAATTTTTGCCATCATCTCTTCGTCAATAACGTTTAGGGTTGGTTTATTAATCAAACCTACGTCTAACCCTTCTTGCTTGAGACGCTCTACAGCATCAACGGCACGATATAGAGCTTCACCAAAGCTGATGATGTAGCCTTGGGTTCCTTCTCGAATTACCTCATCTTTACCAGGAACAAATTTATAATCACTACCAAAAAAGTCATGACCGTTGTTGTCAAGAATTAATGGTACTTTAGAACGGGTGGAGAAAATAAATCGCAGTCCCGGATCAAAGAACACAGCTTCTACACAAGCTTTCATTTGATTGACATCAGATGGAAAGTAAAGACGTGTTTCGTAGCCATCATCTAAGCCATTGTCAGCGAACATACTATTTAAACCGAAGTGGCAGGTGTTATCTGCCATGTCATCGATACCTGCATGAGAAAAGTGGCAAAGTACATTGGAGTAGTTCAGCCGCGCCATCGTAATCTCGGAGATACACATTTCCAAGAAGGCGCTAAAGGTTGCGAAAATCCCTTGTTTTCCTGCCTCCATGCCAAATCCAGCAGCAGCAGAAAAGTTTCCCCGCTCCATAATGCCAGAGGAGATAAAAATTTCTGGGTATGCATCGTGAATCTTTTTCAAACCGCAGGAGCCTTCAAGGTCGCTATCGATGACTCTGACTTTTTCTTTGCGCTCTGCTTCACTAATGCTACTTAAGACACCAACTACTGCATCACCGAACACATTGCGGTTAGCATCCCATTTATTACTGGAGCCAAGAAATGTGTAGGTTTGCTTTGGTTTTTGAATATTCTTGATGTATTCGACAGCAGCAGTTTGTTGGCGTGATTCGAGATATTGAATTGCTAACTCTACCGAAATCACATCATGACCGTGGGTAGAACCTTCTAACCCTTTAATGCCAGGACACATCGGGCGTTTATTGATGACGGCAATTGGCCCAGGAGTAGTTACAGCTTCGCAAATCCGACGGTATAAGTCGTCTAAGTCTTCTCCATCTCCTTCGAGTATCTTCAACCCATGCCCTTCTAAGGTTTTGGCAACGGTAAAACCGGGTAAATATTTGGAAGGATGTCCGGCAATTGTCACATCATTATCATCAATGATTAGTTTGACATTAAGATGTTGAGCGACAGCCAAGCGAGCAGCTTCAGCGTCATTGCCTTCCTGCTGGGAACCATCGGAACCAAGACAAAAAACAGCTTTGCCTGGATTAGCGATCGCTACACCATTGACATAAGGCCACACATGCCCTAATCGTCCAGAACTAAACTTGACACCAGGAGTTAGCCCTAGTTCAGGGTGTCCCGGTAAGTGGGAGTGTGCTTCACGATAGTGTAGTAGTTGCTCACTTGGTAAGTCACCATGTAAAGCTGCCATTAAATACTGAGTTGCAACTCGATGTCCGGCTTCATCAAAGAAAATCGGCACAAATTGATCCGATGCTGCCCGAAACAAGGCATCAAGTATAATAACTTCTGGTACTGTGTCATAAGGGCCACCAGTATGACCGCCTACCCCTCTAGCAGCTCCGGTGGCTGTAAAAAAGACGATCGCGTCACGGCAGAGTTGAATATTTGCTTTTAGGCTTTCTCGTTGCTCTTGGGTAAGAGTTGGATTCTCCGGATTGAGAGTTAGAGGTTTATAAGCACTCAAATCAATGGGAAATTGAGTTTTAGTAACAGTCATAAATTATTCCTGGGATTTAAACCGATTTAAATTAGGCAGAGGCAATAGTAATCTAACCCCTTTTGATCAACAAAGTAGGCTGTGAAAAGTAATGAAAAATGCAGCTAAGATTGTTAAATCTTACTTGCACGAATATGCTTGAATTTATTTAAAGACGCTCAGAAATATGCAAAAACCTGCATACCTATGAGTATAAACTCACAAACGCGCAATTTCAAGATCAAATATGCAATTTCAGGAAAATAAATTATGCTAACTGCGGAGCGACGACAATTTATCTTGGAAATTCTGCGTCGTGACAAAAAGGTGCTGTCATCGGAACTCAGTGCTGTTCTCAAGGTTTCTGAGGATACGATTCGTCGGGATCTGCGGGAACTGGCTGAATTAGGGTGTTTGCAGCGCGTTCATGGGGGGGCACTTCTGGCTTCTCCTGCTCTTGCTAGTTATGCCGATCGCCAAAAGCAAGCACCGAAAGAAAAAGAAGCGATCGCTCGTGCAGCGGCAAAATTAGTCTGTACAGGGCAGGTGGTGATTTTAGATGGAGGTACAACAACTCTCCAAGTAGCGCGTCATTTGCCCTTAGATTTGCAAGCGACAATTGTTACTAATAGCCCTCCAATTGCGATCGCCTTAGCAGAACATCCCCAGATTGAGGTTGTAATGTTGGGCGGACAACTCTACAAAAAAGCCTTGGTAAACGTTGGTATTACTACAGTTGAAGCATTACGGTTGATTCGTGCAGATTTGTGCATGTTGGGAGTGTGTAGTCTACATCCAGAATTTGGGATTAGTGTACCGAATTTGGATGAAGCCCATGTCAAACGCGCGATGATTGCTGGAGCGGCGGAGGTAGTTGGATTAGTCACAGAAGAGAAGTTAGATACTGCTGCTCCTTATGTTGTGCAGTCGATTCATGCACTGACTTACCTGGTGACAGCACCGACTGTATCCGATCGGATGCTAACTTCTTACAAGGCTTTAGGTTTGACGAGCATCCGTGATGAGTCGGCTTGAATTGGCTAAGGCTTTTTTAGCGATCGCCAACCGTTAGCTTATATTAGCTGGCAGTTGAGCGCGAATTTCATTTGCACAAGTACGACCCTGTTCAACATCGGTAATATTAGCAAAAGTTGTTTCTGCAATATTATGGAGAGCTTCTGCTGTAAAAAAGGCTTGATGCCCGGTAATGAGTACATTAGGGAACGTTGTCAGACGCTGAAAAATATCATCTTGAATAATTTCGCCAGACAAATCCTCAAAAAACAATTCTGATTCTTGTTCGTAGACATCCACACCAAGATAGCCAATTTTACCAGACTTCAATCCCTCAATCACTGCTTGGGTATCAATCAACGCTCCTCGACTAGTATTAATTAGCATTACACCTGGCTTAATCTGTTCTATAGCCTTACTGTCAATCAAGTGATGCGTTTCGGGAATCAGGGGACAATGCAGGGAGATAATATCAGAGTTGGCAAATAGCTCAGGTAGTTCTACATACTTTCCACCTAGCGCCTCCAATTCGGGATTGCGATAAACGTCATAGGCGAGTAGCTGACAGCCAAACCCCTTCATAATCTGTCCTAAAATCAGACCGATTTTGCCAGTACCGATAATCCCCACTGTGCGCTCATGTAAATTGAATCCCAACAGTCCATCTAAAGAAAAATTGCCTTCTCGAACACGGTTGTAGGCACGATGAATTTTGCGATTTAGACTCAAAATCAATCCGACAGCGTGTTCTGCTACCCCATAAGGTGAATAGGCGGGAACACGGACAACGGTAATTCCTAAGTCTGCTGCGGCTTGTAAGTCTACATTGTTAAACCCTGCACAGCGAAGGGCAACCAGGCGAGTTCCCCGTGAGGCGAGAATTTCTAAAGTTGGGGCATCAACCTGATCATGCACAAATACACAAACTGCGGGAAATCCGGCAGCAAGGATAGCTGTATCCCGATTTAAACGGGGTTCAAAAAACACTAACTCGTGTTGGGTGGGAGAATTTACGGTTGATAAAAACTTGCGATCGTAGGCTTTTGTACCGAAAACTGCTACTTTCATGCAAAACCTCAGAATGTATGCTGTACGGTGTTCGAGTACATAATATCTTGACGTTGAGAGAAACGATGTCTAGGACGAGCGTAGCTGAGGCATCTGTCAGCATTAGGATGAGTATTTGTGCAAGCGATTCGAGAGCTAAAGCAAAAATTTATAATTCAGGGTAATCAACCAATCATTTTCTCCAAAGCAAGCTGCAAATCTCTTGTCAAATCGCTCACAGCTTCTCTAGCCGCCAAGCGATCGCCCTGACAATTTTGAGAGCGTTCTGTAACTGAAATTGGCTCCCCCACGGTGATTTGTGTCTGTCGCAAACCTAACCGAGGTCGTCCCGGAAGTGTTGTATCCTGAATTCGAGAAAGCATATCGAATATAAGCAACGCTGTTTCTGCAAACCGTTCTGCTGTCGGTTGTTCCTGAATATAAGTAGCTGTGACTGCAACAAAACTTTCCACTATCCGCATGTGTCGCATTCGCAAGTCTGCTTCTTGGGCAATCCAGTCTGCCAAACCGCGTTTGAAGGGTGGTAAACCATTGATGTCTGGCAAATCTTCCCGATAAATGTAATTCCAACCAGCTTCTTCTAAGCGCCGACAGCGATCGATAAAACTACCCTGCGCTTGAACGCCAAAATATTGCTCACTAACTTGTAAAGACTTATCTAGTAACCGATGGAGTCGAGCAATTAATACCTGATTATGACTAGCAGATTCATGAATTGAAATGGTTTTTGGGATGTCCTGATGATAGAAGCGACGATAAAACTCTTCCATCTCAGTAATAAGATATTCAACTAAGTGACAGAGGCGTTGATAGTAAATCTCTTCGCGGCGTAACCCAACCCAGGCATCGCCCAAATCGATTTCCTTAACTTCCAAGCCACTATCAGCTTCCAACTTAGTCAACAGCCAATCCAGTTTAGACCAAGGTGGCTCAACGTAGCGATACTGGATGGCGATCGGCACAATAATTACAGTCTCAGTCCGGTTAGCTTTTTGTAAGTCTTCTACACACCAAAATCCTAGTTGAGCAACACCAGGTTCTAAGGGGCTAACAATACCACTATGACCATTAGTACCGCCTTCTGGTGCCACTGCGATCGGTAATTCGCCATTAGCAAACAAGTCCCGTGCAGTTTGGATTGCTTGCCGATCTATTCGCTTACCCCGACGAACTGGTACCCCTCCTATCCGTGAAAACAACCAACCCAGCCACTTTCCAGCCCAAACCGTCATACCCCGGTCATAAAGAAAATAGCTATGAACAAGAGATTGTAATGTAATACCTTCCTGACGAGCAATCTGTGGCACAATGCGGGAAAGCAAATACAGCATACAAAGGGGATCTTCCACCTCTGGGTGGCGAAATGCCAATAGAAAGCGAATTTTTCCAGACTGGAATTGTTGATAAAGTTCAGCTAATACCTCAACATTCTTCGCTTCAACCTTGACAATACCAGCCTGTAGCCAAGGGCGAGTGCGAAATCGTAGTGCGATCGGCAGTAACCACCGAACAATCTGGAGTACCAGCGGGTTCAACCGTTGGGGAATAAATTTTAGTGGTGGTTGAGTGGACTGAATCGATCTAGGCAAGTCGCTCTCCAGATTGTATTTGTAGCGATTGTACAACGTGGAGTCTTGCTTTTGCGTAAACCCGCAGCCTCTTGTTGTCAAACATCGCTCAGTTTTACTTATCTAACGATAGAACTTAAGTAGCGAATTAAAAATTAGTTTGGATGTTTAGGAAAATTTCGGAATAAATAGCCAAACACTGCTAAGTTCAACAAAAAAATAAATGTTTTTATAGCAGATATTCCCTCAATTAATTCATAAATCTCTAGTGGAATACTGATACCGACAAGTCCCAATACTAAAAGATGTGCCCAACGCTTTTCGTACCATAAACCAATGGCTTCAATAATGGTAACAATAGCATATATTCCGGCTCCAATGCCGCTAAATGCCAGAGTTTTAGGATTTAAGTTAATAACTTTGTTTAAAAGCCAATCAATGATTATTGATTTACCTTTTAAAACATAATTTTCTGAAAAAGCCTCTAGAGTTTGATAATTTTTTAATGTCCATAATAAAGCAATTGAAGTAACCAGAAGTAGAAAAGCGGTAAAAGATTTATAGAGAACAATTGCCACTAACCCTAATGGACGCTTTTTCAAACAGCCCCCTAAATTCTACAAAAATTAACTGGCTCTGGAGATGCTAATTAAGACACTTATTGTAGCAATATTGAATTGCCTTATTTTCCCCTTTGTTCATACAAGTCAAAAGCGCACATCTGTGCGCCCCTACTCATTCAAATCAAAATCACTATATTAAATATCTGGTGAAATTAGATGTGCGTTATGCATAACCCTTGTAGAGACGTATTTACGTCTTTTTTTCACCCAATGTCTATTGCTGACAGCTTCATAACTTTACCCAAACGGGTAAGAAACAATTTTCTACGGGACGTTCCGCAAATGTAGGGGCGGAAGACCTTGCACTGCTGCAAATCTACAAATAATTTGAGATAATTTATTTTTTGCAAATTCCTTACACTCAATGGAGGTTAGCGGACTCGAACCGCTGACATCCTGCTTGCAAAGCAGGCGCTCTACCAACTGAGCTAAACCCCCATAAAATTAAAATAGTAGGTAACTTTGATTGCCCTTGTTATTCTAACTTATATTGTTCCATTACCAAAAGGATGAAGCCAAAAAATATCCAAGTTGTGGCAGCACTGTATAAATTTGTCAAATTGCCAGATTTTGCCGAGAAACGAGATCCTCTGCTGTCTTACTGCCAAGCGCAAGGTGTTAAGGGGACAATTTTGTTGGCACAAGAAGGCATTAACGGTACAATTGCGGGTTCGCGTCAGGCGATTGACTCTGTTCTCTGGTTTCTACATTCTGACCCCCGTTTAGCAGACTTAGAATACAAAGAATCCTATACCGAAACCCCGCCCTTTGAGCGGATGAAGGTACGGTTAAAGGAAGAAATTGTTACTTTGGGGTTGCCTGAAATTGACCCAAATGAACAAGTTGGCATCTATGTCAGTCCCCAGGAATGGAATAATTTAATTTCTGATCCAGAAGTGACCGTGATTGACACCCGTAATGATTATGAGGTGAATATCGGTACTTTCCAAGGAGCGGAAAATCCCCAAACTGAATCATTCCGCGAGTTCCCCGATTATGTGCTAAAGCATCTTGACCCAACTAAACACAAAAAGGTTGCTTTGTTTTGTACAGGCGGCATTCGCTGTGAAAAAGCTTCATCCTTCATGCTTGCCCAAGGATTTTCAGAAGTTTATCATCTCAAAGGTGGCATTCTCAAGTATTTGCAGGAAGTTCCAGCACAAGAAAGTTTATGGGAAGGGGAATGTTTTGTTTTTGACGAGCGGGTAGCCGTTAGTCATGGGTTGGAGGAAGGGAATTGTGAGCGGTGTTTCTGTTGTGGGCGACCAATTTCTGAAGAAGATAAGGTATCTCCAAAGTATGAGCAAGGTATCTCTTGTGCCTATTGTTTTGATAGCCTTACCGAGGAAAAAAGAGTGCGTCAACAAGAAAAATGGCGTCACTACCAAACCCAAGTTGTTAACAAAAGTCGGGATGTGAGTTAAACAAGAATTCAAAATCAATATATTGTGGAGATTTAGACCCGCCACTAATTGTTTTGCACCAAATTGAAAATTTTGGTATGGTGTTTCATTCTTGATTTACCCCTCATATCATGTTCGACTTAATACTTATGTCATTGCGAGCGTAGCGCGGCAATTCCAAACCTTTGCGATTGCTTCATTCCACTTCGTTGCATTCGCAATGACATATTATAAGTGATTTGCCGAACATGATATCATACTATTTCACTTTAATAATGATATAAATACGTTAGTAAGGGCATGGCAATGCCATACCCCTACGATAAATTTATATATATCAAGGTTTTCGTGAATTGGTATCAGTCACACAGAATTTAATTCCGAATTCTGCTTTTGATATTATTTTCGCCAAATCATCCATCATAAACAGTTTGTAGTAGGAACTGAAGTCTTTTCTACGAACATTTTTTATTCAATTTGATTAATCGGACATGATATACTCCTGAATTCTGTTTTGTTAAGGACAAAAACGAGTTTCAAATGTCATTATTCATCAGCTTCAGTCAAGGCTAATTCTGAATTTAAGGGTAAAATTACTGTAAATGTAGTACCGATTCCAACTTCACTTGTGACACTTATTTGACCTCTGTGAGCATCAACGCACCTTTTAACTATTACTAACCCCAATCCGGTACCCTGGATTGATTGGGCATTTGAAGCTCTGTAAAATGATTCAAAAAGTCTAGCTTGATCTGCTTCGGGAATACCAATACCTTGATCTTGAATATTAAAAATTGCTACTTTCTCAATTTGGTCGTATATTAAATTAAACTGAATATCACCACCTCTTGGAGAATATTTAACAGCGTTTGAGAGTAGATTCCCAAACATATAACGTAAGAGTTCTTCATCCATCACAGCGAATGTGTTCTCATGGTGACAGGTAAAAATAATTTCACACAGACTACTTTCAGCAATCGAAAAATCTTCTATTAACTCTAGACAGAATTGCTTTAAGGTAAGGGGAGCAGGGTTGTATATAAGTTTTTCCGCCTCTGCTCGGCCCATAAACAGCACTTCTTCCATGAGTTTTTCCATAGATTGTACAGCACCTTGAATTCGCTTTAAATAGATGGCTCTTTTTGCATCTATCAAATTTGCTCCTTGCATTTCTATGAGTTCTACTGCTGTTTGAACAACAGTCAGAGGATTACGGAACTCATGAGATACAGTAGAGATAAATAGGGACTTGAGACGGTTAACTTCTTGCTCCTTCTCCAATGCTTGCTCTAGCAATTTTGTTTGCTGCCGTTCGCTAAGATCCCAGAAAACAACTACTACACCATTTATTTGGTCAGGTCTTCGCTTCAATGGTGAAGCACTATCGCCAATTGGAATTCTTTTACCGCTTTTTGTAATTAGAGATGTGGATTCTCCTAAATAAACAACCTGTTGCTCTCGCAGCACTTTTGTCACAGGATTTTCTAATGTAGCCTCTGTAACTTCATTGACAATATGAAAAATCTTCGTCGCTTCATGTCCTAAAGCATCTTTTTGTTGCCAGCCAGTCAGTGCCTCAGCAGCGGGATTCATGAATGTCACTGCTCCCTGCTCATTAGTAGCAATTACAGCATCACTCATTGAGTTGAAAAGGGTTGCTAACTGATCTCGACTCTCCCGTAGTTCACTTTCTAGCTGGTGTTTTAAAATCGCAATTTCGATCGCTATTTTTAAATCTTTTGTAGTAAATGGTTTAACAACATATCCGAAAGGTTGGGTAATTTTTGCTCTTTCTAAAGTATGCTCATCACCATAAGCGGTTAAATAAATTATAGGTATATCTAACTGGTCATGAATCTTACTGGCAGTAGTAATACCGTCCATTTCACCTTTAAGAATAATATCCATTAATATTAATTCTGGTTGAGTTTCCAATGCCTTAGCGATGGCAGCATTTCCAGATGAAGCTGTACCCGTAACAATATATCCTAGTTGACTAAGTTGGCTAGCAATAGTTCTAGCCACAATCACTTCATCTTCAACGACTAAAATTCTAGCTTGGCCCATTTGATATTTACTAATGCAAAGTTAACTGCGTGAATTCGATTTTGAATATTGTTCCATGATTGCGCTCTAGAGTAATATTGCCTTCTAGTTGTTCTGTAACCAAATCATGTACTAACGACAGACCCAAAGAATCAGTATTTCTCCAATCCAAATTATCTGGTAAACCGATCCCATTGTCTTGGATAATCAGTTCGATCCTATTACCACTATTATGTAAAATAATGCTGATTATACCTTCTTGTTGGTTGGGAAAAGCGTGTTTGAGAGCATTAGAGATTAATTCGTTAATAACTAACCCACAGGCAATAGCTTGGTCAACATTCAATCTCAATGGATTTATATCAGTTTCTAAACTGATTTTTTCTGGACATAGTTGATAAGAAATTAGCAAGCTTGTAGCCAGATTTTGAATATATGCAGCAACATCAATTTGTCCAATATTAGCAGAAGTATACAAATTTTTATGAATTAGAGATATTGACTCAATTCGGTTTTGACTTTCTCGAAGGACTTTGATTGCTTCTGGATCTTTGAGTGTTTGAGACTGAAGTTGCAATAAGCTGGAGACAATTTGCAAATTATTTTTGACTCGATGATGAACTTCTTTTAAGAGAACTTCTTTTTCAGCTAAGGCAGCTTTTAATTTCACTTGAGCTTTTTGTCTTTGAACAAGTTCAGCTTGAGCTTGCTCTAAGATACTAGCTTGTTGAATTGCGATCGCTAATTGGACTGTCAGATGATCGAGCAAATCTAACTGATTTTCTTCCCACTCACGAAAATCAGAGCATTGGTGAGCAATCAGTAAACCCCAAAGGTGAGAACCAGGGTTTTGAGAGTTTACTTCTAGTAAAATGGGCACTACTAAATTTGCTTGAACCTCAAACTGTTCTAACAAGCGAATATGACAATCAGTTAGCCCGGCTTCATAAATATTAGCGATCGCTCGTTTGCGTCCTTGATAATACTCCACTCCTGCGCCTGCTTGAAAACATTTATCATGAATCTGGGCATTCAAAGAAACTGTCCATCCAGGTTCCACCGATTCTGCCCTAATTGTGCCGATCATCTCTGAGTCAAACTGATAAACTATAACTCGATCAACCCCAAGTAAATCTCGTACTTCTTGAACTGTTGCATTCAGAATATCTTGGAGATTCAAAGATTGGCGAATCCCTTGAGCAACGGTTCGCATCAATTGCTCACGCTCGGCTTGGGCTTTTAGAGCTAGTTCAGTTTGCTTACGTTCTGTAATGTCTTGTCCAATACCGATAATTTGACTATGTAACAACTCATTTTGCTCTTGGAGTTGTGTTTCCGCATTTTTTCGGTCATCAATATCATAAAAAACTGTCAAGATTGCTGATTCATTGTTGAAATTTAAATATTGCAGTGAAGCGATCGCCCAAAAATAAGTTCCATCTGCTCTTTTTAATTGAAGTTCATAGTTATGAATAAATCCCTGATGATCAAGAAGTTTTAATAATGCTTCTAAATCTGCCAGATTATGATATAAATCTAATAAATTTTTGTGATTAACTAAATCCTCTAAAGAAAATTGAAATGTTTGAAGCAACTCTGGATTAGCGTATAAAATCAGCCCATCAGACACACGCGAAATAATAAACGGAACAGAAATAGTTTCAGAAATAACTCGAAATCTGGCTTCACTTTCTTGAAGAGTTTTTTCTATTTGTTTTTGTTCTGTAATATCTCTTATATTAACCAACTGAGCGTTATAACTGCCATATTCTATTGGATTTGTGAAAATTTCAACATCAATAATCTGTCCGTCTTTTCGCCGATGTTGCCATTGTCCAGCAAAGTCTAAGTTAGAGGGCTTTTGCCCTAAAGAGTCCATGAAGATAGGGATATCTTCTGGAGGGCGAATGTCAGTTATTCGCATTTGCAAGAACTCTTTTCGTGAGTAGCCGTAGTGGATAACAGCAGCTTCATTTACATCTAAAAATTGCAGATTATTTTGGTTATATACCCACATTGGGTTCGGATTTTTAGAGAAAAATAGATTAAAATTTTTTTGGCTATCATCAATAAGTTTTGCCCGATGTAACTCTAGATGCCTAATTACTTGTTGAGCCAACTGTTGTAATGCTACTTGCTCTTTAATACTCAAGTTTCGCGGTGTAAAATCAATTATACAAAGACTACCTAATGCAAAGCCACTTGAAGTAATTAGAGGAACTCCCGCATAAAAACGGAAATATTGATTTGATGTTACCAAGGGATTTGTCGCAAATCGTTCATCTTGCAAAGTATCAGGGATAATTAATATTTGACTTTGCAAGATAGTATAACTACCAAAAAAACTGCATCGAGGAACTTCCGATATAGTTACTCCAATTTTTGACTTGAACCATTCTCTTTTTCCATCAACTAGGCTAATGAGAGCAATTGGTGCTTCACAAAAATTAGCAGTTAGTTGAGCTAGTTCATCAAAAACTTCTTCTGGTGGTGTATCTAAAATTTGATACTGATTAAGCACTTCTAGACGTTGATTTTCATTATGAGAAAATAGCATTAGTAATTGTGTGACAAAAACTTTGTTAAATACCAAATTTCAGCAAATTACACCTGAAAATAACTAAGTTTATATAAAATCTGCAAAATTAAATAAAATTGTCTTTTCCTTCATACTTGTAATACGATATTAAATTATTTAATACTCATTACCTGTGAAATTGCACAAAAGACTTGCTCAAGCAACTTGTCGTGCGAAAGCTGATTTTGTACAGTTTTACCAAGAATTGGCTAAAGTCTATGCTGAAATGAACTAATGTTTTACTCTACGAGATTCTTCAGCTATTTATTTTTTGTAGGAATAATTTACTCCACTTGAATAGGTACTTGGGGGTGTTAAAAGGGTGGGTTAAAAAAAAATAATATTCACCATCAGTATTATTAGCAAACTATGGGCACTTTTTGCAACCTCATCGACAAATAAGTTTAGTAAAAGACTTCACTTACCTATAAGTCATAAAAGAAGCAAGAAGATGGGGAAAAGCAAAGATCAACAAATCCTAACTGGAGTTTACAGTGGAGATATCACTACAAAAATACTTTAGCTTGTATTACGAGATAAAACCACATCTAATCCCAAAAAAAAGGTTGATATTTTTTTGTGACGGCAAAATTTAAGTAATAGTGGTAGTATTGTACAATTGTTTAGATAAAAATATTGACAGCGTAAATTTGCTGGCAATATTTGAGGTTAAAAAACCGCAAAGAGTTTATACTCCTATGCAATAGCAAGCTACACATAACGTCTTGTAGATAAGAAGTTAAAAATCTTTGTGGATTTTATATGATGTGCAGTTGTCAGTACTATATTTTATCTTGGATGTCCCAATGTAGTAATATATAGAACAGCCTCATCAGTAGGGATACCTAAAACTTCATTCACTTGGTCATCAAAGAATCCACCGATGCCACTAACGCCTACATTGAGATGCATTGCGGCTAAATTCAGGCGCTGTCCCAAATGACCTGCATCCATGTGTAAATAACGGTAAACGCGATCGCCATACTGTGCGATCGCAGCTTTCAAATCGGCTGTATGAAACAACACCGCTGCTGCATCTCGCCCTAATTCTTGTCCCAAACAGAGAAAATGTAGCTCTCGGCGAAAGTTTTTAAACCGAATTTGGCGTAATTCTTGCGCTTTAGGTGCGTAATAATAACAACCCGCTTCCAATCCTTTAACTCCGCAAACAGCAATGAATGTTTCTATTAAATTCAGATCAAAATAGTCTGGAGAAATATCTAAACTTTGGTCAATGTAATTTTGCGGTTGGTAAGTAAAATCGAGTAAACTTTTCAATTCCTCGAAGCTTAAATCATCACCACTATAGGCGCGGGTAGAGCGCCGCTTGTACATAGTGATTTCCAGTTCTAACAGTTTTTGCCCCCACTCTATAGGTGCAGTAGTGGTGGGAATCTTTAAACAGAAAGGAAAATTGTATTTATCCTCCAAAGATTTTTCTTGTTTAATAACTGGTAGATTCAGATTGCCAGTTATACCCGATTGGATTTGGGTGTGTTGATGGAAATATGTCAGCAGTTCACCATCGGGGATTTGAGGATAATTGGTTTCGGTAGCGGAAGGTAAAGCAGTACATCCCAATGGCAAATTTTGATTGACATCTAACAAGTCTGCCAGAGGTAAGACAGCGATCGCACCTTCTTGTTGCGGATCAACATAAAGCAGATCGTTAACCGATTCATCTACAAAGCCGCCAATTAAGTGGGGGCGATAGTCAGTAATCGCACCAGCTAACTCGATATTACCCAACAGGTGTCCCGTATCCAGAAAAATTCGACGGTAAGCCCGATCTTCATAACGCCAGGCAGAACGATAGAATACCGCAGTAACAATAATTGCCAATTGGGTATTTTCTAAAGAAGGATGCCAGAAACAAGCTGCTTGGAGGCTTTGCCAAACATCACTTTCCCAATAATGCATGAGAGAATGAGTTCGACACTGGTAGTTATACAAACCCGGCGGTAATAACGACGTACCACGGGAAACCACATAAACCTCAGCAGGGTATAATCCGCCTGCACTGGGAGCAGCACGTAAATACACCGCACTACCCATAGAAGGCATTTTTGCCGTCAATCCATAGCTGCGAAACAACAGCCGTGAAAGTCTTTGCCACCATTGAGCATCCGGGTTATTAGCATAAGCCTCTGGTTTTTCTTGGATATAGGGTTTGAGATCAAAAGTAGAGCCAATTTTGTATTCTTTAAAGGGCACTGGCTGTTTAGCCCAGTCTAACTGCTGACTTTTAGAGGCTAGAGTCTCAGGGTTGTATTTAGTCCGTTCGTGATAGTGCTGGGCAATCGATTGGTGTAATTCTGGCATAGTACTTTTAATATCCTTGGGGCATCCTTTTCTTGATCTTGGCATTCATTAGCCTCATTATTTCGTGTCAATTGGTACAATCCTCAGAGTCACAAAGTGGTAATTGGTAACAGTTGGATTGGAGATTGAAGATTGGGGATTGGAGATTGAAGATTGGAAATTGGGGATTGAGCATGGTTATTCTCCTCTGCTCCCCCTGCCCCCTGCCCCCTGCCTCCTGCCCCCTGCCCCCCACCTTCCGCAGTACCATATAAACGCAAAAAAACTATCTACAGATGGATGTGCAATAATGCCTGTACGTCAAACTTTATCAAAGTCTGATATCCAACTTTCTTATTTAGAGTGGAATCAAGGTCAAGAACCTTTACTGCTGTTACATGGCTTAGGCGACCATGCTCTGGTGTGGTCTAGTTTAGGAGATTACTTGGCGGCAGACTACCACATAATTGCACCGGATATGCGCGGACATGGCCAAAGTAGTAAACCAGAGATAGAGTATAGCTTTGAGAGTGCGATCGCAGACCTTGAAGCACTCATGGATCATCTTGGATGGACTTTTGCTCACATTATAAGTCACTCGTGGACAGGAAAATTAGCCGCTATCTGGGCAAGACAAAACCCAAAGCGTTTGCGGAGTATAATTCTGGTCGATCCGATTTTCATCTGGAAAATGCCCAGTCTTCTCAGAGTAACTTTTCCGGCATTGTATCGCTTCTTGCCTTTTCTTAAAAGTATGGGCCCCTTTACAAGTTATGAAGAAGCCGAACAACAAGCACGGCAATTAAAGCAGTATCAAGGATGGAGTTCTTTGCAGCAGCAAGTCTTTCATGCAGGGATAGAACAAAAACCCGATGGCAGTTGGGGCAGCAAATTTACCATAGCCGCCCGCGACGGGATTTTTGAGGCAGTCATGGAAGTGCCCGGTTTTACAATTCCCATTGACACCCCTGCCCTATTCGTCCAGCCAAAACAAGGACTCAACCGCCAAAATTGGCAAATCCAACCCTACAAAACCTATCTTAAAAACTTACGCATCTGCCAAGTTCCCGGCAATCATTGGCCATTTTTGACACAACCAGAGGCATTTAACCAAACAGTGGCAGCTTTTTTGGCAGAAGACAGATAGAAAATCTCATGATTATTGGACGGGATTATCATACAGCAACATGAAGAATTAATAGGAGCGATGTTTAGGGGGATTGGGCATGAGGCATTGGTCACTTGTACTGAACTTTCCCGTTGGCGCAGCATCTCCCCCAATACTGCTTGGTTAAAGGCAAAAGGGTAAGGGGAAAAGGAGTGTAAGGCTCAATATATAAGGTTTTTCCCCTTTAACCCTTTCCCTTTCCCCCATCTTTCTCATCTCCCCACTCCCCACTCCCCCAGATTCCCCACTCATGAGCCTTTGTATCAATCCCGTTTGCTCTAAACCAAATCACCCGAATAATCATCAAAACCGCTTTTGTCAAAGTTGTGGTTCCCATCTGGAATTGCTAGGGCGTTATCGGGTGGCGTGCCTGTTGAGTGACAAAACAGGGTTTAGTAAAGTTTATGAGGCATACGAACAAAATACCCCCAAAATTCTCAAGATACTTAAAGAGGATCTATCTGGCGATGCCAAAGCAGTAGAACTATTTCAGCAAGAAGTAACTGTGTTGGAACAACTCAACCATCCCGGCATTCCCAAAGAAGATAGTTACTTCCAGTATCAAACCCGAAATGGTTTAGTGTTGCATTGCATTGCAATGGAAAAAATTGCTGGCTACAACTTAGAACAGTGGCTAAAGCAGCAAAATTGCCCCATATCTCAAGAACAAGCCATAGACTGGTTAAGACAATTGATAGAAATTTTAGATGTAGTGCATGGTAAAAAATATCTACATCGAGATATCAAGCCATCTAACATCATGATTAAATTCCCCTTTGAGAAGGGTTGGGGAAATTTAGTACTAATTGATTTTGGCACTGCCACTGAAATTACCCAAACCTATCAAGACCAACTCAACAACAGCGACCAGATGACAGCACTTATGTCATCTGGTTACAGCGCCCCAGAACAAATGAATGGTCAAGCAGCACCGCAATCAGATTTCTTTGCTTTGGGACGCACCTTTGTATTTTTGCTGACGGGCTACCATCCTTTGGAAATGTATGATGTCCAGCACAATTTGTTGCACTGGCAAAATCATGCCATTCATATTTCACCCTTACTGTTGAATTTAATTGATAAGCTAACAGCATCAGATATAGAAAAACGCCCTGCCAATACTCAGGAAATTTTGCATTCCCTAGAAGAAATTGAAACTCAATTTACAGAAATCAATCTTAAAAATACTAATACACTCGAAAATTCTCAAATTGAACATTTATCTGTACCTATTAATAACAATCTATCGGCGCAGTCAGGAGAAATACTGCCTTCTGCCTCCTCCGACCAGAAGGAGCAAGGGCTTAAGACCTCCAGTGAAAAAGAGTTCAGGGCTGCTAAATCATCCGGGGATTCGACCTCGGATGATTTAGTCCTCTTATCTCCTTCAATACCTACACATAAGCAACCAGAAAAAGTACCCCTATTAGCATTTTTTGCAGTTATGTTACTAGCTTTAGGATTACTTAGTATAGTTACTTTAGCAACGCAAAAATCTGATTTTTCGGAAATATCAAATTATAGACAATATCCCGAAAAAAAAGGTAATGTCGATTATTTTGATTATAAAGCAGGTAGAGATAGTCAGGGAAGGGTAGCTGAGTTTAATATAGCGGTCTTATCAGTAGAATATAAATGGCTTTTAGGTAGCAATTTTCAAATTAAATATAATGATGAAATTATTAGCCTTAACCTTTTAAATTTAAACTTAGAACAAGGAAGCATAAAGAAGATAATGGAAGCTCCTAGGGAAATTATTTCTGTAGGCACAGCTTCGTGTAAAGGTGATACACCAGTTCAAGAGCGTGTGGCTTTAGAACGTTCTAAGCAAATACAAGTTTTAGTGAAAAAATTATTTATTAATACACCAAGCGTTAAAGGTTATCGCCTATTAAATTTGGGTCAATTTCAGCGAAGTGAGTGTAAAGAAACTCAGGATATCACTACATATCAGAGAAGTATTATAATAATTGGGGTTAAAAAAGAATCATCAGGCGTGATTCTCGATGAGGCGCTACGGGATAGGTTAGAAAAGAAGCCTTTTGCTGATTTTAAATTAGAAGATTATTCTTTGGGGTCAGCACAGAAGTTTAAGACGATACCGAGCAATCTGTAAAATCTTTGGTACATCAGTGCATAGGCATAGCTCATTGTAGATATCGCCACTTTATACCAATTTAATATGAAGCTGTATAGAAAAAGAGAAGTAGGGGCACGGCATGTTCCCTACGGGTATACCTTGCATAAACGAGAACCGCTATATTAGAGCTAATACCAATTCAAATAATGTTTGCGACACATCAATTATTTGTAAGGGTACAACATTGTTGTGCCCCTACCCATCTGTCGCATTCTTTTTTCAAATTGGTATAACTTAGCGATCGCCACAGTGACAAGACAATTCTAAAGGCTCAAGGCTGAATAGTTTTCGCCGATTGGTTAAATAACAAATTTCGTGACTTATCTGGATCGAGCGCTTCAGTTTTCAATGCTTCGGCTTTCTCGTAAGCGCGAATTGTTGCTGGACGGGCTTTGATTGCCTCAAACCAGCGTTTAACATGAGGAAAATCCTCTAGATTTTGACTTTGGCGTTCATGGGGCACGATCCAGGGATAAGCAGCAATATCGGCGATGGAATAATCGCCAGCCACAAATTCTCTATCTGCTAGTTGCTTATTTAGTACTCCATATAAGCGTCCCGTCTCATTCACATAGCGGTTAATGGCATATTCAATCTTTTCGGGAGCATAAGTACTAAAGTGATGATTTTGTCCCGCCATTGGCCCGAGTCCTGCCATTTGCCAGAACAACCATTCTAAAACTTGAGTGCGTTGGCGTAAATCTTGGGGGATTAATTTTCCAGTTTTTTCTGCCAAATATAGCAAAATTGCACCAGACTCAAATATAGAAATTGGCGCACCTCCATCTGCTGGTTTGTGGTCAACGATCGCTGGGATACGATTGTTAGGAGAAACTTTCAAAAATTCTGGTTTAAATTGATCTCCAGCCCCAATATTCACAGGAATTATGGTATAAGGTAAGCCAATTTCTTCCAATAAAATCGTAATCTTGTGACCGTTTGGAGTTGTCCAATAATAAAGTTAAATCATGGTTATTTCTCCTAAAATTGTGCAATTTTTTTGTAGTTTAATAGTGCGTTACAGACATCTCTGCTATTCATATAACTGATAATCAACTAATCCAGGCTTTATTTGACACCTGTTAATTATGAATTAAGAATTAGATTGCGGTGATTTTGCGATCGCAGCCCAAACTCGATGGTGAACCTGAAGAATTGGTGTAGGATATTTCGTTTCGAGTAATGTCGCCAATTCTTGGTCAAATACTTCAACCTCTTCGGGTGTCAAGCTGGCTCCCACGCCAGCACTAGCACGAATTCGTCCCCGCCAGTCTTCGTGTGTGTAAGACACAAATACATCATAAGAAAATGTACGAATTTCTCGAAATCCTCCTTCGCCAATGTCTTGTAACCACAGGGGATACAAGCCATTACCGCCGCCCATATTCCACGCTGGATTATGAGCTTTGATCAGTTGTTCTGTTGCGTCAACTACATTACCTTTTAAGGGTATCCAATCAAAATGTGCGATCGCAAGCGAGCCATTTTTTCTCAATATCCGAGTAATTTCTTGGACAACACGCAAACGGTCAAACCAATGCCAACACTGCCCCGCTGTCACCACATCAGCACTTGCGTCTGGTAACTCGGTATTCTCGGCAGTTGCGACCCGATAATCTACTTTCAGTTGGGCAGATTCGCTTAACTGCCTCGCTTGTTCTAAAAGTGAGGCTGATGGATCTATGCCAATTACATAAGCACCTCTATCAGCAAAGCCCCGCGCTAGCGTTCCTGTTCCTGTGCCGAGGTCAACAATATTCTGCCCTGGTAAACCTATACCATATTCAGACAGTTTGTTAAATAATGAACTGGGAAAACCAGCACGGTGTTTTGCATAATCAGCAGCAGTTGCACCAAAATCGATTTTCATACCTACAAAACCATTCTTGTAACAATAGTCGAGGCTAGAAGTTCTCTACCCAGGGACGTAGTTCTACTTCATAAGTCCAAGCACTGCGGGGTTGGCGGAGAATACTGAGATAAGTTTGAGCGATGGCATCCGGGTCAAGGGTACTATCAGGATTATCTACTGGATCTTGGCGGTCTGTAGAGCGAATTGCACCATCAATTACGAAATGCGCCACATGAATATTCTTTGGTGCTAATTCTCTGGCAATACTCTGAGCCAAACCGCGTAGTGCAAATTTACCCATTGCAAAAGGGGCAGACTGAGCATAACCCTTAACACTCGCTGAGGCTCCAGTAAAAAATATAGCACCGCCACCAAGTTGCAAAAACCTTTTGGTAGCAGCTTGGGCAACGAGAAAGCCTCCATAAGCAGTTACATCTAGGGTTTTTGCTACTTCAGCAGGGTTTAAATCAACAAGAGATCCCCGCACCCGAAAGCTAGGATTGTAAATGACAATATTCGGGGAACCAACTTTATTATCAATATCAACAAATAACTGCTCTACTTCATCTGGCTTTGAGGCATCAGCGGCGAAACTAACTGCGCCAATTTCACTGCTCAATTGAGTGAGTTTTTCAATTTGACGAGCCGCTAAAGCTACGGTGAATCCTTCTTTGGCAAATAGACGAGCTAAAGAAGCGCTCAACCCACTACCTGCACCGACAATTAAAGCTGTTGTTGACATATTTTCAACCTGTAGTGCCTATTCTGCCTAGCTTAGAGCTTTTATTAATGCCATTCGATTAAAACATTCAAAGATTAAGAATTGAGCGTCAAAAGAGGCAAGGGGGCAGGGGAGAATAACCATGCCCAATACCCCATTCAATACTTTTCGGTTAAACGAGAAAGGGGAAAGGGAAAGGGTTTAAATTTACCTTTCCCCCTTTGCCCTTTAACCTTTTCCCAGACCAAAAGAGAGATTATTGGGTTTATCCGAAAAGTGTTGATACCCCATTCCCAAATTAGAGAGAACTAGCCTGCATAAGGATTGCCAATTCTATCCACAGAGACATTAGAAGAGAATGGTAAACGACCTGGATTTAAGCGTGGTTCGGCTGCATAGCCAACAGGAACAACAACAGCGATCGCTAAATCTGGATTATCCCCAGCCCCAATCACTTGCTTCACCTGATCCTCAATCCAACCGTTCATAAAACAAGTGGATAGCCCCAGGCTTTCTGCTGCTAACACCAAATGAGTAGCGGCAATAATGGCATCTTTGATCGCATATTCGCGTCGCTTCTCACCTAGCCCAGCCTGAAATTGCGGGATAGCGGTTTTAAAGTAGTTTACCGTGCCTTCATTCCATGCCCCAGTTTCAAGTCCCCGCTCTAGAATTGGGGTCAAGTTTTGTTCGCCTGCGTTAGGATCGGCGGCAAAGACGAAGGTTACAGGTGCTTGAACAATTTGCTGTTGATTCCACGATGCGGCTGACAATGCTGCCTTTTGCGCCTCATCTTGCACAAAAATAATTTGCCAGTCTTGGATATTATAGCTGCTGGGCGCTGCCACAGTTAACTCTACCAGTTGCTTGAGTAGTTCTGGGGCAATGGGGTCTGTTTTGAAAGTTTTGATTGAACGGCGTTGAGCGATCGCACTTGGTACATCTAAAGGTTGGGTTTGGGTGATGGAACTCATGAAATTCTCCTGATAGTTGAGTTATGACCAAAAAATTCGTAATGACGTTTACACACTCGCTACCACTGCGCTAACGCAATTACGATACAAGCAAATTTATTTATTCAAAAAACAAAAATAAAAATTATTCCTTGTTTCAGAACAAACTACTTGCCTACGGTACACGCAAGGGAACAATCCTGAGAGCATAATTACGAATTACGAATTACGCCTTAGCTACCGGTTCATTAGCAGCCGACCAAAATGGATAATCTGTATAACCTTCTTCACCGCCACCATAAAAGGTTGCTTGATCTGCTTCATTTAGTGGTGCATTTAAAGCCAAGCGTCGGGGTAAATCGGGGTTTGATATAAATAATGTGCCAAAGGCAACTAAATCTGCTGCTTTGCTTGCCAGTACAGCATCGCCTTTTTCACGAGTATAACCACCATTGACGATGAGTGTACCTGTAAAGCGATCGCGTATATGACTAGTGGGTACAATTATTCCGCCATGTCGGATGTCTGCTTCTGTTGCTTCATAAATATGCAGATATGCCAAATTAAACTGGTTCAACGCTTGAGCCGCATAACCGAATGTCTCCAGGGGATTGGAATCACCTATATCGTTAAAAGTCCCACTGGGAGATAAACGTACCCCTACTCTGTTAGAATCCCACACACTAGTTACCGCCTCTGTCACTTCTAACAGTAATCGGGCGCGATTCTCAATGGAACCGCCATATTTATCTGTACGTTGATTGGTGCGATCGCGGAGAAACTGATCTATTAAATAACCATTAGCTGAGTGAATTTCTACCCCATCAAACCCAGCTGCTAGAGCATTTGCTGCTCCCTGACGATAGTGTTCTACTATTTGTGGTATTTCTGAAGTTTCTAAAGCGCGGGGAGTAACATAAGGTTTTGGCCCCTCATAAGTTGAAGCTTCACCTTTAGGAGCAATGGCAGAAGGTGCCACTGGTAAAGCTCCATTTGGTTGTAAATCAGGATGGGAAATCCTGCCTACATGCCATAGTTGTAGAAAAATTCTCCCTCCGTGCTGATGTACGGCATCGGTTACTAACTTCCATCCTTCCACCTGTTCTGGTGAATGAATTCCTGGTGTAGCGGGATAGCCCTGTCCTTCAGGAGTTACCTGTGTTGCTTCGGCAATAATCAGTCCGGCGGAAGCACGTTGAACGTAATAGGTGGCATTCAATTGGTGTGGTACATTTCCTTGACCTGCCCTATTTCGAGTTAAGGGTGCCATTACTATCCGGTTAGGTAGTTCTAAATTCCCTAATTGGTAAGCAGAGAATAAGTTGATATCAGTAGTCATTGGTTATATCTCCAAATTATTTTAGTCATTAGTCATTGGGCATTGGTCATTGGTTATTTCTCCTTGTTCCTAATCCCCGCACAAAGCACATTAACTAGACTAATCGACCGAATAACGCCACCATCTACCCGCAAAGCTGCACCATTAGTTGCTGAAGCTACAGGGCTAGAAAGGTAAACTACGATCGCTGCTAATTATTCATTAGTTGTAGAGCGTTTGATTAAGGAACTTGGACGCACATTCTAAAAAAACTCAGCCTCAACTTCCGTTGGGCTAATGCCACGTTCCTGCCCCAACTGGGAAATAAATTGTTTATCAGGATATCAACGTGAGGAACTTCTTGAAAGAGTTTCTCTACCCCTAATGCAGTACCTGTGTCAGCAATAACACCAGAAACTTTCGCATCGGGTGTAAAATGCTTAATTTTAGCGATCGCTTGATTTACTCGTTCTTCAGAACGACCGTTGAGAATCACTAATGCACCCTCTTGGGCTAACCCAACAGCGATCACCAAACCAATACCTGCGGTTGAGCCACTCACCAGCGCGGATTTACCATGCAATTTCAAGTCCATTTCGCTCTTTTCCCGTTAGTTGAAACAGAATTTACGAGTCAGAAATTGGGAGTAGGGAGTGGAAAATGGGGCATTAGTAATTGGGCACAAGAGGGAAAGGGGAAGGGTGCAGAGGAGAGGAATTTTCCCCCTGCTCCCTGCTCCCCTACTCTCTACCCCCTAATCCCTAATCCCCACTCCCCTTAAATTAAAGATGCTGTGCTAAGGTCTTATTCAAGGTAGTTTTTGGGACTGCCCCTACGACAGTATCAACCTGGCGACCTCCCTTAAAAACCATCAGTGTGGGAATGCTGCGAATTCCATAATGGCTGGCGACAGTAGGATTTTGATCTGTGTTCAACTTCACAAATTTCACCTGTCCTTCGTATTCAGCAGCAACTTCATCGACGACTGGGCCCACCATCCGGCAAGGGCCACACCACGGGGCCCAAAAGTCCACTAATACCGGAATTTCACTTTCCAAGACTTCTTGCTTGAATGTGGCTTCTGTGACATTTGTAATGGATGACATAAAATTGCCTTCCTAATTAATTCTATAATTCGATAATATCGAATAATAAAAATATATGCCACCTGATGAGATAATGCAACTATGAGATTTCTTTATCATCCAGATAGAAAAAATATTTCTTTACCGGGCGTGTTATATGCATTGGGCGATCCAGTCCGGCTAGAGATTGTGCGGCGGTTGGCTACTGAGGGGGAACAATGCTGTGCCAGTTTTGATTTTGCGATCGCTAAGTCTACTATGTCCAATCACTTTAAGATTTTGCGGGAGTCTGGGATAGTCTTTACACGTAAAGAAGGGACACAGCACATTAATATCCTGCGGCGTGAAGATTTAGAGGTGCTATTTCCAGGGTTACTGGATGCGATATTGAAAGCGGCTCAACCATTGCCTGTTAGTCCTGCGAGTACTAAACAAACAGCTTCAAGGAATTAGGAATGGGAATGGGGAATGGGGCGATCGCTACCTGTTTAAGAATCTTCTAGTGTTTCTTTCTGTATTTCTAAATCAGCAAAGATATCATGTTGTTCTCGAAAAAGCCTTAGAGTCTGAGATAAACCCAAATCTGTAGATAGTAAATCAATACCGTCGATAATTTTGGGTATCTGAGCTTGATCAACTTGCAGGCTGAGAAAGCATTTCTCCCTGTAATCTGGTCTTCCCTGAAAGAGTTCGATCGCTCTTTTCAAAGGGCGCATAACCTGATAGGCTTTTTCAGCCTTCTCAATTGATGCTTGAGGGATTGGAGATTGCAGCCTGAGAATTGCTAGATCGATTAAATCTCTTGCCTCAACGCTGTCATCTGCGTAACGGTCAGAGTTGGACAGCAGCTTAGAGGTAAAACAGTCATTAAGGCTTAAGCAAGGAACGAGTAACCACTTTGGATATCTTGGTGGGTCTAGTTGAAAACGAGTTTCGGCAATAATTTCCGTTTTAATCGGCACATCATCCACAAAAACGATCATCCGAATTCCATATTGGTCAGTTGTGCTACGTCCAACTTGGATTTTACTTAAATCCCGAAATAATGCTTCATGCCCACCCTCAAATACCACTGTCCGCAGGTATTTATAGCCTTCTGTACCAACGGAAGCGATAAAATCAACGTCCTTACTCCAGCGATATTCTTCAAACTCAAATGCAAGAAGGGTTCCGCCACCGAAGTAAGCAGAACCCTTCCTAAGTATGTCCGAATCTAAGGATTCAAGAACTGTGAGAATTTGATTATGGTGTTCTAACCTGAAGGTCATAAACAAACTTGCAACCAGGATTTATAGCGTCTGGCGAGTTCCTGAAGAAAATTGAGTTCTTCACCTTCAAGATTATTAAATAGATTGTGATACTGCCAGCCACGCTCATAGCGACTCAGCATTTCTTCTGAAGTAAACCGATATACATCGGCCGTCTGCCAGCAAATTGACTCCAGAAAAGGTAGCTTTTTGGGGACAATAACAGGATTATTTGTTGATGTTGCGGTTGTCATAATAATTTTAATCAACCACTTTTGGCTTACTCTAATTTTAGATTAACACTACTGATTTTAAAATTAAATTTTATCCCAACTATAAATTATCTGGGTTGGGATAAACTCTGCCTTTCCAAGCGCCGCCGCGTCCTTGCCAGTGACGTAGTGCTGAGTCTAGAGTCATCAGGGTATAAAGAAAAGCGATCGCAGGTAAGCTAAAGGCTAACCAGGGAGAACATTTATAAAAGCGGATTGTCGGGTAGTAAGCCAAAGTCATTAAAATCCATCCTAATAAACCTGTAAGTGCGATCGCCCAATTGCCCCAAACTGCACCCAGAATTACACATACAGGTGGAACTAGATAAATTAGAGGCATTCCTACCAAAGTTCCCAATAGTATTAATGGAGAATAATTCAGTTGGGTATAGGCAGTACGAGCAACCATATCCCAAATCGTCGCCAGCGAGTCATAGGGACGCAGACTCCGAGTTAAGGTACTCAATCCTAGCCAGATACGGCCGGGGGAGGCAGAGGGGCAGGGTGCGGGGGGCAGAGGGGAAAACTCTTCTCCCTTGCTCCCTGCTCCCTGCTCCCTGCTCCCCACTTCCCCACTCCTCTTAACAGCCTGAGCTAGGGCGCAATCATCGATTAAAGCTTGGCGAATGACTTGAATACCTCCGATTCGTTCTAAAGCTTCTCGGCTAATCAGAATAGATCCCCCAGCGGCGGCTGCTGTGGGATTATTGGGATTATTCACCCAGCGAAAAGGATAAAGTTTCTGGAAGAAAAAGACGAAAGCTGGAATCAAAAGTTTTTCCCAAAAGCTTTCACACCTAAGCCGCACCATTACAGAAACCAAGTCTAAATCTTCCTGCACAGCTTTCGCAACGAGTCGGCGGAGATTACCAGGATCGTGTTCGATATCTGCGTCTGTGAGCAAAAAATAGTCAGGTGCAAATTTACTAGCGCTGTTTATACCTTGCTCAACTGCCCAAAGTTTGCCTGACCAACCGGGGGGCAGTGGTTCGCCTGAGATAATATGCAATTGCTGGGGTTTACCTACAGCGTGTGCAACTCCTTCGGCAAAATTTGCTGTCTGGTCTGTGCTGCGATCATCTACCAAAAACACGTTGAAAGATCCAGGATAATCTTGGAGTAGGAGCGATCGCAAGGTGGTTGGTAACAATTGGGCTTCGTTACGGGCTGGAACGACCGCACAAACTACAGGTAACGATTGTAGCTGAGTTTCTCTAAGCTCTAATTGCTCGTCTGTCCGCCAAAACTGTCCCCAAAAACTCAATAATCCTAACCAAATTGTCAAGGATAAAAGCATCAATCCTAATACAATTACACCCATGACCTATTGCAAATTTTCAGTGACTCAGACACAATACTATGTCTACTGATAGAGGAAAAAGTTTTTTTTACTGTAGTGCGGTGTTCATAACTAGCGTTGAGTGTTGAGGTTAGATAGTATTTGATGCAAACACAAGACAGGGTAAAAGTCAATCAAGTCGCAACAGCGATCGCAGCCAGCCAAGAATATCTGCTTTCAATTAAAAATCCGGCAGGTTACTGGTGGGCAGAGTTAGAATCTAATGTCACTATCACTGCTGAAGTCGTTCTCCTGCATAAGATTTGGGGAACAGACCAAACAAGACCTTTACACAAAGTCGAAGCCTACCTGCGTCAAGAGCAACGGCAGCATGGCGGTTGGGAACTTTACTACGGTGATGGCGGAGAACTTAGCACCTCGGTTGAAGCTTATATGGCGCTGAGGCTGCTAGGTGTACCAGCAACCGATCCGGCAATGATTCGGGCACAAGCCTTTATTCTCCAACGGGGTGGTATTAGCAAAACTCGGATTTTTACCAAGTTGCACCTAGCCTTGATTGGCTGCTACAACTGGCGCGGTATTCCCTCACTACCGCCTTGGATAATGTTATTGCCGAAAGCTTTTCCAGTTAATATCTACGAAATGTCTAGTTGGGCACGTTCCAGCACAGTACCATTGCTGATTGTGTGCGATCGCAAACCTGTTTTTCTCACCGACTCAGCGATCAACCTAGATGAGCTATACGCTGAAGGTGTTGAGCGAGTCCGGTGGGAATTACCTGAAAGTGGCGATTGGACAGATTTATTCCTCACCCTCGATCAGGGGTTCAAGTTGGCAGAAAGTCTAAATTTAGTACCCTTTCGTCAAGAAGGCATTAAAGCCGCCGAAAAATGGATTTTAGAGCGCCAAGAGGCTACAGGCGACTGGGGCGGCATTATTCCGGCAATGCTGAATTCAATGCTAGCTTTGCGGTGTCTGGATTATGACCGAAGCGATCCCATTGTGGAACGAGGTTTGCAAGCAATTGATAACTTTGCCATTGAAACAGACAATAGCTACCGGATACAGCCTTGTGTTTCACCCGTTTGGGATACAGCTTGGGTGATGCGTGCTTTGATAGAATCTGGCTTTACACCAGATCATCCCGCCGTAGTGCAAGCTGGAGAATGGTTGTTGCAAAAACAAATTTTAGATTACGGAGATTGGGCTGTCAAAAATCGTCAGGGAAAACCAGGAGCTTGGGCGTTTGAGTTTGACAATCGCTTTTATCCCGATGTAGACGACTCGGCTGTGGTGGTGATGGCACTACATTTGGCGAAACTTCCGAATGAAAAAATCAAACAGGCTGCGATCGCTCGTGCGTTAAACTGGATTGCATCTATGCAATGTAAACCAGGTGGGTGGGCTGCCTTTGATTTGGATAACGATCAAGATTGGCTTAACTCCATCCCTTATGGTGACTTGAAAGCGATGATTGATCCAAACACCGCAGATGTTACGGCTAGAGTATTAGAAATGCTGGGTGCTTGTGATTTGTCAATTGATAGTGATAACTTGGAGCGATCGCTTACTTATCTTCTGCGCGAACAAGAAACCGAAGGCTGTTGGTTTGGCCGTTGGGGTGTAAATTATATCTACGGCACCAGTGGCGTCTTGTCAGCCTTGGCGTTAATTGACCCTCAAAGGCATAAACTCAGTATAGAAAGAGGAGCAGCTTGGTTAGTCGGATGTCAAAACTCAGACGGTGGTTGGGGTGAGACTTGCCGCAGCTACGACGATCCCAGCCTTAAAGGAAAGGGAAATAGTACTGCATCTCAAACTGCTTGGGCTTTAATTGGGTTGATAGCAGCAGGTGAAGCTACTGGTAAATTAGCTCTTGAGGTGATTGAACGAGGAATAAACTATCTGGTGGAAACTCAACAATCCGATGGTACTTGGTTTGAGGGAGACTTTACAGGTACTGGCTTTCCTTGCCATTTTTATCTGAAGTATCATCTGTATCAACAATACTTTCCTTTAATCGCTCTAGGTCGTTATCAAGCAGCAATTAAAAAGCTTTGAGAGATAGATTTCTTCAATTCTGATAATAAAATCTATCAATGTAGGTTGGGTTGTAGCAAGATCCCCGTAGGATACGGCAGTGAAATCTAACATGAACAAGGATCAAATGTCGGGTTTCATTCTTCAACCCAATCTACAGATATTATTAAGTATTTAACGGAACCCGAATATTATGCCAAACTAACGTCCTGCTATACTAATACTTTTTCTGGGTGACATAAATCCAAAATCTCTTAAACTTTGGGTTTGCACCTTTTTTATAAAGCTCAACAGGGTAAGCATTGCTCACCCAAATAACCGTCTTCAGGGCAACTCAATACGCCGCTACAATAGTAGCACTACAAGGATTATGCCCAATTTATTGATATTATGACCACTGCTACGACCGTAAAAACTGAGTATGAAGCGATTATTGGTTTAGAAACCCATTGTCAACTGAGTACCAACACCAAGATTTTCTCTAATAGCTCTACGGCATTCGGTGCTGACCCCAATACTAACATTGACCCGGTTTGTATGGGTTTACCTGGGGTCTTACCTGTACTCAATGAAAAAGTATTAGAATACGCCGTCAAGACTGGTTTGGCACTAAATTGTCAAATCGCTAAATATAGCAAATTTGACCGTAAACAGTATTTTTATCCAGATTTACCCAAAAATTACCAAATTTCTCAATACGATCTACCGATCGCAGAACATGGTTGGTTAGAAATTGAGTTGGTAGATGCTGAGGGAAATCCTATTCGTAAACGCATTGGTATTACGCGTTTGCACATGGAAGAAGATGCTGGAAAATTGGTACACGCAGGTAGCGATCGCCTCTCCGGTTCTTCCTATTCTCTGGTAGACTACAATCGCGCAGGTATCCCGTTAGTAGAAATTGTCTCCGAACCTGATTTGCGTTCTGGAATAGAAGCTGCTGAATATGCCGAAGAATTGCGCCGAATTGTCCGGTATCTCGGCGTGAGTGACGGCAATATGCAAGAAGGATCTCTGCGCTGCGATGTCAATATTTCTGTGCGTCCTGTGGGACGAGAGGAATTTGGCACCAAGGTAGAAATTAAAAACATGAACTCCTTCAGCGCCATCCAACGGGCGATTGACTACGAAATTGAACGTCAAATTGCAGCCATCGAAGCAGGCGATCGCATTATCCAAGAAACTCGACTGTGGGAAGAAGGCGCTCAACGCACAAGTAGTATGCGAGTGAAAGAAGGTTCTAGCGATTACCGTTACTTCCCCGAACCAGATTTAGCACCAATTGAGGTGTCAAATCAACAATTAGAGCAATGGCGTAGCGAACTACCAGAATTACCAGCCCACAAACGCCATCATTATGAAAGTGAATTGGGGCTTTCGGCTTACGATACGCGAGTGTTGACAGAAGATCGTTCAATAGCGGAATATTTTGAAACTGCGATCGCATCTGGAGCAAATGCCAAAGCTGCTGCCAACTGGATTACTCAAGATATTGCCGCACACCTCAATAAGCAAAAACTCACTATTAATGAAATCGCCCTGACTCCCACCAATTTAGCAGATATCATCACTCGCATCGAAACGGGCAAAATTAGTAATGCTCAAGCTAAAGAAAAGTTGCCAGATTTGCTCAGTGGTATTTCTCCTGAGAAGGCCTTTGCAGGTCTTGAGTTAATCACCGATCCTAGTGTACTGGAACCCATCGTTGATGAAGTCATAGCCGCCAATGTCAAAGAACTAGAAAAGTATCGCAACGGTAACACCAATCTCAAAGGCTTCTTTGTTGGACAAGTTTTGAAAAAGACAGGCAAACGTGCTGATCCTAAGTTGACTAACGAATTGGTAGAGAAGAAACTGAACGCCTAGTACCGCAAGGCAAAAGTCAAAAGTTTTGTATATCAAGGCTTTTGCAAGTTTTAAAGTAGTAGCTTGATTTACGCTCTGCGGTACTAGTAGTCTGTCAAGTCAAGTTTGCTGAGTGAGGGATGCAAAGGGGAATTGCAGTAAGTCTTTCCCCAATTCCCAATTCCTAATGCTCAACTAAGTAATTTCCCGGTGATTCTTCACAAAATCTTCATATACAAACTGGTGACAACCCGCATACATAAAATGATATGATGTGGTAAGTAGATGCACCCTGATGATCTGGAGAGCTGCCTAAGTAGCTCTCTTTATTTATTTGATTTTTGTGGTATTTACATATAAGTTCATAATATTATTAAAAATAATTTCAATAAATAAGTATTAACTCTTAGATTATAAAATATTGATTGTAGTCAGTAAATGCACTGTAATAATTTGAAGAGCGACCCAAGTGGCTCTCTTTTTTTGCTTTTTTCATAAGAAAAATAAAAACAATGATGCTAATGGCCAACAGGTGCATTATTATTGCCATCAGCAAATAAACTCACAATAAAAGAAAGTGGGGAGTGGGGGAAACAAGGGAAAACTAATAACTCTTAACTTCTAACTCCTAACTCAGCACTTTTTCAAAGCACTTTTCTAAAGTACAGATTGACCTATCCAACCTGATAGTTGTAAGGAAGAATAATGGCAGATTGGCAAGAAATAACAGGTGGTATCACAGCACCAAGGGGGTATCAGGCGGCGGGAATTACCGCAGGATTGAAACCTTCGGGGTTGCCAGATTTAGCTTTGATATTCTCAGAGGTGGAAGCGATCGCAGCTGGTGTATTCACCACCAGCCAAGTCAAAGCTGCCTGCGTAGAATATTGTCGCCAACGCTTGCAAGCCAAACATAGCGCTCGTGCCATCCTCTGCAACGCTGGACAAGCAAACGCCGCTACAGGAACTCAAGGCTATCTTGATACCTTAGAATCTGCTATGGCAATAGCCCAAGCCCTAAACATCTCGTCTGAATCTGTATTATTGGCTTCCACTGGTGTGATTGGTCAAAGAATTAAGATGGATGCTTTGCGAAGTGGAATTCCCAAGGTAGTAGCAGCGCTATCACAAACAGGCTCAGATGCCGCCGCCGGGGCGATTATCACTACAGACTTGGTAACAAAATCCATTGCCCTAGAGACAAGTATAGGCGATCGCCCGGTACGAATTGGCGGCATTGCCAAGGGTTCAGGCATGATTCACCCCAATATGGCAACCATGCTGGCATTTGTTACTTGTGATGCTATAGTTTCGCCAGCCCTTTGGCAGCAAATGTTAGCAAGGGCAGCAGATAGAAGCTTTAATTCCATTACCGTGGATGGCGATACCAGCACCAACGACAGCTTAATCGCCTTAGCAAATGGTCAATCTCGCACCCCAGCAATTACAGAATGGGGCGCAGAAGCAGAGAAATTAGAGGCGATGTTAACAGCAGTTTGTCAGCATTTAGCCAAAGCGATCGCTCGTGATGGTGAAGGCGCAACCTGTCTAATTGAAGTGGAAGTGACTGGCGCTCATGATGAAATTTCAGCCCGACAAATAGCCAAAACCATCGCCGGTTCATCCTTAGTTAAATCTGCAATCTTTGGACGCGATCCAAATTGGGGACGCATCGCCGCCGCCGCAGGGCGTGCAGGTGTACCCTTTGAGCAAGAAAACCTGCAAATTAAGCTAGGGAATTTCTTAATGTTAGAAAATGGGCAACCTCTCCAATTTGAGCGTGCAGCTGCGAGTGCTTATTTGAAAAAAGCATCGGTGGGTGCTTATCTCCAAGAAGATACGGTGTTAATTTCCGTTAACGTTGGCAATGGTCATGGTTCAGGTAAAGCTTGGGGTTGTGATTTGAGTTACGACTACGTGAAGATTAACGCCGAATACACTACTTAAACTACTCACAACGGTTTACTAAGTTGAGACATTAAAATCTCATTTACAGGTATAATGCCGTTTCACTTTCCGGTTGATACAAATACATTATGATTTAGGGGCGTACAGCTAGCTGTACGCCCCTAAATCATAATGTCAACATGATAGTCATTATAAATAAAAACTTATATATAACAAATTACTACTAAAGATTAAGTTACAAAAGAAGTAAAAATAGGGAATCATCAAGTAAACATAATAGTCTTCATAAATAAGAGTTGATATATTAAAAATTATTTCTATACCTAAGTAAAATAGATAAACTTTTCCTTATACATCCAATCTAATATTTGTTTAATAAATCTAGGCTTCGAGTTAACCAATTCGACTTCAAAGGCTGTAAACTAATTTCAACAAGGTAAATAACACCTCTGCATCACACCAGAGCAGAGCAAATAAATTAACCGAGTTTTTATATAGGTAGCAGCGTCATTGATGGAATGGCTGCGGTTGCTTTGTCAAATATAGCTTAATCATTACTAGCGCAAAAAACACAACGTTTTTCTTGTCTAAATTGTCATAGCTATAAAAAATAACATTTACGTTTTTAGGAGATATTAATGACAGAATTTTTTAATCAAATTTCTCGCCGCAAATTCATTTTCACAGCTGGAGCATCGGCGAGTGCTGTATTCCTCAAAGGCTGTTTGGGTAATCCTCCTGAAAACGTGACTGGTGGAAGCACTCAACCACAGGCTACTGCTCAAACGGTTGCTAATATTAGCCCTGAACAAACACCAGAAACTACTACAGTTAAGCTGGGATATATTCCTATTGTAGAAGCGGCTCCAATAATTATTGCTAAAGAAAAAGGCTTTTTTACAAAGTATGGCATGACTAATGTTGACCTTTCCAAGCAAGCTTCTTGGGGTTCAGCAAGAGACAACGTAGAAATTGGTTCTGCCGGTGGTGGTATAGATGGCGGTCAATGGCAGATGCCAATGCCACATTTAATTTCAGAAGGTTTAATTACCAAAGGCAATCAAAAAATTCCCATGTATGTCTTATGTCAATTAAATACACATGGAAATGGAATTGCGATCGCCAGCAAGCACCAAGGCAAAGGTATTAATTTACAACTCGCCAGCGCTAAGTCCCTATTCACAGAATTAAAATCCTCAACACCCTTCACTGCTGCATTTACCTTTCCCCATGTCAACCAAGATTTGTGGATTCGCTACTGGTTAGCAGCAGGCGGCTTAGATCCAGACGCAGATGTCAAGTTGCTCACAGTACCTGCGGCGCAAACTGTGGCCAATATGAAAACAGGAACAATGGATGCCTTTAGTACAGGCGACCCTTGGCCTTATCGCCTGGTTCAAGACAAAATCGGCTACGTAGCAGCATTAACCGCAGAGATTTGGAAAAATCATCCTGAAGAATATCTTGCCATGAGAGGCGACTGGGTTGATAAAAATCCCAAGGCTACCAAAGCAATTTTAAAAGGAATTATGGAAGCCCAACAGTGGTTAGATAATTTTGACAACCGCAAAGAAGCGGCTCAAATTCTGGCTGGACGGAATTATTTCAATCTTCCTTCACCAGAAATACTGGCAGATCCATACCAAGGCAAATATGACATGGGTGATGGTCGCCAAATTGATGATAAATCAATGGCTGCTTACTACTGGAAAGATGAAAAAGGTAGTGTTTCTTATCCATATAAGAGTCATGATTTATGGTTCATAACAGAAAATGTTCGTTGGGGATTTTTACCAAAAGATTATCTAGACAATAATGCTGCTAAGGCGAAAGAACTGATCAACAAAGTCAACCGCGAAGATATTTGGAAAGAAGCTGCTAAAGAAGCTGGAATTGCTGCTGCTGATATTCCCACAAATACATCCCGTGGTGTAGAAGAGTTTTTTGATGGCATCAAATTTGACCCCGAAAAGCCAGAAGAATATTTGAAGAGTTTGAAAATCAAGAAGGCCAGTATTTAGTCATTGGTCATTGGTAACTGACAAATAACAAATAAAAAGTAAATTTTGAGGAGAATACAGCATCATGACAATAGCTCAAAAACGCCCTGCAAGCCCTAAATTGAGTAATGGTTTTATATCCAGCCTGAAAAAGCAGTTTCCTGACTTGATACCACCAACGATCGCGATCGCCATTTTCCTGATTCTCTGGCAACTCTTCGCTTGGACTCCAGGAGCCACATTACCAGGGCCTATACAGGTTATCCAAGACACTTGGGTTCTGATTTTCTGGCCATTTTATGACCGAGGTGGTATTGATAAAGGTCTATTTTGGCAGATTCTCGCCAGTTTGCAACGAGTTGCTATCAGTTATACCCTAGCTGCGATCGTTGGTATTGGCTTAGGCATTTTGATTGGGGTTAATAAAACCATGTCTAAAGCTTTAGACCCCATCTTTCAACTACTGCGGACTGTACCACCTCTAGCTTGGGTTCCAATTTCTTTAGCAGCTTTACGACAAAACGAACCCGCCGCATTATTCGTAATTTTCATCACCGCCATTTGGCCCATCTTAATTAACACTGCTGTCGGCGTTACCCAAATTCCCCAAGATTACAACAACGTTGCCAAAGTTCTCCAACTTAGCCGCAAAGAATATTTCACTAATATTTTGATTCCTGCGGCATTACCCTACATCTTTACCGGATTGAGAATTGCAATCGGTTTAGCTTGGTTAGCGATTATCGCCGCCGAAATTGTCATGTCCGGTATTGTCGGCATCGGCTTCTTTATCTGGGATGCTTATCAAAATAACAACGTCAGCGAAGTAATTTTGGCTCTAGTTTACATCGGTGTTGTTGGGTTGCTCCTAGATAAAGCGATGGGTTGGCTGCAAAACAAGATTTTACCAGCAGAACAGAAATAGTCATTAATTATTAGTCATTAGTCATTTACAAAAAACTAAGGACTAGGGACTGTTTTCAAACTCGAAGATCCCCCCTAACCCCCCTTAAAAAGGGGGGGAAAGGAACTCTAAAAGCCCCCCTTAAAGGGGGTTGGGGGGATCTTCAAAGGCTAGGATGCTTAAAAAAAGACTAATGACAAAGGACAAATAAGTATGTTTGTAGCTGTTGATCAAATTGACAAAGTTTTTGAATTAACTGGTGGTGGTAAATATATCGCCCTCAAAGGAATCGACCTCCAAATTAAAAAAGGAGAATTCGTTTCTTTGATTGGTCACTCCGGTTGCGGCAAATCCACTCTATTAAATATGATTGCGGGTTTGGATTTGCCTACTGAAGGTCTTGTCACTCTCGAAGGACAAAAAATCACCAAACCCGGCCCAGACAGGATGGTGGTGTTCCAAAATTATTCGCTATTACCTTGGCGGACGGTAAGAGAAAATATTGCCCTCGCCGTGGACTCGGTAATGAAAGGTTTACCCGCAGCCGAACGCAACGCTATTATCGAAAAACATATAAATATGGTGGGTTTGCGTCCCCACGCTGATAAACAACCAGGAATGTTATCAGGTGGACAAAAGCAGCGAGTTGCGATCGCCCGCGCCTTAGCGATTCGTCCCAAATTACTGCTGCTAGATGAACCCTTTGGCGCATTAGATGCACTCACACGCGGCAATTTGCAAGAACAACTCATGCAAATTTGCGAAGAAAATCAAGTTACCGCCGTGATGGTGACACATGATGTAGATGAAGCGGTGCTGTTATCTGACAGAATCGTGATGTTAACCAACGGCCCCGAATCAAAAATTGGTGACATTTTAGAAGTGGATATTCCTAGACCCCGTAAGCGGATGGAAGTAGTAGAACATCCTAGCTACTACAGCTTGCGGAGTGAGATGATTTACTTCCTCAATCAGCAGAAACGCATCAAGAAAATTCGGGCGCGGAAAACTGCCGACGTTGCCCGTCATGGATTAGAAAAAGTTAACCTAGAAATTGGCTTTTTACCTCTGACAGCTTGCGCCCCCTTAGCAGTTGCTAAAGAAAAAGGCTTCTTTCTCAAACATGGTTTAGATGAAGTTAACCTCGTGCGGGAAAGTAGCTGGCGGGGTATAGAAGATGGCATCAGTGGTGGTTACTTAGATGCGGCGCAAATGCCTTCAGGGATGCCGATGTGGTTAACTTTGGGAGGACATAATAACCAACCTCTGCCCGTTGTCACTGCCCTCACGATGACTCGCAACGGTAACGCCATCACCTTGGCAAAACACTTTTACGACGAAGGCATACAAACATTATCAGATTTCAAAAGATACCTGCTTCGCACCCGCGAACAACGGCACACAATGGCAGTAGTGCATGCCGCATCGATGCACAACCTGCTGCTGCGTTACTGGCTAGCTGCTGGTGGAATTGACCCCGATAGCGATGTGGATATGAAAACCATTCCCCCAGCGCAGATGGTAGCCGACTTAAAAACTGGAAGCATTGATGGTTACTGCGTCGGCGAACCTTGGAATTACCGCGCTGCTGTGGAAAATGTCGGCTTTACCATCGCTACCGACTTAGAAGTTTGGTTGGGACACCCCGGTAAAGTTCTTGGTGTGCGGGAAGATTGGGCAGAAAATTATCCAAATACGCATATTGCCTTAACCAAAGCTTTGTTAGAAGCTTGCGTGTATTGTGCAAATCCCGAAAATACCCAAGAAATTCGGCAAATTTTAGCCGGGCGAGATTACGTTAGCACTGATTTAGAATACATTCAACTCGAAGATCCAGATAGTCTCACCTGTGACTTAGACCATCCATTGCGAGACTATGCCCATCACCAGTTTTATTCTGAGTCTGCGATCAACCGCCCCAGTCGCACCGAACAAATTTGGATTATGAGTCAATTGGCGCGTTGGGGTGATACTCCCTTCCCCAGAAATTGGGTAGAAGTTGTTGAACGGGTTTGTCAAGTTCGTGTTTTCAGCACCGCAGCACGAGAATTAGGTTTGGATATTAGCTATATTCGCCAACCGATCCAACTGTTCGATGGTACTCCCTTTAACGCCGATGATCCGATCGCTTATCTCAACAACTTGAAAATTAAACGTGATTTTTCAGTCGCGGAAGTTGTTCTTGATGCACCGAGAAGGAGACTCGCGTCATAAAAGAATCGTGAGAGAAAGGGGGAGCAGGAGAAGTAGCACATCACGCGCGAACCTTTTATCCCCGTTAACGAGTATTTGAACTGGATGAATCCACCTTTTATCTCCGTCAACGAGTATCTGAACTGGATGAATCCACCTTTTATCTCCGTCAACGAGTATCTGAACTGGATGAATCCACCTTTTATCTCCGTCAACGAGTATTTGAACTGGATGAATCCACCTTTTATCTCCGTCAACGAGTATCTGAACTGGATGAATCCACCTTTTATCTCCGTTAATGATCTGACTTTTTACATCATCTGAAAAAACCAGCAAAACACCTAACCCCCTACCCCCTTCCCTACAAGGGAAAGGGGAAAATTCAAAGCCTCTCCCCTAGAAGGGGAGAGGTTTGGAGAGAGGTCAGAATATTCATTTGCACACCGCCTATATTAAGCTTCTTAATCCTCAAACGCCATGCAAAACCGCAACTCAACAGCTACAAACACACTAGGAAAACCATTCGTTGCTGCAACCACCAGCCGTAGACCTTTCCTAGAAATTAAAGACGTTACCAAAGTCTATCCCACAAAGAAAGGCCCCTTCACCGTACTCGACGGCGTTAATCTCAACGTTGAACAGGGCGAGTTTATTTGCGTCATCGGTCACTCTGGCTGTGGCAAATCGACACTACTAAATATGGTATCCGGTTTTAACTTTCCCACCTCCGGGCAAGTGTTACTCGAAGGAGAACCCATTACCAAGCCAGGCCCAGACAGGATGGTTGTCTTCCAAAACTATGCCTTGCTACCTTGGCGAACTGCTTTTGAAAACATCTACTTAGCTGTTAACGCCGTTTATCCCAACAAACCACAAGCTGAAAAAAGAGCGATCGTCCGCGATCATTTAGCAATGGTAGGACTAGCTGATGCAATGGAAAAGAAACCAATGCAAATGTCCGGCGGTATGAGACAACGGGTTTCTATCGCCCGTGCTTTGGCGATTCGTCCGAAAGTCTTAATTTTAGATGAACCTTTTGGGGCGCTGGATGCCATCACCAAAGAAGAGTTACAAGAAGAATTGCTAAAAATTTGGGGCGATAACCGTTGTACAGTGCTGATGATTACCCACGACATCGACGAAGCACTATTTTTAGCAGACAAATTGGTAATGATGACCAATGGGCCCCATGCGAAAATTGGTGAAGTCATGGAAATTCCTTTTTCTCGTCCCCGCGATCGCAGCCGCATCATGGAAGATCCACAATACTATCAACTGCGTAACTATGCCTTAGACTTTCTCTTTAACCGCTTTGCCCATGATGATGTAGGTTAAGTGCGATCGTCATTGACTTTTCCAGAATAATTCTTTGTTCCTCCCGCCACCATCCCACACAAATGGTGGCGGGAGGAATGCGTTGAGAGTTTGCAGCTAATTTTTCTGACATAGCCAAGACGCATCTCAGACTTTAGGCATTTGAAAACTAATTGCCTCCACAAGTTATAAAGTATGTGTAGAGAAAACAGCGAGTATGTTGAGAATAAATCTGTATGGCAAGCTACCCAGAAACCCTAACTAGTAACGAATCCATTGATCAGCTCATCGCCGAGACGACAAGCATTAACCATGTTGAGGTAATTGAAAATGTCATCGATTCTTTAGAACAAGATGATAGTGCGATGGTTAGCCACACTCCAGAAGGTGGTTATCTTTGGAAATTTAAGTACGGAAGTGTGCAAGTATTTGTCCAACTCAACGGGACAACCGATGAAGACACCATAACGGTTTGGTCTGCGGTGCTAAATTTACCTGCCAAAGATGAACCTAAGTTGATGCGGTATCTTTTGGAGTTAAACTGCTCTAGTACTTTTGAAGCGCGTTTCGGTATTATTGAAAACCGAGTAGTTGTGATATCCACACGCACCTTAGCGGAGTTATCTCCCGGCGAAGTGTCTCGGATCATTACCGTTGTGGCAACGATCGCTGATAATAACGATGAAGCTTTACAAACTGAATTTGGTGCGACTTGACTAATCGCTTCGCTTTAGTTAGGAGTTATAAGTTGTATAAACTTTTTAACTCTTAACTCCCCACTCCTTACTCCCAACTCCTAACTATTGAATTCTAAATGGCGACTAATTCCTTTGCTAGAGGCGACTGGCAATGTGCAGATGGCAATTGACCGATGGTTACTAGAACAGCACTATTCAAGAAACCATCCGCCAACTCTGCGCTTTTATACTTGGTCGCCACCTGCCATTTCTCTCGGCTATCATCAACGCCAATACCCTGAATATTGGCAAAATTTGATTTGGCAAGGGCAAAAACTAGATTTGGTGCAGCGTCCTACTGGTGGACGGGCGGTGCTACACCAAGGTGATTTAACTTACGCTATAGTCACATCTGGGCTTACCGGTAGTCGTCTCCGGGTATATGAAACAATTTGTGAGTTTTTGATTCAAGGGTGGCGATCGCTCGGCGTAGAATTACATTACGGTACGGCTGGACGAGGTTACATCCACAACCCTAACTGTTTTGGCACAGCAACTAGTGCAGATTTAGTTTTGCCAGATGGTGGCAAACTCATTGGTAGTGCTCAATTGCGACGTGGCGGGGTAATTCTGCAACATGGTTCAATCCGTTTGCAACCTGATGCTGAACTGTTTACTCAAGTATTTGGTACAGAATCTTTTACGACTATACAACTGCATCAAAGCGTGACTGTGGAAAAGATTATTGCAGCTTTAGTTACCGCAGCTAGTAATTGCTTTGATATGCAGATAGAAGTGCAACCCCTATCGCAATCTGAGTGGAAAGAAATTTTGGCGAAACCGATTTCTGAGGCTGGTTCTTAACACATTTGATGCGATAGAAATAGAACAGGGTTTAAAAATGAACACAAATTCAGTTCCTAAACAAATCATTGCAATGGGCGGTGGAGGCTTTTCAATGGAACCTGAAAACCCTCTGCTGGATCGATATATCCTGGGATTGTGCAAAAAGAAAAAACCGAAGATTTGTTTTATCCCTACAGCAAGTGGTGATTCTGACAAATATGTTGTTAGATTCTACTCAGCTTTTGTCCCGCTTCTATGTCAGCCATCTCATTTGTCCTTGTTTAACCCACCTACATCGGATTTTAGGTCTTTTGTTCTTGAGCAGGACATTATTTATGTAGGAGGTGGAAACACTAAAAACTTAATCGCTCTTTGGAAAGAGTGGGGACTTGACAATATTTTGAGAGAAGCTTGGGAAAGTGGCGTTATTCTTTCTGGTTTAAGTGCAGGCTCTATTTGTTGGTTTGAAGAGGGAGTGACAGACTCTATTCCTGGGAAGCTGACTGTATTACAGTGTCTTGGCTTTCTAAAAGGTAGTAACTGTCCTCACTACGACGGTGAGCCAAGAAGAAAACCTGCTTACCATCAACTTTTATCAGAAGGGCTTATTAGCTCTGGATATGCTGTAGACGATGGGGTTGCTCTCCATTTTGTTGGAGAGCGATTGGAAAAAGTTGTGAGTTCACGTCCGCAACCCAAAGCCTATAGTTTAGAAAAAGTAGATGAAACGGTTAAAGAAACGATTTTAGAACCTATATACTTAGGAAATAGCTAATAATTTTCACCCCTAAAATCCTGAGTAATTATCTGAAAAACTTCAGCGAATCTGCAAGGACTTTTTTCTGCATACTAATTAAAAAGCGCCTGGGAGTGTTGCCGTGTTTCCACCCCAGACGCTTTTTATTTTTAACTTGCTCCTCACACAATTAGATACTATCACTGCTTCAATCAAAAGGCGAGTGTACTGAGTGACACTTTCAAAACTGCACCACCAATTTAATTTGAGTTTATATTTCTTTACAAGTCGTAAGGTAATTAAATAATTATTAAAGTCCAAAAAAAGAGTATGAAGAGATAAGTCCCTCTGTAGTAAAGTTATTGTTAGATTATTTAAGCTCCCATCCCAGAATACCGCTTTAAACCTGCACGCCAAAGAAAGCGATTCACACCCAAAAATATTAATATCCAACCCACGATTGACCAAAATCCCCGTCCTATATCCACGGGTAGCCCTACCAAAAGACTCGCAGGAAAATCAATCAAATAGGGAAAAGGGGTAAACATGACTATTTTTTGCACAGGTTCTGGAAAGACCTCTAAAGGTGCTATCAAACCAGATAAAAATAGATAAAATAACAACCAGAAATTTTCTAAAGCGCTAGCCCGTTCTGTCCAAAAAGCAAACATAGCAAAAGTATACTGAATCGTAAACCGCAAAGTAAAAGCTAGCCCTATCGCTAATATAAATAGCAAAAATCTATCTAAACTTGGTACCCAAAAAGCCTGGGGATAAAGAATAAAAAATAATCCTACTAATAAAAAAGCAAAGGTTAAACGAGCAAATCTTTCAGAAATATGGGATGCAACGTGATGCCATACTGGATCGAGCGGTTGTAGTAACTTGGGCGATAGCTTGCCTTCCACGACTTCCTTTTCAAAGTCCCAAATTACCCAAACAACTGTGATTTGTCTAACAATAAAAACCGTGATAAAGTAACGGGCAAAATCCACAGGTGATAACCCAAATTGTCCTCCTTGTGCTGCCTGTATCCAGACACCCATGAGGATAATCGGTAAAGACCCAGCCAAAACCCATAAGATTAGTTCTGCCCGATACTCAACCATATAGGCGTAGTATACTGACAGCAAAGTTAAGGCTTTTCTGATTATTTGCTTCATTTATTCACTTCCTACTACAAATGATTACCCAGAAGTCTCCACTCTTGTAGAGATGCGATTAATCGCGTCTCTACTCCACAACACCTGCCTGAAAAACTCGTCCAATTACCTCTTCCACGGGCGGCTCGGTAACTGTTAAGTCAATTACCTCTAAATCCGCTAAAATCTGGGATACGGTGCGGGTGAGTGCCTCTCGTGATACCATAAAACGCACTGCTCGCCCTTCTAAGAGTTTGACATCACCATAAGTCATGAGTTTTTCTATTGGTAGAGGTTGAGCTAACTCTATGTAGACTTCTCGGTAGGGAGCAAAACGTTCCAGCAGTCCATCTAAGCTGCCGTCATACATCAGCCTTCCCTCATGAATCAACAGTACCCGTTGACACAAAGCTGTGATGTCAGCCATGTAATGACTCGTCAACAGCACTGTAGCCTGATAACGCTGATTGTAGTCACGCAAGAACTCGCGCACTGCTGCTTGAGCATTTACATCCAATCCCAGCGTCGGTTCATCTAAAAACAATACATGAGGACGATGTAAAAGTGCTGCCAACAATTCCGCCTTCATTCGCTCACCCAAAGATAGCTTCCGCACTGGTTGGGTAAGTTTGCCTTCTAGGGAAAGCATCTCTGTTAATTCTCCTACCCGCCGCTGGAACTCTTTATCAGAGATGTTGTATACAGCGGCATTAATTCTTAAAGAATCGAGTGCTGGTAAGTCCCAAATTAGCTGCTGCTTTTGCCCCATTACCAAGGTAATTTTTTGCAAAAATGCTTCTTGACGCTGAAACGGAATTTGTCCAGCTACTTTGACAGTACCGCTAGAGGGGTGAATCAACCCTGTGAGCATTTTAAGTGTGGTAGTTTTACCAGCACCATTTGGGCCTAAAAACCCAACTATTTCACCAGGGGCAATTTCAAAGGAAACATCCTGAACTGCTTTAATTGAGCGGTAGGTACGGCGAAAAAAGTGGGTTATTGTACCTTTAATACCTGGATTTTTAACTGTTACTGGATAAGATTTACTCAGATTTTCAGCAATGATGATTGACATATTTTTTATATTAGAACCACAGATTGAATACTAATTCGCTATGAAGATGCAATTAATTATTAAACGAATTGCCAAGGACACCAAGAGATAAGGAGTAATTATTAAGTGCAAGATTAGGGAGAATTGGTATAAGTGAGTGGTTAAGAATAAATTAAATTATGTGTTTTATAATGCAAGATTAATTAAATTGGCTCATAATAAGCGGCTCTAGCCATATTTTAAGGGCTAGAGTCGCTTACTCGAAACCTTTTATTATTTTTAGGTTTTAGATTTTTCTTCAATCAAAAATCCAAAATCTAAAATGGTTTTACCGTAAACGTCCCGATCGCAATGTACTAACAATTAACCACAAACCCAATAAACTAGCGACTGCAAACAGGGTAGTACTTAAAAAAGATAACTGTGTTGTCTGCGCTCTGGTGGAAATAATTGCTGCACCCATAATCAGTGAACCCACTAATATACTAAAAGATAGTCGGTTCGCTGCATCGTCCATAGTGCGCCGCACACCATCTAACCCCCGCAGCGATAGATTCCACTGTAAGGTTTCCGAGGTAACTCGATCTAGTAACAGTTCAATTTGGCGGGGGGATTGGAGAGAGAGACTTTTAATATCTAAGGCTGTTCGTAATAGCGATCGCACTGGATTATCGCCCAGTAATTGCCGACGAAACAAGTCTGTAATTAATGGTTTAACTTCATCAAAAAAGTTAAGTTCTGGGTTGAATGTCCGCGCCACACCCTCTAAATTCGCTAGGGTTTTCGCATACAAACCCATATTGCTAGGTAATCTAATTTTATTGTTGCGGGCAACTTGTAAAACTTCATAAATTATCTGACTGAAGTTGATTTGCGTGAGGCTGACATTGTGATACTTTCGCAACATGCGATCGTAATCATTTTCTAACCGCGACAAAATTACTGGTTGAGCAGAATCTGATAACTGCAAAGTTAATTGAGCGCACCTTTGAGCATCTAAATCAACGATCGCTAACAACATCTCTGTTAATATCTGCTGTGTACGGGGATCAAGTCTTCCCACCATGCCACAGTCTAAGAGGGCGACACGACCATCCTTGAGATAAAACAAGTTTCCTGGATGGGGATCGGCGTGAAAAAAGCCATCAATATATAGCTGCTGGAAAAATACCCGAAATAACAAAGTAGTTATTTCTTTACGCTTGAGGGCAGGATCTTTAACGTTGGGGTCACTATCCAAATCCGCCGCCAGGAACGGCACTCCATCCAGCCATTCCATCACCAGTAATTTCTCTGTGGTTAATTCCCAGTTAATTTCCGCAACCACTATTTGCGTGGGATCATACCAGCGACTTTTAGATAAGTTGCGCCGCAGCTGGTCTGTAAAACCCGCTTCCCGTGTAAAATCTAACTCGGCTTCTAGAGCTTTAGTAAATTCTTCGGCGATGGATTTAATTTCATAAGTTTGCCCAAACTCAGTCCGCGCCACTAAATCGGCAATACCTTGAATTAAAGCAATATCTTGGGCAATGGTCAGATCAATTCCCGGACGTTGCACTTTCAGAGCAACTTCTCGACCGTCTGCTAATGTAGCTCGATGTGTCTGAGCAATTGATCCGGCTGCTACTGGGATCGGGTTAACTGTGCTGAAGGTTTCTGCTAGTGGACGTTTTAATTCTTTACGGAGGATTATTTCTATCTCTGACCAAGGAACTGGTGGTACTTCGTCTTGTAGGGTTGATAGTTCCTCAATATAGGCAGCGTTCAGTAAATCTGGACGTGTAGACATTAGCTGGCCAAGCTTGACGTAAACCGGCCCCAAGTCTACCAGGATATTTTTTAAAACCGCAGGTGTAGGTAGCTGGGGTTCATCAGCTTTGCCACCAGTAAGTAACCTTCGCATATAGTCCCAGCCATTGCGAAGGAATACTTCAAGAATTTCTCGTTGACGGGGAACAGTTTGGGTGAGGAACATTTTTGAGAGTGGGGAGTGGGGAGTAAGGAATGGGGGCAGGGGGCAGGGGGCAGGGGGCAAGGGGGGGAATAAAAAATTAGCTCTTTCCCCTCTGCTCCCTGCTCCCTACCCCTTTGCCTCTTTCAAATGCTCTGCTTTTCGACAGTCAAGTTATAATAGGAAAATAGGCTTTTTCGCCTCTACCAAGGGTTTTAACTTTTATAGCAGGTTGGTAAATCGGGAATCGCTTTGGAGAATTTTGAGGATCTGCTTGATTTCCTGGGTACGTTCTTTTTTAACAACGAGGGTGACATTGCGATCGCGCACAATCACCACGTCCTCTAAACCAATTGTAACAACTACATCCTCTGGATTTGAGGCGTAAATAATTGCACCCTGCGTATCTAACCCTACATGCGTAGCCAGTTCCACATTGGGATTCTCTTCTGTTTTGAGTAAGCGTTCGATCGCATTCCAATCTCCTAAATCATCCCAACCAAAATCAACTGGCAAAACGTATGCTAGAGTTGTCTTTTCCATTAACGCATAGTCTATACTCTTCTTAGGCAACTGGGGATAGATATCAGGGCCATGTTGTTCTAAAGGTTCGATAATTTCTGGCGCATGGGTATGTAGTTCCTTGAGAACAACCCCTGCCCGAAAAACGAACATTCCACTATTCCAGCTAAAACGTGCCGTGGATAAAAAAGTCTCTGCCGTTTCCCGGTCGGGCTTTTCAGTAAAACGGTTAACGTGATAAGCTGGCAACTCATTAAAGCTACCTATTTTTTCACCTTGTTCAATGTAACCGTAACCGGTTGATGGAAAAGTAGGCTTGATCCCCAGTGTAACGATCGCTGCTGTGCTTGCTGCTAGTTGCGTAGCCGCGCTTAATGTGTGTGCAAACGCCTCTTGGTTCGCGATCCAGTGGTCAGCAGGGAAAAAGCCAATAATAGCGTCTTCTCCATAGCGCTGTTTAATTTTTAAACTTGTCCAAGCAACGGCTGCGGCTGTGTCTCTGCCTTCCGACTCAATCAGTAAGTTTTCAACTGGTAGATCAGGTAATTGTTGTCTTACCCCTTCAGCTATCTGACTAGAAGTAATTACCCACAAGGAATCCCACCCGCCACCGAGTTCAATCAATCGATCGGCGGTTGCTTGTAATAAACTTCTAGAGCTACCATCAAGACTTAAAAATTGCTTAGGTCGGTCTTTGCGGCTCAGAGGCCAAAAACGTTCACCTTTACCACCAGCAAGGATTACGGGGAACAATAAAGTATTCATGTTGTCATACACGCCTACCGAAGAACATTACAAGTTTACAGTGAGCTTTTCCACTGGCAATATTTGTAGCTTGGATTAACATACTTTTAGGGAGTGGTTGAGTGGGGAAATAATTGTGATAAAACAAGTCGAATGGTCGGAAAATCCGCTTGGATCTCAGCAAGTAGAATTTGAAACTGAGGTGCGATCGCAGCAACTTCAACGGACAGAAAATCAAGTAACGCCTGCACCAGTAGTAGCCGACTCAGAGGAGGAGGATGTCGAACTAAACCAGCCAGCGAATCCAAACCGTAGTGTCGTCGAATCAGTAGGCGCAATTCCCAATCAGCTTTATGAGAGACTGGGCTTGACCATGCCTCGATGGCTGTTGTGGATCATGACGGTTGTCATCGGCGTTATATTATCTGGGTTGCTAGTATCAACGTTAGCGCTGTGGACTCCTTTGTGGAGCAATCTAGATCGAACAGATGAAGATTTAGGAACTACTGGTAAAGACGACGTAAAAATACCATTACCAGGGGAGTTATGGAGCAAACTCTCCCAGTACCAGCTTTCACGACCGATGAATATTTTAATTATGGGGATTGAACCAGTCAGTGGTACCGTTGATGGTTCACCAGAAAGCTTTGCTGGAAAAAGTGATTCCATGCTGCTGGTACGGCTTAACCCTAGTGAAAAATCTGTACGAGTGCTTTCGATTCCCAGAGATACGATGATCGCTATCCCCGAAAAGGGAGAAAAGGGGTTAACTAAGGTATCTGATGCCAATGCCCAAGGCGGCCCAGTTTTGGCAGCACGGGTAGTTAGTCGTACCTTAAACAATGCCCCAATCGATCGTTATATCCGCATTTCCACCAGTGGCTTACGGCAGTTAGTCGATCAGTTAGGCGGAGTTGAGGTCTTTGTTCCCCAATCAATGGCATATAAAGACTCTAGCAGTCGATTGTCGATTAATTTAGTCAGTGGCTGGCAAACCCTCAACGGCGAACAAGCAGAACAGTTTGTCCGATTCCGCGAACCAGGTTTGGGAGATTTGCCGAGAGTGCAGCGTCAGCAAGCACTCATAGCAGCCCTACTGCAACGCTTAAATAGTCCTACTGTCTTACCCAGGTTGCCTCAATTAACTCGCTTGATGCGAAAATACTTTGATACCAACCTGAAGATGGAAGAAATGATGGCGTTGGTAAACTTCGGCCTCAACCTAGATCGGGATAATTTCCAAATGACCGTGTTGCCTGGTACCTTTAGCCGTTTTAGCAAAGACCCTGATAGCTATTGGCTGAATATGACTGGACAACAGAGCCTGTTGAATGATTATGTTGGAGTAAATGTACCTGGTTTAAAGCCAGATATGCGTCAGGTTCCTAACCTCAAAATTGCTATTCAAAATGCTTCCAATCAACCTCAGCTAACTGAAAAAGTTATTGCTTATCTGAAACAGAAAGGCTTTACTAATATTTACAAAGTGCCTGATTGGCCAGATACCCAACGTCAAACTCAGATTGTTGTTCAAAAAGGCAACCGACGAGTTGGAGTTGATTTGCAAAAAGTCTTAGGCTTGGGTCAAATTGAGGTAGCGGCAATTGGTGATTTAGAATCTGATCTGACAATTCGCATTGGTAAAGATTGGAAATAAGTAAGAGTCATTAGTCATTAGTCATTGTTAACTAACAGAGGACAAAGGACTAATGACAAATAATAAAGTTATGAAAAAGATTTTACTGCGTTTTTTGGGTTTAATTGTGATTTTGATACTAGCATTTGGGTGGATAATACTTAACCCCAAACCGGCTTTTGCTCAAATAAACACAATAAACTACAACAATATAAATTTAGAAAATCGTGACTTTTCTCATGCTGATTTGGCAGGTGTGACTTTTGTAGCCGCAGAAATGCGGGGGACGAATTTCCAAGGGGCGAATTTAACCAACGCAATTTTGACTAAAGGAGTTTTATTAAAGGCAAACCTGGAAGGCGCAAACTTGAGTGGCGCTTTAGTAGATCGTGTGACTATGGATGGTGCTAACCTGAGAAATGCAATTCTTACAGAAGCAACTTTGACCCGCAGCCGTTTTTATGATGCCGAAATTACAGGTGCTGATTTTACAGACGCTTTGATTGATCGCTATCAAGTGTCACTATTGTGTGAAAGAGCTGATGGGGTAAATCCGGTTACGGGTATGGCAACGCGAGATAGTTTGGGTTGTCGATAGTAAGGTAACGCAATATGCAACTTATTCTTAAGGTTTGAAAGAAAGTTGCACATCACGTAAGGAGTGTTATGGCGATCGCAATCATCGCCTTTCTACCAATTAACAACTAAATACTTATGGCAAATACTATTTCAATTACCGATTCTCCAATTCCCAATCCCATCCCGAAATCAACAATTATTCGTTTGGAGAATATTTTTAAAATATATGGCAGTGGCGAAACTGAAGTTCGAGCGCTGAACGATGTGAATTTGACTATCCACGAGGGCGAATATTGTTCAATTATGGGGCCTTCTGGTTCTGGTAAATCTACAGCCATGAATATTATCGGCTGTCTAGATCGCCCGACTTCTGGACACTATTATCTAGATAATCTCGATGTAGCCCAAATGAATGACACAAATTTGGCACACATCCGTAATAAAAAGCTGGGGTTTGTCTTTCAACAATTCCATTTATTGCCCCAACTAACAGCATTAGAAAATGTGATGCTGCCAATGGTGTATGCTAGCGTGAGTCCAAAAGAAAGAAGCGATCGCGCAACAGTTGCACTGACACGAGTAGGTTTAGCCAATCGCCTCAATAACAAACCAACTCAACTATCTGGTGGACAACAACAAAGAGTAGCGATCGCCCGGGCGATCGTCAATGATCCCGTAGTATTACTAGCCGATGAACCCACAGGCGCGCTTGATTCGCGCACAACCCAAGAAGTCTTAGATATTTTTGGTCAACTTAATGACAGTGGAATTACCGTTGTTATGGTAACTCATGAACCAGAAGTTGCTCGTCAAACCCAGCGCATCGTTTGGTTCCGTGATGGTCAAGTGGTACACTCCAATCTCACACCATCCAATTTGAGTCAGTTAGCTCTCTCATAAGTTATTAAAGTCCACCTACCCTGCGGGAAGACCAAGGTTAGGCGGACTTTATTTGTGTAACCGCGAAAAAGTCGCCAGTTCCAATTACAAACTTGACGTTTTTCCAGTTTCTGCTTGCGTCTCAATCGGCTTAACATCGGTGTAACCCACTTCACCAGCTATTGTCCGAAACACCGAAATTTGCTCGTCAAAATCTAATCCTTCAATCTGGGAAACCAGATCATTAATTGCCTTAGTTGGCTCGTAGCTAGCTGGTACATCAACCACCTTATCTCCCATAGCTACCGCCCAAGCATACCAAACTAACAACTGGTTGTTTTCTTTGATCGCCCCATAAGCGCGAGAATATTCTGTATCTTTGCGGTTAACTATATCCCGCATAATATCCAGTTGTTGCTCATCTGATAACTCAAAATAGTCTCTTAGCAGAAGTGGTGCTAACTCTGGTTCGGCCGCAGCAGGAGCAGCTGGCGTGATAGAATCACCCATTTTTTTATAAACTAAATAGAACCAAGCTAATTTGGCATCGGTATCTAAGGCGTTAAACGCATCCACCAAATTTTGAGTTTCATTGCTTTGGGCTTGAGAAATAGTTTTGTCATAACTTGCAGTCATTATTATTTATCTCCAAGGGAATTTAACAGGCCAAACTAAGTCGTACCAGAGTTTGAGAACCTGATTCTAGTATCAATAGAATGATTTAAATTAATTAGAAATTGCAGCTATTATCTACCTTTTAATAGAGGTAAAGTCACTCCTTAAGAAGCAAGAAAGTGGTGAATCGCTTTGCTAAGATTGCTCAAGTAAGCAATAAAAAATTTACTTAAGGTTTTAATTATGCCCGATGAAGTAAAGCCCAATTTAAATGAAGCTCCCACCCATGATGCACAATTAGCTGCCGAAAGCATAGCTAGTGGTGACGAAAAAGCGCCAAATGTCGATTTTGATGCTGATTATGCAACAGCACAGCAATTCAGTGTCAGCGATGTTGATCGCACAAGTGAAGGAGCAGCAGCAGCCGAAGCAGCCACTGCACCTAAATATCAAGTCTCTAAGCCACAAGAGACAAAAACTCAAGCACAATCAACTGGTAATCCTGATGATTATCTAGAGTTAGCAAAAGAAGTTGGGAATTCTAAGACTGAGGGTGTAACTAATGTCAGTGATGAACTAGTAAAACAAGCTTTGGAAAAGGGTCAACCCAAAAAGTAATTTTCCTAACCCAACATGAATCCCCCACTGTCTTGACCCTTCTCTAGGAGACGCTACGCTCAGAATCAACGCTTCGACTTCACTCGGCGTTGATTCTGACTCCTGTATTCAAAATGGCTAAATTCTTCTTCAAGAATGCCATAATTTACCCAATAGCTCTGCTACTTCTCTACAAGGTTTCTGGATGAGTATATTTAATTTCACCAGATTTCTATTAATTGATTAACGACTATTCATTACTTCTAGTAGTTCGCTAGGTTGCTGAATTAAATAATCTGGATTTTGCTTGGCTAGTACTTCCGATGAGTTAAAGCCCCAAGTCACTGCAATCACTTGGATATTTGCTTTCTTTGATGCTTCTATATCTCTGGTTTCATCTCCAACATAAATAACTTCTTGAGGTTTGAGTTGTTTTTGCCTCAGTACATTATTAATTATCGTTGTTTTACCAAAAATTGTAATTCCTGAGTAGATAAAATCGAATAGATGATTTAGTTCGTTAATTTTCAGAAATTGTGTAACATTTTCTTTAGAGTTAGAAGTGATAATACCCAGTTTATATCCTTGATTTTGCAATTCTATTAATGCTTCCTTAATTCCCGGAATTGGCTTTAATTCTGGAATTTTGTTTTTTAATTCTCCTTTAACTTTTTTAACTAAAAAAGGTATCTTAAATAGAGAAACTCCTGAATACTTAATGATTTCCCTAGATGTTAAGTTCTTGAGAAGGGCTAACTGCTCTGGGCTTATGTGTCTATAACCAAAGTCTATAGCTAGACGATTAGCAATACTTACAAGGGCATCTACTGTATCAGCAATTGTGCCATCAAAATCAAAAATAATTACTTTTGGGGTCATTCTTTGTCTGGATGCGTCAAGATTAGCTAGGGCGTTGCGTCGTAACATTTCTGGCTTAATCCGCCGCAAGGCAGATGCTGGAAATCGTTTATCCCACTCCTGATCTGAGATTTTGGCTAATTCTAACAGGTTGGGAGCAATATTCTCAGGATAAGGCTGAAATTCTGTAATATCAGTTGTTTGAGCAAAACGTTGATTCCAAGGACAAACATCTTGGCAAATGTCGCAACCAGCAACCCAGCCTTGCAAATGAGGCGTGATTGTCTCTGGTAATTTCTCAGCCCGATTTTCAATGGTATGATAAGCAATGCAGCGATTAGCATCAACAACAAAAGGCTGCGTAATTGCACCTGTAGGACAAGCCTGAAGACAACGAGTACAGCTACCGCAGTGTTCTGTATGCGGGCGATCGCTCTCTAATTCTAAATTAGTCAACACTTCTCCTAAAAATACCCAAGAGCCAAATTCGCGTGTAATCACATTACCATTCTTGGCAATCCAACCAATTCCGGCAAGTTGAGCCAACACTTTATCTTGGACTGGGCCAGTGTCTGCATAATAAATAGCTCTTACGCCAGTATCAAGTGATTCTAGCCACATAGATAGCTGCTTGAGTTTTTTATGCATCACCTTGTGATAATCTCTTCCCCAACCATAACGGGAAATTTTGGCGTATTCCTCACTTTCAGGACGTTGATGTGGTGTGTAGTAATTCAGCGCCACACATACTAGCGATCGCACTTCTGGCATCACTAAGCGGATATCCTGACGTTTCGGGTTAGCCATCCATTTCATATCGGCGTGATAACCCAGTTCAATCCATGCTTGTAACCTCTGCGCTTCTGTGGCATTTAACCTATCTACAGCAGTAATTCCAACTTTGTGAAAACCCAACTCGCTGGCTTTTTCTTTCACCACATTGCTGCTTGTTACGAAATGCTGATTCATTTTTTTATTGGGATTTCGCCTAAATAAAGGCGCTACAATTATACATTATCTAGTCAATACTTTATTTAAAATTTGTTACTTACCCTATAGATAGCCTGTTTTAAGAGACTATTTAACGCGATGTGCAACTTATTCTTAAAACCCCTCTCCAAACTTCTCCCCGAAACGGAGAGAGGCTTTGATTCTTGCTCCCCTTCCCTGGTAGGGAAGGGGTTGGAGGTTAGGGGTTAGGTTTGAGAGTAAAGCACATGGCGTTATTTATAAAGTAAACCTTAAATTGTCAGGTGCGTTATGCGCTGCTTTAACGCACTGGAAAATATGGTGCGTTACGGCTAAATTAGACTTTCTCAAACCTTCAAATTCCTACACAGCCGTAATACACCTGACTTTATAAATAGGCTTTAAGGTGCTATGCAGCTTAATACTTCCATCGTGAGGAAGATTTATCAGTACGTAACAATCTATCTCAACAGCAGCTTTCTTTTTACCTATTTTTGTACTGAAATTAGTATTCAGCTAGCATAATATAGGTAATTTTATGACCTCTGCTGAATTTGTGTCTCCACCACAGTTTAAAGAAGAATTCCAGATTGAGGGAATTACAGAACCAAGTGTAGTACGTTATTTTGAAACCTTAAATGCAGGAGAATTCGAGGCGACTGCTGCCTTGTTTGGGGTAGACGGTGTGATGCGTCCACCATTTGAATCTGATCTTGTGGGGACAGATGCGATCGCAGCCTATTTAAAACAAGAAGGTCAAAACATTAAAGCTTACCCCAACACAGGAATAGTCGAGACTTTAGAAAACGCTACGATCCAAATCCAGGTAACAGGCAAAGCCCAAACTTCCTGGTGTAATGTGAATGTTTTGTGGTTATTTATCCTCAATCAACAAGGGAAAATTTTATATACTAAAATCAAACTTTTAGCTTCTCCCAAAGAGTTGCTTTCTTTACGTCGTGAAGACTAACAAATAACTTTTAGGAGTCAGGAAAAATCCCCATAAATAAATTTAGGGGATTTCATGAGTTTTAATAAGGAAGAATATTTAATACTATTTTGCCTAAAAAGGGCAAAGTTTTAAACAAATATTCAGACGTTCTCTGACTCGCTACCGCTACGCTCTCACCCAGTGATACAAAACTAAGAGCTTGATTTTAACTCCTGAATTCTTGTTCATAAATAACATGACTTAAAAATAGCAACTTTTGTTTATTGGACTAACTCAGGTAAAGTAGCTTCTAACTTAAGACAGTTTGCACCATTAACCTGTAACTTGTAATCTACTTTATCCATGAGACGATTCATAATTAGCCAGCCATAACCACCTTCTTGTTTTTCCATAGGGTTTGGAGCGTAGTATTTAGACATATCAAAGCCTTCGCCGTAGTCCCAAACTTCTAGGGCCAAATCCCGGTCTTTGACTTCCAAACGCAGTAAAATTGGTAAATTTGGTTTATCCTTGTGGGCATGACGAACTGCATTTGAGTAAGCTTCCACTAAAGCCAGTCTTAAACGACTTGATTGCCGCGACCAGTCTACAGATTCTCCTAGCTGGATTTTCAAACATCCCAGCAACCAGTTTTCAACAATATTAAGAAAATTCAAGTCGCTTGGTACATGAAGCTCACTTTTCATTACTTATAAAATCTCCAGCGAAAGTATAGTTTGATCATCTTCTTGAACGTGATTATCTGCCTGGATGCGAGCTAATAAATGGTTAAGCGAAAGTGGTTGCTCCTCTTGTTGTAAGAGTTGCCAAAGACCATCTTGATTCAGCATAAAACGGTTCACTGGCTCAACAGCAGCTACTGTTTTGACCGTTGAATCAGGATTATTTGATACCATTGCTTCTGTAATTCCATCGCTGGCTAGCAACAATGTGTCTCCAGCAGCGAGAACCAAGCGACCAGACTCTGCCTGCCACTTAGGTAAGATTCCCAAAGGAACGCTGCGGACTTTGAGATAATTGGGATTGTCGGCTAAAGCCGAGCAGCGTGACCATAATAGTGGATAAATATGACCGGCATTAGTATAGACTAGTTCCTTAGTGCTAGGCGTATAACAAGCTAATACAAGGGTAATAAAATAGTTATTACTAATTAAATCTTCGCTCAGAGCGCGGTTGAGGTTTTGCATAACCACATTCGGCTCGGCTGGTGTTTCTTGAGATAATTCTCGGCGCAAAACGGAAATAATACTAGCCATAAATAACGCAGCGGGGACACCCTTGCCAGAAACGTCACCAACTGCTAACCATAAATCGCCTTTGGGATGAACAAATACTTCAAAAAAATCTCCTCCTACTTCCCGCGCCGGATAGCAGCAGGCTTGTACCTTCACACCTTTGATGTCAGGTAAACTTTGGCGTAGCAAGTTGTATTGAATTTGACGAGCTACCTCTAATTCAGTGTGAATCTGCTGTTGCTTTTCTTGGAGGCGCTGGTAGAGTTTTGCTTGAGATAGCGCTAAGGCTGCTTGTTCAGCAACACCTGCAATCAGTTGGATATCTTCGTCTTGCCAAGGGCGATCGCTTCCCCATTGGTGGAGAGCTAGCACAGCCAACAAATGTTGATGGTAGCTAAGTGGCACAACTAAGTTGTGGCAAGGATTACCGTTATATACATCTTGAGCGAGTTGATAATGACGGGTTTCCAGGACTTTTTCAATTAAAACACTGGGATCGAAGAAGCAATCTAATACAGTAGATTTAGGATCGTGGTAAACAAACTGGTCTTGTATGAGGCGATCGCTCTCTACTGGTCTGAGTAAACAACTGGTAGCTTCAAATGTTTCTCCAATAGTTGCGACAATTTTTTGTAGCATACTATCGTAGTCTAAAGATTCTCGAATTGCTGTTGTTACCGCATTAAACAAAGATTCTCGCCGTAGGGCCCGACGCAACTCTTGGGTGCGCTTCTTAACTAAGCGATATGTATCAGTAGCTTGCTCAACTAAGCCTCTCAGCCGTTCTGGATTCCAAGGTTTGGTAATATACTTGAATACCTGACCAGAGTTAATCGCATCTACCAAATCTTCGACATCAGTAAAACCAGTTAACAAAATCCTAATCGTGTCTGGAAAGCGTTCTACGGTGCGACTAAAAAATTCAGTCCCATTCATTTCTGGCATTCTTTGGTCAGAAATAATTACTGCCATTTCGCCAAATTGATCCAAGATTTCCATAGCACCCAATGCATGATTGGCTTTATATACTTGAAAATCTCGCCTAAAAGTGCGGTAGAGTAAGTCTAAGTTATCTGGCTCATCATCTACCACCATGAGCTTAAGTTTGTCCGCCCCGATCTCAGCCATATTTGACTTTTGTTTTCACATATTTGAATGGCGAGATAGCATGATGTTTATCCCACCTGATAGATAACAGAAAATTAGAGTTGCTATTCACTTTGAAAAAATAACTTTCTCAAAGTTGTAAGTTTCCCTTGATCATCCTCAATGATCCACACCCAAATTAACTTTATCCAACTAACCCAGAACGCAAGGCACGGACTGCTGCTTGGGTACGGTCATCGGCACATAGCTTATTCAAAATATTGCGAACGTGAGTTTTAACAGTCCCAACAGTGATGTAAAGCCTTTCCGCAATTACTGCATTACTACAACCTTCGACAATCAACTGTAACACTTCTAACTCCCTTTCTGTCAGTGTGTAAGGCTGGATTCCTTCCAGATTCTCAATAAAATCAGGGTTAGGGGAAATAGTCTTGTTATCGGCAAAAGCCGATTCCAACTTTTGGGGATTTTGTTGTGCTTGTTGTAATACAATTCGAGCGATCGCCGGATCGATCCAGGCGTTGCCATTGTAAGTTACTCGCACTGCTTCCAGCAAATTATCAAATTTGATATCTTTCATACAGTAAGAGTCTGCACCAGCGGCAAAAGCTGCCAATACCGCTTCTTTGTTATCCCGCAGCGTCAGAATTAACACTTTTGTAAGTAGCTGCTGTCCATTAGTAGTAGATTTTACCTCCCGCGTTAACTCAATGCCATCTTTATCTGGTAAACCAATATCTACAATGGCAATATCTGGTCGTACCATTTTTAACATTTTTAGTCCCTCAACAGCATTGGCAGCTTCACCTACAACTTCAATTTCATCCTTTTGCTGTAGTGCTGTCCGAATACCTACACGAGTTAGGTCATGATCTTCAATTAAAGCGATACGAATTTTACTCATAGCCAACTTCAGCCCGTGACACTACCTATAACCATAAAGTCGAGTTTCGTTACATACTCCTACACTAACTGCAAGTAGTATAGTGGAGGCTTTTGTTCCCGGAACCAGAGTTGCGAGTTGAGCGTTTTATACCGAGTGAATATTACACTTTAACAATATAAGTTGGGCTGGTTCAGCCCAAGTACAAGCGCCCAAAACTAATAGACATCTGGTGAAATTAATTATGTGTTACTTGAAATCCTTGTAGGACGTAGCACTGCTATATCTCTACATTCTTTTTCACTCATATCTCTAATTAGTTTAATTATGCTTTCTATTGTTGCAGGGCAATGGGCTATCTCTCCTGTAGAAGTTCTAATATAAAAAATTTGATAAACTTAACATTCATGCAAAATCTGGTGTGAGGATTACTCAAGAATAGGCTATGTCTAACGGCAATCAAGCATTTTCAGTGTTGGGAATACCAGTTCATGTGATGGCTAACTATCCAGGCTGGTTGCTAGAATGCCTGCACGCAGGCAGAGGAACTCATGTAGTAACGCTTAATGCAGAAATGACTATGCAGGCAGAGCAAAATCAATTATTAGCTCAGGTCATTAAAAATGCTGAACTCGTAATTCCAGATGGAGCCGGGGTGGTTTTGTATTTACGGTGGCTGTTATGGCAAAAAGTGCAGCGTTTTCCGGGGATTGAATTAGCAGAAAAACTTTTGCAAGAACTTGGGCAGCAGAAGATAGGAGCAAAGATATTTTTTTATGGAGGAGCGCCTGGAGTCGCCGCAAAAACGGCGGATTTTTGGCAGCAGCAAATTCCAGATTTGAATATAGTAGGCACTCACTCAGGCTACCATTCTCCAGAAGAAGAAGCACAATTGCGACAAACTCTTGTTCAATTGCAGCCACAAGTGATTTTTGTCGGTTTGGGAGTGCCACGTCAAGAGTTATGGATTGCCGAAAACCGCCATTTGTGTCCTCAAGCAATTTGGATTGGCGTTGGTGGCAGTTTTGATATTTGGTCGGGAACTAAAACTCGCGCTCCTGCCTGGTTAGGAAATAATAATTTGGAATGGTTGTATCGCCTTTATCAAGAACCTTGGCGCTGGCGGCGGATGTTGGCTTTGCCAGCCTTTGCGGTGAAAGCTTTTGTTTATCGTTTAACAGCAAGGGGTGCAATTAGTTAAGAGTAGGGCATGGGGATAGGAAACATGGTGACGCAAAGAAAGGATCAAATACTATCTCCATGTAAGAGTGTCCCTGTGTCCAATGCTGAATTCTGAGTGTTATTACTTAGCTAGTATTAAAATCTTCAAAAAGTTTTAAATTTTCTTTGTTGAATTTAAATTCCCAGGCGAAACCTGGGAATCCTTATTTTTGAGAGGAATGTCACATCTGAGCTACCAAACAGTTTGGTTGTGGGTATGAGGAAAATTTAACAATGCCAGTATTAACAACTCAAGTTAAGAAAGACAAATCCCTTCATAAAGAGAACTGTGAAACTCAACAGCATGGTGGCAATACTACTGCAAAGGTGAAATTGCAATCTGTAACCAAGACTTACACTAACGGCACTCACGCTTTGTTGAATGCGAACCTTGAGGTAAAAAAGGGAGAATTTTTGTTTATCACGGGGCCAAGTGGTTCTGGTAAATCAACGCTCTTGAAACTGCTGTATGGCCAGGAGTCGCCGACACAGGGAGAAGTAATTGTTGATGAATGTAATGTAGCGGGTTTACGGGGCGATCGCTTGTCATTATTGCGGCGACAAATTGGTATTGTGTTTCAAGACTACAAATTAATTACTCAACGAACAGTGGCAGAAAATGTCACTTTTGTCTTGCAAGCTCAAGGGTATACCCGTAAAGAAATTCAACGACGTTTAGAACCAACCTTGAAGTTGGTAGGTTTGCTGAATAAAGCTGACTGCTTTCCAGATCAACTCTCTGGGGGAGAGCAACAGCGCGTGAGTATTGCCCGTGCGATCGTTGGTACGCCACCCTTGCTGTTGGCAGATGAGCCGACTGGAAATCTCGATCCAGATAATTCTTGGCAAGTGATCCAGATTCTTCGAAAGTTAAATTCCTTTGGGGCTACAGTAATTGTTACCACCCACGATGAACAATTGGTGCGGCGGTGTAATCATCCGGTAGTGCAAGTTTGCAATGGACGGTTGTCTCGAAAATAGTTAATTGTCATTAGTTATTGGTCATTGGTCATTTGCAAAGGACAAAGGACAAAGGACTAATAAACGTGGTGTTTGACTTTTGCTGATACGGGTGTGAAAGTTGCAGCTGTTTTGGGTGATAAAACTTGTGGGCGATGGTCTTTGACCGACTGGAGGTCATCGCAGGCTTGTAAACTCTTAAAAGCTGCCTCTCGAACCACAACTTCTTTTTCTCGACTGAGTAGGAGTTGCAAGCATTCCACAACATCTTGCTGCACTGAAGAATCAACTCGCTGACGGCTGATCAATTTAGTTAGTTGACGTAGGGCAATCAACCGCTTCAATGGATCTTTTTCTGTTAAATTCACCAACAACCGATCCAGATGGTCTTCTTCTCGATTTTCATAGAAGTTGACAATTTGCCACACCAATAAAATTAAAGTTAACAGTGTTCCCACGCCTTGCACAATAGCACCAGCAGCAATCCAGTGACTGCGAGAGTCAACCCAAATTGCCGCTGCCATGTAAGTGCTGACAGTAGCAAGACCACCACTGACGACTGCTAAGGCTAATCGACGATTTGAACTATTTAAAGACTTATGTATTTTAGACCAACGCAATTGCCAGTCCCACTCCTGCATTGAGTAAACCAATACCATTACTCCAATGCCAATTAAGAGAGCCAATAGCAGTTTCCAGTTCCACAACAACATGGCAACGACGATTGTCAGGAACCCAAGAAAGCCCCCAGGCCCAGAGAAGCGCTTAAATGTTTGCTGCTTTATGGCTCCCTTTGTCTTGATTTTTGGAAGCGACCAGTTCCAGCTGGGGATTTGGTTGATCAATTGCTGCCAAGAAGACGAAGCCTGTGCCACAGTGTTTACCTACTTACTTACGAAATTACCTATTGTATAAGTTTTACTATGGATAAAGAAAGAATGAAGGCTCAAACCACAATATGCCCGCTTTTATGGACGGATAGTAGACTATTACAGGCGCAAATTAAGATACCATTTTCAATCGCTCAGAGCAAGGGCATCTTGTACGTAAGTCCTAATTAAAAACAAAAACGAAAGTTATCAAGGGTGAATTGACCATCAAAAGCACAGAAGGTAACGCTGTAGATGTCATTCACATTTATAGATAATAAGGTATTGGGAGAAATTGCCGAATCTGAGTTGGCAAGATTAGAGCCTGGTAGTGCAGTTTGAGCAAGCAGTTGCCGATCGCGATCATAAGCCGAAAGCACTAGCCGTTGCGAACTAGTGACAAAGGCGCTAACCGAATTAACCGGATGCAAGAAAGTAGCTTCTAAAAATCCGCTTTTGGGCGCTCCCATCAAAACTGTTAGCCCTGAATAGGCTGGAAATGCTGGATTTGATGGCTGTATTGCTAGAGAATTGTGAAAAATTACTCCCCAGCGTTCATACTGGCGCTCTACTGGTTCAAAACACTTTAAGTCTTCTAAGTCTAAACAAATACAAGTAGGTGCAGTCACTCTGGCAGCTTCAATAGCTGGCTCTACCTGACCCCGCCAAGCTGAAGCTGTAATTTCATGTTGTATATTAAGCTTGTCAAACGCAAATTTAGCGTCTTCAATCGTTGATAGTTTATTTGATTGAAGAGTGGCCTGCTTTACCATGACATCCCGCCTTATCATTACTTAAATAATAAAATTTTATTTATACGAAAAACACTGTTTTTCTACATACTACAAGTAGAATTAATAGCTTATTAAAATGGGTATTTTAACTATTTTTGACCCTTAAAATTATTGATGATTTTTCTGATAGATTACCATAAAAATTTATGCTGTATTCATCCTAGAGTGCTACTCGCTACTATGATAAACCCTTATAAAATAGTAATTTCAACCTTAAGTTACTTTTTATGATGAAAAAAAATCACCAAATCTTTACAAGTAATCCAAGCATTTTACATCTACTTAATCTGACGGTAGTGAGAAGTCTGATAATGATTGGTTCGCTGATAATAACAATGAGTAGGAAGTTGGAACTAAACACGTAAACACAAAAGTAATAAAAAATACTTATGCTTCAACCACTAGGATTTGAACAACGCTCCATAAATAGTTCACTAGGTAGGATAGTATACTATACTGCCACTGGGACACCTTGGCAGGATGATTTGACAACTAAAGATGATCGGGAAACTTTGGTGTTTCTACATGGCTTTGGTGGCGGGTCTTCTGCTTATGAGTGGTCGAAAGTTTATCCGGCTTTTGCCGCTGAATATCGGGTGATTGCGCCAGATTTGATCGGTTGGGGTAGGTCTGAGCATCCAGCACGGAGTTATAATATTGAGGATTATTTAACCAGTATTCGGGAGTTTTTCGAGCAAACTTGTACCGGGCCAGTAACTGCGATCGCTTCTTCTTTAACCGCAGCATTTACAATTCGGGTAGCAGCAGATCACCCTGATTTATTCAAGTCTTTAATTCTTACCACCCCCGCCGGACTTTCCGACTTTGGCGAAGACTACTCACGTAGTTTTTTTGCCCAGTTAGTTAGCGTTCCCATCGTTGATCGTTTACTTTACAGCACTGGAGTTGCTACTAGCGGTGGTATTCGCGGCTTCTTAGAACAACGGCAATTTGCTAAATCCAATCGAGTGTACGAGGAAATTGTAGATGCTTATCTACAATCCGCCCAACAACCAAATGCTGAATATGCAGCACTGTCCTTTGTACGTGGAGATTTATGCTTTGATTTATCCCTTTACATTCAAGAGTTGACCACTCCCACTGCCATTATTTGGGGACAAAAGTCAGAATTTACAGGGCCCTCAATTGGTCGCCGCCTTGCCGAAATCAATCCCCAAGCAATCCAATTTTTTCAACAGTTGGAAGATGTCGGGTTAACACCACAGTTGGAATTGCCAGCAGTGACAATTGGATTAATTCGCAAATTTTTGCCTTTGCTTAATTAATATGAGCAAAACTGCCACTGTGGTTCTGGGGGACTATATAGCAATCCTGAATAATTCGTGAAAAATAAGATAACCGACAACTTTTACGAAGTTGTCGGTGATCTACGGTTGGCAATTCTCACGAATCAAATAGGATTGTGATAGAAAAAATTATCAACAAAAGTCAGAATACTATTTATCTTTCAATCTGATATCAATGACAGTTGCATTGAAGTTATAGTTAAAGCCTTCTAACTCAAATGGCATCCCAATTTTTACTTTACTGCTACCTAGAACTGGCCCGCTTTCAGTGCTTTTGGCTTTGCCATCTAAAGTTATAAGCAAATCTGTACTAAAATTATTGGTTTTTGGATCTGGTAATTCTTTAACAGTGCCGTCTGGTTGGAAAACATTGACTGTTCTAGGTAGCAGTTGGACAGATTTAATTTCAATCGGCCCCCCGTATGGTTGATTGCGGATAATCACCTTAGTTTCCCCGCCTTTTTTTAAGCCGTTGTTAAATAATTGCTCAGGATCGCGTACATTCAAACCACGAACTACTAAGTCTACTTCTATGGGTACTATTTTATCACCGATTTGGGCTAGACCCAAGCTAGATAAGAAGGTAGACAAGATGACAAATATAACTAGCAGAGTTACTAGCGCAGCACCTAAATCTAGAAGGTTGATTTTGCCGAACAAACGACCTTTTGAATCTAAAACAGCCATAAAAAATTTTCCGAGGTAATAGCGAAGTAATTGATTGTAGGAAGAAGGTTTTCAATGGGAACGGCAATTTCCCTTATTTGGTAATAACTCAAAGCATCCGGGAGTTGTGGTTATGCGACAGTGTATCACGAGTTAGTAAGTTCTAAGGTACGGCCGCTAACCCTCAAACTTTCACCTGTTAAGACTGACGCACCTAGAAAGTAAAATTTAGTGTTTAAGCCTATCTTTAGAGGGAACCACTAGCCCCCCACAGTTCGGTAGATTGGCGTCAGGATTATGTGTATAACACTCCTTTGGGCTGGAGTTAAGAATGCAACTTAGAATACTCTAAATCCGTCTCATAGTTTATCCCATTATTTTATGTTCTCCCAAAATAATCTTCAAAGCGTATTATGTTCAACTGGAAAGGTTTTGTTACAAATTACCGTATGTGGCGGCGTCGCTGGTTTTATCCTCTAATTTCGGTTGTAGTCGCGCTGAGTCTTTGCCTGAGTACACCCTTGCCTGGAAGAACTTTAGACTTCTTGCCTCTTATATTGCAGGGAGTCCAGGTACTTCAGCTTTCTAATATATCCGATCGCCAGGAAACTGATATTGGCAAGCAGATTAATCAGGAAATACTGGGAAGTAAAATCCGACTTTACCGGAATTCTGAGGTTAATAGCTATGTAGAACAAATCGGTCGGCGTTTAGCAGCTAATAGCGATCGCCCCAATCTTCCCTTTACCTTCCAAGTAGTTGAAGATGATGCTATTAATGCTTTTGCTACTTTAGGAGGTTATGTATATGTCCACACGGGTTTGCTGAAAACTGCCGACAATGAAGCGGAACTAGCAAGTGTCATCGCTCATGAAATTGGTCACATTGGCGGTAAACACTTGGTTAAACAGATGCGGCAAAGAGCGATCGCTAGTGGTTTAGCAACAGCAACAGGTTTAGATCGCAATACGGCTGTGGGCATTGGTGTAGAACTTGCCTTGAATCGTCCTCGCAGTCGTCAAGATGAGTTTGATGCCGATCAAAGAGGGTTAAGAACTTTGACACGCGCTGGTTATGCCCAGTCTGGAATGGTTTCTTTTATGCAAAAGCTGCTGAAAAAAGGTGGTTCTACTCCAACATTTTTGAGTACGCACCCTGGAACTAGCGATCGCATTGATGCCCTCAGACGCGCAATTAAATCTCAACCTAGTAATGGAAAATATGGTTTAGATAATGCTAGTTATAGAGCTAATATTCGACCATTAGCCAAGTCTTGAGGATATTGACTATAGTTCTCTCCTGGTCTCCTAGTCCCTCTCATCTCAAATATTGCTCAATTCCTATTGCGACGATCAAGCTTGATTTTGGCTGGATCAATGGTAATTACAACCTCTTCTAAAGGCAGGGTACGGATATAGTTTTTAAAGATATTAACTTGATAAACCAAGTTATTTGTGACATCGAGTCCAGTCAACCATCCACTCCGGGGATGATAAGCACCAGTATCTATGTCTAGCCATCCCTGTCCCCGTGCTAGTTTTCCAGGAGAAACACCCGGCAGGGTAAAGGTAATAGTATGACCGATGATAATTTGCTTATCTGGAAAGTAGGGTTTTTCAATGCTGTGAAATTCCTCTCGTATCCAGCACAGTTGGTCAGCAGTTTGTTCTGCCACCAATCTGGAAGGGTCAACACCAGCATGAGTTAACCAAATATCCCCCAAGTCAAGGTATGTAGGCAAATTTTTTAACCAATCCAGATGGTCATCAGGAATTGGAGCCTCTTGGTAACTAGCCACTGTAGCTTGCCCTCCACCATACAGCCATGCTTGCATCGTCGAAGAAGAAGTCCTTTCATTGGTCAGAATGTTTAATAACATCTGCTCATGATTTCCCAGCAAACACGGGTAGTTATTTCGCTTGACAAAATTAACTACTTGTGCACTATGAGGCCCGCGATCGATTAAGTCTCCCAGAAAATAAACTTGATCCTCTGACGTGGGGGCGATCGCCTCCAACAATGTCATTAAACCTTCGTAGTGTCCATGCACATCCCCAATTACAATTCGTCTGGGGCTAGTTTCGCTCATTGTCTCTTAGCTGCAATAGTTTGGCTAATACTTCTGCTACAGTTTAAGCTGTCTGCGTTCCGCAATAGAAGGTAAAAATACTGGATAATGTTTATCTTAATTTAATTGTTGTATAAGTAATAAACTTAACTTATCAAATATATACAAGAGCAGTTGTTTTTCACATATCACTTATAATAACGATGGCATAAGACCAGCTTTTTTTGCTAATTTAAAATATCTAGCTAAGAATTTAGGCTCTTGCCATATCAATCACTTTCAACTTCACAATGTCTAAAGATTTTTCTACTGAAATTAGTTCGCGCATCTGCAAACACATGAATGATGATCATGCTGATGCTGTAACTCTTTACGTTAAAGCTTTTGGCGGTGTAACAGATGCGAGCGCAGCCGAAATGCTGTCAATTGATGCACAGGGTATGAATTTAACAGCGCAAGTGAATGGGGAAGTTGTACCAGTTCGCATTCAGTTTGATCATGTTTTAGCAGATGCGGAAGATGCTCATCAAACTTTGATTGCGATGGTGAAGCAGGCGCGGATAAAGGCTAAGTAACTTACAGAGATTTTAAATTGAATAGACCATACACGTAGGGGCACAATATATTGTGCCCCTACAATAATTTTTATTCCACGCATTTGAATATTGCTGTAATCTCTACGGAGGAAATTCGGTTTGTTGATTTATTTTCAGGAATAGGGGGAATTAGATTAGCCTTTGAACAGACGGCTCATTCTTTAAATATAGAAAGTGAATGCGTTTTAAGCAGCGAAATTAATACAGATGGTCAATTAGTTTATGAAAAAAACTTTGGTCATACAGCTTTAGGTGATATTCGATTAATTGATAAACTACCAGAACATGAATTTTTACTAGTGAGTATTAATTTAGTCAAAGCTGTGGCTCAGGAAGCGATCATGAAAGCCTTCTATTTTACTCAACAAATATACTCAAATTACAGTAAAGCCTAGACATATAGTGCCTTGCAGTCAGACATCGCTTTAGTCTATTTCTTTAGCCGTAGAAATTAAACGGAAAAATATTTTTGACAGATTAATATCAATTTTCTGCCTGCAACAACCAAAAGCCGCTATAAGTCATCCCAGAATCATCGGGTTGAACTAACAAAAAATGCAATCCTCGGCAATGCTTTTTGCCTTGTTCAAATGTTTGGCCTGCTGTTGTAACTTCTGGATCTTCAAAAGTGGCAACAATCCATCTATCCACTAAACCAGCTTCTAATATTAAGCCATCCGGTGCGCCAGAAATGTAGTTTAATGCCACAGAACGGGCTTGTTGCAACCACCGTGCTAGGCGCATCGATTGCCGTCCACCATAAATTACTACACCAGGAACAGGGACTGTTGATGCTAAACCTAAATTGATCGGTTTGAGATGTTCTGGGATGTGCAAAATGGGAATGGGGCGATCGCTAAATGTCGTTTCTACATCACTAGCAGCTAAACTTGCAAAACGCCATTGTTCTCCCCAGAGGTTTTCTGGCAATGGTGCTGGGGGTGGTTTATCCAGTGTTGAGGGATATTGCTTTTCTTGTAACCACTGCTTTAACGCCAAAGTATGGCGGGTAGGCTCGACATTTATACTTAAATTACGTCCAGCCGCTTCAATTAAACTTAGTGACTGCGGACGAAATACCTGGATTACATCTGGCAATTTTTCACCAGCAGCTAGCTCAAGTTGAGTAGCAACCCAATTAGAATTTGCTGCTGACTGGAGACAGGTAGCTTCATACTTAAAGCTACGAGTTGCATCACAAATCAACAAATCCCATAAAACTTGTCCAGATGCATCTTGTGAGGGACGACGATAAAAATCAACCTGCCAAATTTTCATAGTGTGGGGAGTGGGGAGAAATCAATTCAAAATTCAAAATTCAAAATTGTACTCTTACAGGGAAGCAAGCTACGTGCAGCGTCTCGTAGAGAAGAAAAAAACTGGAGGTGATGTAGCTTTAGCTTCCCGTAGCGTGGGAGATGGGGGAAAGTTAAAACTGAAAGTTTCAAGCTCAGAGGTTCAACTTCCGAGTTCAAAGGGTTAACATTCAAGCTCAAAGGTTCAACTTCCGAGTTCAAAGGCTTAACATTCATGCTCAGAGGCTCAACTTCCGAGTTCAAAAGCTCAACGTTCATGTTCAGAAGCTCAACTTCCGAGTTCAAAGGCTCAACGTTCATGTTCAGAAGCTCACCTTCCGAGTTCAAAGGCTCAACGTTCATGCTCAGAGGCTCAACTTCCGAGTTCAAAGGCTCAACGTTCATGCTCATCTCCCCATACCCAACACCAATTTAGAAAGCCTGAATCCATTCTTTGACAGAATATTCAGTCCAGATGCCATTTTTCCAGTAGGGGTCATTTTCAATCAGCTGGCGCACAGTAGCTTCGTCTTCAGCTTCGTAAATCCCAAAAACTTTTGTGACATCTTTGGTGGGGCCTATAGTAATTAGCACACCGGATTCTTTCTGTTTTGCTAATCCGTCTAAATGAGCTTGACGGTGGGGGACACGTTTTTCAAGAACGTCTTCGCAGTAAGTTCCCGAAAGAATATATTTAGGCATGGTTAATCAATTAAAAATTTAAAATCTTAGTTTACAGGGTACAGGGTACAGGGGATAGTTTTTCTTTGCTGTACCCTGTAACCTTTCCCCTTCTTTACTCCTAACTTCTCAAGTTCACGCCGAATTTTTCCACCAAGGCTTCGCGGACTTTATTGTGTACTGGTTCAACTTCAGCCTCAGTTAGAGTGCGATCGCTAGCCCGATAAATTAAGCGGAATGCTAAACTCCGTTGTCCTTCGGGGACATTTTCACCCCGATATTCATCAAATAATTCCACAGATTCGAGCAAATCTTTACCCGCTTTGGTAATTACCTTTTCAATTTCGGAAACTGAGATTTTCACGGGTGCGAAAAAGGCGATGTCGCGATCGCTAGCTGGATAGGTAGAATAAGGCTGGAATGTAGGAACGAGAACTTCATCTTCTCCCAGAGATCCTAAAAGCACATCTAGATCCAACTGGAAAACATAAACGGAATCTGGTAAACCTTTTTCTCGTCGCAATTGGGGATGGAGTTGCCCAAAAATACCTAGTCTGTTACCCCGAATCCACAAGGAAGCGGTACGTCCTGGATGTAAGCGATCGTCGCGGCGATCGGGTTGAAATTCTACCTGCAAGGCAAGTTGCCGAAATACACTTTCTAAAATGCCTTTGGCTTCAAACCAGGTGATGGGTTCTTCGCGGCCACTTTTTGACCATTTGCCAACGGTGCGATCGCCTCCCATAATCCCAGCCAGGGCTTCTGTTTCTTGCAAACCATCTTCTTCTCGCCAGAAAATTTGCCCGATTTCAAAGCCATTAAGGGCACCATTACCCTGCTCTAAATTGTATTGAAAGGCATCAATCAACCCAGATATCAAATCGTTTCGCAGCGCTGAATATTCGGCAAATAATGGGTTTGACAGTACTATCTGTCTTTCTTCTCCTGGTTTGACTAAAGAATAGTGGATTAATTCTGTCAATCCTTCAGCCCGCAAAAAAGCTCGTAACTTGCGAATCAGTTCCTCGTCTAAAGTTAAATAACCAGCTTCCGCTTTTTCTGGTAAAGTATCGCAGAATTTGTTGTACCCATAGAGACGAGCTATTTCTTCAATTAAATCAATTTCTCGCTCTAAGTCGCGGTAACGATAGGGTGGGACAGAAACTGACCATCTGGGTCGATGGGTGCTATCTCCTCCTGAAGGAGTTAACTGACATCCCAATGCAGTCAGGATGCGCTCAACATCTTTTTCTTGGAGTTCACCAGTGTCCTCTCCTAAATCTATCGGCCCTAGTATTTGATTAACGCGGTCTAAACGCAGGGCGATAGAACGACTCCAGGTAGAAGGATCGGGGCGGGTGTCGGCAATTTCTTGCTGGACTATAATTCCACTAGCCAATTCGCTAATTAAGGATAAGGCGCGGCGATTAGCTATTTCCAATTCAGCTCGGTTAACTCCCCGTTCATATCTGCCAGAAGCTTCACTTCTTAAGCCAACACTGCGGGAAGAACGGCGAATTGCCACGGAATCAAATAAAGCTGCTTCTAAAACTAGACTTTGAGTCCCTTCATAGACTTCCGTTTCTTCTCCACCCATGACTCCCGCCAGTGCAACGGATCTTTCGTTAGCGGTAATTAACAAATTTTGGGTTGATAGAGTGCGAGTTTGTCCATCCAGGGTTTTGAGGGATTCTCCATTATTGGCGAAACGAACGCCGATGGTTAAATTTTCGCTACTTGCAACAGATTTTAGGCGATCGCAATCAAAGGCGTGCAATGGTTGTCCCCATTCCAACAAAACGTAGTTAGTAATATCCACAACATTACTGATGGGACGTACACCAGCAGCCCTTAAACGCTGTTGCAACCATTCGGGAGATGGGGCAATTTTAACTTGTTCAATTACCGTACCAATGTATGCAGGACAAGCTTGGGTATCGGCAATTTTTAAAGTTAAATTTCCGGTACTTTTGGAAATGGAGACTTCAGCAGGTTCAGAAATACTCAATTTTCCACCAGTTAAAGCTGCTACTTCCCTTGCTACGCCTACCATACTCAGAGCGTCAGCGCGATTGGCAGTTGCAGTTAAGTCTAGAATCACATCATCTAGACCCAACAACGGCCGCACATCACTACCCAAGGGTAAGTTTTCCTGAGTAAAAATATGAATTCCGTCTACATCGGTGGGCAAACCAAGTTCTTTTAAAGAACAAATCATGCCCTGAGATGGGACACCACGCAATTTTGCAGGCTTAATTTTTAAATCGATGTTGGGTAAGTAAGTACCTGTAGTTGCTACTGGCACATAGATATCTGCCTTCACATTGGCAGCGCCACAGACAATATTTAAAGTCTCACCTGCACCGACATCCACTTGGCAAACACTCAATTTATCGGCGTTGGGATGAGGTTGACGCTCAAGCACTTTCCCTACAACCACGCCATTTGCCCAAGTGCGGCGATCTTCAATATCTTCAACCTCAAACCCTGCCATTGTCAGGGTTTCGGCTAATTCTTCTGGACTAAGTTTTATCTCTACTAGTTCGCGCAGCCAATTTAGAGAAATACGCATGGAGTGTGCTTGTTTTAGGAATCGTCTTTTGTTTTTATTTTAGGGTGACTACTAGCGATCGATGGCTACTCATCCCGCAAGGCGTACCCTTTCACTTGAACAATCCTACTACGTTAGACTGACAGAACAATCTTTGATGCTAAACAATATATAAAAATGCAATAATGACAATCCTATCAAACGAAAAATCAATTGTTCTTGTTTGTGCTGCTGATGATAACTACTCTATGCCTATAGCATCGGCTACCCGCTCAGTTATTGCTAATTTCCAAAGTGAGCACAAGTTGCTTCTATATATTATTGATGGTGGAATTAGTAAACTCAACAAACATAGAATTATCAAAAACTTAAAATCTGAGGAAGTCAGTATCAATTGGCTCAAGCCTAAAAAGCAGCACTTCAAAAACGTACAAACTTCATCCACTATTACAATTGCTGCTTACTATCGGCTTTTAATTCCTCAACTGTTACCAAAGCAATTTAATAAGGCAATTTACATTGATAGCGATGTGATTGTTCAAGGAAATATAGAGCAATTATGGAATATTGATATTGGAGAATGTTATCTCTTGGCAACACAGGATATGGGAGCGCCTTATGTATCTTCGCCAAGAGGACTCATTAATTATCAAAATCTTGGCATTTCCTCAGAATCTAAATACTTTAATTCCGGGGTTTTAGTAATGAATCTCAAAAAATGGCGGGAAGATAATATTTTTGAAAAAGTAATTGAGTATGTGAGGATAAATAAACAGTATGTGCGCTGGCACGATCAAGATGGGTTGAATGCTATTCTTGCAGGAAAATGGGGCCAACTTGAACCCAAATGGAATCAAATGCCATATTTGTTTCAATATTCATCTTGGCAAGATAGTCCGTTTACAGAAGATGTATTCAATCAGCTAATTAATAATCCTGATATTATTCATTTTTCAACTAGGGATAAGCCTTGGCACAATAGTTGTAACCATCCTTACAAAGATTTATTTTTTCAATACCTTGATAATTCAATTTGGTCTAATTGGTCTGCTGAACAAGCTGTAAAAAAAGAAAGGCAAAAACAGATTGCGTTTTTTAGTAACATTTATTATATGGCAAAGCAGCGAATTAAGTCACTGTTAAAAGCATAATAAAAAACTAAATCTCTCTTTCAACCGAAAAAAGTAAGTAAACTCAAGAGTTGCAAGCCTATAGCGCTTACAATTCAGATGCAGTACAACATTACGTCACAAAGTGTAGGGACACGGCACTGCTGTGTCCCTACGGTTATACTTTTCCTTGTGTCTTGGCTTCTGTCAATTGAGAGATATGTTTGAGCCAACTAGTACCGCAAGGCGGAAGTCAAAAATAAAAAGTTTTATGGAATAAACTCTTTATGGCTTTTCAATAATCTGCTTATTTACGCCATGCCGTACTAAATACACTAGTTTTCTTATTCGCCACAAGTTTTTAAATCCTAGAAATAAATAAGTTAACAGCATCAGCGATCGCAGAACTTGAATCTTTAAAACTAGATAAAACCTCACAAGTAATATTTTCTTACTCAATAGACGACAGAAATCAGACTTCACTCTTTTTTGTAGTGTAATTGCATTGGATTGTAGTACTTAAAAGAGAGAAATTCGCCCTATTTGAGCCGAAAAATTACTGCTAAAACTGCCTCTAAAGCATTGCCCATAGTAATTATCGGGCAATTTATCTAAAATCTATCTGAACAATATCGAAAGAATAGACAATCTAATCTAAATTTTGTTCATTTAAAATACAAACCTGATTTTATATACTTTTACTGAGTGTGGTACTTGCGGTTTTTATTAGCGTTGTTTGTTGAAGATGAAAGTCAAATAATGCTTTCATTCACGTCGTCGATCTTTCTTTTGATAGAGGGATTTCAGTTTAAGTAATAGGAACTTAATTCTAATGGCAACTTCTGACAATAGCAATCAAACTGCTGGATCACAAGATACTAGCAACAATTTATCTGGTAACGGAAATTTTTCTTTCAGTGATGGCAAATGGCAGTCCACCGATGGCAGCAGTTTAGATGGTAGCGGTGGCTCCGGTAACAGTGGCTCCGGTGGCGGTGGCTTTAGTGGCGGTGGCTTCGGTGGCGGTGGCTTCGGTGGCGGTGCCTCCGGTGGCGCTGCTAGTGGTAGCGGTGGCTTCGCTTCCTTCATTGGTGGTGGTAACTCATCCACAATCAGCGAAGATGGAAAGTACGCCTACAATTACGAGCGACCACTCGACGAGCGGGCTTTAACTGATACTAATAATCCGTTCAATCAACTGGTCGGAGTCCTTGGCGGTGATACCAGCGCATTAGGTGGTGGTAGCAACCCCTTTGCTGCTGCTGGCGCATCTGGTGGTAACGCATCTGCTGGTAGCGGCGGCAACCCCTCTGCTGATGGCGCATCTGGCGGTAACGCATCTGCTGGTAGCGGTGGCAGCCTCTCTGCTGGTGGCGCATCTGGTGGTAACGCATCTGCTGGTAGCGGCGGCAACCCCTCTGCTGGTGGCGCATCTAGCGGTAACGCTTCTGGTGGTAGCGGCAACCCCTTTGCTGGTGGTGGCCCATCTGGTGGTAACACATCTGGCACTAGCAGCAACCTCCCTGGTAACTTACCATTTGGCAACACTCCCCCCTCTGAGGAAAGTGGTAGCAACCTACCTGAAACTGGCAATGGTCTACCTGTACCTTATAAGAGCGACAACTGGATATCTGATATTCAAAACTTAGATGGTGCAAATGCTACCGGTAACAGTGGCCAAGGTAGCGGTAACTGGCTATATGGTAGTAACAACACAACCGACGGTAATGGTAACTGGAATTTTGGTGGTAGCAACACAACCAACGGTAACGGTAACTGGAACTACGGTGATGGCGGCAAAACCGAAGGTAATGGCAACTGGGGCTTTGGTAACGAGAATACAACCAACGGTAACGGTAACTGGAACTTAGGCAATAACAACGACATCCTTGGTAATGCCAATACACTACCTGGTAGTAGCAACGACATCCTTGGTAGTGGCAACACTGCCAGTGTAAATAACAGCAATCTCCTTGGAAACCGGATTGAAGCCAGTGGTGATAACAAAACACTCGTTGGTAATGAAGGCTGGAATTTCTCTGTTGGTGGCGAACTGATGTCGCTAGGTAGCACTACACCCAACCAAGATATAGGAACTGATGTCAAGAGTTTACTCAGCAGTTCTGACCTGATAACATCCGCCATGTCAAATCCAGGCTACAACAACCCAAATTATGATTTCTCTACCATAGCCTAAAATTTTGTAGCATACAAAAGCCAGTTTTTGCATTGGTAAGCCTGTCTATTGTGGCATTGGCTTTTTTGCCAACTTGAGTTGATTACATTTTGAATACAATACTTCTTGGTTAAGCTTTGCAGTTGACATTGCTCTCATTGAGCAGCGCAAGAATAAACCTTCTAGCGCTTCAAAACTTTCAATCTGTAATTAACCAATAAGTATACTTTTTGAAATGTAGTGCAAAAAATAATTAGCCACAGATGAACGTAGATACTCGTAGGGACACGGCAATGCCGTGTCTTTAATCCTAATTGGATGACCATTAAGTTTGAGTAGCTCTCCTTAATTAAGTTTTCGTCAACTTTTAGATTAGTATTCATTTCCTCACTAGCTCAAAATTTTTAGGTTTTGTGGCTAATTTAAGTCAAATGCATAAAGACTATTTTCAGTAATTCGGCGCGAGTAAAAGGTTTAGTCAAATAACCAGATGCCGCAACCATTTTCGCTTTTACTTTGTCTACAATTCCTTTACTACCAGTCACAAAGATGATGGGAGTCTGTTGAAACATAGAATTATTTCGTATAATTCGACACAACTCATAACCATCAATTCCTAGCATATTTAAATCCAGCAAAATTAAGTCTGGTTTGTGCCTTATAATTGACAAAACGGCTTTTAGTGGATCGTTGATAGTTACTACAAAAAAATTTTCGTTTTCTAAGAAATGGCTAATTTCTTTGAGAATTGTCGGGCTATCATCTACAGAAACGATTTTGTGGACTTTTTGTGCCGTTACAGTAGCCGCCGTTACTCTTTGGGAAGCAGGATTTATGTTATTTGATATTGTTGGTTCCTGAAACTTTTCTTTAGAAGGAGTAGAAATCTGTGGTAATTGCTGAACAGGAGCTATATTCTCTTTAGAAATATCTGGGTAAGAGTTAACGTTGGTACTTAATTTTTCTTTAGTGTTAACTAATTTGGGAATTAATTTCGAGAAAAGCGTAGGCGTAGCCCGTCGTAGATATGGCTCTTCAAAAATCCTTGGTAACTTATCATAAGGTGGATCGGGTTCATGCAAGATAATTGCACCCTGAAGGATGTAAGGGTATAAATTGCGAGCCAGTTGGATTTCATCTTGATTCAAAATTACAGCCAGATGACACAGGCTAAAACCCTTCATCCAATTAGCCAAATCTGGTTGAATATCTGGTAAATCTTGGTTCTCAAGTTTGTTTTTAATTAACAGATAGGGACGTTGATATGGAGAAGAAATCTGGGGAATAAAAGTTTGCCAATTCTGTAATCTTAGTTGGCAATGTTCTAAAATTTTTTCTACATCTAGCCTGCAAATTTTTGGCATTCTATCAAGTGTTTCTTCTAATTCATAAGTACCTTCTTTGATGAGTAAAAATGATTCAATCACCTCTTTAACTAATTCTTGAACTAGCACTGCTGCTTGTGTAGAATGTAGATGTTGTTGACTAACAAGCCATGATATTGCCTGATACTCAAGAGGGCAATTTATCGAATTACTGTCATCTTCGATTAACTGACTGTGTAAATCAGGTTCAAACATTAGCCTGACTTGAACACGAACCTCACTGCTAAGGAGGGGAATTTGATGGCTGAGGCGGCGTAAATGTCGTTCTAGTCGATCAAAGGGTTCCACTGAATGGGTAGCGTAAGTTATTTTGCCCTGTTCTAAGTAAATCGTCCAAGAAGCTGAGTTACTCAATGCTTGTAAACAAGTACTATCGGAGCAATTGGATAACTGTCTTAGCAAACTTAGAGGACGTAGTTTGGTGAATGTACCTGAGTGATTCATATTCTTCAAGTTTTTTTGCGGAATCAACAACCGAACATTTGTAGATTGAAAATATTAGCTATGAAGTATTTTCTTTTTTGTAATATTTTTCTACGCACAAGTTATTTCTTTTAAAATATGTAGATATTTTAAAAAATATTGTTTTTGTAACTTAATTGTTACATTTAGTGTGTTCTACTTAATCTATCTCAAAAAACAAGTAGGTGGGTATGGAATAAAGAAACAATGATTGTGCCTGAACTCACAGTAGGTGCTGCTTACTTCTAAGCTCTACTCAGCTACCGACAACTCTTTACTGAAAACCTTAATAATGACGTTTATTTATGCCCACTCACTTAAAGAAGTAAATTTGATCCCGAATTCGCGCAGTTACACTGGTATACTTCTAAAGTTGATGAGCTTAATTATGGTTAATTGCTGTTCTATAAAGAAACGATTCTTCTACATAAAATCTTTAAAAAGTTATCTAGGAAAGTTTACGTATTTATTGTACTGTAGGTTTAATGGATATAAATTTTTGGTAGATACATTACAACAGGTAATGCTGGGTCTTGATAAACTCTTTTTTGCTAAACTAAGCTGTACTCAAGTTCTTCTTAAATATGTAGAGAACTTCATGAAAATCATTTGTTTAATAAAGATTAGAGCATCTACCACTAGATACTATATTCTATAGTCGCCTAAACGACTGAAATTATATACTCTGAGCAAGGGAAATAAAGCTTTGGACTTTAACATAACACAAAAAGTTATGCACGATACATTAAGACTTGATGAAGTAGTAGAATTTGCTGAGAACCCAGAACCACGTTGTCCTTGTGTACTTTTACTAGACACATCTGGGTCGATGCAAGGAGATCCGATTGAGGCGTTAAATCAAGGTTTACTAAGCTTAAAGGATGAATTAGTCAAAAATTCTTTAGCCGCAAGACGGGTGGAAGTGGCGATCGTGACTTTTGATAGTAATATCAATGTAGTACAAGACTTTGTGACTGCCGATCAATTCAATCCGCCTATTTTGACAGCACAGGGCTTGACTACAATGGGTGCAGGGATTCATAAAGCTTTGGACATAATTCAAGAGCGGAAATCTCAGTATCGTGCCAATGGGATTGCTTACTATCGTCCTTGGGTATTTATGATTACCGATGGAGAACCCCAAGGCGAGTTAGAGCATGTGGTAGATCAAGCAGCCCAACGCCTACAGGGAGATGAAGCAAGTAAACGTGTAGCATTTTTTACAGTTGGTGTAGAAAATGCGAATATGACGCGTTTAAATCAAATAGCCGTGCGTACTCCCTTAAAGCTCAAAGGACTAAATTTTATCGAGATGTTTGTCTGGTTATCAACTAGTATGTCAGCTGTTTCTCATTCCCAGGTGGATGAACAGGTAGCACTACCGCCGATTGGTTGGGGAACTGTTTAATTAAAAATCGCAGCTTGATGTTAAACACCTGGCTGCTAAAAAAAAATCTATGAACATATCAAAACAGATTGCTCAATGGCGGATTGTGGCTGCGTCTGTATGTGGTACAGGTCACTTAAAAAACAATCAATTATGTCAGGATGCTCATCACTGGCAAATATTGTCAGATAATGTTTTAGTGGCAGCGGCAGCAGATGGTGCGGGTTCTGCTAGCCTTGGGAAAGTGGGAGCGATGGTTGCTGTGGAGACAGCAATAGAAAACATTTCAACCATTGGGCTAACCCAAAAAAGTTTGAATGATGATGATTATGTGCGATCGCTCTTAAATGATGCCATACTAGCCGCCAAAAAAGCTGTGGAGGATGAGGCGGCTACTTGTGACAAACAGCCTCAAGATTTAGCAACTACCTTAATTGTGATGGTCGCCACACCAGAAGTTGTGGCTGTGATGCAAATAGGTGATGGTTTGGCAGTAGCAAAAGATCGTATGGGCAATCTGCTGGCACTTACTATACCCGACAGCGGCGAATACATCAACGAAACCACTTTTTTAACTTCGCCTACTGCCTTAGATACAGCGCAGATAAGATTATGGCGTACAGACATAGAGAATGTTGGCATCATCACCGACGGATTACAAATGCTGGCTTTGAATATGGTTGTTGGCGAACCACACAAACCATTCTTTTTTCCGCTGTTTGAATTTGTAGCCAATACCGAGGATAAGACAGTAGCCAAGGAGCAGTTAGTAAAATTTTTACGCTCAGAGCGAATTACGCAACGCACTGATGATGATTTGACACTCATTATAGCCGCATTCAACGACTCGTGAGCAATAAATTTACAGGTTTCACATCTTACAATAACTCCCGTTAGCGGTAATTTTATTATGCAGGTACTACGTTGTTCCCCTAGAAAAGAAATTCTCAGCCTCAATGTTAGTTTGGGGCGTGGTGGTGAAGCTTGTGTTTATGCAGTGCCATCTGATAACAACTTGGTGGCAAAGATTTACCACAAGCCAACCACTGCCCATGCTGATAAACTCCAGGCGATGCTTGCCAACCCACCAGAAAACCCTACGGCTAGTTTGGGGCATATTTCTATCGCTTGGCCAGAGGATTTATTACGGGCAGCAGATGGCAAAAATAGCATCCTCGGCTTTTTAATGCCACGCATTCAGGGGATGCGGCCAATCATCGACTTTTATAACCCCCGAACCCGTCGTCAACACTGCCCCCTATTCAACTATCAGTACCTGCTCCGCACGGCTCGTAACCTAGCGGCAGCTTTTGCAGCTTTGCACGCTAGTGGATATTGTATTGGTGATGTGAACGAGTCAAATATTCTAGTCAGTGACACCGCCCTGGTGACTTTGATAGACACAGACTCTTTCCAAGTACTTGACCCCAACAGCAATGTTGTTTATCGTTGCCCAGTAGGTAAACCAGAGTTTACTCCACCAGAACTACAGAATAAAACTTTTGCCCAACACGATCGCGAAATCTCTCACGATTTATTTGGGTTAGCGGTGCTAGTATTTCAACTCTTGATGGAAGGCACCCATCCATTTTCGGGGATATTTCAAGGTGCTATTGAGCCACCACCCTACGAAGCACGCATTGCATCGGGTCATTTCACTTACAGCGAAAAGCGGTATGTACCATACTTACCCACACCTATTGCGCCTCCTTGGGAAATTCTCCATCCCAGCTTACAGGAACTATTTATTCGTTGTTTTGAAGATGGTCACACCAACCCACTGCTGCGCCCCAGTGCCCAAACTTGGCTCTCAGCAATAGCTGAAGCCGAAGATTCCCTGATTACCTGCACGACAAATCCCCAGCATCGCTACAACAACCACATGCGTAGCTGTCCGTGGTGTGAACGTACCGTGCGATTAGGCGGACGCGACCCCTTTCCATCACATCGAGCCATAGAAGCTAAAGAACATCTACAACCGCGAATCAAACGAAAAAAACAGTATACTCAGACACCACGTTTTCCACAGCGAGCCACATCACCGCAGCTAAGTAATTATTGGCAGCCAGTAATTACTCCCAGTGGTTCATCTTATAAACCTGCCAAAAAGTCAAGATTGTACCCGATTATTTGTTGTTTGCTGGGTTTTGGTTTGTTGGGATATGCGGACATAATGATTAAATTCACTCAGCCGTTGGTTTCCCAAAATGCTTACACCCAACAAGCATTGAAATCTCCCCAGACAAATAACAAACTCAGCTTCGCTGATTCTTATCAGCAAGGTTACATTGCTTATCAAGAGCGAGACTATGACAAAGCAGTTGTTAGCTTTAGTGAAGCAATTGAACAAGAACCTACACACGCCAGAGCAATTGTAAATCGTGGCAATGCCCGCTATAACCTAAAAGACTACGAAGGAGCAGTTATAGATTATAGTCAAGCTCTCAAAATCAAGCCCAATCAAATTAAAGCTCTTGTAAATCGCGGTAATGCTCGCTATATGCTAGCCGAATATAGTAACGATCCTGATACAGAGTATAACCTAGCGATCGCAGACTATAATCGGGCTATCGCTCTGGATGATAATGAAGTTGAAGCTTATCTCAGACGAGGGATTGTTCGCACCCAAATGGCTAAATATAGCGGTGAATCTCAACAAGATTACAAAAAAGCGATCGCAGATTTTACTCACACAATAAAACTTAATATATCCAAAGCAGAAGCTTACTTTCAGCGGGGTGTAGTCTATTATCAAATTGCTCAATATAGCAGCAATTATGAGCAAGAATATAATCAAGCGATCGCTGACTTTAACCAAGCATTAACCATAAGCCCCAGATTAGCAAAAGTGTATCTCAAACGAGGTATGGTTCGCTATGAACTGGCACAATATGGCGGTAGTGAATCTAACAAAAATCAGACGAAAGCTATCGAAGATATACAGGCATCGGCCAAAATATTTCTTGAGCAAGGTGATATGGATAATTATCAGCAAGCACTCAGTAATATGTGTGTAGTCATAGAAAACAAATGTGACCCTTTATTCCAAGGCTCAAGTAATGCCGAAAAAACTAACTAGAAACAAGTAATTTTTGTTACTGAAATATTATTGGTTTTGATTGGAAAATCAAGCCTGACTAGGGTTAGCTCCAGCTAACCCTAGTTATTTTATTGGTGATATTTGTATTTAATTAAGTGATTTATTTTCATGTTTATAGATATTCATAGAGCTTTTATATAGAAAAGATTTTAATTTATCTTTCCTTTATAATTATGCCGAAAAATACAGTTAGATTATTGACGGAGAAAGAGAAATCAGAAATAAATTTTCTCCCTCCAAGTGCATCCTCTTCATGTCGAAAAAGTCAAATAATCATATCCCTACAAATCTCCGAGGTAATTGCATGAAAGCGGTGATTTTGGCTGGAGGTCTTGGTACACGCCTCAGTGAAGAAACTAGTATCAGACCTAAGCCGATGGTTGAAATTGGTGGTAAGCCAATTCTCTGGCACATTATGAAAACTTACTCAGCCCACGGCATTAATGACTTCATTATTTGTTGTGGTTACAAAGGTTACATAATTAAAGAGTATTTTGCTAACTACTTTTTACACATGTCAGATGTCACCTTTGACATGAGATTTAACCAGATGAATGTGCATTCTGGGTATGCTGAACCCTGGCGTGTCACCTTAGTAAATACGGGTGATAATACCATGACAGGCGGACGTTTAAAACGAATCAGCGAACATCTTGGTAATGAAACTTTTTGCTTTACTTATGGTGATGGTGTAAGTAATATTAATATCACCGAGCTAGTTAAGTTTCATAAACAACAAAATAGCTTAGGAACACTCACAGCTGTTCAACCAGCCGGACGTTTTGGTGCTATTTCTTTAGGATATGAGCAAACTAAAATCACCAGCTTTCGGGAAAAACCTGAAGGTGATGGAGCTTGGATTAATGGCGGTTATTTTGTGTTAGAACCAGAAGTAATCAACTTAATCGCTGATGACTCTACCGTATGGGAGCAAGAGCCATTAGAAAAGCTCGCTGATATGGAACAGCTATCTGCTTTCAAACATGATGGTTTTTGGCAGCCAATGGATACTTTACGTGATAAAAACTATCTGGAGGGGCTATGGAAGAACAATCAGGCTCCTTGGAAAGTTTGGTAGAAAGAAAGTTGGGATGGAGCAGTAGGGGATAAGGGGAATAACCAATGCCCCATGCCCCATAACTTTATAGATTTACTGTAATTTCAAGTACAATAATACTAATGTATGATTTTGCGATTATAGGTGGGGGAATAGTTGGACTATCGACAGCGTTGGCTTTAGGAAAACGCTATCCCAATGCCCGTATTTTAGTACTAGAAAAAGAAGGCCAATGGGCATTTCACCAAACGGGCAATAATAGCGGGGTAATTCATTCTGGTATTTACTACAAGCCAGGAAGTTTTAAAGCGAAATTTTGTCGTGATGGTTCTCGCTCGATGGTAGAGTTCTGTCAAGAGCATGATATTGAACATGAAGTTTGTGGTAAGGTAATTGTGGCAACTGAAGCACAAGAACTACCACGCTTAGAAAATCTTTACCAACGCGGCTTAGACAATGGCATAGAAGTCCAGAGAATCAGCCCGGAAGAAGTCAAAGAAATTGAACCTCATGTAAGGTGTGTAGGTGGAATTCGGGTATTCTCTACTGGTATTGTTAATTACAAGCAAGTTTGTTTGAAATATGCCCACCTAATTCAACAGCAGGGTGGGGATTTACACCTAAATACAAAAGTTCTGAAAATCTCTCCAAGTGGTAAAAATCAGGTACTGCAAACAAACAAGGGTAACTTTGAAACCCGCTTTGTAATTAATTGTACTGGATTGCATAGCGATCGCACCGCCAAACTAGGTCAAGTTGAACCCCAAGCCAAAATTGTCCCATTCCGGGGAGAATATTACGAACTCACCCCAGAAAAACGCTATCTGGTCAAGACATTAATTTACCCAGTACCCAATCCAGATTTCCCATTCCTGGGTGTCCACTTTACCCGGATGATTGATGGTAGCGTCCATGCAGGGCCAAACGCGGTTCTGTCGCTCAAACGCGAAGGTTACAAAAAAACCGACTTTGACTTACGCGATTTTCTGGAAGTCATCACCTATCCTGGTTTTTGGAAGTTAGCAGCCAAACACGCTGATGAAGGCATCCAAGAAATCATTCGTTCTTTTAGCAAAGCAGCCTTCACCAGAAGTTTGCAAAAACTAATTCCCGAAGTCCAAGCAGAAGATTTAGTTCCCACTCATGCAGGAGTCCGCGCTCAAGCCTTAATGAACGATGGCAAGCTTGTAGACGACTTTTTGATTGTTTCTGGTCAAAACTCCATTCATGTTTGCAATGCTCCTTCACCGGCTGCCACATCTTCTCTAGAAATCGGCAAAGCACTAGTTACTCAAATTCCCCAACTCTCGCATCTAGATAGTGCAGTAAATGCATAGATAACATAGTTATTACTTCCGGGCTGCTGAATAAAAGGATGAATCTTGTATAGTGGACATCTTTACCAGCCTGGAAATACAAGGGACGGGTAAAAAGTGTAGTGCATCAATTCAAGAATCGCTATAGAGCGCTGCTACCCAATGAGTTAGTCGGCAAACTATGTAATGACTGTTAGCCGACTGACCTAACCCCCTTGCCTATTAGCGTTGAGGAGTAAGATTCAAAGCCTTTCTCACCGAGAGAGGTCGAGTTATTGCATAGACGCGAAAAATATAGCACTTCCCTTTTAGATGCGACACGCTATAGGGCACACATCTGTGCGTCCTTACTAAACGAAAAATTTAACTCATCAATACAAAGGAATTAACCACAATGAAAATATTAGTAACTGGAACAGAAGGCTATCTTGGTTCATTATTACCGCCTCTGTTAATCGAACGGAGACATGAAGTTATTGGTCTAGATACCGGCTTCTATAAAGTTGGTTGGCTGTACAACCCTAGTGGAGTGACACCCAAAACCCTCAACAAAGATATCCGCAACATTACCCCTGATGATTTGGAAGGTATTGAAGCCATAGTTCACATGGCGGAACTCTCCAACGACCCAGCTGGACAATTAGCACCTAATATTACATATGAAATTAATCATGTAGGTTCAGTTCGTCTGGCTAATCTAGCTAAGACTATGGGTGTGCGTCGCTTCGTATATATGTCTTCGTGCAGTGTCTATGGTGTTGCTACCGCAGGTGATGTCACAGAAGAATCTGCGATTAACCCTCAAACAGCCTACGCAGAATGCAAAACTCTTGTAGAGAGAGATGTCAGACCACTCGCTGACGATGACTTTTCTCCCACCTTTATGCGGAATGCTACAGCCTTTGGTGCTTCCCCTAGAATGCGCTTTGATATTGTTTTAAACAACTTAGCAGGGTTGGCATGGACTAGCAAAGAAATCAAAATGATTAGTGATGGTACACCTTGGCGGCCATTAGTCCACGCATTGGATATTTGCAAAGCAATAGTCTGCACCTTGGAAGCACCACGGGACATTGTACATAACCAAATTTTTAATGTTGGAGATACAGCAAACAATTATCGCGTTAGAGAAATTGCAGAAATTATTGCTGATGTTTTCCCAGATTGTAAATTGTCCTTTGGTGACAACGGCGCAGATAACCGCAGCTATCGGGTATCCTTCGAGAAAATCAACACAATCTTACCCGGATTTAAGTGTGATTGGAATGCCCAACTTGGTGCCCAACAGTTATTTGATTTATTCAGTCAAATACACATGGCTGAAGATACATTCTTGTTTAGAGGATTTACCCGTTTAAAACAGCTAGAGTATCTGATTCGTACCGAGCAAATTGACAAAGATTTCTTCTGGAACAAAAAGTAGCTAGATTGGCTATTAGTGTGTAAAGAAATAATTTAATTAGAGGAAATATTCGTAGTTCTAGTGCAAAGTACGAACCAATTAAAAGCTAAAATTACACACTAATAGCATCAATGTTTTTGAAAAAAACAAATTTGCTGCCGGGCTGCATCGTATAGAAATTTACATTACATTTGGAGAAAAAGTTAAAGAAACAAAGCACAAGCTATTAATTATTTAATTATTTGAATAATTAATAATTGTTGAAAAATAACTAAAAGGCGTATCTACTTGATAATCATGCGAGCGCATCAAAAAAAATAGACTAAAAAGCAACTTATTAACTAAGAAGCTACTACTACTACCAATTATTCTTAACTACAGAATTGAGCTTAATATGAATAAATTGCTGACTATTGCCATTCCTACATTTAATCGTGCTGGGTTACTTGATAAACAGTTAGCATGGCTAGCTCAAGCAATTAAAGGTTTTGAACATGATTGTGAAATTTTAGTTTCTGATAATTGTTCAACAGACAAAACTCAGGAGGTGATTCAAAAATGGCAATTAATACTTAGCAATATTACATTTAAGTCCAATAAAAACCCTCAAAATTTAGGCGTTGTCAAAAATATTATGTATTGCCTAAATTCTACAACAACAAAATATGTTTGGACAATCGGTGATGATGACCCGATTCAAGATATAGCTATTGCTTATGTAATTAGTAAACTCAAGCAACATGAGGATTTATCACTATTATTCCTTAACTTTTCTGGTCGAAACCAAATTACCGGTGAACCAGTTCACCCACCCACAATTGTTGGTAATCGCTGGTTTGATATAGATACTGAAAATGGTGATGGTGATGGTAAAGCTATATTTGAACATTGTTTCTCAAAAAGTGTTGGTGCAGTTATTTTTCTGACTGCTACAATCTACCGCGCTGATTTAGTGAAACGCGCTCTCCAAAATTGGCAAGATGCTGAGAATAACTGGATATCTTTAGCATATTTAGCCGGGTATTGTGCTGCTAATGGTCGTGTAATTGTTACTAAAGAGACTTATTTAGAATGTGTTGTTGGTGTGAGTTATTGGCAGAAAGAACCAAAATCTGCGCTGTTAATGCAATACAAACACATACCCGAAGTGATTTTGAAATTGGAACAGAATGGATATTCTAAGCACTTTTGCAGGCGGATGCTTTTGCAGAACGGTAAGGAAGTCAGCTTGAAAGTTTTCTTGGGTGCTTTAAGAAGATGGCCGATGTCCGCTATCAGAATAGTAGTTCCATTTTTGGCTTTAGTCAGCTTGTGTGCTTTTGATGCGATGGTTTCTAAAGAGTTTGGGTTAACAAAATCATCTGAAATATCTACTCAAGGAGTGCAAGGCTATAAGCCATAACTAAATTTCTGATAAACATACATCAAAAAGAAGAAAATACGTCATGTTGAGTGCAATCAAACGCAAAATATTTACACTATCTTCTGACTTTGAATATTACGTAGCCCGTTGGAAGCATAGCAAAAATCTGCCAGCATTGGAAGGACGCGATCGCAAGATCCTAAATGCTCTCAAAAAAGATGGTGTTTACGTCACAACGCTGGCAGATTTAGAGTTAAACTCTAGCTCAGAACTGCTCAAAGCTGCTTACCATCAATTGTCTCAGACGGAAAATCCCAACAATGATCATCTAGACGAAAGGTTGCCACAAATTTCCACAGTTACAGGTTTGCCAGAATTCTATGCCTGGGGAATAGAGAAAAGACTTCTCAATATTGTCGAAAATTATATTGGTCTTCCTATTGCTTTTCATGGCGTACATTTACGTAAAGATTTCAATAGTAAACATCAGTTTGGGACACTGCTATGGCATAGCGATGCAGAAGACCGTCGGATTATCAAAATCTTTATTTACTTGAATGATGTAGAAGAAAAAACTGGGCCTTTTGAATACATTCCTCGCTCTTTAACTCCCTTATTTAGTTGGAAATACTTTCAACTTTACTACAAACTTTATAAATCAGGCTATATGGGTATCGATGATGAACAAGTAAAACCAGTCATCCCCAAATCAGCTTGGAAATCCTGCCCAGGCCCAGCAGGCACTGTCATTCTTGTAGATACGAAAAATACTTTGCATCACGGCACAGTCCGCACAGAAGACCGATCAGCACTATTCTTGTGTTACACCGCCAACCCCCCCGAAAGACCAGACCTCTGTACCCAGTACTGGGATGATACTTATCCCAGAGCAGAGTTACGTTCTGCATCTGATGCAGTTCAAGTTTCCACTTAAAAGCGTAGATTACTCTCTTTTCGTCAGAAGAGTATCTAATTTAATTAACCGCAGAGGCGCAGAGAACACAGAGGAAGAGAAAGAAGAGTTCATGCGTCAATTCAGCAACGCCAAAATTTATAGGTTTAGGATTGCACAATATCTCTCAAAGTCTCATATCTTTGCGCCCTCTGCGCCTCTGTGATTAGTTTCTTATGTGGCGCAAACACTAAAGTATTTTCTTTACTAAACATTCATTCCAAAGGAATCATAATGATTTTCACTGAAACCGCACTTAAAGACGCATTCATTATTGATTTAGAAGAAAAACCAGACCACCGTGGTTTTTTCGCTCGGTCTTTCTGCGCTCAAGAATTTGAAACACACGGCTTAAAACCAACAGTTGCTCAATGTAACCTGTCTTTTAACTACAAAAAAGGCACTATTCGGGGAATGCACTATCAAATTCTGCCAGCCGCAGAAACAAAATTAATTCGCTGTACTAAAGGCGCAATCTATGACGTAATTATTGATATGCGTCCTGAATCTCCCTCTTTTCTATCATATATTGGTGTAGAACTCACTCCAGAAAACCGCCGTGCTTTGTATGTTCCAGAAATGTTTGCTCATGGCTATCAAGCACTCACAGATGAAACCGAGGTTGTATATCAAGTGGGTGAATTTTACACGCCAGGGTATGAAAGAGGTCTACGCTATGATGACCCATTCTTTGACATCAATTGGCCTCTAGATGTAACTGAAATTTCCGATAAAGATTTAAAGTGGCCTTTATTGAGAATGATGACTGTTGGAGGAAAATAGCTATTTCAAGCCTGTAACTACTCTCTGTTTAACTTCACAATTATAAGAGGTATCAAATGCCAAATAATACTCTATCCCATCTGACTACTTCTATCAATTCGTTGTTAACAAAAGTAGTAAATCGCATTAATTACATCAAAAGCTTAAAGGTTGTTTCACTCAAGCCGAAGCAGCCTTCTAGGGGGAATGTACTTTTTTCTTACCGGATTGAACCATTCCTGTTAAAAGCTGGTCAGTCCATACCCCATGACCATACTTCCTACTGGGAAGTTTGGCAAATGGTGCAAACATTTTTGGATCTTGGTTATAACGTTGATGCCATCCAGTTCTACAATGATGAATTTGTTCCAGAAAAAGATTACGCATTTTTCGTTGATGTCCGTCATCGGATGCAAGAACTAGCACCAAAACTCAATAAAGATTGTGTGAAAATTTTCCACGTTGACATTGCTAATATGGTGTTTCGTAATGCCGCTGAATGCAATAGACATTTAGAACTACAACAACGGCGGGGTATTACTCTTTGTCCACAGCGATATGAAGCAATACGGTTCAGTTAAGCCCAAAAAACTACATTATGTAGGTTGGGTTGAGGAAGGAAATCCAACGTTTTCAAGCCTTTGTTAGGTAACACTAAAGTTCAACCCAACCTACAATTATTCTTAACTGAACCGTATTGCGATATGAAGTGCCGAATTTGGGAATTGAATATGCAGATTATGGCATAGTTTTAGGTAATGAATTTACCATCAATACTTTCAAATACGCAAACCAACCAATTTATCGTGTGCCGCTTTCTAATCCTACTGTCTATCCTTGGCCAGAACAAAAGGATTTTGAAGCCGTCAGAAAAAATTTCTTATGGTTTGCTAGTCATGGGTTTGTTCATAAAGGGCTTGATTTAGTTTTAGAAGCCTTTGCACAAATGCCAGATTTTCATTTAACAGTTTGTGGCCCAATTAGTAAGGAACCAGAGTTTGAAAAAGCTTTTCGTCAGGAGCTTTATGAAACACCAAATATCCATACTTATGGTTGGATTGATGTTATCAGTCCTGAGTTTATGGAAGTTACCAATAATTGTATTGGTACTGTGTTTGTTTCAGCAGCAGAAGGTGGAGCCGGTAGCGTTATAACTTGTATGCATACAGGGTTAATCCCCATAGTCAATTACGAAGCCAGTGTTGATGTGCATGAGGATTACGGTGTGCTATTAAAGAATTCTTTGATCGCAGAAATTCAAGCAGCAGTTAGAAGAATTTCTAATTTGCCTGTAGAAGACCTGAAAAGTATGTCTCAGAAGGCGTGGGAATATGTAAGAGCAAATCATACTAAAGAGAACTTTGCTAAAGTTTACCGAAATACTATAGAGCAAATTATCGAAAACCACAGCCAGAAAAAACAGACATCTAGCAAACAACTGGTTAGTAGCGATGCCTCCGGCGGGCTACGCCTACGCTAACACCAATTAACTATGGAAATGTACTTAATATGTATTTGTAACAAATCATTAAGTGCAAGTTTATAGACAATTTGTATCACAACCAACAGTTCCAAAAAGGAGTTTAGTTCATGATTATTATCGATCGCGCCTTACAAGCCCGTGCAGCAGCAGGAAATCCTATCAAAGTGGGAATGATCGGTGCTGGTTTTATGGGTCGAGGAATTGCCAACCAAATTGTCAATTCAGTGCCAGGAATGGAGTTAGTTGCTATCTCTAATCGCAAGATTGATGCAGCCAAACAAGCTTATTCTGAAGCAGGGATTGAAGATATTCAAGTTGTTGCAACTGTCAGCGAATTAGAAGATGCGATCGCTAACGGTAAGTATGCAGTCACAGAAGACGCTAAGTTACTGTGTCGGGCCGAGGGCATTGATGCATTAATCGAAGTCACAGGTGCAGTGGAATTTGGCGCTCAGATCGTCATGGAAGCGATCGCTCATTGCAAGCATGTGATCATGATGAATGCCGAACTCGACGGCACCATTGGCCCCATCCTGAAAGTGTATGCCGACAAAGCAGGTGTGATTCTCAGCGCTTGTGATGGCGATCAGCCAGGGGTACAAATGAACCTTTACCGCTTTGTAAAAAGCATTGGTTTAACTCCCTTATTGTGCGGTAACATTAAAGGACTCCAAGACCCCTATCGCAATCCCACCACCCAGGAAGGATTTGCTAAACGTTGGGGTCAAAAGCCCCACATGGTGGCTAGCTTCGCCGACGGAACCAAAATTTCCTTTGAGCAAGCGATCATTGCCAATGCCACAGGCATGAAAGTCGCCAAACGGGGAATGTTGGGATATGACTTCAGCGGTCATGTCGATGAAATGACCCAGTTATATGATGTTGAACAACTCAAAGAACTAGGCGGCATTGTCGATTATGTAGTTGGAGCAAAACCAGGCCCAGGCGTATATGTATTTGCCACTCACGACGACCCCAAGCAACAACACTATCTCAACTTATATAAATTAGGCGAAGGCCCACTTTACAGCTTCTATACTCCTTATCACCTCTGTCATTTTGAAGTTCCTTTGTCCGTAGCGCGTGCTGTCCTATTCGGTGATGCCGTTATGTCTCCCCTAGCAGGCCCGTTAGTAGATGTTGTCACCACTGCTAAAATCGACCTAAAAGCGGGAGAAACCTTAGATGGCATCGGCTACTATATGACCTACGGACAATGTGAAAATTCCGATATCGTCCAACAGCAAAATCTTCTACCAATCGGTCTAGCTGAAGGGTGCCGCCTCAAACGAGATATTTCTAAGGATCAAGTCCTCACTTATGAGGATATAGAATTACCCGAAGGCAGACTTTGCGACCAACTACGAGCCGAGCAAAACACTTATTTCGCTCCAGAAAAAATCTTAGTAGCAGTTGGATAATATCGGTTCCAAAAACATTTGCCACAAATGAATTGGCTGTAGGGGTGTACAGCTGTACGCCCCTAATACGTTTCGGATAAGATCCCCCCGCCTGCGGCGACCCCCTTTTTAAGGGGGTGAAAATTACAAAAAGCAAGCCTTTTTAAGGGGAGCCACTGCGGTCTTGGGTCTCCCCAAGTGAAGCAAGTGGCGTGGGTTGGGGGAATCTCCGAAGCCCCTACCAACGTATTTGTAACAATAATTTCGTTAAGAGGATAGAAAGTTATATTGCGGGACACTAAAGTTGTTGATAGTAACTTGCTGGGGAGCGTTGAAACAAACCCGATCAAAACTTTAGGTCAAATTCATGAAAATTGCTCTAGTCCATGATTATTTAACCCAGCGAGGTGGGGCAGAGCGTGTGTTTGAACTGCTTTGTAAACACTATCCCGAAGCAGATATTTTCACATCTTTGTACGATCCCCAAAAAACTATTGATCTAGGCGATCGCATAGTTAATACAACTTTCTTGCAAAAGATTCCAGGGGCAGCAAAATATTTTCGCTCAATGGCTCCTTTATATTTTCCCGCCTTTCGTGCCTTGGATTTACAAGACTACGATTTAATTATTAGCAGTAGCACCAGCTTCGCCAAAGCTGTGCGAAAAAATCCCAATGCTTACCACATTTGTTTTTGCCATAATGTCACCCGTTTCTTATGGGATACAGCAACTTATTTAAGAGAGTACGGAGACTATAGATATTTTGCTCCTATAATTGAACAAGTATTTCAAGTAATGAGAAAGGTAGACCTGAAATATGCACAGGAACCTGATCTTTACATTGCTAACTCTAGTGTTGTTGCCCGCCGTATTGAAAGTATTTATGGCAAAAAGGCAATGATGGTGAACTATCCAATTGATACTAGTAAATTTGTTTTCTCAGATACAAAAGATGAATATTATCTGGCCTCCGCCCGGATGATCAGTTATAAGCGACTTGATATAATAGTCGAAGCTTTTAATTGGTTAGGGTGGCGGTTATTAATATCTGGTGATGGGCCAGAACAAGTACGGTTAAAATCCAAAGCATTAAAAAATATTGAGTTCTTGGGACACGTAAGTGATAAAACCCGCAAAGACTTGTTTTCTAAAGCCAAGTCTATTATTGTCGCAGCTTTAGAAGACTATGGGTTAGTTCCAGTAGAGGCTAATGCTAGTGGCACACCAGTCATCGCTTATGGAGCAGGTGGAGTATTAGATACTCAAATCCCAGGTCAAACAGGAGTCTTTTTCAAAAGACAAACACCCGAATCTCTACAAATTGCATTACTAGAAGCCAACGGCATTTCTTGGGATTACGATCGCATCCGTAATCACGCAGTAGCAAACTTTTCAGAGAATGCCTTCTTTAGTAAAGTTGAGCAAATTATTAACCAAGCTTGTGGTGTGCATCAATTATTCATTTAATTCCTGAATCTCTTTCCACTATAAGAATACCTATTAATGGCTTGTAAAAAAATAGGTATTCTTCGGAGAATCTCTTAGCGTAAGTCTTGAAGACAAGGATAATAAAAGTGGTTCAAAGTAGTCTAAATCCTCATATAACTCCCGTTTCTGAAAGTGAACCAAGTTACGGACAAATGTTTGCCGTATTTGTGCGGAGATTTCCTTGGTTCTTAGCAGTGTTAATTAGTTCTATTGCTATTGCTAGCATTGTAACTTTAAAGACAAAACCTACTTATAAAAGTTCCATGCAACTGCTAGTAGAGCCTAACTATCAAGGTAAGACTGAAGGTGCTGGTTTAGATAACCAATTTACTGACTCTAATGTGGTCATAGATACAGCCACCCAGCTTAACTTGATGCAAAGTTCAGGACTTATTCAAAAAGCAGTTGATAAACTTCAGTCTGATTATCCAGATATAAGTTCAACTGAAATTAAAACTTCTTTGGTCTTAACTCAATTAAGAAGTAAAGAAGATAATATCGCTACTAAAATATTTCAAGTTGAATACACTGCTGGAGATCCAGAAAAGACTCAAAAAGTTCTCGGCGCGATTCGACAAGTTTATGTGGAATATAATAAACAACAACAGAAGTCGCGTTTACAAAAAGGTCTGCAAATTATTAGAGAACAGTTAAGTAAAGCCAGCGAAGAAGTAAACGCGGCTGAGACAAATTTACAAAGGTTTCGCAGAAATCAGAACTTAATTGATCCAGAGTCACAAGCTAAAGCGATTGAGACAGCTTTGAACAATATTGCCCAAGAACGGCAGACAACTCGTGCCCAGTATGGGGAAGCTTTAGCACGCCAAAAATCTTTGGAAGAACAACTTAACCGTTCTCCCCAAAATGCTCTAGTGGCTTCTCGTCTGAGTCAGTCTACTCGCTATCAAGGCTTACTGAACGAAATCCAAAAAAGCGAACTGGCGCTAGCACAAGAACGCTTACGCTTTACAGATGAAACTCCAAGCGTGCAAAAGTTCAAAGAACAGCTTCAAAGCCAGAAGGAGTTATTGCAACAAGAGGTAGGAAGAACTTTAGGCGAAAAATCTGCTGGTGCAATCACTTCGGGAGATGCTCTCCTCGAACGAGGACAACTTGGCCAAATTGATCTCAGCCTAGCTGGTCAGTTAGTGGAAACACAGACCAATATAGTTGCTTTGACTGCTCGCGATCAAACTTTGGCCCAGAAAGAAAACGAACTGCGTTTTGAAATCAAACGCTTCCCGCCTCTGTTGGCTTATTACAATCGGATGCTACCGCAGTTACAATTTAGCCGTGAAAGATTAGAGCAGCTTTTAAGAGCAGAACAGCAATTACGACAAGAACTTTCCAAGGGTGGATTTAATTGGGAAGTTGTGGAAGATCCTCAAAAAGGCACACAATTAGGCCCCAATCTCCAGCAGAACTTACTGTTAGGTGCTGTAGTTGGATTAATGTTAGGAGGCATTGCTGCCTTTATTCGGGAATCGACTGATGATGCAGTTCACACCACTGCGGAATTAGAGAAGCAAATGGCCATGCCATTGTTGGGAACAACCCCCAAGTTACCGCCAGCCAAACCCAAAGAATCAATGATTAAGTTGCCTTTTGGTAAGCCAGAAGTTCTCGCCCCCTGGACAATTCAGGTATTGCAATCTCCACCGCGTTGGGAATCGCTGGATCTGATTTACAAAAACATTGAACTTTTAAATACTGTTACTAACTTAAAATCTTTGATGATTACCTCGGCTTTAGCCGATGAGGGTAAATCAGCTTTGGCGTTGGGTTTGGCAATGAGTGCTGCCCGTTTACACAAAAGGGTACTGCTGATTGATGCCAACTTACGCGATCCCAGCTTGCACGAACAACTTAATCTTCCCAATGAGCAAGGGCTTTCAACTCTATTGGCGAGTGATGCAACTTTACCCAACCAAATTAGCCTTCAATATTCAGGTTCAGCCTACATCGATATTTTGACCGCTGGCCCCAAGCCTGCTGACCCAGCTAATCTGTTGAGTTCCCCTCGGATGATGGAATTGATGGCAGCATTTGAGCAAAGCTATGATTTGGTACTCATAGATGCTCCCCCAGTTCTCGGCTTGGTGGATGCCATGCTTACTGCATCATATTGTCGTAGTGTGGTTATGGTGGCAAGCATTGGTATTGTGACGCGAAGTCAACTTACTCAAGCGACAGCTATGTTAAGTAAGTTAAATCTGATTGGGGTTGTTGCTAATGGGGTATCAAATAGCAGTAATTACGTACCTTATATCAAACAAGAGCAGTTAGCTCTACGTCAAGCTGTAGAAAAGTAGCTAGTAACGCTTTGCGTAATTCGTAAAGGTTTTAGACATTTTAAATGGGCGTAAATCCCCGACTTCTTAGAGAAGTCGGGAATTTTGCGTTTGTAATCAAAATTTAATTTTGTTGCCATCAGGAAAAATTCAGTATATTTATGCTATCTTTATGGGTTATCAGAGAAATTACTGGCTCTTTAAAGAGTAAATAAAGAATTTATTTGAGCGATCGCTATTTCTACATAGTCTTATATTCTAGAGATTAAAGCACTTTCAAAAAGGTTACAAGACAAGAGTAGACTGGTTTATTAAATCTATCGACACAATGAACACCTCAGCGTAATTCAACGTATATATAGGTTCATGAGTAATTTTCCTCTACATTTCTCTACTGTCAGTAGTTCCCGGAAAATCATAATTTACCCATGAATATTAATAGTAAAGTTGTTCGCAATTATTAAGTATATGGTTTAAAACCCCTAACTCCACAGTTAGCTTTATTTCCGGCTGGGGTTTAGACTGCATTTAATATTATGTTCGTTTAAATACTTATTATTTAAGCTAACACAGACAGCTTAAATAATCAGGGATTAAGCATACATGATATCAAAGATAATTACGAATTACGAATTACGAATCTCTCCACCTTTTTGGAGTTACAACAAGATTTGGATTTGGGTCTTTGGCATTGATAGCCTTTGATAACTCCTCAACAATTCACTCCTGTATAATCCCAAAGACTTATGACAAGTTCAATAATTCCAACTCTACAAAGTTTATATGATGTAACCCAGGAACACCAAGATAATCGTGGGTACTGCACACTCCAGTGGCGGCGGGGTAAGCTTTTGGTGAAGCCACTTGGACGAGTTAAACAACCATATCTACCTTCATTAGATAGTAAGCGATCGCTAGTAGAATGCTTACAACATTCTCCTGTAACTTTGGTGAGCATAGATCCGAAATTGGGTGAGCCTTTGTTGAGGTTTTGGGCAGATGCGTGTGAAGAAGCTCAAAAACCAATATTCATCAGCATACCCGCTGGCAATAAACTGGCTAACCAACCCTGGAGACACTTGCAACGACTAATTGATTGGATTGCTGCTTTCCTATTGCTGCTGTTAGTAAGTCCAGTGATGTTGGGATTGATTATATTAATGAGGGTTTACTCACCAGGATCACTCTTTTGTCGTGATTGGCGTGTTGGAGAACGGGGTAAACTTTTTCGGGCAATTAAGTTTTGCACAACGACAAAGCACAACATTACACCATTAGGGCGTTGGATGCATAAATACGGTCTTGATAATTTGCCCCAGTTATTTAATGTATTGCAAGGTGACATTAGTTTGACCGGATCTTATTGTTGGACTTTGGAAGATGCAATACAGCTAAATCAACGACCAGAAATTACAACTTCATGGGAAGTAGAGGCACAGTCTCACCTGTTACATCTAGATAGCCAAACACTGTAATTTATCTGTGTGGTAATTGTTGATTTCATCTACCACACTTGAGCGAAAACAAAATTGCTCACGTAGCATCCATAGAGCAATATAGTTCAGTTAAGTCTTTCTTCCTTTGCATTCTTCTCTAACGAGACACTACGCGTAATTTGCTTCTTCGTAGAAGTATGCAATTCGCTAAAAAATAAAAGTTAAGCCTTAGCTAAACCGTATTGCTCTATAGCAGCTTATCTACCTTGCCAAACTATTATGATAAAATCCATGCATTTCCAGCTTCCTCAACCACTCAGTAATCTGCTCAAAGCTACTAGCTTGTGGCAGGAGAACTATTTGATATTGCGAGAATTCAAACACTTCCGCAAAATTGCAATTTTAGCTGTGGTATTTTCAATTTTGGCGGCAACATTTGAGGGTGTGAGTATTGGTTTTTTACTTTCATTCTTGCAAAGCTTGACTAGCCCCAGCGCTCAACCTGTTCAAACAGGAATAGAATGGTTTGATATTTGGATTTTGGGAGCTAAAACATCAGCAATTAATCGTCTTTACCGCGTATCTTTACTGATTTTATTGAGTACCTGGTTACGCGCTACCTTCAATTATTTTTCTCAAGTCTATACTGAGCTATCTCAACTAAATCTTGGCGATCGCTTACGTAAGCAAATTTTTGAACAGTTACAATCTTTATCGCTAAGTTATTTTTCTACAACTCGTTCTGGTGAACTGATTAACACAATCACTACAGAGATTGAAAGAATTAGGCAAGGTTTTAGTAGCGGAGCCTTTTTAATGACTAGAGGGTTAACAACCCTTGTCTACTTAATATCAATGTTTTTGATATCATGGCAACTGACACTAATTTCAGCATTGTTATTTACCCTTTTAGGTGTAGGATTATCCAATCTAAATGCCAGAGTCAGAGAATCGAGTTTTGGCATGACAACTGCGAATGCTAATTTTACATCAACAGCCGTAGAATTTATTAATGGTATTCGCACTGTTCACACCTGTGGTACTCAAGAATTTGAGCGCCAGCGTTTCTACAAAGCTAGCGACAAAATAGTAAGCACTACAACAAAAGTTGTGTTCACTTGGACAATTGTCAAGCCAATTGCTGAAGGAGTAGCTACTACGGTATTGGTTGGGATGATTATTTTGGCATTCACTAGCCTAGTTACTAATGGAACGCTACAAGTTGCTTCTTTACTAACATTTTTCTTTGTACTATTTCGTTTTATTCCATTTGTTCAAGACATTAATGGCACAAGAGCATTCCTTAGTACTTTACATGGTTCAGCAGATAACGTCAAAAAACTTTTAAAAAGTGACGAAAAAGATTATTTTCAAAATGGCACAATCAAGTTTAATTCTTTAAAAAGATCAATAAACTTAGTATCTGTAGATTTTGGCTACGACAATCAAAACTTAGTGCTGCATAATATTACCTTAACCATTGAAAAAGGAAAAATGACAGCATTAGTCGGAGCATCTGGTGCTGGTAAAACAACCCTTGCTGATTTAATTCCCCGATTTTATAATGCTACAGATGGATATCTTTACATTGATGAAATAGATGTGCGACAGTTTGAAATTAACTCCCTACGGCGTAAAATAGCTGTCGTCAGTCAAGATACTTTCATCTTCAATACTGATGTTTGGCAAAATATTGCTTATGGTACTCCAGAAGCCACTAATGAGGAAATTCAAGAAGCAGCTAAACTAGCGAATGCACTGGAATTTATTTTGGAAATGCCTGAAGGTTTTAACACCCAATTGGGAGATAGAGGTGTTAGGTTATCTGGAGGACAAAGACAGCGAATTGCTATTGCGCGTGCTTTGCTAAGGAACCCAGAAATTTTGATTTTAGATGAAGCAACTAGCGCCTTAGATTCTGTATCTGAGCGATTAATTCAAGATTCATTAGAAAGACTATCTGTGGGAAAAACAGTAATTGCGATCGCTCACCGTCTTTCTACTATTGCTAAAGCAGATAAAGTTGTAGTTTTAGAACATGGACGGATAGTAGAACAAGGTAAATATCAAGAGCTTCTAGAACTCAAAGGTAAGCTTTGGGAGTATCACAATATGCAATATAACAATTCGTAATTTGTAAATTATGAATTCATTATCTTGGTCAATCGCTTATAGTTTTAACAAGGAAAAGTAAATGGTAAATCTAGGCTATCACGCTGCTAAAATTCAGGGTAAGTTTAATCGCTCTCTATATAAAGCAGCCGTTTCTCAGATTGTAAACATCCCGATTAAACAAACTCGGCAAGTTCCCATAAGTGTCTATGCTTTCTCATGTGAACGCGATTTGCCAGAACAAGTGGCAAGTATTCGCTCTTTTATTCGTCATGTGGGTATTCCAGATACATTCACCGTAGTTTCTGATGGCAGCTACACTGATTCTAGTTGTAATTTACTCCGCCGGATCAATCGCTGCGTTCAAGTAATACCTTTACAAAACTTCCTGAGAACAGATTTACCTCAATGTGCTTTTGATTATGCCCAACTGCATCCACTGGGCAAAAAATTATTGGCATTAATGTCAATTCCTATTAACGGGACTACGATTTACACTGATTCCGATATTTTATTTTTCCCTGGCGGAATTGACTTAATTAATTTGAGTAAGTCGGACGAAAAATATTCTCTTTATCTACCTGATTGTTCTATGTCACTAGATGAGCGAATTATTTATGATGATTCGGAAAAATTAAATCCAGTAAATGGCGGATTTATATTATTTAGGCATGAATTTGACTGGAGTTTTGCTATTGAACGTTTAGCAAATCTTCAAGAAGCTCCTACTTATTTTACTGAACAAACAATTGTTCATTTGACAATGCACTACAATCATGGTGAGCCTTTATGCACAAAAAAATATGTTCTCAATGTAGAAGATCAGTTCATATATGCAGATAAATCTGAAAGTAAAAACATTGCTCTCAGGCATTATGTGAATGATGTGAGACATAAATTCTGGTTTAACGTTGGCATATAAGTTGGTAAAATCAAGCCTCTATTTAGATGAGGAATGTAATTAGTAATAACGTAAAAAAATGGTGGTTAATGCTTAACTTAATCAATGATGCCAAGCGAAATAATGAACTATTGCATAGGGATACTTTTGAAGAAGACCTGATTTATCAATGCTCAAATTTTGAGGTAGGCGGGAGCGGAGGTGTGGAAACTTATTTAGCTTCTCTGTTTGAACATCGACCGCCTGATGTTAGCGATCGCGTGATAAAATCGCTTAAGAATGTTGACCAAAGCCAGTTTCAACTGCTACACATCCACAGCCCAGATTTGCTATTAGAACTTACAGGCGAATGTCCTGCCATCTTCAGCGTTCATAATCACTCATTGTATTGTCCTAGTGGCACAAAATATTTAGCAGGGTCGCGGACAATCTGCGATCGCAACTTTTCTTACTTAGGATGTACTTGGGGTAAGTTAGTAGATAAATGCGGTAGCCGTAAACCATTAAGAACTCTTAGAGAACTTCAAAACACTCATCAATTATTAGATGTATTAAAAAAGATAAAAATTACTTTTGTTGCTAATAGCGAATATGTACGGCAACAATTGATTCAAAATGGTGTACCTTCTGAGCAAACTGTAACACTACACTGTGGAATTTCTGTACCAGAAACAGAAACTGCACCTCTAAGTTTACAAATCCACCAAAATCATAGAATTTTGTTCGCTGGACGAATTGTTTCTGATAAAGGTTTAGAATGGTTGCTCAAAACCTTAATACATACAGACCCGCATATTCAGCTTGATATCGCAGGCGAAGGCTGGGAACGGCCCCGCTTAGAAAAGTTAGCAAACACCCTTGGATTGATTAACCGAATCACTTGGCATGGTTGGTGCGATCCTGAAAAAATAAATAAACTTTATCAACAGTGTTTTGCTGTCATTTTCCCCAGCGTTTGGCCTGAACCCGCAGGTCTTGTAACTCTAGAAGCTTATGCTCACTATCGACCTGTAATTGGTAGCACTGTCGGAGGAATTCCCGAACATTTAAAAGATGGAGAAACGGGTATTCTTGTTCCAGGTAATGATATCCAAAAGCTGGCTAATGCTATTAATGAATTATATGGAGATTATCAAAAAAGCCGATACATGGGCGAACAAGGTCATGCTTTATTGATAAAGGAATTTACAATGTCTGCTCATGTAAATAATCTCCGAGCAATTTATGCAAAAGCAATAGCTGAATCTCCTTCTAGAGCTAAAAAGCTATATATATAGCATTCTTCAAGTTACATAAAGTAACTTTGACCAAAATATCAAATGGTGCATCTTTTAATGAGAAAAAATTAAGAGAGAAAAATATGTCTTTACTTCAAGAATCCCAACAACCTTTAGTCAGCGTTATTATCCCTACTTATAATAGACCAGAGTATCTCAAGCTAGCGATCGCTAGCGCTATTAAACAAACTTATCAGAATATTGAAATTATTGTTTCTGATAATTGTAGTTCAGAAAATATTCAAGCCCTTGTCGCATCTTTTGGCGATTCACGCATCAGATTTTGGCGGCATCAGCAGAATGTGGGTATGTTAGCTAATCAGCAGCATGGCTTCAAGATAGCGCGAGGTAAGTATTGTGCTAGTCTCCATGACGATGATATTTGGAATGAAGACTTTTTAGCAAAGTTAATACCACCACTAGAAGCAAATCCTGATTTAATTATCGCTTTTTGTGACCAATATATTATAGATGCTCAGGGTAGAATTAATAATATTGGAACTGAACAAAATACACGCGCCTACAAGCGGAATAAATTAGCAAAAGGAATTTATCAACCTTTTTATAAAATTGGGTTAATAGATAAAAGCATACCAGCTGCGGCAGCTTGTGTGATTCGCAACAATTTTGTAGATTGGGATAGTATTCCTTCACAAGTTGGCGGGATGTGGGATTTATATTTAACCTACCTTTGCTGTATATCTGGTCATGGTGCTTACTACCATCCCGAAAGACTGACGCAATATCGTGCCCATGAACAAACTGATACTATGCTCAGTGGTGGTAGAGATTTACAGGCAAAAATTCGCAAAGCGAAAAGCGAAATGTTTTGTTATCAAGTCTTTATGGAAGATACTCGTCTAAAAGAGTTTAAACATTATTTTCAACAGAAATGGTTAGAAGCTAATACCACTTTGGGAATTGGTTTACTACGAAGTGAACAAATAGCAGCAGCACGTCCCTATTTTTGGCAGGCGTTAAATAAACAAAAATTTAATCCCCGAACTGTGGCAGCACTTGGTCTTAGTTTTACTCCGCGTTTTTTAGCAAGTAAGTTAATCAAAACATCTAAATAATAGAGCAACAGCTAGTCCGCATACTCCTTTGGAGAAGCAAGCTACGCGCAGCGCCTTGTAGAGACATCGGGCAGTTTTCCTCTATCTTAAACTGCCCAATCCCTCCTGCCTTATACCATTTAACTTTAATAATGATACAAACACGCTGGTAAGGGCTTGTCTTTGCCATGCCTCTACGATAAATCTATATGTATCAGGATTTTCGTGAATTGGTATTACTCGATAGAAATAAGATGATTTTTGATTCTTATTTAGTGCCTTTGTATAAATTTATCTAATTAAGAAAAATAGGATATGAAACTTTGTATTGTCACTCATAAAATTAAAAAAGGTGATGGTCAGGGACGGGTAAACTATGAAGCTGTCCAAGAAGCAATTCGTCATGGACATGAACTGACATTGTTGGCGAGTGAAATTGCACCAGAACTGGAAAAAAATAGTCAAGTTAATTGGATTTCAATTCCAGTTAAAAACTATCCTACAGAATTTATACGTAATTTAATGTTTGCTCAAAAAAGTGCAGATTGGTTGCGTAAAAATCGCTCTAGCATTGATTTAGTTAAAGTCAATGGAGCAATTAACATGGCTGCGGCTGATGTGAATGCTGTACATTTTGTCCACAGTTCATGGTTGCGATCGCCTGTTCATATTTCCCGCAACCGCCGTGATTTGTATGGTTTTTACCAGTGGCTATTTACGGCTTTTAATGCGCGTTGGGAAAAACAGGCTTTCCAAAGAGCTAAGGTTGTTGTGGCTGTATCGGAAAAAGTAGCCCAGGAATTAGTCAGCATTGGTGTACCGCGTTCTCGGATTCGGGTAATTGTCAATGGCGTAGACTTAGAAGAGTTTGCCCCTCGTGAAAGCGTAGGCGTAGCCCAACCTAGTCATCGCCAAAAATTAGGTTTACCGCAGAACGTCACCCTAGCACTCTTCGCTGGAGACATCCGCACACGCAGAAAGAATTTAGATACAGTCTTACACGCCTTGGCAAAAGTTCCCGATTTGCATCTGGCGGTGGTCGGTCGTGTAGAAGGTAGTCCCTTCCCGCAACTAGCGGCTTCTTTGGGGTTAACTGAACGTGTGCATTTTATCGGATATCGACTTGATATCTCGGAAATTATGCGATCAGTAGATTTATTTGTTTTTCCTTCCCGATACGAAGCTTGCACCCTCGTATTGTTAGAAGCACTTTCTTCAGGATTGCCAGTAATTACTGCCACAGCTACCGGAGGTGCAGAGTTGGTGACACCAGAATGTGGCATCGTCTTACCTGACTCAGATGATGTCGATGCTTTAGCTGTGGCGTTGATGTCTTTGGTGAGCGATTCCGCCCTGATGCAACAGATGGGTAAAGCAGCTCGCTCTGTGGCAGAACAATATAGCTGGACTACTATGGCAAAAACTTATGTGGATTTATTCGAGGAGTTAAGCAAGAATGCGGAACACCGTTCTCATACCAACTTATCGCCGTCCACAAGACCTCTCACGCTGCCTTTTGGCGCTACAAAAACAAACTAAACCCGTTGATCAGGTGATAGTGGTTGTCCGCGATACGGATACAGAAACTTGGCAATTTTTGGCGCAATACACAACGCACAATTTGCCATTGCATACCGTGAAAGTGGCAGAACCTGGGGTAGTAGCAGCACTCAACGCCGGACTTGCAGTAGTGGAAGGCGATATTGTTTCTATTACTGATGATGATGCCGCACCTCACTCGGATTGGTTAGAGCGCATTGCCGCTCACTTCATCTGTGATAGTTGCATTGGCGGTCTTGGTGGGCGTGATTGGGTACACCACGGCAGCAAATTAGAAGACGAGTCTCGTCCATTAGTCGGGCGGTTACAGTGGTTTGGGCGAGTGATTGGCAACCATCACCTGGGAGTGGGAGAACCCCGCGAAGTTGATATTCTCAAGGGCGTGAACATGAGTTTTCGTACCCAAGCAATCGGACAAATGCGCTTTGATGAGCGGATGCGTGGTACTGGAGCGCAGGTACATTTTGAAATGGCATTCACTCTGGCATTAAAGCGGGCTGGTTGGAAGATAATTTATGATCCTAACGTTGCTGTAGATCATTATCCAGCACAACGTTTTGACGAAGATCAGCGAAATAACTTTAATGAAATTGCCTTTATTAATTTAGTCCATAATGAAACCTTAGCTTTATTAGAACATTTGCCATTTATTCGCCGGATTGTATTTTTGTTTTGGGCAGTATTCGTGGGTACATCCGATAGTTTGGGTTTAGTACAATGGCTGAGATTTTTACCTAGTCAAGGGCAGTTGGCAGGGAAAAAGTTGCTGGCATCGTGGCGTGGGCGTTGGCAAGGATATAAACAATTCGTAATTCGTAATTCGTAATTCGTAATTAAAAATGAATTCAATTTCTTGTTATCTCTAGTACAACATGGCGTAAATAAAGCAACTATTTCAAATAGTTCCAAAGCCTGTCTTCTCAGCTTTTTGACTTTTGACTTCCGCCTTGCAGTACTAGTTAGATTGATAAATCCAAAATCGAAAATTGAATGAATTCTAGACAGATACTTTTCAATAGTTTTTTACAAGAAAACTATTCTCCCGAAGAGCGATCGCTACAGGGTTGGATGGCGATCGCAGGCTTTATATTACTAACTGTAGTTTGCTATTTTGCTGGTGCTACTGCCGCCTTGCGCCTAATTTACCCGGTGACAGCTTTAATAGTAGCCATATTTTTATACTTGCGGCATCCCATTCTCTACATTAGCTTTACCTGGTGGATCTGGTTTCTCACACCTTTAGCTACTCGCTTAGTTGACTATCGAGTCGGCTGGGACGCTACCCGTCAAATGCTTATAGCACCCTACTTAGTGGTGTTTATAACCATAGCAACCTTCTTACGACACTTTCCCCGCGCCTCTCGCCAAGGGGGTTTGCCGTTTGTTTTGGCTTTTATCGGAGTGTTCTATGGCTTTCTAGTCGGTCTGATTTACAACCAACCGATCCCTGTAGCACGCGGTTTACTAGATTGGCTCAGTCCGATTATCTTCGCTTTTCACTTATTTAGTAACTGGCGAGATTACCCCAGTTATCGCCAGAATATTCAGCGAACATTCCTCTGGTGTGTGTTAATTTTAGGAACTTATGGCGTATATCAATTTGTGGTAGCTCCTGAGTGGGATAGATACTGGCTTATAGAATCAAAATTATTCACAAGTTCGGGAAACCCTGCACCTTTCGAGATGCGCGTCTGGAGTACATTGCACTCAGTCGGCCCCTTTGGTTCTGTCATGCAGGCTGGATTGCTATTGTTATTTACTAGTTCAGCAAGTTTAATTCTTCCTGCTTCAGCTGTTGGTTATTTGTCCTTTTTGTTGACACAAGCACGTACTAATTGGGGGGGCTGGTTATTTGGAATAATTTTGATTATAGGTTCAGTCAAAGCCAGAATTCAAATGCGCTTAATTACCATAATTGTGGTTATGGCAATTTGTGTTGTGCCATTAACAACTATCGAACCAATTTCTGGCGTTGTCGCAGCCCGTTTAGAAACTTTTTCTAATCTTGAAGATGATAATAGCTTTAAAGATAGATCGGGAAGTTATGACAGAAACCTGGGTTTAGCTCTTTCTAATGGTCTAGGTAATGGCTTAGGAAATATTTGGAAAGTCAACGAAAAAACTGGTCAGATTGAAGTCGTGGTAATTGATAGTGGCATTTTAGATATGTTTTTCACCCTTGGTTGGTTTGGAGCCATCTTTTATATGGGTGGATTAATCTTGTTAATTATCAGCGTTAGCGGCTATGGTGAAGGTCGTTTCGATAGCTTTATCAGTGCTGCCCGTGCCATCGGCATTAGTTCCGCTGCACAATTAATTATCGGTAGCGGTATGTTGAGCGTAGCAGGCATGATTCTTTGGGGATTTTTAGCTATGGCTATGGCAGGGCATAAGTACTATACCAATCCTCAAATACCCTCCAACACCCACAACTTCTCTAAGAAGTCGAGAATCTGATTAATCTTACAACTTAAATAGGACTGATATAAATTATGAAAGTAATTATTGTAATGCCATTAGCCGAGCAACGAGGCGGTGGTGAAATGATGCTTTGGGATTTGCTACAGCAAGGACGTAATGCTGGTGTTGAGTGGCTGGTGATATTTTTAAAGCACGGCCCGATGGTCGAAGAAGTAAAGTCTCTTGGTATTGATGCGCGAGTTGTGGAAAGCGGACGCTTACGCCAAATCCACCGTTTTATTGGCGCTGTTTTTCAGATAGCTGCGATCGCTCGCCGCGAACGTGCAGATATAATTGTCAATTGGATGTGGATCACACATATCTCTGGAGGTTTGGCGGCGATGCTGGCGGGCTTGCCTGCTGTGTGGTATCAACTAGAAGTACCTAGTGACAAAACTTGGTTGGTGCGACTCGCTACTTTAATTCCAGCACAGGCAATTATCACCCTCTCGCAAGATGGTAAGCAAGCACAGGCAGAAATTTGGCCTCATAGACCAACACCTTTAGTTTATCCTGGTGTTGCACTAGATCGATTCGAGCCTAACGCTTTACCTTCTTGTGAAGAAGCACGGCGGAAACTGGGCTTACCTTTACATGGGCCGTTGATTGGAATTGTTGGACGATTGCAACGATGGAAAGGTATGCACGTACTGGTACAAGCAATGCCCAAAATTTTACAGAAGTATCCCGATGCCCATTGTCTGGTAGTTGGCGGTAAACACGATTTAGAACCAGAATACGAAGACTTCTTAAAAACAGAAATTGCCACTTTAGGCTTGAAAGAGCAGGTAATTATGGCTGGACTACAGCGTAATATCCCAGAGTGGGTGCAGGCAATGGATGTATTTGTTCATGCATCAGATAAAGAACCCTTTGGGATTGTGATTATTGAGGCGATGGCCCTGGGTAAACCTGTGATTGCTGGCGATGCAGGCGGCCCAACAGAGATTATTACCGATGGCATGAATGGATTATTAACACCTTACGGCGATGCAGATAAATTAGCGATCGCAATTCTCCGCTATCTTGACGAGCAAGAATTTGCTCAGAATGCAGGAATGGCTGCTAGGCAACGTGCCCTCGATTTTTCAACGCAGAACTATGCTCAAAACTTGATTAATGCAATTCGTTCTGCAATACCAAGTGTTTCTTAAGTTATAGCGATTATCTGTGAGGTTGTTTAGAACTAGTTGTCTCACCAAAGTTGATTTTGTGTAACTTCACAAATAATTAGGATTAATGTAGAGACGTTGTATTGCAACGTCTCTACTTACAGCGTATTTCAGGTAAATAAAGTACATGGGTAGGGGCACAACATATTGTGCCCCTACGATTATCTGTACCTCACCAAGTTGCAATCTACTTATGTGTGTGTCCTTGCATTTTCGCTATAACGCTGAAAATATATCGAATGCCACTAAGTGAGGTAATGAACCATTTGCCATCCTTTGAGCAAAAGCAAAAATTTTCCGAAATATCTAGATGCAAAGATGTAAATAACTTTATCCTTTGGCACAAGGATATGTTAATACAATACGAGATAGTTGCACTACCAGGTTATGTCCATAGATTTACGGGAATTTTATCAGGCTAGCGATCCCAGCAGAACTCTGTTTGTCAACAGTAGCTCTGATGGCAAGTATTACATAGATTTTTCCTCAGTCCGAGGCGGGGATATTCTTGGCAAGCTGAAGCAGAAGATTACTTTTTTTAAGCCGAATGAACCCACTTGCACTTTATTTACTGGGCATATTGGTTGTGGGAAATCGACAGAACTATTAAGGTTACAAGCAGAACTGGAAAAATTAGGCTTTCATGTCGTCTATTTTGAGTCCAGCGACGATTTGGAAATCACTGATGTCGATATTGCTGATGTGCTGCTAGCGATCGCTCGTCGTGTAAGTCAAAGTCTGGATAAAATTACTCTAGAGTCAACCCAACAAGTTTAATGAGTTGCTGCAAGGTGCTTGGAAGGTCTTAAACTCCGAGGTGACGGGGGCAAAAGTAAAGGTTCCGGTGGTTGGAGATGTCGGTTTATCCGCAGATAAAGAAAAGCTTTCTTTGTCTATGGGCATTGGTGAAATCACCGCGAAGATGAAAAATGACCCAACCCTGCGAGAAAAACTCAATCAGTATTTAGCACCGCAAAAAACTAAGCTGTTGGAAGCGATTAATCAAGAATTATTGGAACCTGCGATCGCTAAACTCAAACAGCAGGGTAAAAATGGTCTAGTGGTAATTGTCGATAATCTTGACCGCATAGATAATCGTGTCAAACCTTGGGGGCGTCCGCAGCAAGAATATTTATTTGTCGACCAGGGTGAGTTTTTGACGAAGCTGAATTGTTATCTCATCTACACCATGCCCTTGTCTTTGAAGTTTTCCAACGATTACGGAATGCTGACTCAGCGTTTCCCAGAAGACCCCAAAGTGTTACCAATGGTTCCTATACAATGGGCTGATGGCAGTGTTCATACAGAGGGAATGTCACTCATGCAGCAGATGGTACTAGCAAGAGCTTTTCCTGACATGACACCAGAGGAGCGTTTAAATAAAGTTACCGAAATTTTTGATAGTGCTGCTAGCCTAGAGCGTTTGTGTAAAATGAGCGGTGGTCATGTGCGGGATGTGCTGAGGCTGCTGAATACTTGGATTATGGAAGAAATGAGTCTTCCCCTAACCCGTGAAACCTTAGAGCAAGTGATTCGTTCTCGGCGGAATGAAATCATGTTGCCGATTTCTGAGGATGAGTGGCAATTGTTACGTCATGTCAAACAAAAGAAAAAGGTGAGTGATGACCAGGGATATCAAAAACTGATCCGCAGTCGGTTTGTGTTTGAATATCGGGATAGTCAGGGTTAGCGCGTCTCAAACCCTATTGACAAGCGGACTTACCTGATCAGCAGTCAAGTTAGAAACAAAGTGCCACTATCCAGGCTAGGGTAAGATTTAATCCATCTAGCCCCAAGGTTCGAGTAATGCCAGCAGGATTTAAGAATAAGAAAAGTAAAACCAAAGCATCTTTTACACCCTTCATAGATAGCTTTGAGATTACCAATAAATTTCAGGAATACTTCACAAAAAT
>NZ_JACJSI010000170.1 GCF_014698065.1 Nostoc flagelliforme FACHB-838
TGTCAATAAAAGACTGCTAAGAGCATCATCTAAACGGGCGAATACAGGTATACTCAAGTAGCCCAAGACTAACCCCACCAGGCAGCCTCCTACAGAGATAAATAGCAGTTGTTAGACTGTTGTATAGATTCACTAACTACTCCTCTCAATTCACCAACACCCCATCCACAATCGCAATCCCCCATTGCGGAAACTTCACCAGCAATTTCTTGATCACAATTTGCAAAGCCGGATCATCATTCCAGCACTCTTGCAAGAAATCAAAACCCGGATTGTCGCCCGAATTTGCTGCTCGATTTAGTTTTTCTCTTCTTACAGGTCGCATATTTGACAAAAGCAACAATCGCCTCATGTGACCATTTTTCAGGATTTGGCACGGGTGCGGCGGTTGATTGCTTTTAACGCTGTAGTCATATTTCCCTCCTAAATTTTTCCATAACAATGTGAGCGACATTGCACCCATGCCGCGTTTAAGTCTTTTTGCTAGAGGCAAGTTTTATCTACTGGTTCTCATCTTTCCAAAAGCGCAATTCCTCTCGGAAATACCTATCAGTCTTTTTCGATTGCTCCTTCCAACAATTCCAGGCAATCACCAACTCTTCGCCCAAATCCTCTACAACTTCACCCCTCTCGACATACAAAGTGCGGTATGGGTCAGCATGAGCAACGATACAACCAACGCCAATTGTGTCTGGTTGAGAGGATGCTTTCTGGAGAGCAGTAATTAAATCAGTCTCTTCACTGTTCAATTCCGCCCAGTAGTCTGATTTAATAACCTCGTACTCTTGCGCCACTGCCCAATAGTCCTGCCACGTACACCCAGGTTTTGAAAGCATTGCCCTAATCTCACTAACAGCTTGGGGTATCATCTGTAATTGTTCGGCTCGGTAAGCGATCGCAATAGGTGTCGGTTCACTCCCCAGGATTATCGCCGCAGCTTCGAGCGCTTGGGTATTGTTCATGGCACTGGCGAGATTCTTCAACGCCATGCCGATGAGTCGTAAGCATTCTTGGGCATTCTCTTTGGGTGGTTCCTGAGCTAGCGATCGCAAATCAATAGTTTTCTCCAAAGCAAGTTTAACTTGTTTGTTCAAAGCTTTGGTCGCTTGCTGGGTCATGGTATTTCCCCACTGTTGCGTTCGCGCAGCGTCTCGTAGAGAAGGACGTTGCTCTACAGCGTTTTCCAATTCCTGAATGCGCTGCTTAAGCTGTTGGTTTTCAATCTCCAACTGCCGTAGTGATTCCATTTCGTCTAAGCGCTGCTGCAACTGGATGTTTTGCTCTTTCTGTTGCTTGTACAGATTTTGCAAGGATTGGATTTGCTCAATTACCTGGGCTTTAGCTCTAGCAGTGGCTTCTGACTGTAGCCCAATTCTCAATTCTTGTTGTAAACGCTCTAACTCTTGCTTGTGTTGCTCTTTGAGTGCAGCGATCGCTTCAGAGTATTGTGGTGGATAACTTGGCTGTGTGGGGAATGGGACACTGTGGGCATCTAAATCAGCATTGTTGATCCACAACCTCTCGCCATCAGCAAAGGTAACAATCTGTTGCCAGTGATTTGGTGCATCTGCCTCAATGGTTCCCTCTTCTCCATATCTTGGATGTGACTGTTGTGAAACTGTGACAATAGCTTTTTGAGGAACCACAATATTTGCCGCAGCCGCAAAGTCTGATTCACCAGGGGAAGGATTATCTTTGAGAGCGATCGCTATAGCTTGTTTTAGTTTCTCTGGTTCCTTGACTAAGCGGAGTAACGGACGGGCTTAACGCTCATTTTTGATGTGTTCCCCCAACTCGCCAACTGTGTCTATGACCTTTTGTATCCCTCACCAATCAAGCTGCAATATACGTAGAAGGGGCTGGTGGTCGTGATATTGCAGTAAATGCCAAAAATATAGAGATTTTAGAAAGAAGTGTTCTAAGTGCTGGTATTGGGCGAGGTTTGGGTACACCTGAAACTGTTGCAGGAGATATTACACTGAATGCTACCGGGGAAATCAAAGTTGCATCTGAGAGCGTAGTTGCTAATAATTTGCGTTTGGGGTCACTTGGCAATGGGGGTAACATTACTATCGATTCTGGTTCTTTCTCATTACGCGATCGCGCTCAACTTACTGCCTCAACTTCAGGACTTGGTAATGCGGAGAATATGACAGTACGTGCAAGAAATGCTGTTTCCCTTGCAGATGCTTACATCTTCAGTACAGTGGAATCTGGCGCAGATGGGCAAAGAGTGGTGGCTAGATTTGCGTAATCAACTTGTTGTTAATGTTTTGTATGATGGAGGTACAGAATTCGTCAAATTCACCAACGGCGAAGAATTTTGCTAGAGACGGCATGGCGTTGGGAGCGGGAACGAGTGCTGGAATATGCCACTAATTAATAGCTGAAGCTACTCATCCCTGTATCGGATACCGTCGCATCATCTCGGCTAACGCTACCGCCTCACCCAAGGCGTGTATACACCACCTCACCCGACATCGCAATCACAATCCTTTGCTGTCGCGCCAGACTTGAACTGTCGTGCTTCTGGCTTCCTCCCTTGTTTGCAAGCCGCGATGGATGAGGCAATACTATTATTAACAAAAAAAATAGCTCTTATCACCAGGACAAAGATGTTTGAAAGTTAGCATTTAAGTAAAAAACTCTCAGGGGTTGTATGAAAACAAATGAACTAGAAGCAGATTCACTCAAGCGAGTGTTTGGATTACCAACTCTAGTGATTTACGGAGTGGGTGACATTTTGGGTGCGGGAATTTATGCGGTAATCGGAAAAATTGCTGGGCTTTCCGGCACTTTGGTTTGGGCTTCGTTTTTGACTGCTATGATTGTGGCGGCATTCACGGCTTTAAGTTACGCCGAATTGGGCAGCCGATTTCCACAAAGCGGTGGAGTAGCCTACTTCGTCCATAAGGCATTTCGCACCGATTGGCTCTCAATATTGGTCGGTTGGTTAATGTTTTGTACATGCTTAGTTTCGATGGCGACGCTCTCGAAAGCATTTGCTGGCTATTTCAACGCTTTTGTACCAGCAATTCCAGCTTGGCTAATTATTCTGGTGCTTTTTTCAGTACTGGCTTTTGTCAATTTCAGAGGCATGAAGGAGTCCTCGGCTCTAAATATTTTTTGCACATCTATTGAGGTTTCCGGCCTTTTGATTGTGATTTTGGTTTCAACCTTCTTTTTGAGCAGTGGTGGTGCGGCTAATCCTGCTGCTGTCGCTAATGAGCCAGCCATAGGTTGGAACGCAGTTGTTCAAGGAGCGGCACTGGCTTTCTATGCCTTTATTGGATTTGAAGATATTGTCAATGTTGCGGAGGAAGTTAAAAATCCCGAACGGAACGTGCCAAGGGCAATTTTACTGTCCTTGGCGATCGCAGGCGCAGTTTATATACTCGTCTCCTGGCTTGCTGTTGAGGTACTCAATCCCTCCGAGCTTGCTGCTTCAGGTGCTCCATTACTCGATGTAGTTCGTCGAGCGCAGCCCAATTTTCCCCAGGTCATTTTTACAATTATTGCTTTATTTGCTGTACTCAATACGGCACTGTTAAATTTTGTCACGGCATCACGGCTGTTGTATGGGATGTCGCGTGAAGGACTGCTAAGTGCTTGGTTAGGGAAATTACATCAACGCAGAGCTACGCCTTATCGAACGCTGCTGGTCATTTTACCAATTGCCATCTTTTTGGCGCTTTCTGGAACACTGCAAGTTTTAGCAGGAACCACTGCCACCTTGATTCTGGCAATGTTTTGTCTTGTCAATCTTTCATTGCTACTAATCAAACGCCGAGAAGTTGAAACTAACGGGTTTCAGGTTCCCTATATAGTTCCGGCGATTGCCTTACTGCTCAATCTCATTTTGTTTGCTTTTGCTTCTGGAACAAGTCACATTTTAGCACTTGTGTTTGTAGGAATTGGAATGCTTCTAATTCTGATTCAAAAGGCTTTTAGAACAGGGTGATGTTGGGTGGGGTCTGCTTTCCTTTCGATAGTCGGGCACGGGGCAACCACACCAATAAGTCAGATGTGGATTTGGGAATTTATTATAATTCAGAAAACCCGCCCGATTTAATTGCTCTAAATCGCCTCGCCTCTGAGCTTGATGATAAAGGCCGCGTCAATTTAATTACTGCGATTGGTGAATGGGGAAAGTGGATTAACGGCGGCGGTTGGCTACAAGTTCAAGGTGTAGGTATAGATTTTCTCTATCGTGATTTGGCGAAGGTTAATCGTGTGATTGATGATTGCCATGCTGGACAAATTACTATTGATTACCAACCAGGATATCCTCATGGTTTTGTATCCTCAATTTATATGGGGGAAATTGCTATTTGTCAGGTACTTCATGACCCGGATGGTGTTTTAGAAGCTTTGAAGCTGAAAACAAAGCCTTATCCAGTTGGGCTGAAGCAGGCAACTATTGATACTTTCGCCTGGGAAATCAGTTTCTCGCTGGTGGTTGCTTCTAAGGCGATTGCACGCGATGATGTTGTATTACGCAGCAGGTTGTTGTTTCCGCAGTGTGGCGTGTATGAACCAGGTTTTATTCGCCCTCAATGAAGATTATCTGTTGAATGAAAAGGGAGCGGTGGCAATTGCGGCTAAGTTTGCTATTTGCCCTACTGACTATCAGCAACGGGTTGAGCAAGCGTTTGCACTTTTAGCTGCTTCTTCAAAATCGATAACTGAGGCGATTGACAGCATTACCCCAGATAAACAAAAAACTATTGCCTGACCCATCGTATTTTAAAGGGGATAAGCGACCTGTAGAGCATATATCTTGGCACGATGCAGTTGAGTTTTGCGATCGCTTATCCTGCCATACTAAACGTCAGTACCGCCTACCTAGCGAAGCCGAATGGGAGTATGCTTGTCGGGCAAGAACAAATACACTATTCCACTTTGGCGACACAATTACGACTGATGTCGCCAATTACAACGGTACAGACGATGAAGAATATCAATTGTCAGGTTCTTATGCTCAAGGACTCAAAGTTATTTATCGAAAAGAAACTACAGTTGTAGGAAGTTTTGGGATAGCAAATGCCTTTGGGTTATACGATGATATGCACGGTAATGTATTTGAATGGTGTGAAGACTTTTGGCATAAAAATTATCAAGGAGCGCCAGCAGATGGTAGCGCGTGGATAGAGCCTAATGATAATCAGAATTGTGACAGGGTGATGCGCGGGGATACGTGGGTCGCCAGTAAAGACATCTGCCGTTGTGCTTCTCGCCAAGACAATTGGAGCCGCCACCTCGGTTTCCATATTGGTTTTCGGGTAGTGTATGCAGGTGCGGTATGATAGGCGAATCGCTACTCCTCCCATTTCACCAGCCCACCATCCGCCGCCACCAACCCCCACTGCGGAAACTTCATCAGCAATTTCTTGATCACAATCTGCAAAGCAGGATCATCACTCCAACACTCCTACAAAAAGTCAAAACCCGGATTCTGCCACGAATTCGCCGCAACCTTGAGTTTCTGCATACGTTGTGGTCGCTCCAGGAACAGAATGTCTGCGGGGAAATTTTAATTAATAGCTATATTCTGCAACATTTTTTCAAGAAAAATACAGATGATAACAAGTTACTATACAGCAGTTACTCAAAAACAGGCAAACTAAGATTATGGCAATAATTACAGGTACTGATGGGGACGATATTCTAATCGGAACTGCTGGGGATGACAGAATTATTGCAAGTGCAGGTGATGATACTATTACTGGTGGAGATGGTAATGATATTGTTGATTACAGTGACTTAGAGCAACCTGTAATAATTCAACCAGCAGGTTTCCAAAAAGGTGTAATTGGAACTGACACATTTAATGATGTAGTTGAAACCCTGATTGGTGCTACTGGACAGGCTAATAGTATTGATGCGACAACTGATGCTACAAATGTATCAATAATAGCTGATTTATTTAAAGAAAAGCTAGAAATCAGAGTTGGGGGTTCAACGCGAATTGCAGTTAATGGGAAAAATTTTGTTAATGTAACTGGTACAAATCAAAAGGACACTATTACAGGTGATGCTGTTGACAATCAATTATCTGGTAGAGGGGGCAATGACATTATTAGAGGTAGTGCAGGCAACGATACCTTAAATGGTGGAGATGGGACTGATACGGCTGATTACAGCAAAATAGGTGTAAGCTCTACCATCTTCATTGATGGAACTCTTAAAAAAGGTGGCGGGCTAGGTACAGATTTACTTTTTAATTTTGAAAACATTATTGTTGATGCTAGCGTTGGAAATAACACTATAGATGCTTCAATTGCTTCTTCATCGCCCTTTATAATTGGAGATGCATCAATCAACGCTAACCTTGAAACTCAAAGTTTCGTAATTAATAATCTTCCTAGCGGAAATACAGCTCGGTTCACATTTATAAACTTTGATAATATCAAAGGTACAAATCAAAGTGATACGATTGTTGGAGATAGGCAAAATAATCTATTATTTGGCAATGGCGGTAATGATACACTTTCTGGCAGAAGTGGCAATGATACACTCGCTGGTGGGCTAGGTACAGATACTCTCACTGGTGGATTAGGTGCAGATAAATTTGTTTTTACCAGTGTATTAGAGAGTGTTGACATTATCAAAGACTTTAAGGCTGTTGAAGGTGACAAAATCCAGGTTTCTCAAGCAGGGTTTGGTGCTATTTCCACTAGCGACTTCAGTTATGATCCCCTAAATGGTTCTTTGTTTTTTGAAGATTCTAGATTCGCCATTCTAGAAAATAAGCCTACTGGTTTTCAAACTAATTTAGATATTCAACTGGTTTAAGCTTAGGGATTGTATAAGCTCAACCAAATAGTGGGACTTAAACAAAAAGTAACCAGAAAAAAACCTTAAATGTATATACACAAAGGCTTGGCATCGATTTGCTTAGTTTCTTGATATATCTGGGTTTCAAGTATTTTTGAGCCTTTGGTATATTTCCCCTGCCCTGTAGGGGTTTAAGGTTAGTTTTTGCATCAAATTGATAGAAAATTATGAACCTAAATACTCCGCGCCGCTCTATTTTACAGGGTTTAGTTGCCAGTGCTATCGTGATTGGGTTTGATGTTGTCGGGCGCTCTTGGGTAACATCTGCTAATGCCGCATCCATCTTTGAAAATATACCCCAATTGGATGGCACGCTTTACACGGATAGTGAGACTCTTGTTAACGCCAGTGTAGACTTCGGTAACATAGTACATCGGCAACCGATAGCAGTACTTCATCCAGGGTCAATAGAAGATATTGTTCAAATTATTCAATTTGCCCGTACCCATCAAATTAAAGTGGCAGCACGCGGTCAGGGTCACTCTACTTATGGTCAATCACAAGTAGAAGCTGGCATTGTTATTAATATGAGTACGCTCAACAAGATTCACTTTGTGGGAACAGACCGCGCCATTGTCGATGCTGGAGTTTTGTGGAGTCAGTTATTGCAACAGACGCTCCAGCAGGGATTAACTCCACCTGTTCTCACAGATTACATAGAACTTTCTGTTGGTGGAACTTTATCGGTGGGAGGTATTGGTGGTGCAACCCATCGTTATGGGGTACAAGTTGATAATGTTTTAGAACTTAAGGTAGTAACTGGTAGTGGGCAACTGGAAACTTGCTCACAACTGCAAAACAGGCATCTATTTAAATCTGTACTCGCAGGGCTGGGTCAATGCGGAATTATTGTTCAAGCAACTGTGAAACTGATTAAGACTGCGACCAATGCACGTGTGTTTGAACTATATTATGACGATTTAGCCGTATTTACGCGTGACCAACGCTTATTAATCAATGATGAGCGTTTTAACTATGTAGAAGGACAATTGATTGCTAAAGATACTGGAGGATGGCGTTATCTGTTAGAAGCTGCTAGCTTTTATAGTCCGCCAAACATCCCGAATAATAACTTTTTACTTGCTGGCTTAAACTATACTCAAGGTACAGAAAAGATAGAAGATAAAACTTATTTTGAGTTTCTTAATCGTTTAGCATCTACAGTTGCTTTCCTCAAATCTATTGGGGTTTGGTCTTTCCCACATCCCTGGCTGGATTTATTTGTGCCTAACTCTGCTGTGGAATCTTTTGTTAAGAAAGTCGCTGCTAGCTTAACAGTAGCTGACACTGGTCAAGGAGCAGTCTTGCTGTATCCAGTTAAGACTCAACGCTTTCAACTACCTTTATTCCGCGTCCCAAAAGAAAAAGTTACGTTTCTGTTTTCTATTTTGCGAACAGCAGTTCCACCAGATAGTTCTACAGTTACAAAAATGCTCAACGATAATCGTCGACTGTTTGAGCAAAATCGTGATTTAGGTGGTTATCTATATCCAATTAGTTCTGTTCCTTTTTCTCGAAATGATTGGCAGCAGCACTTCGGTTTGTTTTGGCGAAAGTTAGTAAGTGCAAAGCGGCGTTATGATCCTGATAATTTGCTAACTCCAAGTCCAGGGATTATTGAAGCATCAGCACCCAAGCAAGAAACGATTACTTGAGATAGCAGTTGAAGAAATGCGTGCTTTTGAGAAATGCTGAATTTTTTGTTTGCCTCCTGTACTACAAAAGAAACAGTGAATTGCTGAGGCACATCAAAATGGTGCTAATATTCACAACAATGACGCTCAAACCAAACTCATGCCCGACTCAAAAGATCCAAAGCAAGTCAACAACGACTTACGCAATTCCCAGTTTGGCGGTAGGTTGATTAACGCTGACACAGTAAATTCTGGGCGAGTTGGCGGCGACATCTACAATATTCACTTTGGGTAGCAGACAGCCGCATCAGGAAATCAGAACAAGCAGCAGCAAAAAATCTTTATTTTGGCAGCTATCCCTCACGGTTTGCGTTTGGATCGAGAGATCAGGGAAATTGAAGATGCCATAAGACGAGCCACAAGACGGGATTTATTTGAAGTTCGCATTAGAACTGCGGTACCTCCTCAAGATATTCGTAGGGCGATCGCAGAAGAACGTCCTTCTATTGTTCATTTCTGCGGGCATGGTTTGGAAGATGGCAGTTTGTTCCTAGTAGTCTGCCAAGGCAATTTTGCTAGGTTACACTTGGATATAAACGCTGCATTTTTAAATCTACAATATATTTTTTTGCCATGCTCAACCCCTTTTTTGACTAGTTTATCAGTCAGAGGGTCTTACCTAGCAAAATTACCTTGCTGGACTACTAGCTTCGATTAAATCGTATTTGTAATTTTTAGCTTGCTCAAAGGCTAAAACTGTCGACTGGTTGCCCAGTACCTCTGTGTTTTGGTTTTTTGGAACGAAACTTTGATACAGGTTTTTTTACAACCCTGGGATCAGTACGGTGAACGCGCTCGGGTAACAACGTATCTAGGATTTCTACAATTAACCAATCGAAAAAAAGGGTAGTTCTTCTTGCTGTAAGTGTTGAAATTTAGGAATAGCACGACGAATTACCCGTAAAGTTCCTGTAAAACTCAAACGTAATGGCGCAACCCCAGCAGCCATTGCAGCTTGAAACATTAACACTCTGACTGACCAATGTCCTAACAGCCAACCATAAATTTCTTGCACTACTTCGCGTGGTTTTTGAGAACGAACATGGGTTTTTTGCCCCAAAAGATGGATTTTCAATTCATCAATCGTATTTTCAACTTCCCAACGTTGATGGTATTCTCTAGCTAGCAATTCCGCCGGAAATTGCTGAATGTCTAACAGGCTAGTAATCAAGCGATATATCACTTTTTCTTCTAGGTTATCAGGATGTTCAATTGTGTATTCGATCACTCGTACTGTTATTGGCTGACAACCCTTTTTTCGTAGCTTTCCAGATGGGTAAATCGATGACAGATAAGAACCATCTGGCAACGATTTTTCTGTAATGAATTTAACATTGGCAGGAATTCTCCCTAAATAGTCACACCCCTGAGACACTGTTGCGTGTACCATTGCATACGAATGCAATCCCCTATCCACATCAACAACATCCCTGATGTAACAGAGCGTAATAATTTTAATGCCCGCACTCGTTCTCCGATGCGGTATCGACACTCTTATTGCATCAAATATTATGTGCGTTCCTGCTTCTACCAATATGACTAATCTGACTTTAGGAAAAGCTGCTTGTGTGCCTGGACGGCTACCGGGGCGACCAAAAACTCTCGCATTTTCATCGCTATCTGGAAGGTCAAAATAAGTACCATCAATCACCACAATTCGCAGTCCATTTAGAAATGCTCCTATCGTCTCACCAGTCGCCATTGATCGTACTAACTGGTGAAATAATTGGCTCATTACCCCTGCCCCTAATCGTTGCCGAGCTTGGGTAATTGCTGATTTACAAGGTACTCGCCAATATTTCCCAACTTTTACCCATCCCACAGAAAGACCATCGACTAAGTTTTTGAGTACATCTCGCATCGAATCTCTTGACCACAAGCTCATTGCTATCACCAGTCCAACTACCAAATGTGCTGGCAAAGAACAATTTCTTTGTTCATTGGACTTGTTGGTCGCGATCGCTTCTTCAATAGCAGTTGCAGGTATAGCTGTTTCTATCGCTTTTAGCAGTTCACTGCTTTGTATTATTGGAGACAACAGCGCGAAGTCTTTGAGATGCACTACAGTTTATTTCTAGCTTTGATTACAATCCTTAATTTACACAATTTTGAGCCTTAACTGAACCGTATTGACCGATAAACTTCAATATTTCCGTATCGTCAGCCAGGGTGAGATCATGCATTTTGTAAGCAGCAGCACTCAGGATTACGTAGCTTTACAATAATTAAATTGATACTAATAAAGTAGATACATCAGTGTTGTTTAAGGTGCTACTTTTTCTCGAAACAGCTTTCTAGGAGAAAACGCAGGAACTCTAGTAGCTGGAATGGTCATTGTCTCTTGGGTTTTGGGATTACGCCCCTCACGCTCGAAACGTTCGCGTCGCTCGAATGACCCAAACCCAACAAGCGTTATCTTCTCTCCATTAGCTACAGCCTCGGTAACAACTTCTAAAAAAGCACTAATCACCTCATCAGCTTGCTTTTTTGTGATGTTGGTCTTCGCTGCTACAGCATCCACTAGTTCGCATGAGTTCATAAATCACCCTGAAGTATTGCAAGTAATCGAAATCTAGCATTATTACCTCTTATTCATAAAGGGGAAAAGGAATAATTGCTAGCAACATACGAAAATTAACAATGCACGACTACTACTGTGTTGATTTGGCACGACAGATAATAACCATTTCGTTTCCCTAAATGTTTGACTGTTGTAACTGTTGCACTTTCGGTTAGGTAAATCTATCTTCATATTCAGCCACAAGAGATAGGATATTTATCCAGTACATGAGTACTATAAAAAGGACTAAAAATAAACCTGAGCCAATACTCAAAGACAAGGAACTGAACATATATGGCAATTGAAGAACTGCAAAAAAATGATATGATGACCCATCTGCTTGAGTCTCTTAATGCAGGCAAAGATATTGGTCATTACGGAAGGTTAGTGTTTGCAATGGTGGCACGCCATTTCCTCAGTGAGCCTGAGCTAATTGAGTATCTTCAGAAAGATAAAGACTTCACTGAGAAAGAAGCACGTTCATTGTATCTACAAGTACAAGGTAAAGATTATAACCCGCCTCGACGGGAGCGTATTCTTCAATGGCAGTCACAGCAGGAATTTCCCATCTGTCCGAATCCTGATGAGCCAGATGCTTGTAACGTCTACAAAGACTTACAGTTTCCAGAGGAGGTATATGAGCATATCTCCGAATATCATGAACATAAAGCAGATAGCTAAAAACTGATGACTAACCAAAAAGTCGTGCTAGTTACAGGTGCATCATCTGGGTTTGGGCAGTTAATTGCTCAAAAACTTGCTGCTGTAGGTTATTATGTTTTTGGTACGAGCCGCAAAGAGCATCCAGTTTCACAGGGCGTAGAAATGTTGACGCTGGATGTTACGTCTGATTCTTCAGTACAATTGTGTATCAGTGGGTTGCTCGCGCGGACTAACCGCATAGATATACTTGTGAATAACGCTGGACAAATTCATGCCAGCATGATTGAGGAAACTTCTTTAGAACAAGCCAAGGAGATTTTTGAGACAAACCTTTGGGGTGTTGTACGTGTTACTAATGCTGTCTTGCCCTTTATGAGACAGCAACGTAGCGGGCATATTATCAATATGAGTTCAGTGGCAGGGCTGATCGGCGCACCAGGTCAAGGTTTTTACTCTGCAAGCAAATTTGCACTTGAAGGTTATAGCGAAGCATTAAGCATAGAACTAGACCCATTCAATATTAAAGTGTCTTTAGTTGAGCCTGGCTACTTTAAGACCAACTTCAATCAAGCCATGTTACAGCCTACCGTAACTCATAATGATTATGACACTGTACGCGATGTAATTCGCTCATCTGTCCAGGGCGCAATTGCACAAGGTGACAATCCTGACAAGGTTGCACAAGCTATTGCTCGTATTGCTTCAAGCTCCTCACCACGATTACGCTATCGTGTTGGCAATGAGGCACAATGGTTGCCTCGCTTGAGAGCGATACTACCTGATAAGCTGTTTCGCTTTGGTGCGCGTAAACGCTTGAACCTGCCTTAAACCACAGCATGATTTAACTGTGTAACTAATTGGGAACTCCAGTTGTTCTCCATATTAGTAATATATGGCACTAAGGACTAGCTGGAGTTACCGATGGCACTGCGGGTGATGGTGCTGCTGGTGGTGCGGTTGTTGGAGACTCTGTACCAGGCTGACAGGCCCCTATAAGTACACTTAGCCCAAAAGCTGAAACTAGAAAAATAAATTTTTTGTTCATCATTCCTCTTTGAATAACTTACTTGAGATGAGCAAATCACTCAAATCATAACAGTTATATGTATTTTGGTTTTGGGATTACGCCCCTCGCGGGAAGAGCGATCGCGTCGCTCGAATGACCCAAAACCAATGCCCTGAAGTCTTATTTTGAAAAGGAAATTTACTTTACCATCACTACCTTTTGGTAATCGTTCATGGGGGTAATTTATTGCTGAAATCGAGCAAAATATAATGATTGAAGAAGCTACAGCGACTAAACACACAAGCTCATCGATGAAAATTAAGACTAAATCATCTCGGAAGACACATAATGTATAGGAAGCATTTATTACTTAATCAGTAGTAGGAACTTTGGGGAGTAAGGATGGAGTTGGTTGACTAGAGCG
>NZ_JACJSI010000171.1 GCF_014698065.1 Nostoc flagelliforme FACHB-838
GCAAAGACTATGAACGGCTTCCTGAGATGAGCGAAGCTGCCATCTATGCTGTGATGACACGTATTATGTTACGTCGTCTTGCTGCCTAAAGATTTTCTTTATAAATGGTTTCTAATCCTTGTTCTATTCCATCTTTTGGTGCTACCTACTCTTTTCAAGAAATTCTGATTATTTTTTCTTATTGCAAGATAATCACCCTTGCAATAAGTATTGAAGTCAAAGTCAATCCCCGTCATCAAACTTCGTGGTGCTTGATGACGACTGAAAAAACTTTCGTGAGACTTTGACCAAAACAAAATTTTATTTCCTCAACTCTCATGTCATTTAATATAGCAAAAAAAGCGAGCATTCTTTCCGCCAAATATGGCGTACTGTGCGTCAGAAAAAGATGCATTACAAGGCTTATGCTTTCTAAATTATGTTTAAAATTAGTAGGAAAACATGGGGATAAATCGGGTGACTTCCGAGAAGTTCCGGGAACTTCCGGGAACTATTGGGTTTTATTAAGCTAATGATAATTCCTTATTAAATGATGTTTAATATGTAATAACATCAGCGATAAATTTGAATTTGTGGAGTGGGACATTGGGATAAATTGGGATAAATTGATGAGAATTAGTGAGGATTGGTGAGGAATGGAAACTTAGGCGATTTTCCAGAAAATGCACAAATTAGTGAAATAAAAGTGCAATTGTAATGATTCATAATTTTTATTTACAAATGCTGAAATCATTACGGTATAGGCGCTTTAGCCTTTTAGGAATAATTCTTGATAAAGGGTCAAAAACAGGGAGGAAATTTCTTGTGGATTTAATGTTGAGTCTTGATCCAGGAACTTCAATGACGAAGATGGTTTATCGTGTTCTGGAGGAGATGTCTTCTAAACCAGAATTGCTGTGTATGGAGCCAGAGTTAGTTAAGATTTCTAGAGACTCGCTCTCTTTATATGAGTCTGGGCAAATTAATCGGCCGAATCCAGAGAATGAGGCTTGGATAGAGTACAACGGAGAGTATTATGCGGTTGGGTTTTTGGCCCAAAAGTATTTTGAAGCGCGAATCAATTTTTTAGAACTCAAGTATGAGAACGCGATTCCAAAAACTTTAGCAGCAGTGGGAGCAATAGCGATTAGAGAAGGATTGAAGTCCAACCTTGATTTATCGTTGGGATTGCTGTTGCCTTACGGGGAGTGGGAAGACAGGGAAAGATTGGAGATGGGTTTAACCAAGGCACTGTCTAGCTTTAGCTTTCGAGGTCAACAATTTTGTGTAAATCTGATCAGCTTTCAGTGTTTGCCGGAGGGTGGGGGACTTGTATTGACGCGAAGTAAAAAACTCGGCACAGATTTTAATAAAGTGAACATTGCTGTGGTGATGCTAGGTTTCCGGGATATATCAGCCGTAATCTTTTCTCGTGGTATATCAACTGGAAAGACAGAAGGTTTGGGTTTAGCCTGGATGCTGGAGAGAATCAAAAGCCGAACATCAGGACAGAACTTATATGATTTGTTAAAGGCTGTTCATCTATCAGGTTCAGCGTTAAAACCGAGATACTTTAACACCTTGGCTCGGAGTAAGAATGCTGAGTTTAAAGCTGAGGAAGTAGCACAAATTGTTGAAGTAGCGGAGTTATCTCGGAAAGAATACTGGAATAAAGTATCAATTTGGCTGAGTATGAATATTCCTGTTGATATTCAGCAAGTAATTATTGGTGGGGGAACATCGGAATATTTAGTTGCTGAGTTGAAAAACTTATTTACTTATACCGAGATTTCATGGGCGGCAGAATTAGAAGAGGATGTGCGCTTGGCTTTTAACCTGCCGATTAAAAAAGATGCGTTGTGCTTACGTTTCACGGATGTATACGGATTATTCCGTTATCAAAACGCTACATCAGCTATTTCAACCTATCGTGCGTCCTAGTAATTTGCTCGCTTTAAAGGAATATTAGCAATGTTTTCAGATGTTGAGTTTCGCTTACGAAGTAGAGTTAAGACTGATAGCCCCGAAGCAATGCTGTTTAAGTATTTAAACTCCAGAAATACTCTTTATCCTGCTAAGGATATGGTGATGATTGCTATTAGCAGCTATTGGCTTCCTTTAGCCTATCAAGCTGAAGAGCAACCCGTAGATATAGAACCACACATTCGTGCTTGTCTTTACCGCCTTCAACTTCACTCTTCATATCTGATGGGACTGCTGGGAGAAATCCCGTCTCAGGCAGCCACGATGATTACAGTAGACAGAAATTCACTTTCATCACTTTCCCTTCCATCCAATATTCCCCCAACAGAGCCATCCAATATTCCCCCAACAGAACCATCTAATATTCCCCCAACAGAACAAAGACAGTTAAAAGTTGACTGGTTAAATCCTTTTTCAACTTTATCTAAATAGAAATTGATGATTATGTATCAACCACAAGAACTTTTCAACAACCTCTCACCATCAGAAATTAGCCGGACTTTACGCTTGGGTGGGCTACCTGAAAAAGAGTTATATACCGAGAATGATGCAGACAGGTTTCGTGAATGTCGCACTTTAATTGAGCAGGGTGGAACTGACGAGGAAGTAATGGCTCTATTATCTCCAGTTGTTGACAATGCACTGTCAGAAACTCAGGGCAATTCCTCGTCGTCAACAAAGAATGGGGGAAAAAACAAGGGAAGAAAGGTCAATTACCATTAGATATCACTGAATTACTAGTTATTGCTCGTGAAAGAGGCTATAAAATCGCACTTTCTCAGGCTTTAATAATTCTCCAAGTCTGCGGACTATCTGAGCAAGATGAGTACAGCACGGATGAGTGCGAACGCTTTCTTGAAACCTACAAATCAATAAAAGAGCAAAACAAATCCTTTGAAGAAGTTGCATCTGAGTTAGCTGCTCTAAATGAGTCTGGGATTTCTCAGCAACTAAAATTAGATGCAGTGATTGAGAATGTTAGTGAAAAAGCTGTAGTGGCCAGAGATGATTTATCTAATCTTATTGATAGGATTACTGCCGCCGAAGCTGAAGAAATAACTGGCTTAGTTCAATCACTTTATCTGAAAAATGTCGCATTGAAATTGCAACAGAGCGATTCGGGAAATAATCTGTTTGCTCAATTAGAAGAAAGAATCATGGCTCGAATTGCCCAAAAAAAACAACAGAGGGCACAGTCATCTGGAATGACTTGGGAGACGACACCCTTATTGCCTTCTTCGCCAATGCCGATGCTGTCGCCCAACGTATCCAAGAATGGAATGAATACCGATTAAAACAAGAAATTGCAGCCAAAGAACGCACCATTGATATCCAAGTAGATAAAGCCTCTAATGCTAAAGCCACCCAACTTGCTGCCCAAAAGCTTTTAAAGCTCCAAGCTTGGAATGAAGCACAAACACAACGTCAAAAACTTCGTCACAAGCGGTTTGAACAATTCAAAGAACTTCTTTTCTGGGCTGGTGCTTGGGTCGGCTCTGGTCGCTCTGGTACTTTATTTTTCCTGAGTGGCATTGTCACATTCACTACTCTTGGACTAATCGCAGGACTCAACTGGCCTACCACCATCGCTTGTAAAAGTGACTCTGGGGGATGTTATTTACTGCGATTGGATAAGAAAACCGTGATTCTTCCCCAACAATTCAAAAATATCCTTGCTGAGTACGAACGTAATAAGAACAAATCCAAACATCTTAAGAGGGAACAGGGAATAGGCAACGGGGAACAGGGGAATCCCCATAAATAAATTTAGGGGCTTTAAACCCTACATTCTGGGCTAATTTCTTCCTGTTTCCTCTTCCCTGTTCCCTGTTCCCGCCCCGAAGGGGCATAGTAAATAATTAAGAAATGCTCATGTCTGAACTACAACAAACCAAGCTTTGGGACGATTGGGATGATATCAATTTATCAACTTCTGAACGTCGCATTGAACGATTAGAAATTCTGCTGTGCCAAAAAGTACACAAAGGTGAGGACATATCTGAATGTCTGCAAGTTTTGGAGTACTTGAAAAATTGTACGACTCACCAGAAGTTGGAATCTGTTTTCTTTAAGCGAGTTCATTCTAAAATAACTTTCAACTCCTGGCATAAAGTAACTCAAGCTGGCTTGGCTTTCTTAATCACAATTACTTGCTTTGGCGGACTTTTTAAGTTAGCTAGTTTAGCAACATCTAATAATTCTTTGTCAGAATTGTCTCTAGAACCGCACTCTATTAAAGATGCTCCGCATCAAAGGCAAAAGCATTCTAAATAAGTTTAATTGCAGTGTGGTTATCTTCTGAGATGACCACACTGCAATCACCGACTATTCTATACTCCACCCATCAAACAGATTAGGCTGATCTACCCCATACTGTCGCTGCACCAGTCGCCGCAGTTCTGCTACTGAGTTAGCCGACTTCATCAAAATCAAGATTGAGGTAACGTGCGGTGTCAATCTCTGTTTTGTTTGGTCAGAAAGCATTCGGTGTATCTTGTGCTTTCTGCGTCCATTAGTAAGCACTGGATTTACAATATCAAGCTTCGCTTTTTCCTCTGGTGTCATCCAGTTATAAACAAACTCCCAGTAGACCTGTCCATTTCTAATATGTCGCTTATGCAGCTTGGTAATACGTTCTAGATTCTCCTCAAACTCGCTCTCAAACATCCTCGTCCAAGGCTGGGGTGTTTCCAGAATGCGGCTAAGTTCCTGTCGCTGTTTTCGAGACGATTGGTATTGGTCAGGCAACCATCCTGTTTGAGCTTGGATGAAGCTATTGATACCAATTGCCCCAATTGCATCTAAAGCGATTGCTGCTTCGGTTTTACCTTTACGCTCATAGTAACGCAGTATACCCCAACAGACATTGGCTTTGATTGGTGTTGTCTTTCCACCCCTTACGGCAGTTTTTTTAGTCAGGTATAAGTCACTCCCTACAAGCTTTTGAAGCCATTGGGGGGCTGTATTTTTAGTCAGGTTTTCAAGTATGTTTTGTATTGCTCTGAGTTGCATTCCACAAAGTCTAGACAATCCCCTTTGGCTCATTCCTGACTCCCCAGTACTGGCAATGGTAAAATACTCTATTCCGTCTATTTCTTGCCGGAGAATATCATCAGACATGATTTATTTGTCCTTAAAGTTTGTAATTGTGGTTAGTTCAAAATTTTTAAGGGAGTGCCGAGCAGGTCTAAAACCTGTCAATCGGTGATTCCATGCGCTCCATCTGCGGTTTAAATCCTCGGAAAATAAATATCGGGGATTAGATAGATTAGTTGTCGCAGCGACGAAGCTGTGAAAGTGGTGTGGGTTTAAAGTGCAAATCACGCTCGATTCCAATACCCAGCGCTCCACGATATTCTTGCAGTTCATTTAGACTGAAGTAGCCTAACTCTTCTTCAAACCCTTGAACTAAGCCGAAAAAAGTATCCTCACCGTCAAACTCAGTCACGTACCAAGTCCAGTTCCCTGAAGGGGTGAAGAATTTCACATAAACAATCGCATCTGAACATTTTTCCTGTGCATAAAGAACAGGCAATTGAGCGCGGATCTCTGCGGGTAATAATTCCATTGCAAAACCTCTATTAAGTGAAGCTAAATGAAGCGAATCAAAATACTGAAAAAAGCTTGCAACAGCTAGAACTATGGGCAAGATATGAGTTTTAGCTGTTGCTGATGGGGTTAGCTTAGTACTAAGGTTCGTCCGCCGCGGCTATCGTACAACCATCCGTCAATTAATCTCAGTCCTGGCGTGGGCACTGGTTCCACCTTTACTGATACGTCTAATAATCTATCTACTTCATCACTCCAAGCATCAAACGCGACTGACATTTTCTCTGCTGCTGCTACTAATTCAGTGTTGAGTTGCACTAGCAAATTGAATTGATTAAGGAGAGTATTTTTAATTTGCTGCTCAACAAGGGAGTAGTCTATCTTCGCTTCTTGATAAGCCAGTCGTAAAGAAGTAACAGAATTGGACTCGGTGGACTGTGCTTCTTGAATCGGTGCTAGTCTTGTAGTAATCATCATTTCCTTTATCGGTTTTGGTGAAGGGGCGATCGCCTGACCTGAGAAATCTGCGATCGCCCGAATAATTGTTTGTACTTCTATAATACCAAGACCACCTGGTAATAGCAATGTTTTTTTGATATAACTTACTTATCATTTATGCTATTATTTACCGAGTGGACTAGGTAAAACTTATGAGTAATCGCAAGGCTTTTGAAGGTATTAGAGAAGCTACACAGTTCAAAGCTGCCGGAGATGAGCCGCTGACTGCCAAACTCGATCTCAAGGTCACACAAAGCGTGAAAGACCAGCTAAAAGCAATCCCTGGCTGGCAAAACAAGGTGAGGTCAGCACTCTTAGAACTGATTAAGAATTACTCTCAAGATGAGCCGAGCAATTAAGGTTAGGTTAATCCCTAGTTACTTATCCATTCTCTAGTCATGACTGTTGAGCTATCACAATTACAAATTGCCCAGCCAGTACGGTATTTAAACCGATAGTTATTAGTGAGCCAGTCCTTCCTGCTTTAGAAAATTTATCGTTGATTAACAGCGACAAAGCCTATGATGATCTGCGCCTACGCACTCCTGAAGTATCAGTCAACTTGGTAGAACCTATCAATTCTGAGATTGCTCCAACAAACGATTTAGAGTTAGAAACTCCATTCCCAGAATTTCAAAATATCGAGATGCCTTTAATAGTAAATGAGGTAGTTACAGATACACCCAAAGATAATTCGTTACCGCTAAATAGCGATAACATTACTGAATCCGAAGTGAAGTTGATAGAGCCGAGTCAGGCTGAAGCCTCACAAACAAATAATTTAGAAATAAATGAATCATCCTCGACATCTGGTGAGGCCGACGAGCCACCAGCGCCAACAGCTACATATATAGAGACACAAGAATAACTCGAATCGTACTAGTTCTTCTAAGAAGAGCAAAAACAGAAAACCTGACCCAGAGGCACAAACTAATACTATGCCAATGCAAGGAGAATTTTTCGGGCAGTTTTTGATTGATGCGCTGACTTCTTTGTTGTCACAAAATCTTGGTAAAGTTTTCAATGTGGCGGAAATTATCGAAGAATTATATGGAGAACTTGATCCATCAGATGTTATAGAAGTAAAGCCCAAAGTCCTGAACGAATTATTGCGAGGGCATCGCACAGGAAGATTTTCAAGAGTACCTGAAGAAATCGGACTTTATACCTGGGACTCAAAGTTGTTGCAACAGGCAAGTTCTAGCTAAAATATTATGTCTTATTTACGATAACCATTGGAAAAATATTCGCCCAGATCCAGTTGAGCCAGAAACAATACACAGAAGCATGAGTAGTGTCATTGGCATTGTTTAAGTATTCAAGAAAGCGGAAAACGATCTGAAATCAGAACTGATGATTTTTGGTTTTGACTCGCTGATACAGTTCTTCCATTGTTTCAATAAAGGAAGCATCATTGTGCCAGAAATCAGGAAAATCCCCTTGTTTCTTAATCAAAATTGCACAGATACTACCTGGAGTCGCCACTTCAATAGTTTGTGGTAATCGTTTTGTACCTAACCAAAATTCTCTGGCATTTGGCATTTGGTTAAGAGATTGTTTTTCTAGCTTAGTGTACAGCAATTAGAAAGTTCTAAAGGAATTTCCTTAGTATTCAATTCTTCAGAGAGAGCTTTTCCCAAAGGAGAATCAGCTAATTTGGCTTGAAGTTCTGCTTTCGATAATCCCCGTAATTCAAATAACAACCAGGGATTATTATCTAATTGAGAAGCCACTAAATAGTAAACTCCAGCAATGTGCTTACAGGGATTAGCATAATCTGGGCAAGAGCATTTAGTTTTGAAATCCTTACTACTATGGGGCAATAAATGTAGTCCCAAATTAGAGAAAGTATCTTCAATATTTTCCGGGACTTCATTTAGAAGCAATCGAGAAATAATACTGGCTTTAGAAGAAAGCTGTTGGATAGCTTCATTCCAACGGGTTTTAGCAATAGGTGTAATCTGAATCTCTATATTATAAGTTGGTTCTTTGTAAACTCCAAAATAGGGATTAACTGAGCCTCGGACTTTGGCGGTAATTTTATTTAAGTCAATCTCAAAGGTTTTAACTTTACCACCGCTAGCATAAGACCGTCCTCTTTTGAGCCGGTTATCATCTGTAAAAGCTTCTAGTGCTTGAATAAAGCGATCGCCCCACCAAGTTCGACTAAATTTAGCCATAATATCTACTCCAAAATTGCACTCTTATTCAATGAAATCAACCGCTTAAAGGCTTCATTATCTAATTCTGTGAGCCAAGATTCATCACTACCAACAACAGCATTAGAGAGTTTTTTCTTATCTTCAATCATTTGGTCAATTCTCTCTTCTAAAGTCCCAATGGCAACAAATTTATGCACAAAAACATTCTTTTTCTGACCAATACGGAAAGCACGGTCAGTTGCTTGGTCTTCAACTGCTGGGTTCCACCAACGGTCAAAGTGAAAGACATGGTTGGCTTTCGTGAGGGTGATACCTACGCCCCCTGCTTTTAAGGAAAGGATAAAAACCGATGGTTCTGTATTTGGGTCTTGAAATTCGATAATCATTTGTTCCCGGCGTGGGCGACTGGTACCACCATGCAAGTAGTAAGTATTGCAATGCAAACTATGTTTGAGATGTTTCTCAATCTTTTCACCAACTTCCGTAAACTGACTAAAAATGAGTAAGCTTTCTCCCTCAGAAACTGCCTCCTCAACCATCTCTGCTAACCGACTGAGTTTATGCGAACGTAGTGGTGAAAATTCGCTCCCATCTTGCAGAAATTGGGCTGGATGATTACAAATCTGCTTCAATTTCATCAGGGTTGAAAGAATCAATCCTTTGCGCTGAATTCCCTCTGCTGATTGCAATTGTTTTTCTACATCTAGTACTACCACTTCATAAAGCGATGCTTGCTCTTTGGTTAGGTTAGTGTAGAGTTTTTGTTCCACTTTATCTGGCAAGTCATTAATAATAGATTGGTCAGTTTTTAACCTTCGCAGAATTAAAGGTTCTACCAGTTTTTTCAAGGTGGCAGATTTTACGCGGTCATTGTCTTTTTGAATCGGAATCTCGAAAATTTTCCGAAAATGGGCTTCTTTACCCAAGTAACCAGGATTGAGAAAGTTAAAAATTGACCACAAATCCAGTAAGCGGTTTTCTACAGGAGTTCCTGTTAATGCCAGCCGATGTTTAGCTCTTAATTTTAAAATAGCTTTAGTTTGGGCAGCTTTTGGATTTTTAATATTTTGTGCTTCATCCAGTACTAAACGTTGCCACTCGATGCTGCTCAATAACTTTTCATCTTTGCGAACTAGAGTAAAGGAGCTAATTATCACATCGTTTTGTTGACAAGCAGCTTTGAAATCAGCTAGATTTTGCAGCCTAGTGCTACCATGATGCACCATAGTTTTTAAATGAGGTGCAAATTTGGCAATTTCTTTCTGCCAGTTGCCGACAACAGAAGTAGGGGCAATTAATAATGTAGGCAGGGCAGATAAAGAAGTAATCTTTTCTCCTACTTTCAGAGCTTCATGTAACTCTTTCTCTTGCACTAATCGGGCAATCACCTGCACGGATTTACCTAAACCCATATCGTCTGCCAAACAGCCATTTAATCCCAAATTTTCTAGATATTGTAGCCAGGAAACACCACGTTTTTGATATTCTCGGAGTGTACCTTGCAGATTATCAAGTTCAGAAATTGGTTCTAGGCGACTTTTATCTTGTAGCTTTGCTATCATCTCTGACAAAGCTTCATCATGTTCAATTTCCCATTCTGACCCCAATTCAGCACTGCGTTGTAGAAACTCCAGTAAGGTCATCTGGGGTTGTTCGTTACCGTGGGACTGCCAAAATTCGAGTAACTGCTGCATTTTATCTCGGTCTAATTCCATCCATTGACCGCGAAAATGCACCAAGGGAGTTTTAGCATTAATCAGTTGTTCCCATTCAATAGGTGTGACAGTTTGCTCCCCAATTGCCAACTCATACTGATACTCCACCAGTGAGTCTAAGCCAAAATAGCTTTTTGTTTCCCCTTTCGTTGCAGCAAGTTTGCTACCCGATGCTTTGAGGCGAATTTTGGCGCGGCGACGACCTGTGGGAGTATACCAAGCAGGTACAATTACTTTGAATCCTGAGTCTTCTAACACCCAAGCACTTTCAGTAAGGAAGTCAAATGCTTCATCTAAGGTAAGTTGCATTGCGATTGGACTCGCTGTTTCCAACCCAAGCCATAGTTTGGGATACATCCTGGCTGCATAACCCAGATTCAGCAGCAAATTTGTTTCAAAATCTTTACCAAAATCTTTATGTACAGCAGTTTTGGAAAATTGATTCATTCTCCAGTAGTCTGCTAACGCTAACTTCAAGGATGGATCTTGTTTACTCGCTACTAGAAATTGAATTTGCCAATTGTCTATTTGTTCAGCATTGGGAGAATGTAACTGGAAGCACAGATGAAAAGGCGAATCAGCTTGAGTGCGGGTAATTTTAGTTTTCCACACCAACCATTGCCGATATTCCTCGAGGGCAGTATTTGTTGTTATTGGGTTATGCTGACGAGGATAAAAGCAAGATTCAATTAGAGAATCAGCAATTTGTTTGTCAAAAGCGGCTGTAGATGGGGTGTGAGTCACTAAATCGTCAAGTACATATTCGGAAAAGTGACGCAATAGTGTTTCTCGATCAAAAAATTCAATGAAATCGCTAATTTTTGCTTTACCTGCTGCACAGATTAGTGGCATATATTCAATATATTTAAGAATATTTGCTTCATATTGTTCGGAAATAATTTCCCAGGTAGCATAAATTTCAAATGCTACTTTATCAGTCTTGCTTTTGCCTTTTTTCTTCGGATTTTCCGATGATAACTGTCTATATTTTAGTGCGGGAATAAATTGATCTTTGAGGATTACTTGTTTAAAACTTTGAGTGTAATGATACCAAAATAATAAATCTGAACCTATTTGAAACTTCTCTGCATTATATATTGCTAAAAAATGAATATCTTTAAGTAGTTTGATAATATTAAGTGCTGTGACATTTTTGGTAGATACTACTGTTTCATAACAATCTACCTGCCAGTATTGGAATTCTTCATAGCTGTCAGTCAACTCAATTTCTAAATACTTGCTTAATTCTGGTGAAGGTAGGGGCTGATTATTGGTGGTTGGTAAGGCAAAGTATTTAGGAGATATGCGTTGGACAAATTGAGTATTGTGTTCTTTAATTCCCAATTCCTGTACTAAAAAGGCGATTAATTCGGATTTAACCAAATGTCCAGGATGAATTTGTTGACTATTGGTGTGACTTTTTTGGGATAATTGAGTTTCTACCCACAAGTAAAAAGACCCTGACTGAATAAAGTCAGTTTCCTCGTTTGGTATCCAGGTGCCATGAAGTATTCTCATTGTTGTGATGTCTCTGGATTGTTCGGAAATTCACGCGCCTTAGAATTACTTTAGCAAACAGAGGTGCTAGAATTATCTCCTTTGTGCAAAAGAAAGCGATGGTGTTCTCGTGCGATCACTTGACTTACGATGATAGAGCCATACCAGGGATAATAAAAATTTTTCGGCAGTGCAATAATATCTATTCTCGTTGCCAATATCCTCAAGCTGACTGAGCATATTGGAAAAGGATATGTTTGAGATTACCTCAAGTTACTGCCCAGTGCGACCCTGCCCGTTAAATCCTGAATTCTAGAGATGACCACATACCGCCAATTAACAATTTGGGATGTGCTGGATGGATGACCTGATAAATGTCAAAGATGAGATTTCTTTAGTCAACCTGCAATGTGTGTTGCAAATGCCGATTGTAGAAGTGTGGTTGGGATTATTGCTAGGGCAAACGCATCTAAAGTATAAAAATCCTTTAATAGCAAGGGTTTCAGCGTTTTTAAATTTAACCTATTTTTTCGTCAAGATCCTTATCCAGCAAGGGTTTTAGAAATACCGTGCGTTCGCCCTGGGATTATTGCTGGGTAGGTTTACACTATAACAGCGTGGTGATTTCTAGCACAACCAAAATGTCTGGGTGAAAAGCTCAGAAACTACTACCTCTGGAATCCTGTTCAGAAATCAGACATAAATACTACATTTTGGTTACAAATCAAAGTCAAGGCTGAATGTTTCCCCTGAAGAATCTTCTTCTTTCTCCTGTGCAAATGGAGTTGGAGTCCAAGACGTGGGTTGGTTTGACTCAGTATTAATCGGAGTGTTTGCTAAAAGTTGTACAGGTAATCCAGCCTTAATGAAAACAAAATAGCAATCAACTATAAAGTAAATCGTGTCCAGGTAACTTTTATCTAGTTTTTGCGATTCTGCAAATATGCGCTCTCTGTAATTATCTTTGAGGCGAACTTTTTCCGGTGCTAAGTCTTTTTTATCTGCCATTATTATAACTTCACTTTCCAGGTGTACCAGATGTAGTAGTTGGGTTCTTGCTCATAATAGTTTTTGCCATCTCTAAAAGCCCAGAGACATTGGCTTCCACTGGATTGTCCAAGATTTTGAAGCCGTTTTTCTCTAAAAGCTTCTTGAATCCTGGTAACAGGCAACCTCCATCAATCGCCCAGATTTCATCCCCTTGGTGTTTAGCATCAAGTGTCAGATTCACCACTTTCTTCAAGTATTTTTCATACCAATCTTTCAAACAAACGCTGTATACATCTTTGATATCGATGTCACGACTATACCTGGTATGCCCCATTTCCAAACAAAATCGGATAATGGAAGGATCTCCGATTTTTCCGCCATTTAAATGTTTCATTTTTTGGGAGATATCATCAATGAGAACTTCTACACCTATAGGGTAGGCAGTGTGAACTTCTCGTTTCCCTTGGTTATAACGAGAATACAGGGTCGTACCATTGCCAAAGTCTAAAATGGTTAATTTTTTGGGTAGTGGATGCCCAAACAATGCACCCATTCCCTCTAGTACAACTTTCAGCACTTCTACTTTTACTTCTGATTGTTTGCCAGCAAGTATTGGCTGATATTCTCCATTGAGTACTTTTTGTAATTCTTCAGCCAGACCGACATCATGTAAGCTGACGACTAATTTTAAGTGCCAAGCCCT
>NZ_JACJSI010000172.1 GCF_014698065.1 Nostoc flagelliforme FACHB-838
TTTCTGGCGCACAGTGGAATGTTGATAGTGTTAATCACATCCTCTCTATTCGTTGTGCTTATCTCAATGGTTTATTAGCTATTTGAGTCTTTCTGCCAAAAGTGGATGCTCCCTGTAACGTTGTTGTGGGTTGGTAACTTTAATGTCATAGCTTTAGTTCAAAGTTGGAAAAAGGTGTAGAACAAATATTTGGAATCAGAGAAAATGTTAAAGGGTACTGGGTCAGGGGAAATTCCATCCCTTTCCCCCTTATCCTTTCCCCCTGATCCTCTTTTATAAGAACTACACCTCTAGAGCATGTGGAAACGCTAACTAATAAGCCAAAGTTTAGGTCTTTTATTTCTAAAAAATCAATAACCAGGAGTCTACAAAAAAATCGTACTTTTGGCTAAATTTGGATTTCCATGTCTTCTTCAGTAGAGGATTGAAACTGGTTTTGTTTCGAGCCAACTACTGATGATTGATTTGATTGGAAGGGACTTGTGCCGTCATTGAAGATTTCTTGTGCAAGTGTGCGATCGCTCTCCAAGATATATCCTGCAACGTGTTTAGGCATTCCTGCTGTTATGGCTTGGGCTAGTAAAGCTTTAGTAAATTCTGGTGATGCTTCACTCTCGCCCAAGACTTGCAATACAGACTCAGCATCAGCAGTAGTCATTTTGGTGATGTCTTTAACTCCAGCTTCTTGCCAAACGTCATCGAAAAATTCCACTGAACGTTCATCAAAACTTTGAGACGCAGCAAATTGGGCTAGCTGTTGAGCGTAAACTTGGTCGTTATTCATAATAGGTATAAATTGTAGCTGTAAGATGTTGGTGAAAGGTTAAACCAATTCGCAATTCGCTTTTTCGCCCATTCGCAATTACGTTTTGTAACGGGGATTTTAATTAGGCATCAAAACGTGCAGCCTATAGAGACAGGGGACTTAAACCCCCAAATTCTGTTAAAGGGAAAATTTCATTCTTCCCTGTACCCCACAAATACCAAGAAGTCAAATTCTTCAACTGTTCAAAGGCTTGTCGCCGTAACGATTTTTGGCGTATTCACGCAGTTGGGCAAGACCAGAGGTAGGGATAGATGGTCGTGGTTTATTGGGGTCAGGGACTAAATCTTGTTTGCGGTCGTAAGCAAAGTTCTTGTCTAACATCAATATATAAGTAATATGTGCCGTCCAGACATCAGCGACGCGCTCACCAAGACCCTTAGTATCAAGAGGGGTGGGAAATTGTACCCCGCCATTCCAAACAATAGGTATACCTTCATTTTGAAAATGGTCAGTTAACTCCTTCTTGACAAAATCAGCAGTGCCACCACAAATGAGAATTTCATCAAGTGAAGGGATGTTTCGTATCCAGCGTACAAGAGCGCGACAGTAATCAGAGCGAACTTCAGGGAGAATGTTTTGAAATAATTTTAAGTCGGCAGATACACCTTCGGGTGTGGCTTGGCGGGACAAAGAACGTAGAGGAGCAAAGTTGCCCTTACCAGCAGCAATGATTGCAGTCACTAAATGTTCATCTTCTTTGGACAAGCCAACAGCAGTGCGTTGGACAAATTGCTGTACTAACCAATTCATACCTAAATCAGTAGTTTCAGCCAAAGCCGGATTACCTTTTTGGCTGAGAACGAAACTAGCGTTCCGGTAGCCAAGCATCAGCAAACCGATATTCTTTTGCGTATATGATCCAGCCAGAGTGCGACTGCGGTATATCATAATCCCACTGCCTTCCGGGGCAACATGAAAATTACGCAGCTTACCTTTTAATTTGTTGGTGGGAGTTACAATTCCCCGGTTGAGTGATTGCCCTAACTTTTTACCGAGATTATGAGCATTACTAATTTCTCCTGGTGGCATCAATACTTGGATAAAGGCATCAATATTATTGGTATCGAACTGAAACTGACGGCAAGCTAACCACAACAAAGCAGCCAGTTTTGGTAAAGCATAATGAGATTTTAAATCTCGCAGTGCAGAAGTCCCAGCAAAAACACTTTTTGCCAATGCACCCAAAACATAATACTCATCGCCCATTCCGACCCAAATACTGGTGTTATATGAGTTTGGGACGAAACGCGCCACAGAAGTTTTAGAGACATCAGCGATTTCAGGTGGCATCGCTAATACTATTGGCACACCTGAAGGATAAATCTGAGCGATCGCTTTTGTCTCACTGCCACCAATGTCAGCTGAGATAACGATTTTAGGAGTATTAACAGCAGGTTCAGGATTTGGATTCGGTTTATTCATGAATTACCTCAAAGGGCTGAATGTGTAGGGGTTGCATGGTATTAAGGATGAAGAATGTCTGACTTTTCACGGGAAATACTACAACCCTTATCAAGGCTGAGTATAGGGGGTAGGGTATTGGGTGTAGAGAACCGATATTGTTTTACTGCACCCCAATACCTGCTCCCTACCCCTCTCATCCTTATAGATTTATCGAAATCAAACGTACTATTCGACTAAACCCCAAATAATTTACTAGCCCTTTTCATCTCCTCTGTTATTTCTACGGCTATTAAATCGTTCTCGTAGTCATAATCTTCTTCATCTGGGAGCAAAATTTCTTCTCTAACTTCAACATCATTAGATATAGATAGTGCAGTCGTTGAGTCAGGCTCTTGAGAATTAACTTGTTCTGTCTTATCGAATGAGCCGCCCTGATCTGGGATAGCACCTGGGTAGTCAGCAGTGGTATTCATCAGTTGAACAACAGTACTCATTTGAGGTGAAATCCCAAAAACCTCGCGGATAAGAGATGCCTGACCTTCTAATTGTTTGATTGACCAGATTGCTATTCGTCTTAATTCCTCGTCACGCACTCCTACAGAATGCATCACAAAAGGTAGCCAGTAGGCTTTGATAGTCGATATCACTATTTCTGATAAGCTTCCTAACTGAAAAGGATTCGATTGTAAATAACTAAATACTTTGCCATCTCCAGTATCAGTCCCACGCTTAATCGAAACTATTACTTGCTTTATTTCATCCATGTTTAAAAGTGAAAATTTTCTAGCATAGGTCACATAAATTCCTGCTGACCCTTTTCGCAAGAATTAAATATGCCTTAGTGACTTTTAAATCTGTTCAATTTCTTGGCACTAATAGATTGTATTATAATCGCCAATAATGATTAGCACTCCTCTTATTTTAAAACAATAAAATGTAGAGTACTATACATTTTATTGCGACTGTTGTTTGACAGGTCTAGGGCTACTCTACACCTGTCAAGCACCTGTTGAATGACTGCTATAGAGGAACGAGGTAGTTGATTTTTGATTTTCTCTACGACTGTCATTTGACAGGTGTTTAACAGGTGTTTGACGGGTGTAAAGTTTGGTCAAAATTAGCCTGTAGCCGCACTTAAAATAAACGTACCTAGTATGATTATTTAGGCTATTCTTGATTTGAGAAAAATGCCATTTTTAAGTTTGAGTACAAATACTCAGTAAGTCTAAAAAATAATTTTAGTTATTGCGTGAAATATTGTTGACGAGAGAAAAAAAGGTGGGCGGGAATGGCGTATGCGATCGCTCGTTTAAAAAAAATAAAGCAGAAGGATATAGGGAGTAGCGCGTCTCACACATCTCGTGAAAGGGAAACACCGAACGCTGATTTGTCGGTAGAGAATATTAGGTTTATAGGCAGCAGCGATCCCGAATCAAGGTTAGAAGATTTGGTGATGGCAAAGATAAATGAGGCTCCGCAACACAGGAAGATAAGGACTGACGGTGTTTACTGCGTCGAGATGTTACTGAGTGCATCGCCAAGTTACTTCCGTGCCTCATGTCCAACCCAGGCAGGGTATTATGAGCAAAATAAATTAGATGTTTGGCTAGAAGCGACGCACCAATGGTTGTCTGAGGAATACGGTTCGCGGATAGTCAGGGCAGAATTACATTTAGATGAAGCCACGCCACATATTCATGCTTACTTTGTGCCAGTGGATGACCGGGGTCAGCTACGGTGTAATCACTTTTTCAATGGGCGGCAAAAAATCCAGGCATTTCAGGACTCCTACTATGAAACGATGCGGCTGATTGGCTTGGAGAGGGGGTTGAAGGGTTCCAGAGCCAAACACGAGGATATAAAGGATTTTTACCGGATAGTAGAAACGGGACGGAACCTGGAAGTATCAGAGTTAAATTTGGAGCAAATCAAAGCCAAAGCCGCAGATCGAGACAGGGCAGCCCGTCAACTTCAACAAATGGAAGCAACAGCTAGAGAACTGGCTCAAGCTAATGAACTGCTTCAACAACGCATTGCTCAATTAGAGAAAGAGAAAAAGGAATTAGCTAAACAGACTCAACAATTGCGTGAATTAGCCTTGGAAGATGTGGCTTGGGAGTTAGGTTTAGACTTTGAACCCTGTCAATCTAACTCTTGGGTGGGTCATGGCCACATCATTGATATAAATGGGGATAAATTTCAGTCTGCCTCCCCAGGAGTAGAAAAGGGGGGCGGGGCGATAGATTTGGTGATTCAAGTCAACAATTACAATTTGCGACAGGGTTTGGCGTGGCTCAATGACAGATTTGGGGAATCGGGGGCAGAACGAGCAGCGATCGCCGCAGTCAAAAAACAAACAGCAGATATTCTTCAAACCGAGCCAGCCCCCAAGTTTGTCCCACCAGTTGAGGATAAAAGCAAGTGGCTTGCAGTACATGATTACTTGACTCACTTCTGGGGATTGCCATCAAACTTTGTACACGGATTTCACCAATCGGGGTTGATTTACGCTGACAAGGAGCAAAATGCAGTGTTTGTAATGCGAGATTTAAACCATCAAGTAAAAGGGGCTTACCTTGAAGGGAGTGAATTTAAGGGTTTGGCCATTGGAAGCGATCGCACAAACAGTTGGTTCCATTTCCAGTTGGGGGAGCGAGGAACGACCAAAGTAGAAAAAGTGGTACTTTGTTCCTCAACGATTGATGCTTTCTCATACGCAATGTTGGAATATTCCAAAACTGGGTCAATACCAAAACAGCGAACACTGTACATGGCACTTGCTGATCCCAAAAGTACACCAGTAGAGCGATTAGAGGATATTTCTCAAATTAAAACGGCGTTCAACTCTGATGAATTCGGGGAAGCCACCGCACTAGCTGTTAAGAAATTACTGCCCCATGCTAGACGCTCAAGACCCAAAGCACTCTCTTGGAACCAGGATCTGTTGCTTGAAAAGTCGCCGCACCAACAACCGCAGCGTGAGTCAGAGGCGGATCTAAGTCTTTAATGGCTCACGCTGCTTGAGTGCGAATGAAAGGCTAGTAGTTTGCCAAAAAAACTTGGCTCTTTAAAGGGGAAGTGGGGATAAGGGGCAGGGGGAAAGGGTTTAAATCCCAAAACCAGTCCCCTTTTCCCTTTCCCTAGTCCTCACAAGCGCATTTTTGGGTTGGCAGACTACTAGAAATAGGAAACGCGCTTTATGAAAACAATGGACAGAAGTATGAGAAAATTAGGGACTTCAGGCTGTGAGTAAAAAGTGAGTCAGCCTTTATTATCAGTTTGATGCTCAATAATTTACCTATGAGTTCACAACTGATAGAAAGAATATTTTCTCTTTACGAACAAAACAATCCTTTAATAGCAGTGGAATCCCCATTGCAAGAGAGGATAGGCTTACTCAAAAACCTAACTCAAAAATGCATTAATAGTGGTATTAATTGTTATCTTTGGATGTTAGAGGATGACAAACTATACCAATTAACAATAGTGATTGGGGATTGGCATTCTCAGAAATTCAAGAATACAACAGAATCGCTTTTAAAGTTGTACGCGAAGATTCCTTTGAGATTTTGCGGTTTTGGAAGACAACCCAGTTACAAGGGATTTTGATCCTGGAAGGGATATATCCGTGGCTTGGACAAGGAGCGACGGATGCAGATTCCTTCCTGACAGCAGAATGGATTAAGTCAGCGCTGATTAACATTAAGCTTTACAACCATAACTCCTGTAAAACAGCTTTGTTGCTGGGGTCAAACGCAAGCCTCAAGTCAGATATAGCTGGTCTAATACCCACAATTACCCAAGAGCTACCCACAGTTGAGGAAATTAACGATTATCTGGCACAAATATTACCCGACTCAATTACACTAGTCCAAATCAATCAAATAGCGAATACTTGTGTAGGGATGTATTTGGCAGATATTGAAACAGGGGTAAAAACTGCCCTAGCAATTGACAAAGCCCCTTTGGGGCAGGGTGTGGGGTGTGGGGTGTGGGGTGTAGAGAAAGCTCCAACAACCATCTTCGTACAAGCCCCGTCTTCACTACACCCAACACCCTACCCCCAACACCCTATTTTTGACAACAGTGAATTAGTCAAAAAAGTTTCTGCTTATAAAATTGAGTTGCTCAAACGAGTTTACAATGTAGAATTTCTGCAACCAATGACAATTCCTGTCGGGGGACTAGAGTTAATGCAGTCAGCATTTAAGGGATACAAGCGCCTCCTGACACCGTTAGCGAAGTCTTACAACTTGCGCCTACCAAAAGGTGTTTTATTGATTGGCCCACCCGGAACAGGTAAATCTCACTCCGCTAAGGCTTGTTCTCAAATACTGGGATTACCCTTAGTAATCGTGGAGTGGGGTAATTTCCGCAGCTATGGAAATATGGCGGAATACAAGCTCAAACAGTTATTGGCACTAATAGACCGAATTAATCGTATAATATTATACCTGGATGACTTTGACAAGGGATTTGCTGGTGACGATGATTTATCACGAAGACTCGCGGGGATGTTGTTAACCTGGATGCAGGAAAGAACAAGTGATGTACTGATAATCGCTTCAGCCAATAATATCCAATGGCTACCACCAGAGTTAACCAGAAGTGGACGGTTTGATGAGATATTCAAAATAGACTTACCAAACAACGGCGAAAGACATTCTATATTTAAGATTCACCTAGCAAGATTTGACAAGCGCTTTGCTGATGGTGGAGATGCCTTTACCCCAGAAGAATGGCAAAGATTATTGAAGGTAACACATCGCTGTGTTGGTGCAGAAATTGAGGCAATCGTCGAAAGGGCAGCATTCTCAATATTTTGTCAATCCTTTGATGAAGAAACTCCAGCACTAGAGGATTTGCCGCCATTACAAATTACCCTAACTGCACTATTAGAATCAAGAAAAAGCGTAAATCCTCTGGCAATACGTGAAGCTGACCGAATAGAAAGTATGCGTAATAAGGCAGATTTGCAAGGACTACCATCTAGTCCGGTGGATTCATCAATATATAGTCTGGGCGATATCGATATTTTTGGTAGTTAATTTTATGCAAATGCTGAAATCTCAGTCAAAAATCGATTGGTATGCTGCTGGCTTTAAGCTGCTAAACATCGCTGGGCCACTAGCTGGGGTGTCAGTAATCTTGTTCACAGCAGTAGTATCTTATATCGAAACTCGTCCCCAAAAATTGCCGATTCAGTATAAGCTTACTCACAATAACCAGACCTTTTATTTAGAAGCGGCAAATAAAACACAAGAACTAGAGAAAGGACTCAAATGGAGAAATAATCTAGAGAGCGATCGCGGAATGTTGTTTAACTTGGGTCGAGAGTATAATCATGTACCGTTTTGGATGTACCAAGTAAAAGTGCCGTTAGACATCATATACCTTAAAAATAATGTGGTGACAACCATAATTCACAATGCACCACCATGTATGAAAAATCCTTGCCCAATTTATTACGGTGTCACTGCGACACAGGTTTTAGAGCTAAAAGCGGGTGCTAGTAATATTCAAGTTGGGCAGAAATTAGTAATAGAGCCTATACCTAAGAAATTGTAACAAATATTCTCTGTAGCCAAAAGAACTAGTTTTTTTTGTACTAGAGTCTGTAGGAGTTTGAAAGTGAGTTGTGAATAATGTGGATAAGATTTCATGAACTCGCAAATTATGCAAATATCTGACTACGAAAATTCCAACACAACAACCTCTGGGACAAGACAAACAGCAGCCCTACCATCAAGAAAAAAGAAAGTTATTGAAGGTAGCACAATTGGGCTGATGGGAGTAACGGGAGCATTAATGATTCTGGAGATGTCAGTCCACAACATAATGCTTGGAGGATTGATGATTGCAGTCGCAATAGCAGTTGCAATTCCAAAACAAACACAGGCATTATTAACAAATTTTGAAAAGCTACAACGGAAATGGGGGGTGAATTTATATGCAATATTGTTTGCATTTCTATCGGTAGTATTTTTGTTAGATTTTGCTTCTTCCCCAGCCGAAGCACAGTTTTTTAACAATGCTCAAACCTGGATGACTGGTGCTTTTGGCAATGCTGGTAACGGGCAAACACAAGCAGTTATAGAATTGTTCTTCAACGTATTGAGGGGTCTATTCCTACTCTATGTAGGTATCAGTTTGGTAAGAATTGTTCAAGCAGCCCGAAACGATGAAGATTGGCAGACATTAGCCAGGACTCCATTAATTATAGTACTTTCAGTTTTTGTGGGAGACTTAGTTACTGGTTTAATTACTGGAGCATAACTGTTAAAGGCAACACCTATTTAGTCGCAGCATTTCTTGAATGAGAAAAAGTGCCTTAATTCAAGAAATGCTTCATATTAACAAGTACTAAAAGAAGATGAGAGATGAAAATAAATTTAGAAGTGTAAATAGAATTTTAGGAGATAGACCCCGATTAGGCCCATTTCCCGCCGATCAGATTTTCCCTTGGTCAGTTATAGCAATATTAAATGTATTCATTTTCAACTATATGTTGAAAACAAGCTGGTTAGGCACAGGATTAAGCATAGCTTGGGGATGGGCAACATGGTGGTTACTTTCATCAAATCAAGAATTTTTTGGCAAGTTTGTGGCAGTGCCTCGGATTACCAGAGGATACAAACGACATAATTCGTAATTGATGCTACACATTTTTATATTTACATTGATGAACAAGGATGCTTTGTTCCTCTTTAATTACGAATTACGAACTTGTACTGAGCTTGTCCTTCTTCATAGTCGTAAAGCCTGCGGCATAGCTACGCTTAGGGCGCAGCCTCTCCAAGAGTTGAGCGCAGCCAAAGTATTACTAACCACGAATTACAAACTACGAACTATTAATTACGTTAGCGTAGCGGGGCGCAGCCCATTACGAATTATTAAAGTTATGACAACAAAGTAGACAGATAAGATCAAGAAACAAAGATTAGAAACCGAGCAAATTAATGTAGTAAAAACTCTCACACCCTTTGAAGATATTATCCATTTAGCTGGGGTTTGCGATGTTGCTTTGGGAGGGAGAAAAGGGATAGGAGCATTAATTCTGAAAAATGGGGAATCGATTCAAATCAAATTCTGTTTTGACTGTGTAGGAATTCATTCTAACTTAGCCTCGGAGCAAATTCTCCCAATATTTGAGAGCATAGAGGCAGGTTTAAAAGAGATCCCATCAGGAGAGTCATTAACCATACATTTAGGTTCCTTTACAGACGATTATTCCAGACAATCAGAATTAGAGTCTATCGAAACTAATTGTGATATTGAGCAATTAAAATTATTAATTAGGAGCGAGAGGTTACGAATCAAAGAACTAACCAAATCTGGAGTCAGGAAGAACAAGTTTTTAAGATTATGGTGTACCTATACAACATTAGCTGAGTCAGAGAGAAGCCAAGACATCGTAGAATCGGCAATCAGAAAATTAGAGAAAGTTTGGTTTAAATTCACCGGAGAAATTCATGCTTTTAACAATAGAAGGATTGAAAATATTCTCAGGAATTCATTTAGTGATGGGTTTTTGCAGTGGGAATCGTTGCTAAGTAACAAAATGAAACTAGGGATCAGAGTTTTGAGCGCTGAAGATATTTGGAAAGTCTTATGGCATCAATTTAATCTGACATCACCAACAGCGATTCCTAATCCCTTAGTCATTAGTCAAACCCAAGGATTGGTAGAAACTCAAACAAGCGATTTTCACATTCGGCATCATCTGTTGGAAAATGAAGAATCTGTTCCATTCTTAGATCGGCAATGGGTAAAGATTCAAGATAAATATATTGGGGTGATGAACTTTAGCCAAAAGCCGGGGGGCTGGATAGATGAACGCTCTCAATTACGATACCTTTGGGAATTAATTTCCAAAGAAAGTATCTCAGATACAGAAATTATCTGTCAAATCACTAAAGCTAATCAGGCAATTACCAAAACTAATTTACAACGCCTTACTAAACAGTCAATTACATCGACTGCCTTATCAACAAATAAAGGAAACATCGATGTTAAAGCTGGAATCAATATTGAAGAATCTGTAGAAGCGCAACGAACCATTTACAAAGGAAGCGTTGTCGTTTATACCGGAGTAGCTTTTCTTGTCCATAGAAAATCAACACGAGAACTCAATGAGGCTTGCAAATATTTAGCTTCCTACTTTTTAAGACCAGCAGCAGTAGATCGAGAAAAAGAATATGCATGGAAAACATGGCTTCAGTGTTGTCCGTTTGTTTGGGAACCACTGCTGGCAAAACCTTTTAACCGCAGATTACCTTACTTCAGTTCCGAAGCACCAGGGCTGATGCCTTTGATTCGTACAGCTACAGGAGATCGGGCAGGCTTTGAGTTGATTGCCGAAGAGGGGGGTACGCCAGTACACCTGGATTTGTACAAACAACATAAAAATATAGCAGTTTTTGGTGCAACTCGTTCCGGGAAATCAGTACTGGTGGCAGGAATTTTAACACCTGCACTAGCCCAAGATATCCCAGTAGTAGCGTTAGATTATCCCAAACCAGACGGGACATCGACATTTAGTGATTACACCAATTTGTTAGGTAAAGATGGTGCATACTTTGATATTTCCAAAGAGTCGAATAATTTGTTTGAGTTACCTAATTTAAGGGGGATGGATCAAGAAACCATTAATGAAAGATTAAATGATTTTAAGGAATTCTTGAAATCAGTGTTAATCACAATGGTGATTGGAACTAGCGTGATTGGCGTTAGCCCTTCCATGATTACTAATATTGAATCAATCATTGCCCTAGCCTTGAAAACATTTTTTAATGATGATGAAATCAAAATCCGGTATAAGTTGGCATTAGCCGCAGGAGTTGGCACTAAAGCTTGGTTGGAAACTCCCACATTACAAGATTTTTTGAATTATTGTTCACCAGCATTTCTGAAGATAGATTCCATAGCCAGCAATAGCCAGGAAATTTTATCAGCCTTGGAGCAAATCAGATTGAGATTAAAGTACTGGCTCTCAACAAGAGTTGGAGAATCAATCAGTCGTCCCTCAACTTTCCGAACTGATGCTAAGTTGCTAGTATTTGCGCTGCGGAATTTATCAAGTGAGGCAGATGCAGCGATTTTAGCTTTATCAGCTTATGCCGCAGCCCTACGACGTGCTTTGTCTTCCAAAGCTAGTATTTTCTTCTTGGATGAAGCGCCGATTTTATTCCAATTCGATGCGTTAGCCGAGTTAATAGGAAGGCTTTGTGCCAATGGTGCAAAAGCAGGGATACGGGTGATTCTTTCGGCTCAAGAACCAGAAAGTATTTACCAAAGCAAAGCCGCAGCGAAAATCTTCGCCAATATTACAACACTTCTGGATCGGGAGAATTCAATCATCGGCGGTAGATCCTTTTGTTGATAGATTTAAATACTCTTATGAAATCATCCAAAACAATAGTACAGAGGCTTTCTATCCAACAAAATCCGGCATTTACTCACAGTGGTTATTGGATGATTCAGGCAAACTTACATTCTGTCGTTATTACCCAGCGTACTGCTTATTGGCCGCAGTCGCTAATAATCCTTCGGAGCAAGAATTACGAATTTTATTCTTGAAAAAATATCAAGATAATCCAATACTAGGACAAGTCATGTTTTCTGAAGATTATATCAAAATGATTCGAGGAGAGCCATTATCTTCAACAGCCCAAGAATTACTTAGGAGTTTAAATTCTAAAACTTTGGTAATCACATCAATTTAAAAAAGGGAGTATCTCAGTATGAAGCGACTTAAAAGGATTAGTCTAGCCGTCATTATATCTAGTGGAGTTACGACTCTATTAATTACTGCACCGAGTTATGGAATATCACTAGACCTAAATACTTTTTTGGCTTCAATTAGGAGTCAGATTCAGAGCGAAATGAGCCAAATTAGCAATATAGCTTCAGATAAAATTAATAATTTATGGGCAGCAGCCCAAGAGGATGCTAATTCCGCAATTAATGGTGCTACTGGTATGATGGGTGCGCCAGATCCAGTTGAAAGTGGTCAGCGTCTGAAAGCATCGTTAGCATCGGACTCTGACTGGGCAAGAGCATCAACGCAAGCACAAGACTTGCAGCGAGAAATTACTAAAGCATCAGTTTCTGGTGTGTTAGGGCAACAAGGTCAGCAAGATACTGTCAACAAAATTGATCAAACTACGCAAACGGCTCAAGATGCTTCAAACCTGGGACATCTTGCACAAGAGATGAATGCCTCACAGAATATTTTAAAAGTAATAGCAGCCCAAAATGGTCTGGTGGTTTCGATGCTGGCACAACAGCGCACTGATTCATTGCAATCACGCTCTGATACCGCACAGTCTAATATGATGCTGACCCAAATTGCAGAACAATTAACAGCAAATCGCCAAAAAGAAGACATTCAACAAGAAGGATTAATTTCTCTCAATCTCGAAGTTGCTGCTATGTCTGTACTCGATCCTACTTACTCACGGGAGCAACGCGATTTTGTGAGGTCGGATCAAAAACCAGCGATCGCTAAAACTTACATTTGTGTATGAAGTAATTTTATTTACAATTAGCATACGTAATTACACGACAAATCATCTTGATGAGATATCTCAAAAAGATTGCTAGTAAATCATTTTACGATTATTTCC
>NZ_JACJSI010000173.1 GCF_014698065.1 Nostoc flagelliforme FACHB-838
CCTACCCTGCTACAAACTTGGGATTAGGTTTGGACGACCGGATATGGTGAAACGATTTCTCGCTAGTCGTCGCACCGGATTTTACTTCCGTGTTTTGCAAGAGGGCGAAGTCGAAGCTGGAGACATTCTAGAGTTGGTGAGCCGGGATGACAACAATATTACTGTTGCCGATATCACTCAGCTTTATGTTCGTGAGGAAGACAATCCAGAGTTACTTCATCGCGCTGCTCAACTTGAAGCCTTACCCAAAAGTTGGCGCGACTATTTCCAACAATAGCGTGTTTTCATCTATATTGACCACGCAATAGAGGTTGTGAAAGAACTGTGCATCATCACTGAGGATCGATTTCACCCCACAATTTCAGCTTTGCCTATAACCTTAGAAGGAGTAATCTCATGACCACATTTCGTACAGTTTCCATAGATGGCTTAGATATTTTTTATCGAGAAGCTGGTTCCCGGAATAACCCGACAATTTTACTGTTGCACGGTTTCCCAACTTCATCTCACATGTTCCGCAATTTGATACCTGCACTTGCTGATCAGTTCCATCTGGTTGCACCTGATTATCCTGGCTACGGCAACAGTTCGATGCCAACAGTGACTGAGTTTGACTACACATTTGATCATTTAGCACAGATCGTGGAAAAGTTTATTACCGCGATCGATCTCCAGCGATATAGCCTTTATGTAATGGATTATGGTGCCCCCATTGGCTACCGGATTGCGGCTAAATATCCAGAGCAAGTTGAAGCACTCATTGTCCAAAACGGGAATGCCTACGAAGAAGGTCTGCGTGAATTTTGGAACCCAATAAAAGCATACTGGCAAGACCGTTCTCCTGAGAATGCTGACAAGCTCAGACCTTTTTTCACGCTGGAAACGACAAAGTGGCAATACACCTACGGTGTCCGCAACCCGGAAGCGATCAGTCCTGATAACTGGAATATGGATCAGCTCTTCCTTGATCGCCCAGGAAATGATGAGATTCAACTGGCGCTGTTATATAGTTATGGCACAAATCCACCGTTATATCCGCAATGGCAGGAATATTTTCGCAAACATCAACCACCGACGTTAATAGTGTGGGGCAAAAATGATTACATCTTTCCTGCTGAAGGTGCTTATCCCTACCAGCGCGACCTGAAAGACATTGAGTTCCATTTACTCGATACCGGACATTTTGCTCTGGAAGACCAAGGAAATGCGATCGCAAACCACATCACGCAATTCCTTACGTCACGACTGCAACCGATCCCAATACAACTCGGTTAAGCATTTTGAACCCAAAGTTTGGTTTTGGGGAAGGTCTAAAGGGTAGGGGTTAAGGGTTTTCAATTTCCCTTTCCCCCTTAACCGACAAGTATTGCAACCGATACCTGTCTAATAAGCGCGAATTTAGGAGGTAAAGTGGTTTGGGTCAACGTTCTATGCCCTGGTATTGAGTGATGAGAAAAGGGCGATCCCCCACAAATTAGAAGCCGACTTCATCATAAACAACTGTAGGGCATTGCACTTGCATCTGTCTTCTTCGCATCCTCCAACTCAGCCTGGATCGCTGGAAAAATGCTGCATATCTCGGTTGGTTTTTAACGAAGAGAACCGTGAACATCAATAATCAAGTAGAAAAACCATGAATATCAACAATAATGACACCGCAGTGGTAGTTATTGATCCGCAGAACGATGTCTTGAGCGAAACAGGTGTCTCCTGGGATTTGGTAGGTGCTAGTGTCAAGGATAATAAGACCGTCGAGAACATCGAGCGAATCTTCAAAGCCGCGAAGCAGAATGAATTTGAGGTTTTTGTCTCCCCCCACTATTACTACCCCACCGACTATACGTGGAAATTCGCCGGAACCGTAGAGCAAATGATGCTTAAATCTAGAGAGTTTGATCGCAAGGGTGCGTTAAACCTCGATAGTTTCTTGGGTTCTGGCGCTGACTGGCTGGATCGCTACAAGCCCTTCATTGAAGATGGCTTGACGATTGTGGTCAGTCCCCATAAGGTTTATGGACCCCAAAGCAATGATCTGGTTTTGCAACTGCGTAAACGCCACCTCAGTAAAGTCATTCTGCTCGGAATGCTGGCAAATATTTGTGTTGAAGCTCACCTGCGCGATTTAATCGAACAGGGATTTGAGGTGCTTGTCGTCAAAGACGCAACAGCTGCCCCTCAACATCCTGAACTGGGCGACGGCTACAAGGCGGCACTGATCAACTTTGGGTATATTGCTAATGCAGTTCTGTCTACGGATGAAGTTGTAAAAGCAATGAAGTAACGTCAAACTTAAAGGAGATAGAATGAGCATCCAATACTATGACGACATTATTATCGGCGGCGGCAAAGCGGGTAAAACACTTGCACCTGCGCTAGTTGCTGACGGACGGAAAACCGCTTTAGTGGAACGCAGCTTAAACATGATTGGTGGCGGGTGTATTAATCTTGCTTGCATTCCTACCAAAACGATGGTGGCGAGTGCCAATGTTGCAAATACAGTGCGAAACAGTGCCGCTTATGGTATTAAAGCCAATGCACCCACCGTTGATTTAGCAGATGTGATCTGGCGGAAACGAACGGTTGTGCAATCCATGCGTGAAATGAACTTGCACAATTTAGAAACTGCTCTGGGTCACGAACTGATCATTGGAACGGGGCGATTTGTTGCTTCCAAAACTATTGAAGTGACAACGCATGAAGGCAATACTCAGTTACTTTCTGCAGAACGATTGTTTATCAACACAGGCACGCGACCATTGATTCCATCCGTACCCGGACTCACAGAAACTGGGTTTTTGACAAGTGAGTCGATTATGGAGCTAGACCAGTTGCCTGAGCATTTGCTCGTGCTTGGCAGTGGCTACATTGGTTTAGAGTTTGCCCAGATGTTTCGCCGCTTTGGCTGTCGCGTCACTGTGATTGGGCAAAATGAGCAAATTCTGTCACAGCAAGATCCAGATATAGCGATCGCGGTACAAACGCTACTGGAACGAGACGGGATTGAATTCTTGTTGAAGGCGAAGGTGTTAAGGGTCGAGTGCAGTGGTAATGAAACCATCCTTCAAATCCAAGTTGCCGATCGCCCCCTCACCCTCCAGGGGTCGCATTTCCTTGTCGCCGTAGGTCGTGCGCCAAACACCGATAGCTTAGATTTAGCTACTGCTGGTGTGGCAACCGATACACGCGGATTTATTCAAGTCAACGAATACTTAGAGACGAACATACCCGGTATTTGGGCGTTAGGTGATATCAACGGAGGACCACAATACACCCATGTATCGCTCGACGATTATCGCATTGTCAAAGCGAATCTGATTGATGGAGGCAACCGCAGTACACACAAGCGCTTGGTTCCATCCTGCCTTTTCATCGATCCAGAACTAGCTCATGTGGGTTTGACCGAAACTGAAGCACGTCAACAAGGGTATGCTATTCGGGTGGTGAAGCTGGATGCCTCAGCGATTCCTCGAGCGAAAACCCTCGGTCAAACCGATGGACTGCTGAAGGCGATCATGGATGCCGAGACAGGTCGTATTTTGGGGTGTTCTCTGTTGTGTCATCAAGCGGGTGAAGTAATTTCGACGGTGCAAATGGTAATGCAAGCTCAGATGCCCTACACCGTTCTGCGCGATGGAGTGTTGACTCATCCAACGATGACTGAAGGGTTAAATATGCTGTTTTCAAAGTTGTAAGGCAGCAAGTGCAGACACCTGACAAGCTAAACACCTGGATGAGGAGCTTAGGCTAATGACAAATGGCACTTAAAAAAAAGGTGAAACATTTGTAGCTTAACCTTGTTTTGTCACTCTCGAAAAACAATAATCGAAGCAGGATTCTGAAACTTTGATTGAGCCAAGCTTTAAGACTTTATTTTTTAGCAGGAAATGAAATTGATAGCCAAAACCTGGAAATTAAAGCTCGGAAAAGCTTTCGATAATTGACTTTTCCCAAAGTAAGAAAAGACCATCATCGAAGCGCTAATAGACAATGTGTCTGCTCAGGTGTTCACCTATCTAAGTTGCAGTTACGCTTTCGCCTGAACTGTAGTACGCACTGCGACAAGGATACAGCTGCACTGGCTAATGGTCGGACTATCGACTTCTTCAAGTTGCGCCTCAAGTAGGCAGTCCTTCCCCTCCTTCATCCGAGAGAGTTAGAGCAGCGGTGTCACTGACAAACTAACAAGATGGTTGCTGGGTGAAGGGCATCGCATCTGATTAAATCGATTATAAGAACTGTCTTTTCGCAATCTAATGAAATAAACGAATACAAAGGAGATCACGACATGAATATGCTTCCCCATTGATCACTGACTTGAATCCCTCAGCTGCTGCTTGTTGTAATTGTTCTGGCGTCAGCTATCCAGATGCACTTAGATCATCACTAATCTTTTTAGAGTTTGTCATTTTAATACACTAAACCGATTGATTTATCGTATTTTATCAGTAATACCATCCGAATTGACCTTACCCTTGTTTGGGATATTGGTAAGAGCACATGTTTTTCTTACTCAGTTGTGGAATGATATTTTTATAAAATACGGTAATTTGACAAGTTTACCGTAGTATGTCTATAGATATCAAGAACAATCAACCTCAACGAGATTGTAGGCTACATTTTAAAATGGCAACCACAGAAATTCGCACAACTAAAGTTAAAGTCCCAATAAAATCTTTCGTTATGAGGGAGCAGGGCATGGATTTTTCTGCAACCATCTTGGCAACAAGTCTTAAAATTATTCCAAAAAAACCTCCAACTGCAAACAGTCTAAATCTCAAATAGTCTCTGCTTAATGGGGACTGCTTCTTTGCCTTTGTAGAAACGCGATTAATCGCGTCTCTACTTTTTAACGCAACTCAAAACCCAAATTTTTCAAGGCTTCCTGCAAGTGATCGCGTCCTGATAGAGATTCAGCAAACGCTACTCGTTTAGCTGAGTGTTCCGACCAATCACCAGCAACATTCATCTGTTGGGAATTGTAGAATGCTTTCATGATTTGGTTGTAAAGAGCAATTTCCTGGTCTTGTTTCTCTAATTGATAAGTCTCCCGATGCAATACTGCTGCTTGGGGTAAACGCGGTTTAACTTCCACATTTACGGATGAATCTGCATAACCAACACACAAGCCAAAAACGGCAAAGACATGAGGCGGTAAATTTAAAACCTCTGCCACCTCTTCTGGACGGTTACGCAATGCACCAATATAAACTGTTCCCAAACCCAGAGATTCGGCGGCGACAACAGCATTTTGCGCTGCTAATGCTGCATCTATAGCCGCCATCAGAAACGTTTCCAGATAATCTAAACCTTCATGGGGTAATCCTTGACTTTCAGCGACAGATGTTAATCTCGCCAAATCTGATTACTGATGCTTTGGTTTGAGTGGAATTATTAGCAGATATAGTTGTAGTATTACTTGGATTATTTGCTGTGCAAGCAGCAAATAGCAAGCTGAGGCATAAGCTAGTAATAAAAGCCCCAGTAACTTGTATAGGAACAGTTGATAATAACCGGGTTTGACTAGAAAACCTGACAATAACCCATTTTTTGCAGTAGATTATTATGCGCTTAAATAAAACATTAAACATTAATCTTTACCTCTTTTGTTAGGGGAAATGCTAAGTTTATTCATTACCAGGATTGTTAGACCAAGTAATTGATGATAATTTGGCTAAATTTATATGTTTACTTAATTTACATTAAGTTAGTCAATTTACAGTATTTTATTTTTTATAATATAGTAGCATCCCATAAAAATTTTAGTAAATGGGTAGTTACAGCTAAAAATTCAATCTCAAAATATAGTTGCTTTTGTTAACAAAATCTGGTAAGATTAATTTTTTTAATACCAAATCGCACTAAATTCGCAAAGTTGCCGAATTTTACTAAAATTGCCACAGATTGAAGTTTTTCGGCTCGATTCTCTGAAATAAAGCTTTTTGCAGATCGACAAGTTTTTACTATTTATTACAACTTGATTCAATCGGTTTTAACTTTTATTAAGATAGCTCTTGATTTTTTGAAAAAAGTGTGTAAAGCTTTTTTAGGTATAAACTACGGTAAATCGGCCAAGAATTAGTAGTAAATATTAAAGTGCGATCGCAGTTTGCGAAGCGTTCCGCAGCAAAGGTGGGGTGTAAACCCATCGCCTCAACTTTGGCGCTCTATTCGCACACAGTCATCATTGCTACTGAAGGCTGTGCTTTTTTGAGCAAAGCACTAAGTTGCAATGTGTTGCATGGGGATGGATACCTTTTTGCAGTTGAGGTGGGTGCGAGAATGTCATGGATGGAATTTTTAAATCTAGGCGATGTCTACGGACGGGCTACGCCTACGCACCTGCTTTTTTACTTATCAACAAAGGTGTAGATATAAGCATAAGGAATAGAGACATCGCATCTTCCTAATTTCTTATCTCCAATTCAAAAGTGAAATGACATATCTGCATTATTTTTTGCCCGAATAATATCTCCAAGCAAGTGTTCTCGATTCCGCTCTAACTCCCATTGCAAGTAAGACAGCGCAGTTTGAGCATCGGCAACGTTTAAATCAGGTTGATATCACTCGTTCAACAGTTGTCTGTAGTCTGGGTGCGTAGCAATCTGGAATATCAGGTTTTGGGCTTGTCCAACAAAGTCATGGAGATTAAGATTAGACATTTCAATGCCCAGTCGTGAGCATAAATCTTCTGCTTTGACACCTATTGTTCCTGGCTCAATTTCCGTCTCTAATTCTTCAAGCAGAGATTGAAAATTCGGGTGTTCATCGTTGATTTCAATCTCAATCAAATCTGCACTCTTTGTAACGACAGTTGCCCAATCGCGTAAAGTCTGTGCAATGGTCTTAGCGTAAAGTTTCATGATTGTGTCCTCTGGGATTAATAACCTAAAAATCCTCGGCAATCTCCAACAAAAAGCCGCATCCCGTATTCTGTATTTGCACTATTTCTCTATCGAGTAGGGTTTGAATGACTGAATCTGAGAATTGCAATTGCAGCCGATGTAATGGAACACAACCGCCGCAAAGCTGAAGTGAACGCAGCAAATGATTGGCTCTATGGTCAAAGCTTTTGTTTGCTTCCTTAGCCATTGTTTGCAGTGCATCCGACTTGCCCCAGTTTCACGCCGTTGTTGTTGTAAATGCCATCATCGAGAATTTGAAACCCGTAATTCTGGCACTCGTTGAAGATATGCGCCATGATTCGGTTTTCAGTAGAAGAGGAAAGCATGGGGTCAGAGGAGAAAGTTGTTGTAAGTTTTTCCCCTCTGCACCCCTGCTCCCTTGCACCTCTGCTTCTACTAGCAGTGTGCCATCTTTGTAGTGAGTGCAGATGAAGCGATCGCAATGCATTAGAGTGTTGGCACGAAATACTTCTTTACTGTTGACCATGACTACCCAGTGTTGGGTTAAGTGGTTGTCGTCATGGCTGATGCTGGCTATCAGTTGATTACCAGCGTAATATTCGTGATGGTCAAAAGAGATTTCGACTATTGTGAGGGGTTCGGGAGCTACAACTTGGGCTTGGTCAGCAATGTAGTTATTGAAAATCTTCGCAAAATTGAAGGAGTTTTAGGGGTTGATTTTGATGTAAGCCTAGAAGCAGATCCTGAGATTTAATCATGCTACTGTCAATCCACAAGTTATGTTGGTAAGGATTTTGGGGTAGACAATTGCAGCAAACCATCACACTTTAAGAAAATGTCGCTGAACTGAAAGAGATAGGAATATGACTAAGCCATCCTCTAAGCATAAAAAAGCCACCGTCCCTGCATCTAATAACAGCAGACCACCAGATAGCCTTGTCCAAGAAGAAAATCCAAGCGTTGCAACAATCTCCGTTACTGCCGTTGAAATACCCGAATTAACTGAGCAGGAGATTCGCGATCGCCTACTCCTGGAGAGGAAAGTGGAACGGGCCTTTTTTGAAGCAGGGAAGGCATTAACAGAATTACGCGATCGCAGACTGTACCGTTCCACTCACCGTACATTTGAGGAATATTGCAGGGACAGGTTTAGTTATACTTACCGCCATGTAAATTATCTAATAGCTGGTTGTTTGATAGTTGACAATATAAAAATGGGAACTAATAGTTCCCAAAATGAAAGTCAGGATGAAATGGGAACTAATAGTTCCCAAATTTTGCCCACATCAGAAGTACAAGTTCGACCTCTGGCAAAGCTAGAACCTCAACAACAGCCAGAAGCATGGCAGCAGGCAGTACAGCAAGCTGGTGGTAAAGTCCCAAGTGGTAGGATTGTGAAGGACGTGGTGCAGCAGATAATGGAACGTACTCAAGTACCCAATACCTACCAAATCGGGGAAGTCTGTCAAATCCTTGCAAAAGACAACCCAGAACTTAGAGGTAAGGGTGGCTGCTGGGGGATAGTCGTAAGAGTGAATGATTTTAGTTGCACTGTCAAAACCTGGGATGGAGAGTACACTGTTGGCTTGCAGCACCTCAAATCTTACAATTACTTGCCTGCCGAATGTGAGCAGATGCGGGAGATATGCGATGGCGTAACCGCCCACCGTAGGTGATCGCATCAATCGAGTGTATTCGAGTGGGCTGGAGGAGTCGGTGCAGAAGTTTTTGGAGTCGTTGGGGAAGCCCAAGCGTGCTTATTTGACTGGAAGAAAAAGTGTTGAGTGTTTTAGAGTTTGAAATCAGAGTTTAAATCTTTTATTTCATCAAATTTATTCTTGATTACCAAACAGTAAGTAATTATTTTCGGAATAGAAAATTACTGTATAGTTTGAGGTGTAGCAGATTATCCTCTCAAGAGTTGCTCTATGATCACTCTGCCTGGTATTGCTATCCAAAACAAAATATACGAAAGTGACAATTCTCTAGTGTACCGGGGCATCAGAGACGATGGAGTAGCGCTCATCGTAAAAATGCTAAAGCTTGATTATCCCTCTCCCCAAGAACTAACCCGCTACAGACAGGAATATAAAATTACCCGCTCCCTTAACTTGGAAGGAGTTGTCAAGGCATACAGCCAGCAGGACTATCAACGGACTCTGGTGATTACCTTAGAAGATTTTGGGGGGGAGTCCCTAGAGCAATGGATGCACAAGCGCCCAGATATCTTCTGCCCGATGCCTTTATCGACTTTTCTAAGTCTTGCGATCGCTGTTTGCGACATTCTGGGCAGAATCCATGCAGCCAATATCATTCATAAAGATATCAACCCTGGGAACATAGTCTTTAATCTGGATACTGGCGTTGTCAAAATTATTGATTTTGGGATTGCGACCCAATTTAACCGCACGAATCCAACCTTCAAAAGTCCTCATGTCTTAGAAGGAACACTCGCATACTTGTCTCCAGAGCAAACCGGGCGAATGAACCGGATGCTCGACTATCGCACCGATTTCTACTCGCTGGGCGTAACCTTCTACGAACTGTTAACTGGACAGCTACCGTTCCCCACTCAAGACATCCTGGAGCTAGTTCATTGTCATATTGCCAAACCGCCGATTCCTGTGCATAAATTGAACGCCACGATTCCCAAACCTATTTCAGGCATAATTTTGAAGTTGATGGCGAAAAACGCAGAAGAACGCTATCAAAGTGCCTGGGGGATCAAAGCGGATTTAGAACGCTGTACAGAGCAATTTACAACAACAGGTCAAATTGCTCATATTCAATTAGGTCTGCAAGATGTTTCGGATCAGTTTCAGATTCCCCAAAAGCTGTATGGACGCGAAGCGGAGATTGCAGCATTATTGGCGGCGTTTGAAAGAGTAGCACAAACGGGGAATGTTGGCGAAGCCCAGCGACCAGAGTCAGGCATAGAAAATCCTCAATTCCAAGTCGAAATGATGTTGGTTTCTGGCTATGCGGGAATTGGCAAATCAGCATTAGTGCAGGAACTCTATAAGCCGATCACAGCAAACCGCGGTTATTTTATTTCTGGTAAATTTGACCAATTCAGGCGCAATATTCCCTACAGCGCCATTGTGGATGCCCTGCAAAAGTTGGTGCAGCAACTTCTGGGGGAACCGGATGAGCAAGTGCAACAGTGGCGATCGCGTCTGCTCTCAGCTTTAGGGAGTAACGGACAGATCATCATTGATGTGATTCCCGAAGTAGAACTGATTATCGGCAGGCAGCTACCCGTCCCAGAGGTGGGAGCCACAGAAGCTCAAAATCGTTTTAATCGAGTTTTCCAGCAGTTTATTCGAGTATTTTGTTCCCAAGAACATCCTCTGGTGATCTTTTTAGATGATTTACAGTGGGCGGATTCAGCCACGCTGAAGTTAATCGAACTAATGATGCTTGACGAGCAAACCCAATTTCTATTTCTGATCGGAGCGTATCGAGATAATGAAGTGAATCCAGCGCATACACTGGCATTAACGCTGGAGCGATTGAGGAAACAAAGGGCAGTGCTTCAAGAAATTACCCTGACTCCTTTAACGCTCTTGCCGTTGACTCAACTGGTGGCTGAGACATTACATCGCAATTCTGATGCCGTTCGTTCCTTAGCCCAAGTCGTGTTGCGTAAAACCGAGGGCAACCCTTTCTTTGTTGGTGAATTTTTGAAGCTGCTGTATGGCGAAAACCTGTTGACCTTTGATGCCCAACAGTTAAGCTGGCAGTGGAACTTAGCTGAGATTGAAGCTCAAGATATCACTGCTAATGTGGTGGAGTTGCTGCTGCGTCAATTGCAGAAATTGCCATCAGCAACACAGCAAGTTCTCTCCATCGCTGCTTGTGTTGGGTCTGAGTTTGATTTAGAAACGTTGGCGATCGCTTGCGAAAAATCACCGAAAGCAATTTTCCAGGATCTACTAGCAGTAATACAAGCGGGATTAATTCAACCTCTGTCTGAATTGGACGAAGATTTGTTGGTTCAAGAGTATAAGTTTCTGCACGATCGCGTTCAGCAAGCGGCTTATGCTTTGATTGATGAATCGCAGAAACAGGTTGTTCATCTCCAAATCGGTGGCAATTTGCTCGAAAAAACTTCACCAGAGCAACGATCCGATCGGTTGTTTGAAATCATCGATCATCTCAATCAAGGACTTGAGCTAGTCACTGCTCGATCAGAACGAACTGAAATTGCCAGATTGAATTTAATGGCAGGTCAGAAAGCAAAGGCAGCAACGGCTTATGAAGCAGCTTTTAAGTATTTCACTACAGGGCTTAAACTCCTCAATACAGAGAGTTGGCTCACTGAGTATGATCTCACCTTAGCGCTGTACTCAGAAGCAGCAGAAGCGGCGTATCTCCAGGGTTGCTTTGATGAGATGGAACAGTTGGTAGAAGTGGTACTCGATCGTGGGAAAACAGTGGTTGACAAAGTGCAGGCTTACGATAGCAGAATTCAAGGATATTTGTCACAGGGCAACCTGAAATCAGCACTAAAAACTGGATTGGAAGCGTTAAAGCTCCTAGGAATAGATTTAATAGAAAATCCAAGTCAGGAAGATATTCAAAGGGAATTGGAGTCAACATCTGCGCTACTTGCCCAACGAGAAATCGAAGACTTGATTAATTTACCGGAAATGACTGAACCAGAAGCGTTGGCAGCTATGTCAATCCTATCGAATATGGGATCTGCTGCATTTATAATGTTACCAGCACTGTGGATACTGATTACTTGCAAAACGATAAATTTATTAATCAACTACGGTAATGCTATCTGGTCATCACTGTATTATGCCTGCTATGGGTTTGTTCTATGTGGAGTTGTTCAAGACATTGAATTCGGTTATGAGTTCGGCAAATTGGCTCTGGGTTTGGCAGAACGATTGAATACCAGAGGAAATACTAAAACATTAATGTTTTCGAGTCACCATATCCTGCACTGGAAGGTGCATCTTAGGAAGATAATACCCATGCTGGCTGATGCGTATCGAAATGGAGCGGAAACTGGAGACTTTGAATCTGCTGGTTATGCTGCATATTCCGTGTGCCATTACTCATTTTTTGCTGGAGAGAAACTTACCCAACTAGAACAAAAAACAGCAACTTACAGCAAAGCGATCAACCAAATCAGACGGGAAAGCCCCTCGAATTGGCTTGCAATATTGTGGCAGACCATTCTTAATTTGCTAGATAGGTCTGAGAATCCCAGCCGCTTAGTTGGTCGGGTGTGTAATGAAGAGGAGGCATTACCACACGCCCTTGCACTTAAAGATGGAACTGCAATTCAAATGCTATATCTGCACAAAGTCATGTTGTGTTATCTATTTGAAGAACACCATCAAGCTGAACAGACTGCTATTTTGGCAAGGCAACATTTTGAAGATGTGACAGCAATAACGGTTCTACCTATATTCTGTTTCTATCATTCTCTAGCGCTTTTGAGCCTATTGCTCAATGCTTCAAACTCTGAAAAAGTAGCTTGGCTAAACTGTGTTAACACCAACCAAGAAAAGATGCAGAAATGGGCAGAATATGCCCCAATGAATTATCTACATGAATTTTATCTAGTCGAGGCAGAGAAAGCGCGAGTCTCAGGGCAATTCTTTGAGGCCGAGGAGTTTTATGAACGAGCGATCGCAGGTGCTGCTGAAAATGAGTATATCCAGGAAGAAGCACTCGCTTATGAATTAGCGGCTAAACATTATCTGGCGCGAGGTCGGTCAAAAATTGCTCAAACCTATATGAAAGAGGCGCACTATTGCTACGATCGCTGGGGCGCAACCGCTAAAGTTAAAGACTTAGAAAAACGCTATCCACAGTTCTTTTCTCAGTCGTCTAGAGCCGCTTCCACATCAATTCCGATTACTGCTGAAACTATCACTCATCCCTTCCATACTGCTTTCGATTTAGCAGCAGTGAT
>NZ_JACJSI010000174.1 GCF_014698065.1 Nostoc flagelliforme FACHB-838
TTGGCTGGTCTGTATGATGGTAATCCCAAGCGCCACACAACCAAACCAACAGCAGAAAAGTTGTTGAATGCTTTCAATGGTATAACAATGTATTTTCATCGAGACGGCAGCTACGAAATGACTTAACTCCGTGAACTTCAACAACAAATTTTAACTCTGATGGGAATACCGCAGTCACTTTACACTTTCCCTTACCTTGTACCTGGATAAGTGCTTACCAGAATCCTATCTAATTAAGCTCCATAAGCTTTACAGTGCATTAATTCCTCTTCTAGCTTTTTAAATCAGCGAACCGACCGAAGATAACCATATAAACCCGGTGAATATGGCAAATTCCATTGATGTACTACTTCTCCTTCTAGATTCAGAAGATATACTTCTCCCTTACCTGTAAGAGGTGTAAAAAGTGTATATCCCTTGAATGCTTTGTCAGGATTATAAGCTCTTAAACCAGTACCACGGCGACGAATAGTATTTTGGTCAACTGATGCTGTTGCGATCGTCATAATTTTAAGTGGATATAAGGATTAGGAACTGTTTTCAAACCCAAAATTGGCATTAATTTGTTGGGTTGCGCTGCGCTTAACTCAACCTACTTTTAATTTTCAATTAAGGTGCTGGATTTGGAGATTGAGTATGAACTATGTCTATTTCTGCCAAAATATCTTTGTCGAGAACTACATTGATACTTTCTATATTGTCTTTGAGTTGTTCTAGTGTGGTAGCACCAATAATCGTACTAGCAACAAACCAACGACTCCGCACAAATGCTATAGCTAATTGTGCAGGACTCAATTGATGACGTTTAGCTATTTCTACATAAGCTGCTACTGCTTCTTGCACATTTGGTTTTAAATAACGCTGACCAAAGTTTTCAAACAAAGTCACTCTGGTTTTTTCTGGTTTACCGTTGAGGTATTTACCAGTTAAATAGCCAAATCCTAAAGGACTATAAGCTAGTAAAGGAATGTTTTCGTAATAAACTGTTTCTGCAAGTGCGCCATCAAAAACTCGATTAAGTAAATTATAAGCATTTTGGATGGAAGCAACTTTAGGTAATCCTAATTGTTTTGCTGCTTGACTAAATTGTACAACGCCCCAAGGTGTTTCATTGCTTAACCCGACATAACGGATTTTACCTGCTTTAATTACATCAGCAAAAACTTCCAGTTGTTCGGCAATGGGAACTGTTTCCTTTACCTGTCTGGGGTCAAAAACTGTTTGTCCAAAACGAGGAACATAACGGTCGGGCCAATGGATTTGGTATAAATCAATATAGTCTGTCTGTAATCTTGCGAGACTATCATCTATCGCTTGTTTGATATTGTTTCGTTCAATTCCTTCCGCACCACCACGTAACCATTTAAAGCCGCGACCAGGCCCCGCAATTTTAGTAGCAATTATTAATTTATCTCGCTGTTGATGCTTTAACCATTCTCCAATATAAGTTTCGGTTAAACCATAGGTTTCTTCACTGGGTGGTACAGGGTACATTTCAGCTGCATCTATAAAATTAATTCCTTGATTAATTGCATAATCTAGCTGCTGATGCGCTTCTTCTATAGTATTTTGTCGCCCATAGGTCATTGTGCCGAGGCAAATTTCAGAAACTTTAAGGTCACTATTGCCTAATTGGTTATATTCCATAATTTCGGGATAATTTCACTATTGAATTGACAAATTTTATTGCTCAGTTGGCGTTACTCGATAATTGCTGCTTATCCTATGAAGTATTTTTGATTTTGAGAATCCACCAGAATTATTTAGATAATACTACGGTATGTACATCGAATTACTTGTGTTGCGATAAAATTTACAAACTTTTTTTGAAAAAATGCTTATCTAAATACTTGACAAAATTCAGCGATCGCCATATTCAACATAATTACTAATTCGTAATTCGTAATTAAAAGGGTTTGAGTCCCCCGCTAAATTTTTTTAAAATTAGCGGTCTTGAATTATTTTAAAACCTTGACTTAGATATAATTTGAGTGATTGCTTCATCTACGATTACGAAAATACAAGCATGACACTCTTACAAGTTCCCATCATCGATATTAGTGGGCTAATTTTTCAAACTAACAACTCTGCCGATGTAATTGCAGAGCAAATCAGACAAGCTCTCCAAGATTACGGATTCTTCTATATTGTTGGACATGGAATTGATGAACAACTACAACAGAAACTAGAACATCTCAGTCAACAGTTCTTCGCGCAAGATGTAGAAACTAAATTGAAAATACGTATGGTTATTGGTGGTAAAGCCTGGCGAGGATATTTCCCCGTGGGTAACGAGTTAACATCAGGTAAACCAGACTTAAAAGAAGGTATTTATTTTGGTTCAGAATTAGAAGAAAATCACCCACTTGTGAAAGCCGGTATACCAATGCACGGTCGCAATCTTTTTCCATCCAACATTCCCCAATTTAGGGAAACAGTACTGGATTATATAGACTCAATGACTCAACTCGGACATATCCTGATGGCTGGTATTGCTTTAAGTCTAGGTTTAGAAAAGTCCTATTTTGCAGACCGTTATACAAAAGACCCATTGAGATTATTTCGGATTTTCAATTATCCTCCTAATTCATCATCTCAATCTGCATGAGGTGTTGGCGAACATACAGATTATGGAGTGTTAACTATCCTCAAGCAAGATAATGTCGGTGGATTACAAATCAAGTCCAAATCTGGTTGGATAGATGCACCTCCTATTCCTAGTTCATTCGTATGCAACATTGGGGATATGCTCGATCGCATGACTCAAGGGCTGTATCGCTCAACACCCCACCGCGTTCAGAACTTATCAACAAGTCATCGCCTTTCATTCCCGTTTTTCTTTGATCCCAATTTCAACGTTGAAGTCAAACCCATTGAATTGAAGGATGTAGTAGTGAATGATGATAAAAGCGATCGCTGGGATAAAGCCAGTGTTCACGAATTTCGCGGCACTTATGGCGAATATCTCTTGAATAAAGTATCTAAAGTCTTTCCAGAACTTCGCCAAACAGTGCTTTAGACACCCAAATTAACTTTGATAAGGACGCGGTAGTTGGCGCAGTTTATGAGCTGTATCCAATTCACTATTGTTTTTTCTACCATATCCCCAACCCAAGAGCCGACGATATTCGCCCATGATGTCACTTTCAATTAAATCATCCTCATTGACTGCAACATTGGTATGAGATTCAGGTGCAACATAGAGTGCATCCGCAGGGCAATAAGCCTCACATAAGAAACAAGTTTGACAGTCTTCCTTGCGGGCGATCGCAGGTGGTTGGTTGGGTACGGAGTCAAAGACGTTGGTAGGACACACTTGGACGCACAAATTGCAATTGATACAGAGTTTATGGCTGACAAGTTCGATCATGACATGCTCCTGCTACAACTTTGATACAGAGGGTGTGGTTTGAGTGGTAATTACTGGTGGTGTAGCAGGAGTATCCGTAATCCAATCACGCCTCACCCAAAGCTTATCTAAGCCGCCTGTTGCTTGGTAATAACGCTGATTTGGATCGGTTTCGGGATAGTCTATGCGAATATGTTCGCTGCGCGTTTCCGTGCGATGTAACGCGCTAAAATATGCCCATCGTGCTACAGCCGTCAAAGCAGCCGCTCGACGAGAAAATTCCACATCGCGCACACTATCTTGTTTCGGGTTGCCTTGTACTTGCTCCCATAGTTTCTCTAATTTAGCAAGAGAATCCAAAAGTCCCTGCTCAGAACGCAAATAATTCTTCTCCAAAGGGAACATCTCGGCTTGTACACCCCGCACGATCGCTTCACTATCGAATGTTTCAGAAGTGTGTGAGGGCGATGATCCCAATCCCACTTGACCAGCAGGACGCGCAACCCGTTCATTTGCATGAGCGCCCAGACTTTTAGCAAAGGCCGCCGCACCAACTCCAGCCCATTGCCCTGTAGAAATTGCCCAGGCAGCATTGGGGCCACCACCCCCAGAAGCTAAACCGGCTAAAAACTCCCGCGATGCAGCATCACCGGCAGCGTAGAGGCCAGGAACCTTTGTAGCGCAATCATCATTCACAATCCGAATCCCACCAGTGCCACGGACTGTACCCTCCAAAACAAGTGTCACAGGCACTCGTTCTGTATAAGGGTCAATACCAGCTTTGGTATAGGGTAGAAAAGCGATGAAATGAGATTTTTCAACCACTGCTTTAACTTCTGGTGTGGCTCGATCCAAACGAGCATAAACGGGGCCTTTCAACAGAGCATTAGGGAGGAACGATGGATCGCGACGACCATTGGTATATCCACCGAGATCATTGCCTGCTTCATCCGTATAACTAGCCCAGCCAAAGGGGACACCCCGCGTTACAGTCGCATTGAAAGCCGTCGAAATAGCATAGTGATTAGAAGCTTCCATACTAGAAAGTTCCCCGCCGGCTTCTACTGCCATCAGCAGTCCATCACCTGTATTGGTATTGCAACCTAGTGCTTTACTCAAGAATGCACAACCGCCATTCGCTAAGACTACTGCACCAGCACGAACGGTATAGGTACGATGATGTTGCCTCTGCACACCTCTTGCTCCCGCTACTGAGCCGTCGTCAGCCAATAAAAGCTCTAGAGCCGGACTTTGGTCGAGAATCTGCACACCAACACGCAAAAGGTTTTTGCGGAGTACCCGCATATATTCAGGGCCATAATAACTCTGACGCACAGATTCCCCATCTTCTTTAGGGAAACGATAGCCCCAACTTTCCACGCTAGGTAAACTCAGCCAAGTTTTTTCGATAACACGCTCGATCCAACGTGAGTTAGCGAGGTTTTTTCCTATGCGATAACGCTCCGATAAAACTTTGTCCCAATTCTCTGGAGAAGGAGCCATGATGCCGTTACCACTAGCCGCCGCCGCACCACTCGTACCCAGAAAACCTTTATCAACAATGATGACTTTGACACCTTGGGATGCGGCTGCCCACGCTGCCCATGCTGCGGCAGGGCCACCACCAATTACCAGTACATCAGCAGATAATTGTAGTTCATTTTCACTATGGACTGTTAGCAATTCCCTGTTCTCCTTTTTAGTAGTTCACAATTTGGTTTTAAGAGACCATTTATAAAGTAAATCTTTAGACGACTAGACGACGTAGCATAATACGAGTCATAACGGCATATATGGCAGCTTCGCTCATTTCTGGAAGACGCTCATAATCCTTACTGAGACGACGGTACTGGTTAAACCAGCCAAATGTTCTTTCTACTACCCACCGTTTGGGCAAAACCTGAAATTCTTGATTAGTACGCCGGATTACCTCAACATGAGCTTGAATCATCAGTCAAACAGAGAGCGCAAATTTATCACCGTCATAGCCGGAATCAACCCAGATGACTTCAACTTTTTCCAGTAATTCTGGACGCTCTTCTAATAGTTCCATCAAAGCATAGGCGGCAAGTAATCTTTCTCCAGCATTTGCTTCACTTACAACCACTTTTAACAAGAGTCCCAGACTATCAACCAAAGTTTGCCGCTTTCGTCCTTTTACCTTCTTGCCACCATCAAAGCCGTACACATCCCCCTTTTTTCAGTCGTTTTTACCGACTGGCTATCTGCCGGGATCGCAGTAGGTTGAGTTGACTTCCCCATTTTTTGACGAACTTGATCGCGCAAAGTATGATTCATTTGCTCCCAAATACCTCGTTTTTGCCATTTACGATAGTACCTGTAAACAGTTGAACTAGGAGGAAAATCCCCTGGAAGCATATCCCACTGACAACCTGTTTTCAGATGGTAGTAGATAGCGTTGCATACTTCTCGCATATCAGTTGTTCGGGGATGGCCACCGCATTTAGCGGGTGGAATCAAAGGAGCTAAAATTGCCCATTCTGAGTCATTAAGGTCTGTAGAATAAGACTTTCGTCTCATTTTTTTCTATGTAAATACACTGCATAAACAGTATCTTATCGCTGCCTTTTTACCTGATGGTTCTCCTTTAGATTTACTTTATAAATAGCCTCTAATATCTTTCTCCCCCAGCCTCCGCAGCTTCAACTGATTTTGGTATTAGTTTTCATGTTTATTTTTTCAATATCCCATTAAAAGTTAGGTAATTTTTTGACCATAAGCATAAATAAAATAGTTATCTGTCAGCTTCACTTCGGCTTGAAATTTAGCCTTAACTAATTCGTTATTCAATTCATCTGTCCGATAGAAAATCTTAACAATTTTAAATTCTTGACCATCATTTAATTTACGCATCTTATAAAGATTTTCATCATTTTTAAGAATATGATCTTTCGCAGTAGAGGTTGGTTCAAATCGAGAATCAATCATAAATATTTGTCCTCCAGGGCGAACAGAGCGAGAAACTTTCTGGAAAAACGAATTAAGTTCTATAGGGGGAACATGAGACAGCCAGAAAGAAAAAAATACTAAATCGTATTGCTGATGGGGTTCCCAAGTAAATAAATCCCATTGCTGATAATTAACTTTGGGGGATTGAAGTTTTCGTTGATTAATCTCGATGACTTCAGAAACAGCATCAATCGCTGTAATTTTCTGCCCCTTTTGTAAAAGTTCTTGCGTCCAGATTCCTGTACCACAAGCGAGTTCTAAAATGTGTTCGACTGGCTCAATTTGGTGCAAGGCAGTTTTAACGATTGCTACTTCATCAAACCATCGTTGATTAAGTTCTTCATCACGATCATAACGACCAGTTCGATAAAACCACTGATCATATTCGTTAGCTCTGGCACGATAGTACTCAATTTGTTGTTGAATCACATCAGTTGTCATGCTATATCTCTGAAAATCTTTTCTTCATTCTCTAACTCTGTGTCCTCTGCGCCTCTGTGGTTCGTTCTTTCAACCCCCAATATCAATAAACAGATGTCAACAATTTATCGATCGCAGCCCGAAACGCCGTCGCTGCACCAGCACTCATATCACGCGGGGCGCAGATGCGATTTCTCAAATATGCGAAAGTAATAGCACCCACAGCAGCAAAGATAGGATCAATGCTGCTATTTTTACCACCAGTCCTTCCACCCGGTAAAGTTGCACCATTGCCATGAATCAGATAATCAGCCAGTTGTCGCAAGTGAAAATCAACAGCGTCCTTAACTGTGGTAAAGTCACCATCTGCTGCTATTGCTTGGACTCCAGAATTTTTGATAACATCTGCGATCGCAACTTCCCGATTATCGCTCAATCTCTCAGATGCTTCGGCTCGATATTGAATTTTCTCACTATCTGCCACATCCAGAGGTAAAGGATTGGCGATCGGTTCTACACCCCATCTGCGACGCAACAGTAAATTGTTGGTGATATTATCCGATTTCACTCTGTGATAAGCAGGACGCTGATTAAGTGCATCAAACCAAGCATTAATGCGAGGAAAGCGAGGATTTCCTTTGAGGTGATATCCTCGATATACAGGTAAATTAGCCGCTAATCTATCTAGATGGGGGCTATATAGAATGTCAACTAAGCTAAACGTACTTACAAAGTAAGGGCCAGGATATTTAGCCAAAGCTTGCTCAACTTCATCTAATTTAGCCTCAAATGCTACTTGTAAGTTTGCCAACTCATCAGCATCTACAGGTGCTTCTCTCAAGAATTTGTACGCAATATCTCTAAAACCGTTAGTCTCAGCCTCTTCAACTAACTGCCTAGCAACAACATTTTCCTCTGGATTCTCAGGCAATAATGCAGGATGTGGATACTTTTCTTCTAAAGCTAAAAGAATATCTTTAGATTCGTATACTAACTCTCCCTCAATTTTTGCTGCTGGCACAAGCGTTGTGGGAACTAGGTCAGTGTACCATTTAGGTTTATTAGTTAAATCAATAAACTCCGTTGCAAAGGGAATTTCCTTTTCTTCCAGAGCAAACCAAACTCTCTCGCAGAAAGGACACCAAGAATTAGTATCTCGATAAAGCAAGACTGGTGGTTGCGTGTTTGGGGGAAGTTTATGTAAACTGCTGGGTATTGGTGCAGTAGAAGGAGATTGTCCTGTCCTCTTTACCCTACGTGCAGAGGTATTTTTTCTAGCAGTTTCTAAAACTTCTTCCCAACTCGATACTGTGTTTTGAATAGACATTTTTTACCTCGCTTTACTAGGAACGCCAGAAAACACAAATAACTGTTGCTCTTTGGGTTGAGGTAAGTTTTCACCAAGGTATCGATGAAGACCTACACCCATGTCTCCTGTAGCAGTGAGTTTGAAGTTAACTTCTTCAAATCCAGATGCAATCAAAATTTTCCGCACATTGTCAGAGTAGGAAATACTGTCAGAATGTCCGCGAGTCCAGATAAAAAAAGCACCTTTTTTACTCAGAAAACTCAAGTTATTGATTAAGGGATTGAGTTCAATTTTCTCAGCCACATGGCCTAACACACCACATGCGATCGCAATATCTGCTGGTACTGCTCCTAGATAATTAGTGGCAAGAGTTGCATCACCATTGATAAATTCAATTTGCTTTGTCAAACCCAATGATTCTATAGTTGCTCGTCCCCGTTCAACTAACTGGGGGTTGAGTTCTACAAGTCTTGCATATACATCTTTTGCACGAGGGTGATTTTTTAAAGTTCCTAGTAAATCTCGCCCATCACCCGCGCAAACACTTACTACCCGGATAGCGCCATCTGGCAAGGCATTCAAGCTATAAGCAATGTATTCCCGCACGATTTCTAGACGCTGCTGCAATATTGGCTCAGTGTTGTAGAGGTCGTGCCATTCATACCAATCTTTTGGCATAAGGGGTGATTCTCATTTAATGCACATTGTGTATTCGTAAACTACGAATAACTTATCGATTAACTGTAGTTTATAACTGAAGGCAGAGTATCACAAACATTTATATAAAATCAAGTCTTATTCCGTATAATCATCCTTAACAAAGTATTTATACATAGTACTTCGTATAATAATTAGCCATAAAATAAGGACGAACCTGGTGAAAGAAAAAATGAATTTGCAGCATCTCAAGTGGACTAAAAATGTAAAACCTCCTGATGGTGGGTATGCTTACTCTGAATTGAAAGTTTCTGAACTATTCAAGTTAGCTTGGAAAGATGATGAAGCCAATGCCAATCGACCTGAAAGAAATGATTTGATCTTGCTTCGGCAACACGGGTATGTTACGCATCTGGTCAAAGTTTTAGATCGCCAATCTGAACGTGAAGACTGGCAAGGTGATTACAATATCTACCGCATTGTTGAGGTGCTATGGGCGATTGATTGCAGTAACCCACCTGTAGCAGCCAAGGCAGATGCCATATTTGATTATCCAGCAGTCCTTGATTACCGAGGCGGTAATGCTATGAAGCTAGAGGATTTGTCCACGTTTAAGGAACATTGGGATACTCAAGGCGGACTTCTCGCTTTCCAGAAACTTCTCCAATCAAGACTTACAGATGTTTAAGGACTGATCTAGCCCTTAAACATCTGTAATTAGGTACAAAGACTATATGCCATACCATGAAATATCCTCTCCAGACACAATATAAGCCCGTTTCAGGCATTGCCGCTAAGAAACTGCTGGAAGCTATCGACTCTGGCGGGGCTGTGGTTAACGCTCAGATGCTTGCCCTGGCCAAACATCTTGCCACTCGCCGTTGCCGCAAAGCTCTAAAAAATGGCTAATTCCGGTAAATTTGATGGAGTTGACTTTTCTAAACTCGATATTGAGCTACTAACCCCTAAACTACGGCAACTTGGTCAGGGATTTCGCTGTGTCAGGGGAGAATTTGTCACTTATTGGAAACAGGGGCGAATCCAACGGGAAGTAGATTCCTATCTGTGTCATCACTAATTTCATCTGGTTCATCCCGGTAATAATTTAACCTATCAAAAACTTGTACCAGGGTGAGGTGAGGCAAACATTGTAAAATTTCTTCAAGCAAGACACCATCCGCCAAGTTTTAGCGATCGCTCTGACAGATGTAACAATTCCCTACTCTTTGACTTGGGCAATCAAAACTACGGTTAACTTATCAATTAAATGTACTTAATTCTTCAAAACAGATATTATAAGAATTTATCGGCAATCAAGTCTTAATTTTTTCATCTGGGTTTAAAAGGCATTTAGTCCCAAAAAAGAGACTTGATGAAATCAGCGTAGCTATAGATTCTAACTAAAACCACCATGAACCCTAGTTTTTTAACTGTCCACACTCCCACCACGATCGCAATTATTGGCGGAGGTTTTAGTGGTTCTCTAGTTGCTACCCACCTATTGAAAACAGCCAGTCAACCCCTCACCATTAAGCTAATTGAGCGTAGCGATCAAATTGGCAAGGGAATCGCCTACAGCACAGATACCAACTGTCATTTGCTGAATGTATCGGCAGGTAACATGAGTGCATTTGCTCATGATCCAGGACATCTGCTGCGTTGGCTACAATACAACCGCGATGAGTTAACAGCATTTTTTTCAGAAGAAGTCAATGCTAGTACCTTCATACCTCGTAAGGTCTATGGCTTATACATTCAATCGGTTTTAGCAGAAGCAGAAGTCACAGCGCCTAGTGATGTACAACTAGAACGCTTGACCGATGAAGTGGTAGGGGTACAGCCTGAAGGAAAAGGCGTAATGATTTCTCTGCGTAGTGGTCGTTGTTTTGCCGCAGACAGAGTTGTGTTGGCATTGGGGAACTCACCTTCTGCACCCCCCGCCATTCAAAACGCAAACAGTAATGATGATTATCTACGGAACGCTTGGTCAGCCGATGCCCTAGCAGATCTTGATGCTGATGCACCTGTGTTGCTAATTGGTACGGGACTGACGATGGTAGATATGGTTTTATCTCTGAGCGATCGCCAGCATCGAGGTAAAATTTATGCTGTGTCCCGACGAGGATTATTTCCCCTAAAACATCAAGCAGCTCAACCTTATCCCTGTTTCTTGACGCTAGAAAATTCACCAAAAAGTGTGCATTGCTGGTTACAGATGCTGCGTGCGGAGGTAAAAGTTGCTACTACCCAAGGCTACGACTGGCGAGCAGTAATTGATTCTCTGCGTCCCATGAATCAAAAAATCTGGCAAAAACTACCAACCGGTGAACAGCAACGTTTTTTGCGTCATCTTACACCCTATTGGGACGTGCATCGTCACCGCATTGCCCCACAAGTGGCAGATGTCGTCACTAAAATGCTCGATTCTGGTCAACTTACCATCTCTGCCGGACGGATTCAAGAATATCAAGCTTTGCCGGACGGTGTAGATGTAACCATACACCAGCGTAAAACCCACATTAATCATACCTTACAGGTCAGTCGGGTGGTGAATTGTACAGGGGTAGCAGCAGATTATCGGCGATCGCCTCATCCCCTAATTACTGATTTGCGATCGCAAAATTTAATTCGCCCCAATGCCATCGGTTTAGGATTAGATACAGATACTCAGGGTGCTTTATATACAGCAGACGGTGAAGTTTCCCAACTTCTCTATACCTTGGGAACTCCGCGTAAAGGCGACCTGTGGGAAACTATTGCTGTTCCAGAATTACGGGGACAGGCGCAGGAATTATCCGAGGTGTTATTGCGATCGCTACCAGTGCGTGTGCGTCCTATTCCAACGATGCCTTTGTTAAGCGAACGCAGTGCAGGGATACCCCCGTCAACTTTCCTATTTCGGCAATTTTTTGACCCGGAAACTAGTAGTTATACTTATTTAATTGGCGATCGGCAGACAGGAGATGCGGTTCTAGTTGATCCTGTACTAACCCAAGTTGACCGCGATTTGGAATCATTGGATGAATTGGGATTAAAGCTACGCTACTGTCTAGAAACTCACCTTCATGCCGATCACATTACAGGGGCAGGGAAACTCAGGCAAAAAACAGGCGCTCAGGTGATTGTTCCCCAGAATACTGCTGTGACAAAAGCCGATCGCTCCCTTGTGGGTGGCGAAATCCTAGAGGTGGGATCGGTAATCATTGAAACAATTTTCACCCTAGGACACAGCGCCAGCCACATAGCATATTTGGTGAACAAAACCCATCTGTTAACTGGTGATGCCTTATTTATTCGTGGTTGTGGACGCACAGATTTTCAGGGAGGCGATGCTGGAACTTTATATGATGTAGTGACACAACGCTTATTCACCTTGCCAGATGATACTTTGGTGTATCCTGCCCATGATTATAAAGGGCGCACAGTTTCCACCATTGGCGAAGAAAAGCGGCTTAATCCCAGATTTAGTAACCGTAGCCGTAGTCAATTCATTACCATCATGAATAATCTCAAATTGAGTTATCCCCAGAAGATGAATGCGACTGTACCGGCGAATGAATACTGTGGTGATTTTATCCCCCAAGAAAGCTTAGATCCGGCTACAAGTTCAGTCACAAATGAAGAACAAAAACAAATAGAACTCACAGTTATGACTAATACAGAAATCTACAATGATTACTTTGCTATGTATATCTAGAGCAAAGTGAAAATCAAAATTTTTCTACCCAGGGACGCAATTCCACTTCCCAAGTCCAAGCATTGCGAGGTTGGCGGAGAATGCTGAGATAAGTTTGAGCTATGGCATCTGGATCCTGACTTTTCACGGGATGTGGAAAAGAAAGAATGGTTCGCGACATTCCATCGCGAACCACTGTTATTCTTTATTATATTTGGAAGTTTCTTCGACTAAATCTTTTAAACCCTGTTTGAGAGTCTCAATTGAACGATCTAAAGCTTCAATTTTAGTCCTTGCAGTAATTTGTTCAATAGCATCTATGTAGGCAATACTACCAGCCTTACCTAAA
>NZ_JACJSI010000175.1 GCF_014698065.1 Nostoc flagelliforme FACHB-838
ATATTTAATTATTTCTCTTCACACCGTAGATTAATTTAGTTTTGTTTTCTTAATTATCGCGATTTTTTGCTTTTTTCTTGGCTGTAATCTATTTATACTTCAAATTGAAGTGCGGAATGTGGGTTCTAACTTTCTAGGTCACTTTGCTAAAGGAAGTCCGTATTGACAAATGGACAACACATTGAGTAGCCGTGTGCGGTGAAAGTCGCACGCACGGTTTCGGATGGGAGGGGTGATACAGCAATGTACACCTCGACCCTAACGGATTGTCAGCCAAGTAAATGAGTTTAGTTGCACTGTCAAAACCTGGGATGGAGAGTACGCCATTGGGTTGCAGCACCTGAAGTCTTACAATTACCTGCCTGCGGAGTGTCAGCAGATGAAGGTGATTTGCGATCGCATCAATCGGGTATATTCGAGTGGGCTGGAGGAATCGGTGCAGAGGTTTTTGGAATCGTTAGGAAAGCTGAATCGGGCTTATTTGACAGCGTTGGAAGAAAAAGTGCTGAGTCTCTTAGAGTCGGAAATTACACATAAGGAAGCCTGGGGGTAAGGTAAGGATTTATGTGAGCGATTAAGTCATTGTCAATGGAGTTTGCTGTTCAAGCCGAGTTTGTATATCTACAATCAGGTTTTCTCCACTGCGTCGGGCTGACCATACACCAGAATACTGCAAACCTATATTCCACTCTCCTTGCATATAATCTTCATTTTCTGAAACCATGCCTGTATATCTAACTGGTACAGGTGAGGTAACTAAATAACGTTTAGTAAAACTGACAGTGCGCCCAATTACCTCGCCATTGACCTGAGCTTCTCCTAAATAGTTGTCATCCAAAATGGAACCACTAAAAGTATTTCCACTCTGAACAAAGGTTGCTTCAAAGCGGCTAGGAATGTCATCTTGCCAGTAAGTTCCTAACCAATTACCGCTAAGGTCTGCCATATTGTTTCCTAGTAAAGATGTCTATGCGCTCACCCGAATTGAAGTAATTGACGCAGCAGGTAGTTTACTCGCTATTGTTAAGCTGAAACCGTCAACCGCCCAATTGTATCGATATTATCTCTGTTGAGCATTGCAGTAAACCCTAGTAAAATGCGGCGAAACAAAGGTGAGGGGAGCGGTAGTATTCATTGGCAAACCATTACTAAAAACGGCAGATATTACCAACAGGCATACTATCACTACGAATTTTGGAGTGAGGGCGATCGCTTGGTCAAATCGTCGAAGTACATTCCCAAGCGGTTACTGAATCGTGTTCAGCAGATGGAGCGAGAGAAAGGGGCTGTTAGGGAGATATTGCAAGTGCTAGGGGTGTTGAAATACTTATTCTGATGCTATAGCTAGTCACGCAGGTCAAAAAACAAATTGAAGGTGTAAAAATAAACGCTGGAATTTGCTTTTTTGTGTACTTTTGTAAAGATTTTATAGGTGTATGCGTAAAGTTACTAGCTTGATATTGATTAATTTATATAAGTTTCTTTAAGAATGAAGTGACAAGCCTGAAACACTGTGGAACAAAACAATTCTCATGAAAACACAAATATTAGAAAAACTGTACTGTATGGAAATAAGTAACGACAGGTCAACAGCTTTCCCTATGGAAGCCAGTTTGATACCTACTAAATCGGAAGAAATTGTTGAGCAGCCTTTAGCATCTATATGCAAACCAGACTTCAAGACTATAGAAGAGAAACAACAACGCTTAGTTATCTTAGCGGAAGACACACGACGTAGGCTAAAGAGAAGTGCTATGGATATTTATTGCATTGGCCTAAATTTACTAGAAGCTCAAAATATTATAGAGCATGGTGAATTTTTGTCTTGGTTACGACAAGAATTTGCAATGGGTAAGACTTCAGCTTATGAGTTTATAAATGTTGCTAAAGCATTTGAGTCTAAATTTCCGATAATCGGAAATTTGATTAATAGTATTACTCCTACTGCTCTCTGTAAGCTGGCAGCCCCTAGTACCCCTGAAGCAGCTAGAGATGAAGCAATATATCTTGTCAAGACAGGTGAAATAGTAGATCCAAAAGTTGTTAAAAACCTTATCAATAAATATAAAACTTCTAAAGCAGCAGGAAAAAAGCAGCAGAAAGCTTCTTCAACTAGTCAAAAGAGTCATATAAATAAAGTAAAAGCATTAGTTGCTCCAATCATTGAGACTATTCAGATAGGACAAACAACCGATAATTCTATATCACTCACTTCCACACCTCAACAAGATGAACTGCAACAATTGGAGCTGGAACGTGATATATATAAAGTACAATTAGAAGAATTAAAGATAACGAATCAGAAACTTCAGCTAGATAATGCGAAACTTCGTTCAGAATTAATTGTGTTGCAAAATAGTAAGAATAAGTAGTAGTATTAGATCAGTTCTTACAAATCACAAACTAAACTTTATTACTATCTGTTGTAAGAATTTAGGCTTATACCATTTCTTTATAAAGCTGCGATATATTTACCTCCGAGCTACGCCGTTCCCCAAAACCTTGGAGGACTAAAGGAGGGTTTTATGATGTGCATCTTTATATAGAAGTGCTATCAATATTGAATATTATTTGCACTTTTTGCAAATTCCTAGGGTTTTAGTTCTTACTGCTTAGTTTAATAACAAGTGATTTTATTTCAAGCAAATCTTATGACAGATTATGTGTCTGATTTGGGAGATAGTTTATCTAATGCCTCAACTTTAGTTGACCTACTACGCTATAGAGCTATCTATCAACCTAACCAAACTGCTTATACTTTTCTTGTGGATGGGGAAACTGAAGAAGTTAGCATAAATTATCATGAGCTAGAGCAGAGATCTAGGGGAATCGCCGCGTATCTGCAATCCTTAAATGCCAAGGGTGAACGAGCATTACTGCTTTACCAGCCTGGTCTAGAATACATAGCAGCTTTTTTTGGATGTTTGTATGCGGAAGTTGTAGCTGTCCCTGCTTATCCACCACTATTTAATAAACCCATGCCTCGGCTACAAGCGATTGTGGCAGATGCACAGGCAAAGCTTGCCCTGACTAATACATCCATCTTGACGAATGTAGAGGAGCAATTTCCCCATACTCCAGATTTAGCAGCATTGCATTGGATAGCTACAGATACTATTACTGATGATGTTATTGAGAAATGGCAACAACCATTAATTAATAGCAACACACTAGCTTTTCTCCAGTATACTTCCGGCTCTACAGGTACACCAAAAGGAGTAATGGTTAGTCACGGCAACTTACTACACAATTTGTCTTTGATTTATCATTGTTTTGAGCATCAGCCCCATAGTCAAGGTGTCATTTGGTTACCGCCTTACCACGATATGGGGTTGATTGGTGGAGTGTTACAGCCCCTCTATGGCGGATTCCCAGTGATTCTCATGTCACCGATAACGTTTCTTAAGAAGCCTTTTCGCTGGCTACAGGCTATTTCCCGCTACAAAGCGACTACCAGCGGCGGACCCAATTTTGCTTATGACTTGTGTGTTCAAAAGATTAAGCCTGAAGAGATAGCAACTCTTGACTTGAGCAGATGGGAAGTTGCTTTCAACGGGGCGGAACCAGTTCGTGCTGAGATATTGGAACGGTTTGCAACTGTATTTGAACCCTGTGGTTTCCGCCAAGAGGCATTTTACCCATGCTATGGGATGGCTGAAACAACTTTATTTATTTCCGGAGGTTTGAAAATATCTCCGCCCATTGTCCGTCAGGTCAAAGGGAGAGCCCTTGAGCAAAACTTGATAGTGGCATCTGCTGATAGGCAGGAGGGTGTCCGGGTAATTGTGGGCTGTGGCCAAAAATGGTTAGACCAGAAAATTGTTATTGTTGACCCTGAATCTTTAATCCCATGTCCCTTTGACCAAGTAGGAGAAATCTGGGTGTCAGGACCGAGCGTGGCTCAGGGTTATTGGAAGCGACTGGAGGAGACATCTTACGCATTCCGAAACTACCTGGCAGATAGTGATGAAGGGCCGTTTTTACGCACAGGGGATTTGGGGTTCTTGCAGGATGGCGAGTTGTTCGTCACAGGTCGCCTTAAAGACCTCATTATAATTCGGGGTCGCAACCATTATCCACAGGATATTGAATTAACTGTAGAGAAAAGTCATCCGGCACTGCGACCAGGGTGTAATGCGGCGTTTACAGTGGACATAAAGGGCGAAGAGCGGCTGGTAGTTGTTCAGGAGGTGAAACGGAATTATCTGCAGAAGCTGAATCTGGATAAGGTGATTGGAGATATACGCCAGGCGTTGACGGCGCAACATGGTCTGCAAGTTTATGCTGCGGTACTGGTTAAAACTGGAAGCGTTTCCAAGACTTCCAGCGGTAAGATACAACGCTACGCTTGCCGGGCAAAGTTTTTAGACGGGACGCTGGATGTGTTGGGAAAGAGCGGCAGAAACTCAGAGGTTCAAAGAAAATCAGATGTTACAAGTATCAGTGCAGTTAAAAACTAGCTCGATCTAAGGTGACAGTAGCAACTTAGGGAAATGATTGTGGAAAACAGCTAGTGTATTGAGTCCATGAAGTGATTTAAAACTCAAAAGCAATAAGGACAGTCTAATGTCGATACAACCAGATTGCACAATAAAATTAGAGCCTGCTATAGGTTCACCTCGTAAAAACCAAATAACGATAGAAAATGAACAACTACAAGAGCTACAACGACGATTCGCCTTAGCTATTGTCTTAATTCCTTTTCTTGGTTCAATTCTTGCAATTGGACTACTTTACGTATCAGGCATTGGTTTAGTGGAGATAGCACTGTTGATCAGTATGTACGCCTTGACTACGGTCGGGGTTAGTGTGGGCTTTCATCGGCACTTTGCACACAGAGCCTTCAAAACAAAACAAGTGATACGGATTACCCTCGCCATCCTTGGATCTATGGCTGCTCAGGGGCCTATTATCTTTTGGGTAGCTACCCATCGACGCCATCACCAGTACAGCGATCTACCTGGTGATCCCCATTCTCCTCGTCTCTATGAGGACGGAATACGTGGACATCTCCTCGGACTATGGCATGCCCATGTTGGCTGGCTATTTGACAGCGATGTTACGAATTCTGTACTCTTCGCTAAAGATTTGCTTCCAGACATTGCCATTGCCAGAGTTAATCGGTTGTACCTAATTTGGGTAATCTTGGGTCTTGCGATTCCCGCTGTACTGGGAGGAATTCTAACAGGAACGAGTATAGGAGCTTTCCAGGGTTTTATGTGGGGAGGGATTGTCCGAATTTTTTTAGCACATAACGCCACTTGGAGCCTTAATTCAATAACGCACGTCTTTGGCCGCCGCTCTTTCGACAGTCATGACTACAGCAGAAATATTGGCTGGCTGGCCATTCTTACTGTTGGCGAAGGGTGGCACAACAACCATCATGCTTTCCCAAATTCGGCGAGATTTGGATTGAAATGGTGGCAAATTGACCAGGGTTACTGGGTCATCCGCGCTCTTGAAGTAGCTGGAATGGTTTGGGATGTCAAAGTTCCTACAGCAGGAATGATAGAAGCTAAAAAGGCTGCGTCGCGTAAATGAACTTTGAATAATTCTGTTGAACGAGCTGTAGGAAATAAAATTATAGAGGTCTCAAAAATGGAAATCCAAAATCCTAAAGTTGCCCAGATGTCTATGGAATCGGAGAGTAACAAGACCGATGTTAAAGAGAATGCGTATAAGAAGCCAGTGACTGCGGCAGAAATTCAAGCATGGCTAGTATCCTATCTAGCTGAAGTCCTGGAAATCGACCCAAATAACGTCGAGGTCAGAATTTCCTTCGAACGCTACGGTTTGGATTCCTCGGCAGCAGTAGTCCTAATTGGAGATATGGAGGATTGGCTTGGATATGAGCTTGATCCTACTTTATTGGTTGATTACCCTACTATTGAAGCTTTGTCCGGGCATTTAGCCAAGGAATACAAAGTAAAAATCTAAGCGTACCCGTATTGAAAGAGAATTACCCAATAACTTAAGGTTCGCTCGTTTTCTTTTGCAGTTCATCAAATTAAGAAAATCAGGCTTCATATGGCTTTGGTTGGACAACGTTATCGAATGTGATCACAATCTTTACAAAGATTGTGATCGTGATTCTGTCTTTCCATATTTTAAAAAACCAGACTAATAGGAGCAGTGCCATTAATACTACAAAAGCTCAGAATCCTGGTGCTTCTGCCGAGGCAATCCAGCACCATTATGACGCAAGTAACGATTTTTATAGACTTTGGCTTGATACCACGAACACTTATTCATGTGCCCTGTGGGAAGAAAATGACAACCTTGAGTCAGCCCAATTAAGAAAAATTGACTTTCATATCATCCAGTCCAGAGCTAGGCAAGCTAGACGAGTTTTAGATGTGGGTTGCGGCTGGGGTTCTACATTGCAACGTCTTGTGGAAAGGCACGGTGTTAAACATGCTGTAGGTCTAACATTAAGCAAGTCCCAAGCAGAGTGGATCGCCTCGTTCAACCATCCAGGAATTGAAGTTAAATTAGAAAGCTGGTCTGACCACTCTCCAAAAGAGCCTTACGATGCAATTATTTCAATCGGTGCATTCGAGCATTTCGCCAAAGCAAACCTCTCCAACACGAAGAAAGTAGAAGGTTACTGCAAATTTTTCCAGCGTTGTCATGAGTGCTTGAAACCAGGTGGCTGGATGTCGCTTCAGACCATAGCATACGGAAACATCTGCAAAGAAGACATGAGTCCATTCATTGCTAATGAAATATTTCCAGAGTCGGATTTACCTAGACTCGCGGATATTGCCAAAGCTACCGAAGGAATTTTCGAGATCGTAGCCCTTCGGAATGATCGTAATGATTACAAACGCACTAGCCAGTTTTGGCTCTCAAAGTTAAAGGCAAACCGTGCAGAAGCAGTCAATCTTGTTGGGGAGGAAGTGGTTGTCAGATATATAAAATACCTCAGCCTCTTTTCTATTGGTTTTCACACGGGAACTATGGATCTCTTGCGTATTACTATGCGTCGAATCGACAAACCCCGAAGAGAACCTTTACAGGTTGATGAGCTTATAACAGAATGTTAAGTCGCACATCGTGTTTTGTGTAAGACAAGAATACTGCGTTTGTTCATCATCTTTTTCACAATTGTTTGATAATCTTCAAAAGTACAAACTGAAACTACTTATGCTTTCCAATGATGTTAAGCAGGCTTTGGATTTATTTTTCACGCCTGGACGTAAGACGATCACAAAAGATGAGCAGGATCTTCTAGATAGCGCTAAAGCTCTAAAAATCCCTTATGGCGAGATAGAACTCGCTGCTTACAGTTGGGGTACAGGTCCAGTTGTCGTGCTCGTTCATGGTTGGGGGCAGCGTGGGATCAATTTGGGTGCCTTCATAGCTCCCTTGGTACAGCATGGCTTCTGCGTAATCACTTTCGACGGACCTGCTCATGGAGAATCTCCAGGGGCACAGACCCACGTAGTAGATTTTGGACAGGCAGTCCGAGCCGTTATTAAATATATGGAACCAGTCTACGGTATCATCAGTCATTCTTTCGGAGCAGCCTCCACAATGATGATGCTGGCATGGGAACCCGACGTGACAGTAGAAAAGCTAGTACTTATCGGAACTCCTTCCGACCTAGTAGATGTCATTGGACGCTTTGCCGTTTTTACACGTCTTTCCGAGCAGGTAGTTCAGAAAATGCACCAATGGGTTGAGTTCCGAGATGGGAAGCCTATTGAAGCGTTTTCCGTTCGAGCAGTAGCGCCCTTTGTGAAAATTCCAACTTTGGTAATTCACGACCGTCGAGACCGCGAAATTCCATTCTCTGATGCCCAAGCAATCACTGCTGGATGGTCGCAAGCTACCCTTATTGCCACAGAAGGACTCGGACACCGACGAATTCTTCGGGATACCAGCGTCGTCGAGCAAATTATGGGCTTTTTAAACGGGAGTAATGTTCCATCAATTAGAATGAGCACTCAAACAGCTAAATGAGGTAATGAGGCAGGGAAATATATTGTCTTGTTGTTTTGTACTATGTAGATATTGCCACCAATCAAAGTCAATGACTTTAATTGTCGCAGTGTTAGCGGATACAAGCTGATTTGTCTGATGGTCTGTAGTATTGAGTCTTGTCTAGTATTACAAAGGAAGGTAGAGGGCAGAAGGAAAGAAGTATGAGTAAAAACTTGAGTTTTTGGTATAGGTATAAAGCCCAGTTTTAGAAGAAAAATTGTATCGAGACGCGTAGCGCGAGATACAAAGTGTCCTTGCTTCAATCCCATGTTTTTAAATGTGGGTTCCTTTTGCCCTCTGCCTTCGTACTTCTGCCTTCTAAATCGTTGCATTAGCTTAAAAGTGTCAAAAAAATCTTCAATATTGCTCAACCAATATTTTGTTAAGTTGTGAGTGACAAAGGTCACTAAATAGGGTTTCTTACTTTCAATAAAAAGTATTGGCAGACCTCAAAGATATTTTCGTCACCACTTTGTATTTGATGAAGTCAGTGTAGCTAATTAAGGTTAATAGGTTTGAATTTTCAGTGCTAAAAACTGGGGCTTTTATGAAATATCAGTGTCAAAAATTATTGCTATACTTGTTATTCTCTAGCATTGTTATTACAAGTTTTCATTATGCAGATAATGGCATATTTATAGATAAGTATCCAAGTCCTGAATGGATAAATAATGCAAATTTAGTATATATTGCTTGGATTGTTCTGACGCTAATTGGGATAGTTGGTTATTTCTTATATAAAAGGGGAATGTTTAGGTTTGCCTATTTATGCCTTGGTATCTACTCATTTACAGGACTATCGAGTCCAGGACATTATTTTTATGGCGAAATGTCAAAGTTCTCTTTGAGAATGCATACCTTAATTTTATTTGATTTTTTTGCAGGCTTGTTAATATTCGGCTTTATTTTATGGTCATTATTTATTAAAACAGATTGGCGAAATAGCATTGATTTGGACTAAGAGTCTTATCTCATTCTTCCAGCCCGCTCACAGCCCTCAACTCAAAGGTAGATCATGAAAAAGATATGGGCTCAATGTACCAAAGAATTGGCACAATTTCAGAGAGATCGCCTAACTGTAGCACTAGCATTTCTTCTGCCACTGATAACCTTACTACTCTACGGGTTTGCCATCAGACTGGAGCTAAAAGCGATTCCTTTGGTGATTCAGGACTTTGATCAAAGCCCACTTAGCCGCATTTTCATTGAAAGGTTATTTGCCACCAATCAGTTTCAATTCGTCCCTTTTGACAATAAGCAGTGGATAGTAGGAGATAGGGAAAGCTTCCCAGCTCTAGACTCCCAAAATGCCGATTTATCCCAAGCGATTGACCGTGGTATTGCCAAAGCAGCGTTAGTAATTCCAACCAATTTTGCCCGCCAAATTAAAGTTGGCAAGTTCACCACCTTTCAAGTCCTTGTCGATGGGACAGATGTCAATAACGCACGGGTAATTGAAAATACTATTCGTGCTACGACTGACTTTTTCCTCAGCAGTGTCGATTTACAACCAAGCAGCAAGCGAGTAACTCCCCAGGTGCGTCTTTGGTTTAATCCAGGGCGTAAAGAATCTCTCTACATTGTACCGGGAGCCTATGCCCTTATACTCTGGGTCTATCCGTCTCTACTTTCAGCACTTGCTATGACCCGTGAAAAAGAGCAGGGTACAATAATCCAAGTTTACACTTCCGGCTTGAGCGCAGCAGAACTGTTGCTTGGCAAGGGGCTAGCTTACTTCCTAGTTGCGATTGTACAAACCCTATTTCTCATGCTTCTAGGGTCACTTATTTTTGGACTCCGCTTAGTAGGGGAACCAAGTTCTTTATTAATTGGTAGTATGTTGTTTTTAATGACTAGTGTATTGTTTGGTTTATTTTTTGGAGTCCGCTCAACTACCCAGAGTGAAGCTACCCAGAAAGTTTTAAGCATTGGTTACCTGACGGCACTTTTATTATCTGGCTTTATCTACCCAGTAAGTAATATTCCTTTTCCTCTCTCGCTAATTGCTAATATTATTCCAGTCCGCTACTATATCGAATTAAATCGTAACGCTTTTGTAAGAGGAGGGGGATGGTCATGCGTCTGGTTTATCCCCCTGGTATTAGCATTGCTAGGTCTATTGCTTTTTATTAGTACATGGCGGAAACTAGGTCGGATGCAGTTACCGGGATAGAGGCATTCTACAACCTATCCCACTAATATCAAAATGTGGTAATCTACTTCTCATTTAAGAAGGGTGTATCGGTTTATGGCTGGGCGTTTTGAAGGATTGAGTGACCGGGGATGGAAGCTATTTGAGGATATATTTCCTGAAAAACCATCCAAACGTACGTGGAAAAGGTAGGGCTCATGCACCATATCGTTATGTATTAAATAGTCTGTTGTACATCCTGATTACGGCATGTCGATGGTGTGATTTGCCACATAGGGATATATGGGCATCAAAAAGTTCATTTCACCGATGGTTAAGGCAATGGCTTGACGATGGAACATTTAAATATATACAAGGACGTGTATTAGCGATCACTGATGAGAAAGGGCTAATAAATTGGGATTTTGGACTTGTTGACGGCTCTTTTTCCCGCAGGATCGGGAGGTGGTGAAGAGATTGCGTATGGTGGCAAAGGAAAGGGAGTTGTAATTTATACACTTGACTGTTGGTAGTGGAATGCCACTGGCTAATTGCACAACGGTAGCCAACGGTAACGAAAAAGAACAAATATTACCTCTGCTTGATAAAGTAAAACTTAAAACTTTAAAACGTGGTAAACCACGTAAAAAGCTTAAGCTACTGGCTACTGATAAAGGTTATGATTCAAAGGAAAAACGTGCTGCTTTACGTAAGCGGGGTATTAGACCTCAAATACCGAAACGAGTCTGGAAAACCAGGAAGAATAGAGGTATACCTATCAAAATCTCTGTTCCCAGATTTCAGCAGGAACGCTGTTTTGCTTGGTATCAACGTAAATATCGTCGTTTAGGGGTTCGCTGGGAACGTATTAAAGTATATTTTAATGCATTCATTCAGCTTGCTACTATTCATAATCTGGATTCAAAGAGTTTTATTAGTGGGATAGGTTCTAGTAACTATAATCAACAATCCATCAGCGTGGCTTATAAAACGCTAATTTCTAATCCTCCTGCCCCCTGCCCAAATGAGGGCATTTCACTTTTTCGTATCGCTCCCGTTTTCGAGCTACTGAGCTTTTTCGCTCCTATGTTCAAAGAATGAAATTCATCAATCATTTATTCAATAGCCGCTTTTGGGCATTGATGGTTAAAGAGATGCATCAAATCCTCAGAGACAAACGGCTGCTCTTTCTACTGATTGTTCTACCGACTGTACAACTGTTGATCTATGGTTTTGCCATCAACCCCGAGGTACACAACCTCAAAATGGGGATTATTGATTACGCTAAAACCTATACAAGTCGTGAACTGATCTCTACTTTGACTGAGAATGGCATCTTTATCGCTCACTATAGTAATAGCGAGCAGACTGTAAGCCATCAGCTTCAGACAGGACAGATTTCGGTCGGCTTAATTATACCGCCTGAGTTTAATCGTGACCTGCATCAGGAACGTACTACACAGGTACAAGTTTTAGTTGATGCAGTCAACGCAAATACTGCCGGGATTGCAAGAAGTTACATTGCTCAAATTATTAATCATTATAGTCGGCAAATAGAACCCTGGCAGGTGCCTGCACAAGTTCAGCCCCAGATTACCTTCCTTTATAACCCTGGACTAATTAATAGTTGGTTTTTCGTATCTGGGGTGATGGGGTTAATACTATGCCTAGTCAGCACAATAGTTGCTTCCGCTACAGTAGTGCGCGAAAAAGAGACTGGTACACTTGAACAGTTGTTGATGACCCCTACGACAAACTGGCAAATATTGTCAGCCAAAGTTTTGCCCTTATTTCTTCTGCTACTAGGTGATGTTATCCTGTTAATTAGTTTAGCTAAACTTATCTTTAAATTACCCTTGCGGAGTAACTTTTTGGTTTTTTTGGCAGTGTCGGGTCTCTACATCTTGAGTGCAATTGGAATAGGTATTCTTATAGGAACGATGTTCTATAGTCAGCAACAAACCCAACTCATATCCTTTTCTATCAATGTGCCATTAAGTGTGCTCTCCGGTACGATTACACCGATTGAGAGTATGCCCCAGCTGATTCAGTATTTGTCGTTGCTAAATCCACTACGTCACTATCTTGTAATCGTGCGGGGCTTGCTTCTCAAGGGTGTTAGTCTTGATGTACTCTGGCCAAACGTGATTGCATTATTAGGCTTCACTACTATTCTCTTGTTAGTTAGTATTAACAGATTTCGCAGTCAGCTAAAGCTCTAACTTCTTATACTTAGGCGTGGAATGGGAACAAATAAAATTTACCTTTTCTCCCAATTTCTGCAACAACGTCCCTCTAAAGAGAAAATGCGGGAGGGGAATATGCTTTTAAACTGAAGCAGTAACTATTCAATCGTCTGTGTCGCAATATAAAACAACTTGGCTCCCACGTTAGTCTCCAATTTACTTCTACTTTCACTGCTTAAACTTACACCTTAACTCCACACTTTCAAGACAAATATAAGAGGATGTTTTAAAAGTAGGGTAATGTTGTAAGAAAGCTCACAAAGCTTATGCTGAGATTTGTAGAAACCAGCACCTTGTGAGCAAATGACTAAAGCATACCGTAGCAATTTGA
>NZ_JACJSI010000176.1 GCF_014698065.1 Nostoc flagelliforme FACHB-838
AACTTGTATGGCATTCGGCGAAAGAATACATATCTCATCGCCTATTTAAATCAGTAGAGGAACTGAAAAACTTATTAAATAGGTTGTTAAATCAGGGAGAGTTAATAATTAGATGGGGAAGAAAAATTAAAAATAAAGGTAATGCTGCTATTGCAAACTAAATGTGGAACAGCTTACTAGTCGCAGGTTAGCTGTCACCATTTTCTGTTTGGCCTTTTGACCAAGGTGTAGTGCTGCTCGAACTTGTGCTTCGGTTTTTTCAAAAGCATTGGCTAATTCTGTCATTGTTGGTTCACGGTCTAGCTGTTGAGTGAGTTCATTTTTAGATTGCTCAATGACAATCATTTCTTGTACCTGTCTACCATAAGCGATTTCTTCCTCTGGCTTTAATAAAGGATACTGACCAATTTCTTGCAAATAGACGCGAACCATGTCGGAACTCAGGCTGGACATACAAACTTTTCGACTTTTTTAAACCAGGGGATTTAAAAGTATAAATCAAATAGCTCATTAAAATTTTCTATTTTGAAGAACCAAAACATATCACCAATGCAGTCCTGCCTGAAGCAACCGTTGCTGTAACCTTGTGTACCGCCGTTGGTCATCAGTAGAGCGCACCGCCAGAGATATCGCTTTTTTTGCTCCAACCACGATCGCTAACTTCTTGGCACGGGTCAGCCCGGTGTAAAACAGGTTCCGGGTCAACATCATATAGTGCTGCATATAGATTGGTAGAATCACCACCGGATATTCTGAACCCTGGCTTTTATGAATAGTCACGCACCACGCCAGGGCAATTTCATTCAAGTCAGCGTAATCGTAAACCACAGTCCGCTCACCATATTGCACTGCAACTTCCTGCTCGACAGTATCAATGGCTTGGATTATTCCTAAGTCGCCGTTGAAGACTTCGTGGTTGTAGTCGTTGGTCAACTGGATAATGCGATCACCCTCGCGTAACAAATTCCCACCTCTGTTAATCTCCACCTTGTCGGGGGCGGGTGGATTAATCAGCTGCTGTAACACGGTATTAAGATTGCGAGTACCCACAACTCCCCGTGTCATTGGGCAAAGCACTTGGACATCAGTGGCAGGATTAAAACCTAGGCGAGGGAGCAAGTCTGTAATCAACTCGCAGATTGCTTGCACTCCATGTTCAGGCTGATGACCTCCGCCATGCCATAGACAATCAGTCACAGGATTGTCAGAGATTGCCTCGATTGTGGGATAAATTCCTCGGTTAATTTGATGAGCAGCAGTGATAATTGCGCTCTGTTGGGCTTGTCGAAATACTTGGGTTAACCGCACCACTGGTACACAACCAGAATTAATCAAGTCAGCAAGTACCTGACCTGCCCCCACTGACGGTAACTGGTCAATATCACCCACTAACAACAGTAAAGCGCCATCCAATACTGCTTTAACTAAAGAGTAAGCTAGAAATAAATCAAGCATCGAAGCTTCATCAGCGATGATTGCCGTGTGGGGCAAAGGATTTCCGCTATCGCGCTTGAAACCCCTTGAGCGGGGGTCAAATTCTAACAAGCGATGTATGGTTTTGGCTTCCAGCCCAGTCATTTCACCCAAACGTTGAGCAGCCCGTCCAGTAGGTGCGGCCAGGGCAATAGATTTACCCATTGCTTTCCACAGGCTGACAATGGTGTGAGTGGTGAAGGTCTTTCCAACGCCAGGACCACCAGTAAGGATCATGATTTTGGAATAGGCTGCTGTTTCTACAGCTTGGCGTTGCTGTTCTGAAAGCTGAATTCTACGGCTGGCTGTAAAGCGGTTAATCCAATCACGCACACGCTCAATGTCAGTGCCAACAGGATTTTCCAAGCGTTGGCGTATCAGTTGAGCTAAATTCTGTTCCGTATGAAAGTAAGTCGGCTTATAGCAAAGTAGCCTTTTTTCTTCATCCCGCTCTCTAATCAGCTCGTCTGCCAGAGCCATATCTTTAATAATGATCGCAACCCCTTCTTCTGTGGGCTGATGAGATTCGGTAGTCAGCAGTTTGATTACCGACTCAATCAGTTCGCTTTGTGGCAGGTAACAGTGACCATCTTCGGCAGCTTCACTTAGGCAATGGATAATCCCCGCACGATAACGAAATTCTGAGTCAGGGGCAATTCCTATATTTCTCGCAATCTTGTCAGCAGTTAGAAAACCAATACCGTAGATGTCGGCTGCTAGCTGGTAGGGGTTCTTGGTAACAGTGGCGATCGCCTCATCCTTATATTGCTTGTAAATCTTCACAGCATAAGTGGTAGAAACGCCATGTCCCTGGAGAAACACCATCACTTCTTTGATAGCTTTCTGAGTTAACCAAGCGTTTTTGATTAAAGTAATCCGCTTTTTAGCGATGCCCTGAACTTCGATTAATCGCTCGATCTGGTTTTCGATAATATCGAGGGTTTCGAGTCCAAAGTGAGCTACGATGCGTTTGGCTGTTACTGGGCCAACACCTTTTATGAGTCCACTGCCCAAATATTTCTCAATTCCTGTGATAGTGGCTGGTTTGGTTTCTCGATAATTAACTACCTGGAACTGTGGCCCAAATTGTGGATGGTCACGCCAGAAACCAGTTAGCTGTAGAGTTTGACCTGGCTGAATATTGGCAAATCTGCCGACAATTGTTGTGAGTTCTGTGCTGCGGGGGCGGGTCAGTCTTGCCACAGTGTAGCCTGACTCAGCAGAGTAAAAAGTTAAACGTTCTACAACTCCAGTGATTGTTTCGTTTTGAGGAAAGGCGCTTACTTGTTGAGGGGAAAGATTAGGAGGAGTGGACATTGCTTATGATCAGATGCCGCACATCATTATAGTAATAGATAGATAGGAATAGTACTGGAAGCCAGTTAATTATAGTACATAAATACTAATTTGTACATCTGAAATTAGTGTAATGAGGAAGCACAAAATACATCAGATCCTAAGATCGAATGTCACTAAGAAAACGTGAAACCTCGCTAGGGCAGGGTGTTGGGGGCAGGGTTGCAGGTTCGTGTTTAAGACAATTAAACTTCAGTTGCGTCAAGGAGTTCAACATTTTCTTGATTTCCCACACCCTATACCCCACACCCAAAACCCAGTTATATCAAGGGTTTGTGCTTAACTTAGTGCCATTCTCTTAAGATCCTATTTAGAGATTGACACCGCATATTAAGTAATTTTCTCTCTAGATCGTGAACAGTTGATTTTTTCTGTTGACCCTTGTTGTATTTTGCAGTTAAACTCAGAGTTTTCATAGATTTGGCTATTTTGAAGCTATACCAGTAAGAGCATTACTTTTTGAGTAATAATAGTTGTTGCACTTGTAACAAACGAATTATTAACTGGTATTACTTGAGTAAGTGTAAGTTCATCATCAATAGGTTTGTACGAAAATCATGTCGCAAATTATTGCGATCGCTAACCAAAAAGGCGGTACAGGAAAATCCACAACAGCAGTACATCTAGTTTACTATCTGGCTATTAAAAAAGGTTATAACACTTTGCTGATCGATGCTGATTCACAAACATCATCATCTCAATGGATTAACAACCTAGAGAAACCTATTCCTTTCAAAGTGATTCATGAGAAAGACAAACTTTTTCATGAAATTCCTAAGTTAGCCAAGCAGCATGATTACATCGTAGTTGATGGGCCTGCGGGGCGTTTAGATGATGAAACGAAAGCAATTTTGTCATGGGCGGATATAGTATTAGTACCAATTCAGCCAAAAGTTTTAGACCTCAGTTCTACACTCAAGGCAGTTTTGCTAATTAATCAAGCTCAGGAAATCCGGGAGGGTTTACCAAAAGGCGCTCTTTTCCTCAACAGAGCTAAACAGGGTACTCGATTAAAAGATGAAGCCACTCGTTTTTTAAAAACTATACCTGGGGTGATATCGCTCAAGACTATCATTCATGACCGAGAAGTTATTGCAGATGTACCAGGACAAAACCTAACTGTTTGGACAATGACAGGTAGGCCAGCAGCAGAAGCAAGACGTGAATATACTCAACTATTCAATGAAATTTTCGACCTGCTTAAAATTTAAGAATATAACTTCTTAGCTCAAACCAATTTTAAAGCTATGTCTCAAAAACGTAAATCATTAGATGAAGGAGCTTTAGAGTTTTTCATTAGTAAAACTCCGCAATCTGTTAACCTTCCTACTACTAAAGCTGATAACTCTGTTCCAATAGAATCAATTCGTCTTCCTAAACAACAGCCTCGGCGCTATTTTGATCTCCAAAAGATGCAACAGTTAATAGCGTCTGTCAAGGAGCATGGCATTTTAGAACCATTGCTTGTGAGGACGGTTTCTGAAGGACAATATGAGTTGGTAGCTGGGGAGAGGCGTTATCGTGCCGCTCAAGAGATCAAATTAGTTAATGTACCAGTCGTAATTCGCTCCTTAAATGATGAGGAAGCACTACAAGTCGCACTAATTGAAAACTTACAGCGAGAAGACCTTAACCCTGTTGAGGAAACTGAAGGAATTCTCCAGCTACTGGGAATCAAATTAGAGCAGCCTGTAGAAAAGGTTATTTCTCATCTCTATCGGATGTATAACGAGGTCAAGGGAAACATTAGTACATCTAACCCTAATGTTAGGGTTAGCGGTGAACAAGAAGATCCTTATACATCTAACCCTAGTGTTAGGGTTAAAACTGAAAGCCAAGTTGTACAAGCTATTTTTGATTCATTAGGACTAATGACATGGGAATCTTTTGTGAAAAACCGCTTACCTCTGTTGAATCTGCCCGATGATATCTTGGAAACTCTACGTCGAGGGGAGATTGCCTACACAAAAGCTACTGCAATTGCAAGAGTTAGAAATGAGTTACAAAGACAATCCTTACTTAAAAAGGTAGTAAACGAACACTTATCTTTAGCGCAGATTAGAGAGCAAATCAATAAGCTTAATGAGCATGAAGCGGTTACTCCTTCTAGTCAGGAAGCCCCCTTGAAAAATCGAATAGATAAAGCTTACCAAGTGATCAAAAAAACAAAGATATGGGATGACCCCCAAAAACAGAAACGATTGGAAAAATTAGTTAGTGCTATCGAAGCTTTGATAAATGAATTTAACTAAGTGGCAATAGGTACAAGTGATTTTTACTAAAGGGCGACATTAAATTTACCCAATTCCCAATTCAAACATTTAAACAACAGCCTCAAGTTACTAGCCTGAAATCAAACGAACTATTGTCATTGATACAGAGGTACAGTGATCGCTACCTCATTAGTCATTACAATTCCCCAAGGAGTAATTGCCCTCAGTTATACCAAGCAAAGTAAAATGTAAAATGTCTCAGTTGTGAACCTGAGTTACCGCCAGAGAAATGCCAGTATGTGAGATTTCTAGACTGCGATGAACCAGTAAGCCGGATTATATTTGAGTGCTGGCACTGTCAACAGTGAAAAATCAGCGAGTACACTGGTGAACCAGTAATGGGAGAATATGAAGGTCGTCCTTCACTAACCCAGGTGAAAATCCAATGCCTCAACTGTGAGCAGACGGCTATCAGATTAACAACTAAAGAGGTGCTTTCGACAACAGCGATTCCTTCTCCTTGGCAGCAATGATGGTACACACCAAGATTAAGAGTGATTGGTGAAAGATATTCATGATTGATAATGCAAAAGTTGAAAATTTTACCCTCAATAATAACTGCACTAACGGCACTGACACTAACTAGTTGCAGCACTACTACTGCTGAACAGTATGAAGCTACAGCACTCACCAGTTACACCTGGCTTGTTTTGTATGCGAATAACCTAACTAGTCAACCACAGCCACGAATTGAAACTTTTGCGAATACTTCAATGTTGAATCGGAATGGATTGAAACCGGAAGGAGCAGTTGTTGGCCCAGATGACAGAGGGTTATGGTGGCCTACTTTACCGCCGCGACCAAGTGTTGATGAAGTTGAACAACGCAAAAGACCTCAAGAAGAGGCAGGCAAACCTGAATTGGTGAAAAATGTAAAGTACAAACTGACCTATGGGGTGGGTAATTCTCAGCAGACCCTACCTACTAATTATGATGTTTATCGGCAAGTAGCAAAAGCTTACCCCCAAAAGACTCCTTTGCAATTGACTTTGGGTGTGAATGATAATTCAGTTGAGAAAGCTGAACCTGTAAGCAAGTAGTAACGCACTCGTTACATAGTCAGCAAGAAGTTAAAGATCAAGACTGAATTGCTTTTCAACAAAAGATTGACAGTAAATTATAAATCAAACAGTCAACGATGATCTAAATTAATTTCTGCTACGTTGATAAAAAAGATTTCAGAAATTCTCAATGGGAGTCATATAGGAGCTATATATACCCCAAAAATAATTCAACACTTTGATGATATTTTGACCCCTATATAGGATGCATATAGGTGCTAAATGAGGTATATCTGACTAATTGAAATTTTGTGTCCCACTTAGCCCCCAAGGGGATATGATAAGCTCTTGAGGCTGGACAAAAAGGGGGAGTTATTTTATTTTTCTCTACCTCTGCTTCTCCAAATCATCTGAACAGAGAATTTTTACAAATTAAAGTGTATTACTTGGAGCCTATGTCAAACATTCACAGCTTACAAAAAATTTTTCCTGCGGGTTTCGATAACGGTTACGGAAGTCTCAAACTTTTAGTCGAAGGCTTTGAAGTAGTTCGTGTCCCCAGCTATATAACCAATGCCGAGATGGAAGATGTGCCAGGGCGTGTAGTTTTTAACGGTAGTGCTTACACTGTTGGAGAGTCAGCTTACCGGACAGGAAATTATTTTGACCGCAACACAGACAATAATGAAAATAAAGTCAATAATGCGTTGTTAACTTTATTGGGTGCATTGGCACATCTCCCACACCGTAGGGCTTGGCACTTAAAATTAGTCGTCAGCTTACATGATGTCGGTCTGGCTGAAGAATTACAAAAAGTACTCAATGGAGAATATCAGCCAATACTTGCTGGCAAACAATCAGACGTAAAAGTAGAAGTGCTGAAAGTTGTACTAGAGGGTATGGGTGCATTGTTTGGGCATCCACTACCCAAAAAATTAACCATTTTAGACTTTGGCAATGGAACAACCCTGTATTCTCGTTACAACCGGGGTCAACGAGAAGTTCACACCGCCTACCCCATCGGTGTAGAAGTCCTCATTGATGATATCTCCCAAAAAATGAAACATCTAAATGGCGGAAAAATCGGGGATGCCTCCAAAATCCGATTTTGTCTGGAGATGGGGCATACCAGGTACAGCCGTGACATTGATATTAAAGATATATACAGCGCTTGCTTGAAAGATTGGTATGAAAAATACTTGAAGAAAGTGGTGAATCTGACACTTGATGCCAAGCACCAGGGAGATGAAATCTGGGCGATTGGTGGAGGCTGCCTCTTACCAGGATTTAAAAAGCTGTTGGAGAAAAACGGCTTCAAAATCTTGGACAATCCGGTAGAAGCCAATGTCTCTGGGCTTTTAGAGATGGCAAAAACCATTAGCAGCAAGAACCCAACTACTACATCTTTTAAGTGAAGTTTTAACAATGGTAGATAAAAAAGACTTAGCACCGGAAAAAGTTCGCCTCAAAGATAATTACCGAGAGCGCATATTTGCAGAATCGCAAAAACTAGATAAAAGTTACCTGGACACGATTTACTTTATAGTTGATTGCTATTTTGTTTTCATCAAGGCTGGATTACCTGCACAACATATAGCAAACACTCCGATTAATACTGAGTCAAATCAACTCACCTCTCGGACTTCAACTCCATTTGCAGAGGAGAAAGAAGAAGATTCTGAACCGGAAACATTCAGCCTTGATTTTGATTTGTAACCGTCAAAGGAAGTTGACAATGGTAAAGAAGGGGAATTAGCCTTCAGGGTGGTAAGGAGAATGCTACGCTTGTTAAGCGTAAATCCCTGGTATTCCTGGATCAAAGGGTGTAAGGAAGCAAGAATATGTTGTTCTATTTGATACACTAAAACTCAATTTCCCTAACACACGAAGCTGCAACCCTACCCCCAACATGCTTCTTAGTGTGGGGAATTAAGAAGATGTTGAACTCCTTGACGTACTGGTATTCAATTGTCTGAAACACACGAAGCTGCAACCCTGCCAGCAAAGAGGTTTCACATAAACCAAGCGTGCCATTCCATCAGTGAGAGCTAATTCATCAGCGTAGGCGTAGCCCGCCGCAGGCATCGCTTACGGTCGTTCATGTCAGCACAAGGTTATTCTTCCTCCTCTTCTTCCTCGTATTCATAATCTGCATAGTCTTTCCCGTGTTTCTCGTACCATAAACGTTCTTCTTCTTGAGCCGCCTCTCGCTGTATTCTCTTCCTTTCGGCAATTTCTGCCTCCATTGCTTCTTGCTCTAACTTTGCCTTCTCAAACTTTTCTTGCTTCAGCCTTTCTCGCTCTTGGGTTTCTTGGTCTACCCTCTCCTTCTCAATTCTGATTAATCGCTGCTCGATTCGCCAACAGTAGAAATCCAAAGCCTTGCCCGTCGCGGCTCCGGTAACTGCACCACCGACTAAAAAGATCAGTCCAGTTTTCCAGCCTTGAATAGGGCCACCACTCAACTCCAAACTTTTTTGATTCAGCCACACCAGCACAGAGAAGACAAAAATTCCAACTACTGTATTGATCAGAGCGAAAATTCTGGGTGTGATCTCAGTCTGTCGCAGTACCAGCCACTGTCCTAGCCAGAGTATTGCACCAAAGATGACAGCAGCGATCGCACTCATGACAACATGATCTGGATATCTGAACGGATCTAGTGCCATGTTAATGATCAATGGCGTAAATATCAGCGCACAGAGCAAAAAGCCAATTAATAAGCCAGCAACACCTATCAGGCTCCAGTAACGACCCAGATAACCCAGACGGAATTCCAATATCCACTCTTGTACTGGGAGCATGGTGACGTAAAATGCCATTGCCGCACTGACGTAATCGAGCATTAGCAGAAGTTTTACCCGTGTGTTGCTTTGTATTCTACACAAGTTTCTGTACGATTCCTCAAGCGCCCACGCCCAGGCAATCGCTTTGCGAGAAAGAGAGCGAAAATTATTGAACTGATAATCCAAATGAATCCAAAACAATTAGAAGGCTCCATTTTGGAAGCTGTCTCTGACGCGATTACAAGAGTTTGGACAAGTGAAGAAAAAGAGTTTATTCAGAACAATTCAGAGCTACAAAATAAACTTGAACAATGGCTAAATAAAACATTTAAGTGATACTTGTTGGCATCCAGAAAACTATAGAATAGTCCGAGACTTAAGCACCCCTTCAAGCTTCAGTCAACCCATGAATTTCTTTGAATATATTCCTTTTTGAAACTTCTTGTATGCGTCTGGCACTTGATTACGAGGCTGGTAACGCTTCGCGTAAGTTTTGTGAACATTACAAAAATTTCGGAGAAATACAATGGATATTCAATCAACACTTACCCAAGCTATTGAAGTTATTGTGATGAGCTTTGTTGCTCTGACGATTTTCGATTTTATTGACGGACTTTATGTTGTGCCATTACCATCTATTGCAATTGCACAATCCAATACCAGTTCCAAATCCACAGTAACAGCAACTCAATTTGAGCCACTATCTAACACTGAACAACTAGTAGTCGAACCTCAACAAATCTCCTTCGTTACATCACAATTTGAGGAAATTTCTGACCCCTGGACATTAGAGCTAGAGCCTCACAACAGTTCTACCGAAATTCAACCAGTTGTACTCCCATTCCCCTCACTAAGGCTGCTACCGCCAGCAACAGGAGTACAACCGAAATCTAAGGCTAAAACCGCCAAGAAATCTACTCCCCTCAAAGGCAAAACTACCAAAACTTCTAAGACTACTGCAAAAGCGACATCTACTAAGGCTCCACGAAAATCCGCAAGACCACGCAAGCAGTCGGCTTAAGTAACTTTGCTGGTTTTCGTGGAGCTTCGACACAGACACCTATTAAAGGAGCGATCGCTATTCTGAAAACGTGATCGCTTTTTTGTCATTTCAACGTGAGCATCCCACAGAAATCAACATCTTGCGATTGAAGTCTACTTTGATTGCCGCTCGCTGTACGAATCTTCCTGTGCAGTATCGGCTACGCCAATTTTTTGTGAAAATCAATACTATATACAGTCATGGTCAGCCTAATCGCTACACAAGGATGTCTCTTCGACCTGCAAACAGTTCTGGACTACGGGCAATCTGTTGTGAACGTTGCCCAAGAACTTGTTAAATTATTAATTGAAAATCGTCCTATCTCCACAAAAACTGTTTCTACCCAGATGAATCGTTACTTCAACGGCACGGCGGCACAGGGGAAGTGGCAGTGGAAGGACGGATACGAAGCCCTTGAGGTGGCGTTAATCTTGTACTTGCGGCAAAAGGGGCTGTCAGATAATCCCTTAGAACAACTGCGACGGCTTGAGTTGCTCTGCCCCACGCATACCCGCCGCAGCGAGGGGCAATTAAAACTTCAGCAGTTCTCGACTCCGCTACCCCTAGCGTACTTAGTAGCATTGGCAGGACAAATCACAAACAATGACCTGACGCTTGAACCATCAGCTGGTACTGGGATTTTAGCCCAGTTTGCTAAACTTCAAGGTGCAAGTTTGATGCTCAACGAGCTAGCCGACGACAGAGCGAAGATTCTGCGACGATTGTTCCCTGGCGTTCCCTTATTCTCTGTGAATGCCGAACAGATTAATAACTATCTGGCAGGCAAGACTCAACCATCTGTAGTGCTGATGAATCCGCCATTCTCATCATCACCCAAGATTAGCGATCGCAATCCCGACGCAACAAAGAACCACATCAACTCGGCATTGCAAAGACTGGCTGACGGTGGACGGCTGGTAACAATCACAGCCAATTGGTTCTCTCCCAATAATCCTACTTGGCGAGAGACTTTTGTTAAGTGGCAGGATTTTGCGCGAGTTCTCCTGTCTGTTGGGGTCAGTAGCAAGGTGTACTCCAAACACGGGACGACGATGGAAACCCGAATTACAGTAATCGATAAAGTCCCAACTGATAATCACAGTGACATTCCCTGTATTTCCGAAACCTTGGACTTGCCTGAACTGCTGGCGTTGATTGAGCAGTTACCTGAGCGATCTCCGTGGGAAGGCTCAGAAAAAGTTAAAACTGCTGCGAAGGCAATTGTTGTTCAATTGCCAAAGCGTATTACAGTTGCACAACCAGAAACAGTTTCCTCTCTTCCAGACGACGTAGTAGTGCTGGAATATGAGGTTATCGAGTGGACGGCTAATGAGGGATTGAAAGATACCCTATACGAAACCTATCGCCCACAGCGAATCCGAATAAAGGACGCTTTACCTCATCCCTCACTGCTTTGCGAAAGTGCAGCCCTAGCACTTGTGTTACCACCAGCACCAACTTATAAACCGCATCTTCCTAGCAACATTATCACACAAGGCTTGTTGTCAGAGGCACAGCTTGAAAGCGTTATTTACGCAGGTCAAACGCACTGTGAATTTCTGTCTGGTTCATATTTGGTAGATGATTCGTGGGATAATGTGACTGTAGCAGCACAAAGCGAAGAAAATGCCGTAAAATTTCGGCGTGGCTGGTTTCTTGGCGATGGGACGGGTGCCGGTAAGGGTAGACAATGTGCAGGAATCATCCTCGACAATTGGTGTCAGGGGCGAAGAAAAGCAATCTGGGTATCAAAAAGCTCTGCATTAATTGAAGATGCCCGTAGAGACTGGTGTGCGCTCGGAGGTAGTGAGAAAGATATCATTGACCTGAGCAACATTAACCTTGGCGATCCAATTCCCTTCACCCAAGGCATTCTCTTCTGCACATACTCTACTCTACGTTCTCAAAAGAACGGCAAAAGTCGGCTTAAGCAAATCGTTGAGTGGGCAGGCAAGGACTTTGAGGGAGCGATCGCCTATGACGAGTGCCACGCGATGGGTAACGCAATGGCTCAAGAGGGTAAACTCGGTATGGTTGCAGCATCCCAGCAAGGCATTGTTGGGCTGCGGTTGCAAAACGCATTACCGCAGGCACGGGTTATCTACGTTTCTGCGATTGGAGCGACGAAGGTTTCTAACCTGTCTTATGCAAATCGTCTGGGGCTTTGGCAGACGGGCGACTTTCCGTTTACCTCCCGTGAGGATTTTGTGGAATCCATTGAGGGCGGTGGTATTGCCGCAATGGAAGTCGTCGCAAGGGATCTCAAGGCTTTGGGACTGTATCTGGCGCGGAGCCTTTCATTCGAGGGAGTTGAGTATCAAACTCTCGAAATTGAGTTAACGCCGAGGCAGGAACGGAGCTATAACAGCTATTCCGATGCTTTTCAGGTTATTCATAATAATTTAGAAAAAGCGTTAGAAGCTTGTAATATCTCTGGCGCAAAAACGTACAATCGTGCTGCTAAGATGTCTGCCAACTCGCAGTTTGAGTCACACAAGCAAAGATTCTTCAATCATCTGCTGACCGGGATGAAATGCCCTACCCTGATCCTGACTTTTCACGGGATGTGGAAAAGGGGATTGGTTCGCGATAGCTAATCGCGAACCAATCCTCTGGACTTAAGATGATTTGCGTCCTCTAATATAAGGTGCTTGTAGTATCG
>NZ_JACJSI010000177.1 GCF_014698065.1 Nostoc flagelliforme FACHB-838
ACCTTCTAGAACCAACAAAGCCACCTCTGCCGCAAAGAGTGATTCAAAACCACCTGTTAACTCTGCAAATGAGGATATCTATGTTGAGGAAAATCTAGCTACAGCAACGATTACGGTTACTGCTATCGAAATTCCAGAGTTGACAGAGGAAGAACAGCGCGATCGCTTGCACCTAGAGCGCCGTGTGGAAAGAGCGTTTTTCGAGGCGGGCAAGGCGTTGACGGAATTGAGGGATAGACGGCTTTATCGCTCCACGCATAAAACCTTTGAAGAATATTGCCGCGATCGCTTTGCTCATAGTCGGCAACAATCCAATTATTTGATTGCCGCAGCTGGTGTTTACGAAAATTTGACAACCATTGGTTGTCAAAATGTGGAAAATCAAAATTTGACAACCAATGGGACACAAATTCTGCCCACGAGTGAACGCCAGGTTAGACCGATAACAAAGCTGGAACCTCAACAGCAATGGGAAGTATGGCAGACGGCAGTGGAAGAAGCCGGAGGTAAAGTACCATCTGCTAGAGTTGTAGGCGATGTAGTACAACGGATCATGGAACGTACTAAAGCGCCAAATCCTTATCGTGTTGGGGAAGTCTGCCTCCTTATTGCCAAAGACAATCCTGATTTACGGGGCAAAGGTGGGTGCTGGTGCATCGTTAACATGTGGGCGAGGTCAGTTGTACAGTCGCAATGTGGGATGGGGAGTACACCGTCAGAATCGGTGCGGCTCGTTTTTGGTAAGAGCCTCTAGAAAATAGAGGGGTATGACCAGAATGTATTTTGAAAGTAGCTTTCAAAATATATAACTGTTCCTTTGATGTGGGTGACACCAAGTACCCTAGAACGGTAAAGTCCCACCCTTGAAGAGGTCAAGTGACTCCCTACCTGACCACAGCGACCATACTCGGAATTATGGAGACTGAAGCTGGTAACAGGACGTAATCAGTTGTAAAACAAGCAGGTAACAACACTGGCGTTAATGGGGAGATGATATGGATAAAACAAGTCCTTAAAAAGTGTCTTAGACGCGAAGCTACAACCTGAACACAAAATGTAAACTTCATCTTCTAAATCCCCGCAGCATATCGATTTAATAGCTGCAATACCTCAAGGGGAGAAGATAGGCAAATTGGACTGTCCTAAGTCATCAAATCAATCGAAAGAACGGAACGAGTAAAAACGATGCATTGGTCTGGGGAAAGGTCGAAAACCCTGGTAGGTATAACGAGATACGGAAATCCTTTGTATCGGGTAGGACAGAGTGTAACTGCTCTGAGGTATTCAGAAAACGCTTTCTTGGAGTAGAGCATGATTAGACACAGTGTAAAAACTAGTGAATCTTGGAAATCATTACCCTGGAAGAAATTTCGGGCGAACCTTTTCCGCTTACAAAGAAGAGTGTTTAAAGCTGTTCGAGTAGGAGACAAGCGCAAAGCTAAGTCACTACAAAAGCTTATTCTGAAATCCTTTGCAGCTAGGTTTATGGCAATTCGTCAAGTAACACAGCTAAACGCTGGTAAAAAGACTGCGGGTGTCGATGGAAAAACCGCCTTAACCCATGAGGAGAGATTCAACCTCGAACTGTTACTAAGAAAGCAAAACTGGTATCACAATAAATTAAGAGAGATACCAATACCAAAGAAAGACGGTTCCATCAGATACCTTAAAGTTCCCACTATTGCGGATAGGTGCTGGCAATGCCTCGCTAAATACGCTCTAGAACCAGCACACGAAGCAATTTTCCACGAACATAGCTATGGATTTAGAACGGGTAGAAGTACTCATGATGCCCAAAAACAGGTATTCACAAATCTAAGAAGTACCTCTAACGGCAGCACAAAAAGAATCCTTGAGCTTGACATAGAAAAATGTTTCGATAGGATAAACCATTCCACCATAATGGGGAACTTGATAGCTCCTAGAGCATTAAAAACTGGCATATTCCGAGCCTTAAAAGCAGGAATAAACCCACAATTCCCAGAACAAGGAACCCCGCAAGGGGGAGTGGTAAGTCCACTCCTAGCAAATATTGCCCTTAATGGTATCGAAAATATGCATCAATACCACAAGGACAATATGAGGATATCATCAAGAACACCAAAAGCTAACATAACAAACGCTTGTGTTAGATATGCTGACGATATGGTATTCTTCCTGCGTCCTCAAGACGATGCCTCAGAGTTACTTCACAAAATCAACCAATTCCTAGCAGAACGAGGGATGAAGGTAAGCGAGAAAAAGACCAAAGTAACCGCTTCGACAGATGGATTCAATTTTCTAGGCTGGCACTTTTACGTACAGCAAAACGGAAAGTTCAGATGTATTCCCTCAGAGGAAAACTTCAAAAGTTTTCGTAAGAAAGTTAAATACATCGTCAATAACTCGAATTATGGCGCTAAGGTGAAAGCTTCGAAGCTTGCACCAATTGTTAGAGGTTGGAGACAATACCATAAGTTCTGTAAATTGGACGGTTCACGGTTCTCACTGTGGCACATACAACACAGAACATTTAAGGTATTCAACAAAGAGACAAAACAGGATAAACTCTCTAGTAAGAAACTACTAGATAAAGCATTCCCTAGCGTCCCCTACTCTGAAAACGCCTTTATCAAAGTTCAAGGGAATAAATCGCCCTTTGACGGAGACTTAGTTTACTGGTCAAAAAGGAACAGTGAATTATACGACGGCGCAACCTCAAGACAATTAATAAAGCAAAACCATTCATGTGGGCATTGCGGGTTAAAGTTGACCTCTGAAGAGAGAGTACAACTACACCACATAGACGGCAATCATGAAAACTGGAAACCAAATAATCTAGTTGCAGTGCATGAAACCTGTCATGATTACATCCACATAGGCAAAAAGGAAAGGAAGTAGATTAGATACGGCTTGCGTGAAATCCCGTAACTAAGTGAAAGCTAGAAGGAATCTACAGAATTAACCTTAAGAATATCGGAAGCTGGATGCGTAGAAATACGCACGTCCAGATTTAAAAGAGAGGTGCGGAGCATAATAGCTCCCATCGACTCTACCACCATCTAAAGCCGCTCAATTACCTGGAGCCAGAATGCCAGCAGATGCAAGTAATTTGCGATCGCATCAGTAAGCTACGGGAAAACGAGAACTTGGAAGATGCCCCAAGTGCTGTGCTGAAGCATCTAGGGGAACTGAAGCGACCGTATTTGACTGCGGTGGAGGAGAAGTTGTTGGGTTTGATTGAGCGAGAATATAGGATTGTAGATGAGGGATGATTCTTGGAAAACTAAGAAACGAGACAAAGGCAATGCAGAGTATAAAGTTATGTTCTCATGTTGGGGCTGATGGCATTTTGCGCCTTGAGATTTCCGTTGGCATAACAGACAAAGAAATGGAAGTCGTAGGGATTTATCAACAGATAGAACCATCAGCACCTTCAAAAACACCCCAAGGATTGGGATGGTCATCAGGTTTTTTTGAACAGACTTATACCAGTTGTCAAGATGCTCCAATTGTTATTGACTATGAAGGTGATTTTGAGACAAGGGAAGAAGTAGCTGATGGTATTTATTAAATACCAATGTTTGTGCTCGTTATTTTTACGGTAGGTCACTCTTGATTCGGGAAGGCTTACAGTCAACAAATGTTAAAGTACTGATGATCAAAATAATATGTTTACTTAAGAATTTTTAAAATTCATCTCAGTATTTTTAAAATATAGTTTAAATCCAATAAAACAAATATAAAAATAATTTATATTTGTGTATTTTACATTTACTATTCTAAACAAAAATAGGGAAAATAATGGAAATTATTCTTACTATATTTATTATTATCATTTTCTTTTATGGTTTTAATTGGATTAGTGATATAGCTGATAAGCTAAAGAAATATAATAACCTTAAACCAAGGCTTGATAATATTGAGGCGCGAGAAATTGAGTTTAGGCAAGAACAGTTAATAACGCTCAAAAGTATTGAAGCCAGGGAAGTCAAATTTAGACAAGAACAGTTAGAAAAAATTAGAGAAATTGAGGCTAGAGAAGCTAAAATTAGGCAAAAAAAGTTAGAAGGAATTAGAGAAATTGAAAGTAGAGAAGCCAAATTTAGGCAAGAAGAGTTAGAATACTTAAAAAAGCTTGACGAAGAAAAGCAAGTTATAAACAATCTAGCTCAAGAAAAATCCGTTGGGTTCCCGTGGTTAGCACAAGCTTATGCAGATTATTTCAGTTTAAAGGAGTTACAAATAGCAGATTACTTAGAATCAAAACCTCGTCCAGCTAGGAAGACAGCAGAAAATATCCGTGAACTTACTGCAAAATTTAGAAATGCCGAGAAACTTTGGCGAGTTCTTGATTATCAAATTAAATATTATGAAAATTTATTTCCCTGGTTAGTTGATTATAAAGAGGAAAATATTGATGAATTAATTAAGCAATTAAGTAATAAAAAAGTAGAATTAGAAGCTAGTAGTGATGAGCAGGAAGATCCTGCTAGACAGTGGTTAACGAAAGCAGAGTATGAGAGTTTACCAACAATTGAAAAATACCAACTAGCTCTTGAGCGCTATTGGAGTAAGAAAAAAGCGAAATGGGAAATTGGTAGAGATTATGAACGTTATATTGGCTACTTGTATGAAATTAATAATTGCCAAGTTTACTATCAAGGGATTATAGATGGGCTATCAGATTTAGGGAGAGATTTAGTAATATCTAGCCCAAATGGGAAAGTTGAGATTATTCAATGTAAATACTGGTCTCAAGAAAAAATGATACATGAAAAGCACATTTTTCAACTTTATGGGACATTAGTTGCTTATCAGATTGATAATCCTAAAATTATAGCTTCTGCAACTTTATTTACATCTACTATATTATCAGAAACTGCTAAAAAATTTGCTAAGGCTTTAAACGTTAAGTATTTTGAAAAGCAGTCTCTACAGAGATATCCCTGTATAAAGTGCAATATCTCTTCGAGAGGGAAAATATATCACCTTCCCTTTGATCAACAGTATGATAAAGTCATTATTAACAAAGAAAAAAAAGAATGCTATGTATGGACTGTTAAAGAAGCAGAGTCATTAAATTTTCGACGTGCTTTTAAATGGAGAGGAAGAGATAAAGAATAAGTTAGTGGTGTAGGTTTATTAGAAGCTATTAAACCCTATATTCGAGAGCATGAAAACCATCGCTGTGATCGCTCCTCTCAGATCCTTTCAAACGCAATATCCCGTCGGTTGATGCCCATTTAGCATTCTTAGAAGAATTGCTGTTTAATGCAGAAGCAATTGAAAGCCGAGAAAGGTTTGAGGAGGTCTATGAGAAGAACCTCAGTCTCAAGCTGTTCATCCGTCAACTGGTTGGGCTAGACAGAACTGCTCTTTAGAAAACCTAGCATCAGTAACCATTGATGTATCTGCTGTTGAAATTCCCGAATTAACCGAGCAGGAGAGCGGATAGTTGGCATTTATCTAGGAGCGATCGCTTGTCTGCTTTAAAAAATTAATTACTCCACGGATATCTAGTAAATAATTGCTAATCATCTCTAAAGAGTAAACTTCAGGTAATGCTCGTTGAAACTTACTTAGACGATATTCTGGTAATTGCAAAAGAATGAAGCGCTGGGTAGCTGAATTTTCCCAAAAGATCGGAGTACTCATCTGAGCGATCGCTAAACTTAAAGTTGCATAACCAACACTATCGCCTTCAATTTTTAACTTGAAGTTGTCAGAGGTAATCTTCCAATCGTGGTGAAATTGCAGACCGTATTTGAGGGTGTGATTAATTTGTCCACCTGCGAAAGTCCACCACAGCGCCCGATCTGTTTCTAATTGGATGCTCGATTGAACTTCTGCTATTAATGGTCTGAGGTCAAAACGGTATTCATCTAACACAGCTTGTGTCTTAGCATCAATGTATGGAATAATACTTTCTGATTGCAATATTTCCGCAATTTGCTGACAAAGTTCAAAGCCTAGTAGCTGTGGGGCAAAGCCACCCCAGCTTGGTTTTTTACCACGGGGGGCTGGAACAACTCCAACTGTGCGTTCCTGATGGCTAACGTGCATAACTGTCCAAGCCCGACCGCCAAGAAGAAATGAACTCATCTGTGCAACTAATTTATCGACAAAAGCTTGCTCTAGAGAGCCTACAGTGTAACCTGCTGGTGTTTGAACTTTATAGAGTACTGGGCTACTAAAAACAGCGTAGAGTTCCATAAAGTTTTTACGCCCAAATACTCGTTCTGCTTTTTCTCCCATCGACAGTAGCCCACCAGCTAGAAATAGGAAATCCTCCCGAATCATGTGTTTGATTAATATTTCAAATTCTGAGTGGGTTATGCCTGAAAAATCAGGAACTACTGAGAGTTGCCCCCAGCAGAGTTCTGGGCTAATGCCACCAAATTGGAGAGTAAGTGCTAGTAATTGATGTACAAGTACAGGCCATGCGCGTGTCTGAGTAGGTATAGATTCGACCCAGCCTTTCTTCGCTAGTTCAATGATGGCGATCGCTTGCAAAACTGTCTCTACATTTTCACAGAAAAATGTAGTATTAGCTTGTTGCCCTGTTCTCCGTCCAGTGCGGCCCAAGCGCTGGAGGAAAGATGAGACAGTAGAAGGGGCATTAGCTTGCAATACTAAATCGAGATCGCCAACATCAATGCCCAACTCTAGAGTGGAGGTGCAAATGATGCTGGCATTTGTCCCTCGATGAAAACGTTCTTCTGCGGCTGTTCGTTCTTCTAGAGAGACAGAACTATGGTGAACAAAGACATCTGTACCTCGGTTACGCATTCGTTCGGCAATTTCTTCAGCCAAAGAGCGACTTTGGCAAAAAAACAGGCTTTTCTTACTCTGCGTTATCTGGGTGGCATCTTGAGCGATCGCGCCTAGTGTATCACGCAGATAAACGCGCAAATCCTTTTTCGAGGGAACTTTGGGCGGATCGACAACGCAACCTGGACGTTTTGATGTACCTTGGAGCCAATGCAAAATATCTACCGGATTACCAACGGTGGCACTAAGTCCAACGCGCTGCACATCATTATTGGTACAACGAATTAGCCGTTCCACAACAGACATAAGATGGGCACCTCGGTCTGTACCTGCTAGGGCATGAACTTCATCAATTACTAAAGCACGCATATCGCCAAAGATTTTTGTGTGCGGAACTTTGGCAGATAGCAGCATCACCTCTAATGACTCAGGAGTGGTCATCAATAGTGCTGTCGGCTCTTTAATAAAGGCACGCTTTTCCTGATCTTTAATATCCCCATGCCAAAGAAAGCGCCTTAGACCAACCATTTCGGTGTAATGCCCCAAACGTTCAGCTTGATTATTCAACAAAGCTTTAATTGGTGCAATGTATATGAGTCCAACTCCTTCAGGCTCGCGTTCCATTAGCGTTGCTAATAATGGAAATATAGAAGCTTCCGTTTTGCCACCAGCTGTAGGGGCTAGAACAATTGCATTATTACCGTCGAGCAATGTATGTCCTGCCAGTTCTTGGACAGGACGCAGAGAAGACCACCCTAAGTTGGAGACAATAGCAGCTTGCAAATGGGGAGGAAAGCGAGCAAAGGCTGAAGTCATGGCTAGAACTCCACGGCTGCATAACCTTGAATGTCCGCAGGTTCTTCGTCAAAATAAGTACGACCTTCACGGATGAGCAATTCTACTTCGTTTAAATCTGTGGGTTCAAAACCTTCTGCGCTCATCGGGTCAAATTCATCGTTTTCTGATGCTAAATCAAGGATGTTGACAAACTGGCGTAGAAATTGTCGAGGAACCACTCCCACATCTCCCTTAAAACCAGCAGTAACTTTGGTAACTACGGTCGGTTCGCTGATTTAATGATGAATGCTGACAAAAGCAACGAAGTTTTTACGTGGGGATGAAAGGGGAAAGTAAATTGGACGGCTTTCGTACATCCCCAAGTGAACTTCTTTAAAGAAGGATAACCGCAACCATTTGCGAAGTTGGGTTCCTTTGGCAATAATTGAGCCGTACTCGTGCCAAGTTTCTTGAATGGGTTTACAGCTTGGGTGTTCTAGGCTGTCTTTTTCAGAGTAAGCGGAGAGATAAAGGATACCGTGGGGGAGTGCAGTTGCGGGGGCTTGGTTGAGGATACCTTCGCCATTTGTGCTAAATCGCCCTAATGCTACGCCGATAGCGTAGGATACAAAATTGGTTGCGGGTGGTTCTTCGTAAACAGGTTCATATTTTGGTAGAGGTGTGCCAGGTTCACTGTCTACTGCTGTTTGCGCCCATTCTTGGGCATAGTTCCAAGCGGACGTACCTGGTTTTTTGAATTCTACAGATGTTTCGCGGGCGGCTTCGTGTTCGGTGAAAGCTACGTCGAGTTGGGTAAAAATTTCGTCTGCTGATTCGATGTGAAAGAGGGGTAGACGGTTAACGTCACCAACTTGAAAGTGAATTGAGGGATTAAGAGATTGAAGAATATACCTTCCTAAATTAGAGTTCATGACTGCCACTGTCTCAGCATTAGATGGCGGAAATACCGATGCACCCATTGAATCGAAGATACTGCTGTAGCGATGACACCTAGCAGAAAACTGATTACCATTTAGTGCATATATCCTAAACAGTTGCTCATCCCACCAATAAACGAGAGGTTTTTCTTCGATAACTTCAAAGCGATCGCTCGAAAATTCAAACCGTCCTATTTGTAATAAAACTGCTGCGCGTTTCCGCTTTGTTCGTTGTCGGTCGTAGGAATTATCCTCTAACGGAGTAGGCTGCATTGCCACACTCATTCCCCCGTTAAACGATACTTTTTGAAATACACTCATAACCACAGCAAGGACTTCATTTGGTACTTCATCAAATGCACCTCTATCTACATCTCCCAGCGTCCGCAAATCAAAATTCTCCAGTAAATATTCTCGAATCTGCGTAAACTGCTGAATAAACATCCAATTCCGCATCGTCAACAACGCAGACAAACCCCCAACTTTTGCTAATTGCAAACCCCGTTCCAAAAACGCTGCATACAAATCCGCCTTTCCTTTTGAATAATTCTTCGTAATATACGCAGCATCCGCCATCTTACTCGTCCGCTGATACGGCGGATTCCCAATCACCAAATCATAACTATTCTCACGCACTATGCGGATAAATCTGATACCTGCTGCCAACTGCTCACCCCGTAACCGCAAACCCAAATCATCGCCACTGGTACACCGAGAGAGAAATTGCTCAAGTTTATCGAGTAAAGAAGCTTTCGTCTGCTGAAAGTTGAAATCTGGTTTTTGCTCACCAAAGCCTGCAAAAATATCCCCTTGAACTGCCTGCTGAAACTGACTTTCATACTCACTAATAGCTGCATCCACTGCCGTATCTACCTTCAACAGGGTTCCTAAATAATCTGCTCCCTGTAAAGCATATACAATCTGATTTGTCAACTTTTCAGGAATTCCCGTGGCTTGTGTTACCTCTCGCCGCAACTCCACTAACGCCGGATCATCTGCTGGTAAAGAAGCCAACTGGAGATTAGATGCAACCAAATTCAGATGTTTAGGACTTGCTTGAGGAGAAAGCAGCCGCGCTTTCAGTATCAACGCCGCCGCCGCAATTTGTATTGCTCTGGGGTCAATATCAACACCATATAAATTGTTCTCTAAAATCGATTCAACAATTTGGCGATCGCTCCAATTTTCTCCCCGATGCCTTGCTTCTTCCTGATAAAGTGTAAATAATAATCCAAAGGCAATTACCAGAAAATGTCCCGAACCAGTGGCAGGGTCAAGAATTTTTAGCGATCGTACACTCTCTGGTGCATGAGTGACTGCATCTGCGGTTAATGGTTGGGGAACCCAATATTTCCAATTTTCTTCAATTCCCGGTTCAATTGGCATTAACGCTTCTATTGCCACCTCTCCTTGTTCGCGCTTTTCTCGCCACTCTTTACGCCTTGCTTCCAAACGAGCTAAAGTTCCATCAGCCTCAACCTCAGCCGTCCAACCGTGCTTTTTGCACATTGCCAGCCACATCTGCCCTAAACTGTTATGGAGTAACCACTCCACCATGTAACGTTCTGTAAACATTTGGGTTTTACTGGCAATTTCATGGGGTTCTACCTTCCCACCCCCATTTAATTTGGCATCTAGGGCTTCTCGTTCTGGGTCGTTCCAGTATTGATAAACCCACCCCAAAGTTGTATCATCGAGCCAAACATCCTTTAATTCAGCTGCATCCAAAGCCTCAATTGCTGCTCTCAAGGTACTGGCTGGAATTGGGAATAGTGCTGTCACTCCGACATTGCCAAACAAACCAGGCAATTCCTGAGCCAGTTCATCGTAGAGTAATTGCAATAGCGTTCCGTATCCCTCAGTTTCATCCTTACACAAGTCCGGTGCAAAATCTCGAAACTCCCGATAACCCCGACTCTGCCAACCTCCGGTTAATACAGCAGGTTTAATTAATCCGTGTGCTTCCATCTGCTTAATTACTACCAGCCGATTGAGCAAGGTTGCAGCTGCGAGTTTAACAGCCGTTTTCAAATAGCGATCGCGTATCTCCAACTCTTGTTTCTTACTTTTACCCTGACTACGGGATTGCTCATCTAGCCATTGTTCCAAACGCTGTCGTTTCACCTGTTGCTCTTGTGCTAATCCCGCCTTATTTAAGGTTTTAATTGATAATCGATAGGTGCTTTCTATGGCGTTTTGCAAATCAGTGAGCAAACGTTCTCTTAAAGCACGAATTGTACTGGATAATTTGGATTTAGCTTCAGGAGTGAGATAAGACATTGGGGTTGCTGGCTGGATAATAATAAGAAGAATTTAAGATAAGCGAATGCGAGTATTAGGTTTGAGTTGAGCTAACAGCCGCTCTTTTAACTGCTTAACTAGCGCCTCAATTTCTGCTTCTGTGCTGACTTCACGACCACTAAGATTTAGCGGTAGCTGCACCACTTGCTCTTCAGTGACTTCGGACAAAACATTATCAAGGCTGGTGTTTGCTGCCTTCTCAGCTTTTTGCAGTTTAATTAACGCTGAGTCTTTGAGTTCTAGCAAGCTGGGGTAGAGTGCATCCTGCGTTGTGTCATAGGTCGCTTCTTGAACCGAACGCAACACGTATTCCCCTTGTTTCTCGTTCAGTTTTAGGAAACCCTGGCGTTGCTTGATCCGCCCTTGAATTTCTTTAGCTTGGTTTTCTTGAGTTTCAATCAAGTTCAACCGCACGGCTTTGTAGTGCTGTTCAATTGCTTGTAAGTGAGGTTCTAAACTGGTAATATCCCGCCAAGAGCGATCACTATTTAGCTGTTCTGATAAAGCTGCGATCGCTTTAGTAATTTCTGTCCAACGCTCAATCTGTTTGAGTTGAGCCACTTGGTTATCCCGAATATTAATTGCTTTAGTTACTGCATCCACTGCACTATCGGTCAAATCTGTCAAGGAAATACCAAGTTCTTGAATCCCATCTCGCAATGCATCAAGGTTTTTCTTAACTGCAATCACAGTGTCTTCAACTTGGCGAGAACGGGTACACTTTTCCAGGGACTCGCGTAACTTGACTAAAGCTGAGGGTAAATTTGGTCGGTTTGGTAGTCGATTGTACCGCCGTTCTAATTCTTGTAATCGTTTGACCTGACCGGGGAACTGTTGGAAAACTGCATCGGCGATCGCATCATTTTCCCGATCCAGGTCAACATCTAATAAGTCTTTAAAAAACTTACAAATGGCAATTTTGTCACGAGGGCTAATACTGGTTTCATTGGGAGGTAGCAAATCGGCACGTTTGATGTCCCGGTCTTTAGTGAACATATCCTTAGCGCCAGGGTCACGCACTGATGTAATTTCTGGGCCAGTTTCAGGTCGAATCCGCACCTTAGTAGCCCGAAGTAAACCCACCAAGCAAGCCTTAACCCATCGGTGAAAGGTTAAGATAAAGCGCTTTTTGTCAATCAGTTAAAATACTCAAAACATCCTTAATAAGAATGATAATCGTATGGAGGGAAGGGGGAGGAGGCGAGCGTCGCTCGCCTCCTCCCCCTGTTTTTGATTATCATTATCTTAAAAGTCTTTAATAGCTTAAACAGCAGATGAAAAAGTATTGTAACGACGTAAAAAGTCGGCAACATTGTTAGGTAAATTCAATTATCAAACGAGGTAATGGAAAGTTTGCTTTACTACTATGTCCAAGCGACCAAAAGTCAACTCTGACCATGCACAACGACATCACACTCCCACGATAGATAATGAAGCGATCGCTAATCATTTAGAAGCTTTATTAACCCCAGCAGTTTTTGCTCAACAAAAATATTACAAGCAATTAGGATTACGAGATAGAATTCTGAATTTATCCTTAATGGTGGCAGCAGTATTAACACTGTTGTGGCGACAAGTTCCTGGCATTCAAGAGTTGAATCGTCTGTTAGCACGAGAAGGTTTATTATGGTGTCCTGTTACTAAAGTTGCCCAACAATCTCTTTCTGAAAGATTTTTAGTATTCCCATCTGAATTATTTGAGCGAGTATTTAAAGATTT
>NZ_JACJSI010000178.1 GCF_014698065.1 Nostoc flagelliforme FACHB-838
ATTGTTATCGTTATCAATGTTGGCAAACAGACTACCTGTGCCAAAGCCTGGTGATGTCAAGTTTTGGTTGAAGTACAAATTGCCAGTTCCAAGGCTGTAAGTAATGATTCCAGGGCTAGTTGCAGCTGCTGCATCATTAGCTACTATCCTAATATCAGACAGATTGTTAAGTCCGACGAAAGTTGTCCGAGACAGAACAATTCTGTCAAAATTGCGGTTGAAGTCGGTAATTTCATCTACGCCTAAACCACCAGCAGTATATTGAGCGCCTGAGTTGAACACGAAGCGATCGCTACCACCACCGCCTGTTAGGATATCATTACCAGCGCCACCCCTTAAGACATCACTACCAGCATCACCATTAAGGACATCATTGCCAGCGCCACCATAGAGGCTGTCACTGCCGTTACCGCCAAAGCCGGTTAATGGTGTAGTTGTGCCACTACCATCAAGAAAGTCATTTCCAGCACCGCCTGTAAACCGTACTGCCCTGACGCTAGTTGCCGCTAGGTTGTTAACATCAAGGATGTCATCGCCTCCGCCACCATTGATTTCAAAGCTCTCTGCGCTGTCTACAGTCAGGGTGAAAGGAACTAAGTTGAGCCGATCAAAGATTGCTCTTCCTTGAGCATCTTGCTCCAGGCGGAAGCTGTCTCCCGCAGCTGCGGCGCCGTTGACTTCAACCACGTCATCACCAGCATTACCACTGATTCTGTCACTACCGTCACCGTTGTTCCAGATGAGTCGGTCGTTGCCTGCTCCGCCAGTGAAAGTATCGTTGCCACGATCTCCGATTATAGTATCGTTCCCGCCCCCACCGGATAGAAAGTCGATACCATCGCCACCTCGTAGCAAGTCATTACCAGCGTCACCATTAAGGGTGTCATTTCCAGTGCCACCAATTAGGGTGTCATTTCCAATTCCACCAGAGGCAGTTAAGGGTGTTGATGTGCCACTACCATCAAGAGAGTCATTGCCAGCACCGCCTGTAAAGCTGACTGCACTGACGCTAGTTCCCGTTAGGTCGTTAACATCAAGGATGTCATCGCCTCCACCACCATTGACTTCAAAGCTCTCTGCACTGTCTACAGTCAGGGTGAAGGGAACTAGGTTGAGTCGATCAAAAATTGCTCTTCCTTGGGCATCTTGTTCCAGGCGGAAAGTGTCTCCCGCAGCCGCAGCGCCGTTGACCTCAACCACGTCATCGCCAGCATTACCACTGATTCTGTCGCTACCGTCACCATTGTTCCAGATGAGTCGGTCGTTGCCTGCTCCGCCAGTGAAAGTATCGTTGCCACGATCCCCGATTAGGGTATCGCTCCCGGCCCCACCGAATAGAAAGTCGATACCATCGCCACCTTGTAAGAGATCATTGCCAGGGCCACCTCGTAAGGTGTCATCACCAGCGCCACCATTAAGGGTGTCATTTCCACCAAAACCATTAAAGTTATCAGAAGCGGCATCACTAGTACCTATATCTGCTCTATTGGTTGGTCCTGGTCCTGGGGTCCAAATTACTGCCATGATTGATTCTCCTAATTCTGGATTTATAAGTGAACAATGAGCTACTAGTAGTTCAGTTTTAAGAAAAGTATGAAAATACTAGTTTCTATTTATGAACTACAAAACTTAATAGCTTTTAGCTGCTAAGTATTACTCAGGGGTGTATTTCTTTTTTATGTAGAATATTGGTTTTTGCAAAACTTCCTTACTATAAAACAATAGGGTTAAGGTAAGGCTAAAAGTCTGTTATCAAAGTCAATTTTGTTAACGTAGACGCCACAGGCTTCTGCTAACGCGCAGCGTCTCGCAGAGAAGGCGCAGAGAGAAGAAATAAATGTTTAATACAAGTATATTATACTATTAAATTTGCAGACAGACTTTACTACATACTGAATTTATTAGGTCATGTAGAAAAAGAAATGGCTCGTAAATGCCTTTATTGAAGAGGCTTTCAGTTAATTTAATGATTATTAAATAAAGTTTAAATAATAGATGCTAATTAAATAGCAACCCGTATTTAGGTTGTGATTTTAGTGACAAACAATTAACTAATTAACAGTATTAATAAGAGAGTATTATCTGTAAAATATAGTGAGGTTTTATCCATAGGAGATAAAAGTGCCAGCGGTCTAAACGCAAGTATGAATACAAATTCATACTTTTACTAACGAAGGGTTTTTACTGAAGATTGAAGCATTCGTTTTTGCATTTACTCTCAAATGAGCATTTATTTAATGAGTAAAATGTAATACTTTAATTTGATGAAATATTTTTTTATAAAGTTATTACGGAATCGTGGAGTCCGCAAAGATTTAGGCTGTTGAGTGATTGGACTAGATGCAGCCCTTGCCGAGCCAGCCCAAGACTGCATTCGTTCTACAGATGCCGCATCCTGAATAGCCAAAGGTGTGATATTTTCACAACACTGCATCAGATCCCTTAGTGTCACCTGCTGTGGTCGTCCCTTGTTAAATGCTAGCAGTGCCGCTTCTGCTGCTAGAGTTTCTAAGAGGTTGTTTTAAAAGTGTTTGGCTGTGCTTTTAAGTACTTCTAGATCCCCCCTAACCCCCCTTAAAAAGGGGGGAACAGGAATCAAAGTCCCCCTTTTTAAGGGGTATTTAGGGGGATCTGAACTTTTGATACCAATAAGGGGACTTTTAAAACATCCTCTAACTCTGCACCTGAAAATTTCGCGGTGTTTGCGGCGATCGCTTCCAAATACTCGGACTCCACTACAATGCCGAAACGCTCCAAATGAATCTTGAGGATTTGGGAACGCTCCGGTTCGGTTGGTAGATCGACGAAGAAATTTTCATCGAATCTTCCCTTCCGATTTCATCAACCCATAAGACGCAGGGTGCGATTGCCTCGGCAGTTTTCAAAACACGGCGGACATTACCTTCAGATTCACTAACCAGAGAACCAAGGAGGGACGCAATATCAAGCTGGAGTAGTGGTAAGTTGACAATGGTTGCAATGTTTTTGGCAAGTAAGCTTTTACCAACTCTGGGAGACCACGCCAACAATACACTTTTGGGTTGCGGCAGATGCAGCGACCGCGCCTCTTGGGTGAAGATAAAGTGTTCGCGGTACTTAAACAAAAATTTGGTTTGGGAGACGATGCCTGCGGTAGGCGGGTACGCCATCGCATTCCAATTTTTGGCGTTGCATATTTGCGGGATGATTTGGCAACTTCTAAAATTCTCCCCCTGCTTCCTCTGCCTCCCCTGCTTGCCTCAATTCATCCCACTGTTCTGCAACGCCTTACTTAAGCCTCGCCCAATGTGAGAAGACTTTACTGATTTACTAGTTAGTATAAAATTATTTTGGCAGTAGCGATCGCGTGTTTGGAGATGAAGGTGGCGACGTACTCACTGGAACAGATACAACAGCAAGAGGTGTTGCTGAAGTTGACCTTTTGACTGGTGGCACTGGGAGCGATCAGTTTATCTTAGGTGCGATTGTAGGTGTCTTCTACAGCGATAGTAATGCTAGTACGGGCGGACTGGGCGACTACGCTATAATTGCTGATTTTGATGCTTTGTCAGATACGCTGCAATTGTCTGGCTCCAAATCGAGCTATAGCTTGGGAGCAGTGCCAACTTGTTTGGCTACAGGTACAGCTTTATTCCTGAATGAAACTAGTCCTGAACTAATTGCGATCATTCAAGGTTTTAGCAACCTCACCCTTAGTGCCAGCTATTTCCTAACTGTCTAAAACATCATCTCAAATACAACTTAAAATTCTTTATCAAGTTTTAGACTTGCACTACTCAAAGTTTTTTATCAAAACAGAATACATACGTCAGTCGCCAGAATTCAGAATTGAATTCTGTGTGAAAAAGCGGATAGCGCCACGGAAAGCGAGTCAGACGCTCCTACATCCCTAACGCTACGCTATGGAGCGTCTGAATCAAAGGGTTTAATACCTCCACTAAATTTTCCATTTAGTGGTGCAACAATGAGCGTGGTGGATCTGAATCCAGGGCGGCTGCATCATGTCAACAAGACTAGTTTATTTTCAATAGACTCAAAGATAATCTCATTAATTCCTTAGATTAATAACCCAAATTGTTAGTTAACTTGGTGCTGCTCTTTAATGGCAACTGGTCATACACTAACATTGACTAAATCAACATCAGCAAGCCATATCGTTCTGCTTTGGGTAGACACTTCTTCTAAAGTTGGGGAGCGCCACTCTACCCCATAAAGCCAATTATCTTTGAGACTAAAAATTCCTTGAATAATACGACGTGTCGGCTCTTCACCGAAATCAACCTCAACTATATCCCCCAAATCAAAAGCTGGAGTGGAAACAGTGGAATTTTCTAGTACATTTGTTGGATGAAATTCTTGCTCAGGTAAGTAAAGAGTTTCACTCTGGCAAACAATTGCATAAATCCATTCTTGTCCTGACCACTCAACACCACGGCAATAACCTGACAAGTCTGAGATTGGCAACAAAACTTTTTCTAACATTTCCACTGCTAGTGGAGGCATATCTTTACCCCACCCAGGAGAAATATACCAACAGGATTCTAAGGCGGTAATTTGGTTAATCATCTGGGAATGTAATCCTCTTCTTTATATATTCACTTCCTTGCATTAGTCTGATCCGGAATATAATTTCAACACTTCACTCGCTATGTCAATTCTTAATCAATACAGGTTTCAAAAGCGGAATTCCTGAACATTTGACCAAACTATCTAATTTCTGTGCTGGTTGTGTATATTGCAATACGGTTCAGTTAAGGCTATGCAGTATTAATGACAAGGAAAACAGAAGGATTAGTTAGAGTACCAGTACCTCAGTGTTTAAGGTTTTTTGAGCGAAACTTTGATACAGGTTTTTTGACAACTCTAGGGTTGGATAGTCCACTTGGGCAAAAGATTTTGGATTGCTCAAAAAATTAATCACTAGTTAATATTGAAGCGAGAAGTTCAGGACGAGACAAGTGTGGGCAATGTCCAGCAGGTAGTTCAATGGCATCGACTCCTAAGCGCTTGCGGGAAGCAATGCGTGACCATGTAGGAGACAATATTCGGTCATCGGTACAAACAATATATTTACGCTCAACATACGGCAAAGCTTTTAGAGGATTCGTTTCAAAAATATATGCCATAGATTGTTGCGAACGACTTTTCGAGATTGCCCACTGTGCTACATCTGGTTGACAATCATGAAAGAAAAACTCCCTTAATACTGCTTCGTCTGAATAATCCTTGCCTACGGAAGCTGGTTCAAACATATCAGGCTCATCGTGGAACTGTTCGAGTTTACTTGGCTCTTTTGGCTGGTAATTGAATGATTTAAGCGTATCAGCATCAAGACGATGAGAAAATTGGTCGAGTGTACTGATTCCGGGATAAGGGAGTAGCGCTGCCACAAATACTAGTTGACGTACTTTTACCGCTTCTGCAACCAGGGGAATTATAGTACCAGCCATTGAGTGACCGACTAGGACAATATCATCATCAGTTTTTGGCAGCGCTTGAATTACTACATCTGCAAATTGGGACAAAGTAGCAGATGCGTTTTCAATTGGCAAATCCATTGCTACAGTTTTGTGACCCTGTGCTTCTAAGTAGGGAATTAGCAAATCCCAACACCAAGTGGCTTGGAAAGCACCGTGAACTAGACAATATAGGCTCATATCAATTGAATAGTGGTAATGGTGAGCGAGTTTCCTAACTTCTCTTATTTTTCAACAAATTTTAAACCTTGACTAGGTAAGTTATATCAGCACCTGCTATATATAGCGGTTATCGTTTATGTGAGGTACAGTCGTAGGGGCACGGCATCCCGTGCCCCTTTCGATATAATGTTGTACCGCATCTGGCTAGGAACCGCTATATTCAAACAGCAGTTAGAACAGGCTGAAAAGGTTGCAATAAAATACCCAAAATTTTATCAACTTCTTTAATATAGTACTCAGTCGAATCTATATAAACAGTCCTCTCTTCTAAAAATAGAAACTTCCAGTTAGTTCCACTAGTAACTGAGCCATAAATCTGCCCAACTTCATTGCCTTGATTTTGATTGAACAGTTGTGCTGCAATCATTGCCGCTACACATTGACCCAGACCGCCGATAATATCTTCTTTTTTCGCTTCAAAAATAAACATTACCGGAGCAGAAATAAATAATTGCTCCTGGGAATTGCTGATGATGTAATCGCAAAAGCCTTGCAAGCCTTGAGTTGCATCAACATTAAATTCATTTCCAGAGAACAGTGAGATTTTATTATTTAATAATCGTCTGACCTCTGCCAGGATTGGTGCAATTAAAAACTCTGACCTTGCTTTTTCGGTTGAAATGGCAGTTGCTAAAGGGATGTAATCTATTAAAATTGCTCTAAGTGTTTCTGATGGTGTAACAGGTTTTGTATCAGCAAATAAATTCCGAGTTTCATCGAGTGTTAAGTCAAAAGTCTTTTTCACCTTGGCGAGACTAAAATCACTGTATGCCATCCTTCCACCTTGTGATTATTTATTTCGTCTATTCCATATTGATACAGAACAAGGAGATAAGAGAATTAAAATGCTCAATTCCCTAATTCTGTAACTTCTTAATCTCTGCTTCTGTAAACGGATTCTTCCCCGCCCGTAAATCTTTCACCCAGCGTTGCCGTTGTGCTTTACTATCTTTATCTCCAGGCTGGGCGATGTATGCCTCAAAGTCTTCAATTGCTCCTTGGGTGTCGCCTGTTAGCGCTCTAGCCAAGCCACGACTATTACGAATATTGCCATCTTCAGGTGCAAGTGCAACGGCTTTTTCACAGGCTGGTAAAATATCGGCGGCTTGTTTTTGCAGACTCCCGCCCCAGCATAGTGTATTCCAAGAATCAGCAGGAATTTCGGCTTTTGGATCGAGCTTGAGGGCTGCGGTATAAGCTGCTAGCGCTTCCTTAAACTTTTTCTCTTGTAAGCGACTATTTCCTTCATCAACTGAGCGTTCAGCTTTGCCTTTGTTGACAAACTCTTTCGCTTTCGCCTGGGAATCAAACTTTAATTTATTATCCCACTGCTGGGCTTTGCCAAACTTTTCCACAGCGCCATTAATATCATCATTTCGCGCTAACTTCTCACCTTGGATAACTAACACTGTTGCCCCTTGCGCCAACTGCAATGGATTTTGGCATGATTGCAACTCTTCTAACACTTCAGGATGGGCAACTAGGTAATTATTGAGCAAGTTGCAACCACTGAGTAATAAACCATTGAAATCCAAGTCCCATAAAATCACGGTGTTGTCATGACTGCCAGAAGCCAGTGTCTTGCCATCGGGGCTGAATCCGACGCTACTGACCCCACTGCTATGCCCAGTCAGGGTTTTGATGGCTTTGCCTGTGCTGACATCCCAGAGTTTGATCGTGTTGTCACCACTGCCAGAAGCCAGTGTCTTGCCATCAGGGCTGAATCCGACGCTACTGACCCAACTGCTATGCCCAGTCAGGGTTTTGATCGCTTTACCTGTGCTGACATCCCAGAGTTTGATGGTGTTGTCATGACTGCCAGAAGCCAGTGTCTTGCCATCGGGGCTGAATCCGACGCTAATGACCCTACTGCTATGCCCAGTCAGGGTTTTAAGGGCTTTGCCTGTGCTGACATCCCAGAGTTTGATCGTGTTGTATAAACTGCCAGAAGCCAGTGTCTTGCCATCGGGGCTGAATCCGACGCTAATGACCCTACTGCTATGCCCAGTCAGAGTTTTGAGGGCTTTGCCTGTGCTGACATCCCAGAGTTTGATCGTGTTGTATAAACTGCCAGAAGCCAGTGTCTTGCCATCGGGGCTGAATCCGACACTAATGACCCCACTGCTATGCCCAGTCAGGGTTTTGATGGCTTTGCCTGTGCTGACATCCCAGAGTTTGATGGTCTTGTCATTACTACCAGAAGCCAGTGTCTTGCCATCGGGGCTGAATTCGACACTAATGACCCTACTACTATGCCCAGTCTTCGCGTAGCGTTCCGAAGGAAGGGTTTTGATGGCTTTGCCTGTGCTGACATCCCAGAGTTTGATCGTGTTGTCTTCACTGCCAGAAGCCAGTGTCTTGCCATCGGGGCTGAATCCGACGCTATAGACCGAACTGCTATGCCCAGTCAGGGTTTTGATTGCTTTGCCTGTGCTGACATCCCAGAGTTTGATCGTGTTGTATAAACTGCCAGAAGCCAGTGTCTTGCCATCGGGGCTGAATCCGACGCTAATGACCGTATTGCTATGCCCAGTCAGGGTTTTGATCGCTTTGCCTGTGCTGACATCCCAGAGTTTGATCGTGTTGTATAAACTGCCAGAAGCCAGTATCTTGCTATCGGGGCTGAATCCGACGCTATTGACCGAACTGCTATGCCCTTCTAAGGTGTTCACCTCGATCGCACGATTTTCTTTCTTTTCCTTTGGCTTTAAGTAAACCGCTTGCTGTAAAGTTAACACAGCGTGCATTAGGGTATCGCTTCTGTGCTGCGCCCAAATTGTATGCTTGAGTTTGTTACTTGCTCTTAAGGCTGTTATTAAAGCATCTGGATGTTGTCCAGAGACAGCAAAGGCTTCAGAAGAATTATTGATGGCGTTAATTTGACTAACATTTGCCTCTACCGCCCACTGGAATGTTGCCGCAGCTAAAGCAGCAAATCCTAAACCTGCGGTTATAGAACCAAAAAGAGCGCGTTTGAAAACACGATTAAGTTTTACTTCACTTTATTTTCTTTGTTCTCGTTCTTTTTCCAGTTCCGCCATTACCTGCTTTAACTTAGGTTCTTGTTGCTGGCGGATAAAGGCGGCGATGTAGTCATGTACCAGTTGATAACGGTCGGCGGGGTTTTCTGGTAGTAAAACCACTAAGCCTGATTGGACAAAAATCTCTAATATTAAATCTAATTTACTGATTTCAGAAGCTTGTTCCGCCATAGCTTCTGATCCCCCCGCCTGCGGCGACCCCCTTAAAAAGGGGGTTTTTGATCCCCCCGCCTGTGGCGACCCCCTTAAAAAGGGGGTGGAAAGAATAAAGCCCCCCTTTTTAAGGGGGGTTGGGGGGATCTCCGAGAAATACGGGAACAAATCGCGTTCCAACTCAGCATGAGTCTTCAGAGGGCGAGTTCCTTTTTCATCGGTCAGCAAATACAGTAATATGTCTGCTGCTTGCTGATTTTCTTCACCGCAATCATTAACAACTTCATTCAAATAACGCTTAACCAATTCGTCCTTAGTACCACGCTGCCGATATTCTGCCAGAGTTGTAATATTCTCCGTTTGCAGTTGCGCCCCCACAACCTGCAATTCAATGGGACGAACTTCACCCAATTCTCCGGCTAAATCTTGCACCAGTTGTTGAACTAAAGCACATTCCAAGCGGAAACTAGTATTTTCAGTTAAACGCTGAATAATTGACTTCGCATCAGCACGCGAGAAATTCCCTAATTTGTAAAGCACATTATTACTGAGAATGTCATTGCCAATAATCTTGAGGCTGGACAAATCATTGCACTCCAGCAAGTAATGAATGTAATCTACCCGCAGCGATAAGATAACTTTCACCGATAGAACATTCAGACACTCTCCCAGAAACTCAAAGAATTGCTTCCTTTGTGCAGGTTCGGTGTAAACAAAGAAAAATTCCTCAAATTGATCGAAAATTAGGACTGTGCGGAGGTTATGCTGTTTGTTTTTACGAAGTTGGGAGAGGAGGGAATGGGGAGTGGGAAGAGACGCGATGAATCGCGTCTGTACAAAGTGGGGATTTTGAGGTTCTGAGGTCGAAGTTCCGAGTTCAGAGGTTGAAGTTCCGAGTTCAAAGGTCGAAGTTCCAAGTTCTGAAGTCGAAGTTCCGAGTTCAAAGGTTGAAGTTCCGAGTTCAAAGCTCGAATGTTGAGGTTCTGAGGCTGAACTTCCGAGTTCAAAGGTCGAAGTTCCGAGTTCAAAGGTCGAAGTTCCAAGTTCAGAGGTCGAAGTTCCAAGTTCAGAGGTCGAATGTTGAGGTTCTGAGGTCGAAACTTGAAGTTCTAAATCTCCCTCATCTCCCCCATTTCCCAAAAGTCTCCCCAACTCTTCCACCCAGTTGGTATAAACACGCATTACCACCGACAAATAATCTTGAGTACCGATCGCTTTATTCTTTAAAGCTGGCACTAGTCCCGCATTCACTAGGGAACTTTTGCCGACACCCGATTGCCCATGAATTACTATCAACTTATAATCAGGGCGACCCATGCGTTCAATTAAACGTTCTACATCCAAGAGGCGACCAGATGCAGCAATTTCTGGGGCAATATTTCCTTGGGGAGAGTTTGAGCGTAATGTCTCTACAAATGCCTGTTTTGTAGCTTCTAACCTACCCGCGCCAATAAAAGCTCGCAAGCCAAATTGCTGTTCAATGGAACGCTGTTGCTGTTTGATTTTGTATGCTTTGAGATACTTTTTTTGCTCAAAGTAAAGCTGCTGCAAAAATCTGAGAATATCCAAGTAAAGCCTGATATCTTCTAGCGGATTACCTACATTCTTCGCAGTTTCTAAGCTGAGAGTTGCCTGTTGAGTTTGACCTAAATGGTATTGAGAACGACCTAAAATAAACTGATATAAACTCAAATCTTTTGATTTTAAATCTCTTTCGGGAATATCAGATAAAATCCCTGATGTATTTGCTGATTCCTGATTGGGAATCGTAGAAAAAATCTTTAAGGCTTGCTGAACAAGCTGATTTGCTTTGACCCAATTATTTTGAGCAGAAGCTACCTCAGCTAAAAAACCGTAATCCTTGGCTAGTTCTCTTGGCTGGTTGTTATTTTGATGGATTACTAAAGCTTGTTCAGAAAGACTCTGTAAGGTTTGCCACTTTTGCAAGTCTCGCAAGATATCACCGAATTTAACTACTGAAGTAGCAATTAAATCTGGACTTCTCAACTGGCTAATAAAATTTATATACTCTTGGACATAATGCCAAGTTGCTTGCCAATCTGGATGATTAATATCTTGATGTTTAAAAGCTTTTAAATAATAACAAAAGCCAATCTCGCTGAGGATTTTTGCCTGTCGTTCTAAGTTATGACTTTGCTGCCAGAGCTTATCAGCTTTGTGATAATGCTCTAACGCCGAATCTTTTTGATTATTTATCTGTTTGATAAAACCTAATAAAGATTCTAAATTAGCTTGAATTTCTAAATTATAAACATCTGTATTTTTAAGTAAATATCTTTGTGCCGTTTCTAACTCATTTTCCAGTTTGATATATTCATCTACGCTAAATTTTAAGTTATTACTAAACCATTGATTAGCGGTTTGGATAATAAAATCTATTAATTCCTGTGTTGAGATGGCAAAATCTCTCGTAGTTGCCCAACTTTCCAAATCTGGTGCAAGCTGGATTAGTTGCTTGTAGATTTCATCGTCAATCCACAACACTAAGGGAAAAGCAAAATTCTTACGAAACTCTTCCCGCACCTGATTTGCAGAAGTTAACATCACAGATAAATTCTGCACTGATTCCAAACCCACAACCATCACACAGGCTGGTATTTCTTTGCCAAATTCTTCCTGAATGGCAGTATAAAGAGTCCTGTTAGATTGCTGCACCGCCAAGACGCGAATTTCAACTTGACAAATTTCTTGCAATCTGGAGATTAAGCGATCGCGCAAGCTAGCATAATTACACCGTGCCAATATCAGCTTAAACTGTCCCACGGAGGATTCGATCGCCCAAGCTAATTGTTTTAGAGAGCGTAGGCGTACCCCGTCGTAGACATCGCTGTTTACACGATCATCTTGTGATGGTTGCGAGTCTGTCATAAGTCATACGTTTACGTAAATCTAGAGTGTAGGAGGCAGAGGAAAGATTAAAGACTACAAATTAAACTTCCTGGCGTTTTACTTCCTGTATCAATACTTGAGTGCGTTTGCTAGCTTCTCTTGCTTGTTGTCTAAAATACTTGGCTTGCTGACGGTCAGTTAAGCATACTTCAGATGCTTTTCTACTAAATTCAACAGCTTGTTTACTGAGTTCTTGAATACGAGTCTTTAACTCTTGGATTGTTTTCATATTTCCTCTTGTTCTGAAATTACAATCTCTAAATTTTCTATCTCTTCATAAAGTCTATCTGCTCTACTAGCTAGTAAGCTAGCGTCCTCAAAATCATTGTTTTCTACGGCTTTATCCGAAGCTGAGTACAATTCTTCTGTGATTTGGTGCAATTGTGCATAAGCTTTTAACAAAACATTTTTGGTTTCTGATTTCATAATCTAATTATTCATCGGTTCCCTGATTCCTCACTGTAGTTCTCTCGCTTCTGCCAAAACCGGATTGACATCAAACCAAGACTCGCCACTATCCCGACAGGGTTAGCGCGTCTCAAACCCTATTGACAGTGGGATTCTAGGAGAGGATTGAATTTGGGAGAGATGCGGCTAACACAGAAAGCATATACTGATCATTCATAGCGGCTCGCC
>NZ_JACJSI010000179.1 GCF_014698065.1 Nostoc flagelliforme FACHB-838
GTGAATCAAATAACACAGAAAAATAAGTAAAAAACTGGAGAATTTAAATCATAAGCTGATGCGCGTCTAAAGTATATAAACACTCTTGATGGTCATTGACTGTTCTCAGATTGCCGAAAGCGTGTCAGAGAAAGAGAAAGACTTGCCTACGGCAATGGACTACACGACGCTAGCGCTTGTGAATGCTGCACAAAGTAATTCCGCAACTTTTAGAGACGCTGCGCGAACGTTATTGGCTGAAAACCAGGACTGTGATGTTGAGCCGAGGGACTGTCATGAAGATGCTTGTTCGGACGCTCCCGTTGTACAGAATTTAACTGGCTTAGTTGAGCTTGCCCAACCAAGCCTTTCCGCTTCCTTGCTGGCAAAGAACGAGGATTGTGGCGTTGAGCCGAGGGATTGTTATGAAGATACTGGTTCCGCAGCGTCCGTCGCCCAAAACGAAAAATCTTTAAATTCTGCGATCGCAGATCAACCACAGGGGCAAGTAGAACAAAGTAATTCCGCTTCGTTGTTGGAAGAAAATCAAGATTGTGATGTTGAGGCGAAGGATTGTCATGAAGGTACTTGTTCCGCCGCGCCTGTTGCTCAAAGTGAAAAATCTCCAAGTTCAGCGATCGCAAATCAAACACAGGGGCAAGTAAAACAGGGAAATTCAGCTTTGTTGTCAGGAGAAAACCAAGTATTTGCTGTTGAAGTGAAAGCGGATCATGAGGGTGAAACTTCCGCCGCGCCTGTCACTGAAAAATGGTCGCATGAGGCGATTGTTGCGCGGTCAAATATGCGCTCGGAGCGTATGCAGAGACTCAAAGTTGCGGCGAGTTCGGGGCAGAATCCGGGGTTTGATTTTTTGCAAGAGTACTGGAGTGATGACCCTGCCTTACAGATCGTGATCAAAAAGCTTTTGGCGAAGTTTCCGCAGTGGGGGATTGCGATTGTGGATGGGGTGTTGGTTCACTAAAATGAGTAACAAGTGTGATGCGTTAAAAATAAATAATGCAAAGTTTTGTAATAATTTTGACTTATGCCAAAAATTTGAATGTTGGGATGAAAGCTTAGTACACCTGGCCACACCAAACATAAGAGCATGATTATGAATTCAACAAATCCCCCTGAAAACGTGATTAATTGTTTGCAAACTATTTTGGATGCTACGGCGACAGGAAATTACGAGCTTTTTCTCACAGTTGGTGATTTAGACTACAGAAGAGATATTACTAAAGAAATTTTTGATCAAGTTAGCTCCCCGCTAATTCCTCGTATGTCTGAAGGTTATACAACCACTTATTTCGGTGATCTCAAACAAGGAGAAACTCACACCTATTTGTGGAAGTTGAGTTTTGCTGATGATGGGTATGAATTTATAGTACGTATGGGGATGATAGGGGATAAAGTTAATCTGATATGGATTACTTAAAATAAAAGATTGTTGCGTTGAACCCGAAGCCCTTTATGTTCCTTGCGCGTCTCATAGAGACGATACCTGTTCTGCTGCCCCTGTACCAAATCCCGAAAAGTGGTCACATGAGGCGATTGTAGCGAGGTCAAATAGGCGACCGGAGCGTATGCAAAAACTCAAAGTTGCGGGAAATTCGGGGCAGAATCCAGGATTTGACTTTTTGCAGGAATGCTGGAGTGATGACCCGACTTTGCAGATTGTGATCAAGAAATTGCTGGCGAAGTTTCCCCAGTGGGGTATCTCTTGTGTAGATGGGGAATTAGTTGATTGGAATGAGTAGCGATTCTACCCAAAAACCATTAAAAAATAGATACACCTTGTGTAGATGGGGAATTAGTTGATTGGAATGAGTAGCGATCACACTGCCTTTTTGTTACTTAGAACTAAAAGAGTGTGAAGAATAGATAAAGCTCAGTATTGCTGCGTACATCTATCGGCAAATAATGTGAAGAGTATGCAAAGATGGTTATTTAAATATAGACTCTAAGTAAAATATTGAGTATGTATTTATTTTCAGGCAAGTAACATTTTCTCTATGTACAAGCTCGACACCTACGGAGAATAGCCCACAAGCTAGGCATAAAAATATCTTTCCCGCTCAAAAGTTAACTGTTTTTCACTTTGAAGCTTGTAGGACCTAAATACTGGCAAAAAACCAAATAGAAAAGGTGGTTTTTAAGTACTCAAGGTTGATTTTTTGATGATTATTTACTGATTTCTACTGAACAATTAATTATCTAGAATTTACAGTTTGGTTAATTTGTATAGTGCTTAAGGCTTAGATAGTTGGAGATAGTATAGTTATAGGACTTAGACATCAACATATGTAGGGTTAATTCATGAATTTAGCTACTGAAAATCAGGGCTTTGACTGCCTTTTTACTAAGCTCTAAGTTCGAGAATTGTTACGTAAAATCCCATCCTCTGGATGAATTTCCCAGAAATATTACTGTTTTTCAACAGTATCAAGAACCTCAAGTTTTAGTAAATTTTCGTACCCTAAAACTGCACAATCAACAGTGTAAGAACTGAAGTTAATCAAAAAATCAATTTAGGTAGGTAAAATTTATGGCAGGTATCATTGGAACTAACGGTAACGATACCCTATACGGCGGTGGCTACGACAACACCTTGACTGGTGGAGGCGGCAACGATATTTACACTATATCAGACTCTTCCTCTACTCTCATTACCATCACCGATTTTGGTGGCATAGGTAAAGGCATAAATCCATTTGCAGGAGTCATTGCCGAAGTAGATAGATTACAATTTTCTTATTCTTATAATAATTCCTTGAATGCCAGAAATTTGGTGCTGACCCAGAATGGTACTAATGTAGAAATCACCTTTTTGACAACAGGAAATAGTTTTAAAGTCATCTTGCAGAACTTTACCTTGGAAAATCTGGATAACCTAAGCTTATCTACAGGAGCAACTGTCAACTTGGGCAATATCGTTTTTGATGGACAAACTAGCACTACAGACAGCTTTGATGTCTTCAATGCCGACTCCACCCAAAGGACTATCTTCAACAAAAATACAGTCACCTTCCTTAACGACCTCTCCAATAATGTTGACGGCTTTGATGACTCAGATGATGTGATCAATGGTCAGGGAGGTGATGATATTATTGACGGCAAAAGTGGCAACGATTTGTTGCGGGGTGGCGCAGGAAAGAATACTTTGATTGGTAGTGTGGGCAATGATATCTTGGATGTTGAATTTTCATCAGGCGATAATATCCTCAACGGTGACACTGGTGACGATTACTTGGATGCTGGGGCAACATCCGGCAATAACCTGCTATTCGGTGGCGATGGCAATGATACTCTCTACACTTCTGGGGTTTCTCAAAATCCTAATAATTATACAGCTTCATCAGGCAATAACACCCTCAACGGTGGCACTGGTGACGATTATTTAGATGCTAAGTCTCCATCCAGCAATAACCTGCTATCTGGTGGCGATGGCAATGATACTCTCTCCACTTCTGGGATTTTTACTTATAGAGCAGCTCCTAATTTTATCTCATCAGGCAATAACACCCTCAACGGTGGCGCTAGTAACGATTACTTGGTGGCTAAAGGTTCATCCGGTAATAACCTGCTATTTAGTGGTGATGGCAATGATTATCTTGATATCTCTGGTATTCCCACTTACTACGGTGGTATATACTTGTCTTCAGGCAATAATACTCTCAACGGTGGTGCTGGTGACGATACCTTGAGAGCTGAGGATTCCACAGGAAATAATTTCCTCTTTGGGGACGATGGGAATGATTCCTTCTATCTAAATTTAGAGAATCAAACGGTGGATGGGGGTAAGGGTGACGATTTGTTGTCCGTTGATTACAGTTATTACAGCGCTGTTACAGCAGGAATTACAACGACATTCAATCCTACTACTAACATTGGTTCAATTAAAGCGGATACGAATCAGGTTAATTACAAGGATATCGAACGATTAAATATCTCAGGTACAAAATACAATGACAACATTATGGGGAACAGTGGCAGTGATACCCTCTCGACCGGCAATGGTGGCAATGATACCGTAAATGGAGGTGAGGGTGACGATGTACTGTCCGTCAATTACGATGATGCTACAGAGGGAATTACAACGACATTCAATCCTACTACTAACATTGGCTCAATTAAAGCGAGTACGAATCAGGTTAGTTACAAAAATATCGAACAATTAAATATCTCAGGTACAAAATACAATGACAACATTGTGGGGAACAGTAGTAACGATACCCTCTTCACGGGCGATGGTGGCGATGATACCATAGATGGAGGTGAGGGTGACGATGTACTGTCTGTCAATTACAACCGTTACAACAGTAGTGCGGCGATCGCAACAAGTTACAATACCACTACTAACACTGGCTCAATTAGGTCGGGTACGAATCAGGTTAATTACAAGAATATCGAACGATTAAATATCTTAGGTACAGACTACAATGACAACATCGTGGGAAACAGTGGCAACGATACGCTTATCGGGGGCAATGGCAATGATACCCTAACTGGTGGCGCAGGCAATGATAGATTTGTTTACTACTTGAACGGCAGCACTGATGTTATCACCGATTTCGGTGGCATCGGTAAAGGCTCAAATCCCTCAGCAACCGTGATCGCCTCCTCGGATACCTTGCAATTTACAAATGATGTCTTCTATGGAAGTAGTCTCTTCACTGCTCAAAATCTCCAATTAACTCAAAATGGTGACAACTTAGAAATTACCTTTGAAAGTTCTGCTAATAGCAAAGTAATTCTGCAAAACTTCAACTTAGAAAATCTGGATAATCTGCCAGCAACCTCTTCACGACCTGCTATTGGGAATATCCTGTTTGATGGACAAATTAGCATTACTGACAGTTTTGATGTGTTTGATGCTGATTCCACTCAGACTAACCTGTTCAATAAGGATACTGTTACCTTCCTGAATAACCTGGATAATAATATCACGGGTTTTGATAACTCCAATGATGTCATTAATGGTCAGGGGGGTAATGACTACATCAACGGCTTGAGCGGTAATGACCTGCTCAGAGGTGGTGCGGGAGATGATACCCTGATTAGCGGTGCAGGCAATGATACTCTGATTAGCGGTGTAGGTAATAATATTCTTGACGGAGGTGCCGGGGACGATCACTTAAATGCTAGCGGTTCAAGAGATAATAACACCCTTAACGGAGGTGCTGGGGATGATTGCTTGAATGTTAGTAGTTCAAGAGGTGATAACCTGCTCTATGGGGGCGATGGCAATGATTCTCTTGACATATTTGATAGTAGGTACGATTCTTCCCCTTCTTTAGGCAATAACACTCTAGAAGGAGGTGCAGGTGATGATACATTGAATGCTAGCAGTTCAAGAGGTGATAACCTGCTCTATGGGGGCGATGGTAATGATTCTCTCTCCATCTCTGGCATCTACTACAAATACGGAGAAAGTATTACTGACACTCGCTCTTTGGGCAATAACACCCTCAATGGTGGTGCTAGTGACGATACCTTAAGTGCTAGGTACTCAGTAGGTGATAACATCCTCTCTGGCGGGGATGGCAATGATTACTTAGATATAGAATCTTCAACAGGAGATAATACAGTCAACGGTGGCGCTGGTGATGATAGCTTTGGTGCTATGCTTTCAAAAGGCAATAATCTGCTCTTTGGAGGTGATGGCAATGATTCCTTCTATCTAATCACCACATCGCCAGATACAACTTCTTTAGTGACTCAAACGGTAGATGGGGGTAATGGTGACGATTCATTGTCCATCAATTGCTACGGTGCTACAAAGGCGATCACTTCGGCTTTTAATGTTACTACTAACACTGGATCAGTTACGGCAGATGGGTATCTAGTTAATTACAACAATATCGAAGCATTATATATCTTAGGTACAGACTACAATGACTTGATTGTGGGCAGCAACGGCAATGATACCCTGACAGGTAATAAGGGTAATGATAGCCTAATTGGAGGGAATGGGACTGATACCTTTGGTTTCTATAATTACGATGGAGGTGTTGACACTATTTATGATTTTAATGCCACTAATGAACTGATTCAGGTATCAGCTACTGTTTCTGGTGGCGGTTTATTAAAAGGTTCACTTTCAGCTAATCAATTTACCATCGGCACATCTGCAACGACAAGCGATCAACGATTCATTTATGATAATTCTACAGGTGGACTGTATTTTGACCAAGATGGCGGCGCAGGTGGTTTTACTCAGGAAAAATTTGCCCAACTATCAACTGGATTGTCACTAACTAACAACAATTTTGCAGTTATTTAATTAGGGATTTCCAAAAAATAAATTTAGGAGTTACGCAAAACTACATATGTAAGGGCAATTCATGAACATTGGTGTCAACTAAAGAAGATTTTGCCCAAATTTGTTAAGTGTAAGCGTCAATCTCAAGGGTGACGCTTATGCCTCTTTTGACTAATCCAAAGAGCTTTTGATGTTTGACAAGATAAGGAACAGCGTTACCATCAGTGAGAGGTTAAGGTAATTGCACATTTGTCAAGAAGGTGCGGGAAAAGGCGATAAATCTAGCTTGGAGACTGGCTTTCGCAGATATTTAACTACACCTAAGTCTTGATTCTCTGGGGCAGCGAAGTACTTAATAGGGTCATCCGCCTTACCTCTTTCTTGCGCGACGCTGAAATGGTACAAACCTCGGAAAATCATCTCCAAAGAAATGCGGGTAGTGCTAAACAAGTAATGATGCGTTGTAGTAATGGATGAAATACCAAATGGCACCAATGTGATTCTCCAATGATTTTGAAAAAGACAAGGTTTTTCGGACTAACCGAGACACCCGTTGCCTCAAGGTATTGTTGAATCGTTCAATGTAGCTGGTAAAACCAGTTTCTTTTCCAACTGCTTGATGCCGTTTGCTGGGCAGAACTGCTGCATAAGCTGCCCAAAAATCGGTGTAGGCGATCGCACGTTGGCGATATACCGGAGGCAAGGATTCCCACAATTTGCGTGCTGCGGCTTCAGAGCGTGCGCCAATGTAAACGCCAACAATCTCACGAGTACCTGCATCTTGTGCCAACCAGATCCACTGCTTGTTCTCTTTATTGTCTACAAAAGACCATAATTCATCACATTGGATGGTGAGCCTCCCCTTTTTTTTGGGCGTCACCTGTACGCTTCGAGGCACCTGTGCATATTTCTCATTGACGTAGATCTGTAACCATTGTTCAGAAACCTGTGCCGCACGAGCAATTCCAGCAAGCGAAATACGTTCCAATAACAATCGATCAACGAGTTCCCGCGTTGCTTGATCAATCACTTTTTTTCTTGAATGTTCAACGAACTGTCGTCCACAGTCATGACATTTGAACCGTTGTTTACCGTTGTGGATACGACCATTCTTGACAGTTTGAGAAGACGCACAAATTGGGCAGGCAGGCATGAGAAGAAACCATCACCAAAAAGTTCTACTTCTCCATCATTACATCTTGGGCACTACCTGTAGGTGTTCTTGTCCAAACCATCACTGCTACGCCAAACTCCAATCACCTTTCTATCGTTTCCGTATAGCAGAGGCGATCGCCCAATCACAAGTATTCGTGGTTGTCTATAGAGAGCGCCAGGAATGCCTATCTTTTCATCGTTTTCGTCCAACTTGTTAGTAAGAACTTTATACTCTTTCCCACCTTCTAGTTCTTTATTTTTGTACCATCCTGCTAATTGTTGATTTTCGTAAGCAATCCAAATGCCTGCGGGTGAAGGAATACTTTTGGCTGCTGGGGTCTTTTGGTATGCCTTATGTTCAGCAGAATCAAAGTCAAAAGCTGTCATAGTAGCTGCTTGTTTTTCTTTAGTGTTAGTTTTCGCAAAAAATAAGCGAAGCTCTAATTTTGGGTGGGTAATTCTGCACTATTTTCTTGATAGGCCATTGTTTAATATCAATAGATTTCACTCTCTCATCGGCGAAGCCGTTGATTTCAGATGTATTTATCAAGTACAGAGCCAATAAAATAACGCTCTTGTTACTACAAAAGCGCTTTTTATGACTAATTATTTGCACTTACAGATTATTGATGTGGATTAAATCTTGCCAGCAAATCTTCACGAGATAATTCAAGACATAGGGGAGTAAATTCTTCTGGTGTTAACTGCAATAAACTCTCGACTACTCTTGAGAGTTCTTCATCCACAGAACCAAATCTGAATCTCAACAAGTTTTCTACAACTTGACGACGTTCAAGTTGTACTCCTTGCTCTACTCCCTCCTGTACCGCTTGCGCTCTTGCTTCTTGATAAGCTTCTGTCAAATTCATAATTAACTCCTGGTCATCTTCAGTTAAATCTGTTTGTGTCATTACACTGATACGCCACCTGTAAACCATTTCAAGAACATTACGGCGGACAAGATTCTCTGGTGGAAGGGCAACCAGTTCACTTACTGCTTGGATTTGTATTTTTCCCCGACCCAACAGCCTAAACCACAGCGTGTCTGGAGTTCGCGGTAGCTTGTTAATCGCTACTATTGCTGCTCTTATTCCTTCAGGCAGAAAGTACACCCCGCTCATCCAATTGTCTAAGTCTAGTTTAGCTTCAAAAGCCTTGAGCAGAGCTTTGGAAGCACTGGGAGAAATAATCCACAGTTGTGCTAGCTCGTTCTCCGCTATTGTTGTGTCTTCCCTGTTAGCTTTACGCTGCGCGTCTGCAATCACAGTAAATAATTTTTGAAGGCAACTACGTACTTCTGTTCTATTCGGTTGATTACGAAACGGTTCTAGCAAAGTAGTATTTAATACCGCTATTCTACCCAATAATCCTAAAGCTTCTACATCAACCGCAGATGTTGGTGTTGGCGAAAATAACACATCAACAAATCTTGTTTCATCAGTGACCTCCCTGTTAGTTTTTACTTCCCCAAAGGGAGAAAGTAACTCTTCTAAAAACTGTTTGGCAAATTTATCGTGAGGTTGTTGGGTCATTTTGTAAGGGCGAACTGTGTTTTATTTTACGAGGTTGAGAAAAGCTTAGTGGTGGGTATAGAAACCCACCATTTTATTTATGCCGCTACCAACTCCCTACGAACTTGCGGCAGTTCAATCGGAGCAGTGACACTGGACAGTGTTTCTACAGCCTCCCTGACGCTCCAATACCCAATTACCATTCACCATTAGGTGCATTTGCATTTGTAAATCTGGCTTCTACCGTGCAATATAAAACTGCCCTAGACGAAAGCTGGAGCAGTTTTTGATAGAAGTAAATTATATAGGAGACAATTAGCGTTGTCCCCACTTTATCCATAATAAATACCGTTATATAATACTATTCACCTCAAGTTTAGTGCTTTACGCAAAAAACGAATAATCTTGAAGTTGGCATTACAAAGTTTAGAAGTCAACATCAGGCTTTGAGTCTTCCTGATGTATTGCTAACCAAGTTTTGTAAATCAATGCTCAGAGAGTAAAAGTCCCTAGCAAATTAAGGAAATGAGCCGATTGCACATTCGTGAAGATGACCTGACAGGTAAAAATATTGCTAACCTTTTGAGGGAACATCTCGAAAATATGCATGAGATTACCCCACCCGAAAGCGTTCATGCTCTTGATATAGAGGCGTTGCGTTCGCCTGATATTACTTTCTTTTCAGCTTGGGATGGCGAAGAACTGGTTGGATGCGGGGCATTGAAAGAACTAGATTCAAGAAGCGGTGAAATTAAATCAATGCGTACCGTCAAGGCTCACCAACGTAGGGGTGTCGCCTCAAAGATTCTGGAACACATTATTAAAGAAGCCCAACGGCGTGGTTACGATTGCTTGAATTTAGAAACAGGGGCAATTTCAGAATTCGCTCCAGCACGAGCATTGTATACACGGTATGGGTTTGAGTACCGAGGCCCCTTTGCTGACTACATTGATGACCCAAACAGCGTATTTATGATGAAAAAGCTTGTTTGATTCGCTTCTTATTAATTAGCGTGTTTATTGAAAATTTGACAATGAGACTTAGAGTATGTAGTTTTAAGTATAATTATTTAGTCCTTGAGATAGGTCACGTATGCAAAGGCGTGTGAAAATCAGTCTCATAATTACAGCATTATTAGTTAATATTCTCGGTTGTGCTGCAAAGAAAGCCATATCCTCATCACTCTCATCACCTTCATCTTCATCGCAATTTTCAACTTCTCACAGGAGCAATGAAGAGGTTTCATTAGATTGGTTCACTGACTCAAAATTAAAAAGCACAGATCCTATCTCAGTACAAGAAGCAAAATTATTTGTCAATAATGTTTATCAAACACTTGAGCAAAATATTTTTGATCCCACATTTAATAAAGAACTTCGACAACAAAATTTCAAAGCTTTAGTTGCTCAGGTCGAAGCAAAACCAACTTGGTCAAGGTTAAATTTAACGCGACTCGTTAATAATCAACTCGAAAAGCTGTCAATATCTCATGTAAGGGTTTTTGATCCTATCGAAGGGGAACAGTTGTTTCGCTTGTTTAGTGAACCTTCTGTATCAAAAGATAAAACCACTGCTACAGTTTCAACCCAAATCAGAGGTCAACTCGGAATTCTTCGAGTTAAAAGCTTTGTAATTCCTCAAATTACTAAGGTGGCTGTTGAGCAAGCTTTAGCTCAACTTTCTCAAACCAAGGCGCTCCTCATTGACCTTCGTGAAAATGGTGGCGGTGTCCAGTCTAGTATTAGCTACCTGATTGAATATATTATTGGGCCTGACAAAGTAATTTCAACAGAAAAAACTCGGCTTGGTATGGCTTTAAAGCAACCATACATCTTTCGTGGATATTTTGACGACTCAGTGAAAAATGTAGCTCTTGCAGAGATTAAGCTGTCAAAAGAAAAGAACTATATTGAATATCGAACGCGATTGGAAGCTCAAAAAGACTCTAGACCTTATTTTATCTTGGTTGACCACAGATGCGGCTCTGCTTGTGAAGTATTTGCTGCTGCTGCTCAAGAACACCGAACCGCCAAAATATTAGGTGTTCGCACCAGTGGTTCAGTGTTAGGAGGGGGAGTTTTTAAATTGAGATGGCAAGGTTTTATTCTACTTGCTCCTATTTCTCAAACGTTTTCTCCTAAAGGCAATACAATCGAGGGCAAGGGAGTTGAGCCAGATATTTCAATCCCTGAATGTAAAAACAATGGCAATCAATGTCTTGAAAAAGCAATAAAGTTGATACTTTCTTATCCTCAAACCACAAAGTACCCAATACCTACCAAATCAGAGAAGTCTGCCAAATCCTTGCAAAAGACAATCCTGAACTCAGAGGAAAGGGTGGCTGTTGGGCAATTGTCAGCGCAGTGAATGACTTTAGTTGCACGGTGAAAATGGGGGATGGTGAGTACATGGTTGGCTTGCAGTACCTGAAGTCGTACAATTACCTGCCTGCCGAGTGTGAGCAGATATGGGTGATTTGCGATCGCATCAGTCGGGTGTACTCGAGTGGGCTGGAGGAATCGGTGCAGAGGTTTTTGGAGATGCTGGGGAAGCTGAATCGGGCTTATTTGACTGGACTGGAAGAGAAAGTGCTGACTGTCTTGGAGTCGGAAATTAGAGATTAATGCAACAAAGAAGCAATGCCACAATGCTGTAAGTGATTCTACAAAATAAAATTTTGACTAAAAAGCCTTGTTCGGTAATGAGAAATCAAGCATTAGTGAGACTCGAAATACAGGTTTTTACAAATATCCTGTCTCAATGCCTTTTACAGCTTTTTAAAGTACCTTGCAATTGGTAACAACCCGAAACCCAGCTTTTCATAAGTACAACGTGCTGGCGCATGACCAGGATCGCATCCAGTCTCGACCATAGCAACGGACATTCCAGCAGCTTTCATCCAATTAAGAGCGAACTTGACCAAAGCGGCTCCAATGCCAAGACGTTGATAATCTGGATCAACGGCAATCATGTAGATTTCTCCCATACTACTCTCTGAGTGGAGTTTCACGGCTACAAAGCCCACGGTTGAATTAGAGTCAATGGCAACCCACACGTTCGTGTCTGTTGTAGTACAGACGGACTCGACAGCATTAAGCTGGCTTACACGCCAACCATCAGGGTAGAATGAATGGTACACCTCAATATCCATCGCATTTTGAATCGAATTAAAGACCGGACTCCATGCCCGAAGTGAAAGACTTTTGATGGTATCAAGTTGGCTATCTTCGTATGGTTCAATTCGCATAGAGGTATTATATGGTTATAGTATGTTACATATATACTACCAGCTAATCTTTTGTTTTTTTAGTATGGGGAGTACACCGTCAGAATTGGTGCGGCTCGTTTTTGGTAAGAGCCTCTAGAAAATAGAGGGGTATGACCAGAATGTATTTTGAAAGTAGCTTTCAAAATATATAACTGTTCCTTTGATGTGGGTGACACCAA
>NZ_JACJSI010000018.1 GCF_014698065.1 Nostoc flagelliforme FACHB-838
TCTTTTAGACCTTCCTGTAGCTTACTGACTTGCTCCGACGTTAAAAAGTTTTTAGCTGCTGGTGGCATAGTTGCTTTTAAACGACTTCCTCTTCTTATTATGCAACTTAAGTGCCGATTAGCTTATCTAGTGGGTCGTAGATATAAACGAGAATGTTGGTATCTAGTAAAATCTTACCGTTCATAAAGGTCTTCACGCTGCCAATCCCGACCTCCAAGTTGAACAGGTCGAGTTTTGATTTGGTCAATAAATTCTCTTTCGGCTTCCCACATTACAAGATTGGTTTGGGGTAAAGTTATTTCACCAAGATGAAGGTCAATGGCTTGGCGAATAATCTCTGCTTCACTTACACCCACCTGTTGAGCGATCGCTTTTAGCAGATGCTCTTGACGTGGTTCAATATAAATCTGCTTACGGATTTTGCTTGACACAATTTAAGTTCTGAATAATGTATACATCACATTATACATTACTTATTTGTATTGGGTTTGCGATCGTTCTAAGACCAAGATTCCCGACTTTTCTAAAAGTTGAGAAGTTTTTTGTAGAAGTTTAATTGTTATTAGATGTTTGCAATAGATAATGGCTGGGCAACGGATGCTGCTGCACACATAAAATGTTTAGTAGCTAAAGGTATTTTTTTAACCTTTTAATAACCTAAGATTAACTAAAATTTATCCAGTATCAGCACTCGACTTTCTGGAGTAAAAGTTGTACAAAAAAGCTAGACCTTACTGGATGCAAATTACATGAGCCAAAAAGTCAGCAAAGTGTTTACCCAGTCTGGGGCAATTCCTTACAGAGTAAACAATGGTAAAATTGAAATCTTGCTGATCACAACCCGTAACTTTCAACACTGGGTGATTCCGAAAGGAGATATTCCTAATGGTATGAGTCCGCCTGATTCAGCAGCAAAAGAGGCGTGGGAAGAAGCAGGGGTGATTGGGCAGGTAGACATGAATGAACTAGGCACTTACAAGTACCGCAAACAAGGCAAAACTTACCGCGTCAAGATGTACTTGTTATCAGTGGATATGCTGAGTGAAGATTATCCAGAAGCAAATAAAAGAAAACGACAATGGGTAGAAGTAAATAAAGCTATCAGGCGGGTTAAGTTTAATTCACTTAAACGAATCCTTAGAAGTTTTTTTCAAGTTAAATCTCACTTTTGTGGATTTCGCTTTTAACTAAGTAAGCAAGAATCAATCAAACTATGTTACACAATGTCAGGTTAATTAAATTGGCTTGTAGTAAGTGGCTCCATCTGGGCAAATAAGGCTGGAAGTGCTTAGTAAAAACCTTTAATCATTTAATTTAGTGAGTGTATATTCCGTTCTAAATCCATAGTAAATACCTAAGTTTTTATACCGATAGTTGCATCAGCTTACAATGCCTTAGATGTTTGTAAATTAACAATTGCATTCCTAACTGATATCAAGTCCGGGTGATTAGTTATAATAAAATTTATCAATGTAGGCTGGGTTGTAGCTTGCTTCCCCGCAGGGGTATGGCAGTGAAACCCAATATGAACAAGGATCAAGTGTTGGGTTTCGTTCCTCAACCCAACCTACAAATATTACAAGTGTTTAACCGAACCTGATATGACTCAGAGAAATGCCTATCAATGGCATTAGTATATAATCCAATATCTTTGAAAATTAAATATTATCTGTTGCCTCAATCAAAGCACTAAGAATTCCTGGTTCACTCATCGAATGTCCGGCATCAGGAACTACTATAAATTCTGCTTCTGGCCAAGCTCGATGTAATTCCCAAGCTGATATCATTGGGCAAACTACATCATAACGTCCTTGAACAATTACAGAGGGAATATGGCGGATGCGGTCTATATTTAAGAGTAATTGATCTTCTGTTTCCAAAAATCCCTTATTCATAAAGTAATGGCATTCAATACGTGCGAAAGCTGAAGCAAATTCACTCTCGCTAAACTTTTGCATGAGTTCTGCATCGAAAAAAAGTCTACTTGTACTAGCTTCCCAAATTGACCAGGCACGCGCTGCTATTAATTGAATTTCTAAATCTGGACTGGTCAACTGCTTGTAATATGCTGCGATCAGATCATCACGTTCTGCGATCGCAATCGGTTTGATATACTCTTCCCAAGCATCAGGAAAAATATAGCTAGCACCCTCTTGGTAAAACCATCGCAACTCTTTTTGTCTCAGCATGAAGATACCACGGAGAATTAATGCCGTGCATTGAGAGGGATGGGTTTGACTGTAGGCTAATGATAAAGTGCTACCCCAGCTTCCACCAAAGACCGCCCACTTTTCTATACCTAAATGTTGGCGCAGTTTTTCGATATCACTAACTAAATCCCAAGTGGTGTTTTCTCGTAATTCAGCATGAGGTGTGCTTTGACCACAACCGCGCTGGTCAAACATCACTAACCGCCATTTTTCGGGGTGAAAATATTGCCGATAAAAAGCTGGACATCCACCACCAGGGCCCCCATGCAGCAAAACGATGGGTTCACCTTGTGGATTCCCTGACTCTTCAAAATGAATGGTATGAAGGTCGGAAACCTTTAAACTACCTTCTAAGTAAGGCTCGATCGCTGGGTAAAGTTCTCGCATTTTGGATATTTTATCAGTAATATTGTCATAGCGATCGCTTGTCAAATCAAATAAACCCGATACCCATAATACAACCCTCCAATGGCCTTCCACCTACACAGCGATCGCCTCAGCTGAGAATGATCACAGTATTGAAAACTTGGGCTGCTACTCCCAAAAGATTGTAGAGACGTAGCATTGCTACGTCTCTACAAAGGTTTTGGATAGCGTATATTTAATTTCACCAGCTGTCTAATTTATTAGAAAATCAAATTCCCGTAGTAGGGGCGCACATCTGTGCGCCTCTATCGCCAACCTTTAGAAGGTGAAAGTTGTTCTCAATGTACCGATAATTGCATCATCGTTATCGCTATTTTGACCAGGAGAAGTCAACCAGATAACACCAGGGGTGATAGAAATGTTATCCGACAAGCGATACTTGTAAAAGCCTTCAAAGTGATAAGGTATATCATTACCAGTGCCAGCAAAAACTCCTCCTCGGTTAAAGGAATATGGTTCTGCACCAGCAAAAATACCCAATACATTACCTGGTTTACCGAAGTCAGGTAAGGCTACCCCAACACCGTAGCTCCAAGCTTCATAATCATCACCTGCACCAACACCTGAGATATCGTGGTAAGAAACGAAGCCACTAATTGACAGTTTGTCGCTGGGTCTGAAGGCTGCCGATACACCATAAGAATTACTGGAAGATGCGTTTAAGAGAGTATTAGCTTGATTAGTACCGACGACGCGGCTAGTACCAGGCAAACCACTACCTGCATCAAATAAACCGATACTTCCAGCACCATGATAACCATGAACGTAGGTAGCAGCGATCGCCAAGCGATCGCCAACACTAAAGTTCAACTGTCCCAGAGCTGCATAGTTACCCTCTAACAAACCTTGACTTGGCCCAGGATTATTAGCATTTGATGCCAAGTATCCTATAGTCAGTGAACTTGGTTGGAAAAAACCACCGCCTTTACCAAAGGGTAAAGTCAGCGCTGCACCTGCACCACCACCAATGCGATAGATGGGACTTTCAGAAGCAAAGGTAGATAAAGCACCATTACCGCCATCAAAGTCTTCAAAGTAAGGGTTGTTAGTGGCAACATAATCGCTATGAATACCTCCGGTGGCTGCAAAGTAAGCTTGGACGGGGCCTATGGGTACGTAATACGCTAGCCAGTCTATAATCACACCGTTGTTACCAGTGGTGCCGACTTGAAACGTTTGTGTGCCCTCAGCAGTATCAATTGCAGCACCATCATTCCCTACTTGGGTAAAAGCTTGTGCATTACCGGCTGCAAGACGGGTGTGTAAAACGTCTCTACCCGTAAAGCTGGTTTGCAAGTCTAAACGTACCCTATTTTGGAAGACAGTATTGTTAACATCGCCAGTGGTACTACCAAAAATATCAGTAACAGCAAAAATAGCTTCACCTACCAATTTTGTGGTAGTGGAAAACTGATTAGCTTCTAGTTCAGCAGTCCGTGCTTCTACAGCATCTACTCGACCACGCAGAGTTGCCAGTTCTGCCGAGTATTCCTCTTGCAAACGCTGGAGGGTCGCTAAATCTTGTTTTGATACCAAGTCAGCAGTTGCTGTGGCAATCAGTTCATTAACCCGATCTAAACAAGCATTCAAACCTGCGGCAAACTCATAACGAGTCAGGGCCCGGTTGCCACGATAAGTAGAATTTGGATATCCTGCTATACAACCGTAGCGCTCAACTAAAGACTGTAAAGCTTGGAATGCCCAGTCAGTCGGTTGTACATCAGAAAACTGAGAAACTGATGTGACTTGAGACAGTGAATTTTGGTTTTTGCCTTCGCTGCTGTAGCGATTAACTTGTTCTAAAACCTTATTATCTTCAGTTTTTTGGGCAACCAATTGCTGATTAACTTTTGGTTGCTCGGTTGGAATAAATATTGAAGCATTAGAAGCTATTGCTGCTTCTACCTGAGCAGATTTTGCCTTTATATCTTCAGAAGAGCTTGCTACTTCAGCAGCCATAGCCCTAGCAGAAACCAACACCGTCACTCCCAAAACTACTGGAGTTAGTACCAGAGTTTTCCACAATAGATAAGACATTATTTTATTTTCCTTTCCTAAAAAAGACCCAAAATCAGTGGGTTGAAGAAAAAGAGAACAAGCTATTATTCTACTTGTTAGAAATCTTATCAGATTGCTCTTATTTAAGCTATATCTACAAGAATTTTCCTGGATGAAGAATCGTAAACTTTTACAGATGACTTGTTTGTCAAAGGTCGTCTTTCTAGGCTAATTTCACTCTATTTTGTGCCATTTATCAACTTTATCATCATGTTTTTAACCCTGATTTGCGGTAGATACTCTTTATCTTTAAATTTATTCCTCAATCAAATAAAGTGTATCTATATATTAGATTTTCTTTATGAATTAATAACTATTAGTTATGAATTATTTGTTTCAAGCTCTAATTTAGGCAGTTAATTTTTCATAACCATCAGCAGTTGTTGTTTCTAATCCCAAAATGCGATACATATCTGGTTCAGATGTTCCGTGCATTGTCAGAACCAGAGCGTCGATTAATGCTTTGGCTTTAAGCAGCGTTTCCTGAAACTCTATCTCCGGCTCAGAAAGCGCTATGATGCCGCCACCGATACCAATGGAGGTTTGCTCAGGAGTCAAAACAGCAGTCCGAATCACAATATTCAAATCGGCTGAACCATTCAAGCCCAAAAAGCCGATCGCTCCTGAATACACTCCCCGCGCCTCTTGTTCTAAGCGATCGATAATTTGCATGGTACGGATTTTTGGCGCACCGATCATCGACCCTCCGGGAAATGAAGCCTGCACGCAATCCACCGCTTGTACGTCTGCGCGTAACCGTCCGCGTACCGTTGTCACCAACTGATGTAGTGTTGGATACGTTTCCACATCCATTAATTTTGGTACGTGAATGCTACCAACTTGACAGACTCGTCCCAAATCATTGCGTAATAGATCCACAATCATCAGATTTTCAGCGCGGTCTTTTTCGCTGTTGCGTAGCTTTTCACGGAGGACAAAATCTGCTTCGGGGGTTTCTCCTCGTGGTAGGGTTCCCTTAATAGGCTTAGTTTCTACCCAACCTTGACGATCAATGTGTAGAAACCGTTCTGGAGATGAGCAGGCGATCGCAATTTCACCAAAGCGTAAAAATGCAGAGTAAGGAGCAGAATTGATTTTACGTAATGTGCGATAGAAGGTCAATGGATCGGGTGTCGCATTGGTATGCAGCTGATTCGTCAGGCAAACTTGATAGGTTTCCCCTTCGTGAATCTCGTCTAAGCATTGGTGAATATCTTGAATATAGTTTTGATAAGTGCGACTCAAATGGAATTTAACTGGCTGAGAATTTTCCGGCGGTACATCTGAAGAAAGAGGATCTAGATTTTCGAGTTGTTGTTGGATAGTCTCAAACCAAGTTTCTACCTGTTCTGTTTGCCCTTTTTTGATTAATTGCAACAAATAAAGACATTCTTCTTGATGATCGATGGCAATCATGCGATCGGCAAGTAAGAAAATTGCATCAGGTAATGCTGAAGAATGCACCAATGACGAGCCACATTCTGCCTTGAGTTCATAGCCAAAATAGCCAACAAATCCACAGTTAAAATCAAACGGTAACTCATCAGCTTGGCAACTTCGGAGGTCAATTTCTCGTTTAAGATAGTCGAAAATACTTTCGCTATGATGGCTAACACGATCTGAGTGTGCGATCGTGAGTTCTTGCCTTTGGGTATGGTAGCGTACCAAAAGGCTGTTTTCTCCGTTTCCGTCGCCCATAAACGAGAAGCGAGATAAACCGGTTTCCACACGGCTACTATCTAACCAAAAAGCATTTGGTGCTTGCCGAAATAAATGGACAAATATCTGTTCTGTATTCGGACAAATATCTAATTTGCGTCTGTGAAGTTCAAACTTCTCCTCTTGTCTTTGACAAGGTTCATCGCTAGGAGGAGCAATAAATCCATATCCGCTCCAATACTGGTTTTCTCGATTTATTGACGATTTATCTGTAAATTGCAGCGTAATATCTCGAAAGTTTTCTAATAATCTTTGTCCATATTCTGTACAAATAGACTCTGGATGAAACTGCACACCCCAAAAAGGTAGATACCGATGACGCAATCCCATCACTAGTCCTTCTTCAGTCCAAGCAATTTTTTCTAGACACTCAGGGAGTTGATCGGCAACTAACAACGAATGATACCGCACTACAGAAAACTGATGAGGAATACCTTGAAATAGTTCCGAATTATTATGATAAATTTTACTGAGTCTACCGTGTCTAACTTCTGGTGCATGAACCACTCTGCCACCATGTAAGTAGCCAAGCCCTTGATGCCCCAGACAAACTCCCAGCAAGGGCACATCAACGTTTTCAATTATTTGTTGGCAGACTCCAAAATCTTTTGACCTTTCTGGACGACCGGGGCCAGGTGAAATCACAATATTATCAAATGCAATTTCTTTCAATTCATCCCAGGTAAACTGATCGTTATGAATTACTAAAGGTAATTCCCCATTTACCTCGGCAATCATTTGGTAAAGATTAAAGGTATAAGAATCATAATTATCAATAATTAATGTTTGCATACATACTAAAATAACTACTATATAGAACGTTTTTGCACTTAGAATATGCGAAATGATTGCAGGTGTAATGCTAGGGTCATCACTTTTAGGATTGATTGCACCAGATTTTCAGCAATGGCTGTTTCCTAAGCTTCCCATTATTACTGCTGTCGGACTCAAGATACCCAATCCATCAATGTCAATTTTATATGCTATAAGCCAGATTGGGTTGGTAATTTATATGTTTTTGATTGCTTTAGAGTTCAACACCAAACTCTTAAAACACCATATCAAAAGTGCAAGTTTGCTATCTTCTGCTGGAATTATCACTCCTTTTATTTTAGGAGCGATCGCATCTTTTTGGTAAAATTCTCTGCATTGATTCTGGCTATAGCAATCTGAAAAATTTATGAACAAAAAGATCCCCGCCCTCTTAAATAAGCCGGGGATCTGAGCCTCTCGGTTCTTCGAGATGTAGTTTCTCAAATTATCAAAATTCCTGTTTCATGCCTGCAACTGCACCGTCACAATAATTCACATCATCAGGAAGTACAAATTAAATTATTCTTGGTTGTATCTAAGAGGTTAATTGTGGCTTTTGTGTGCGTTGGTTTTAGGAGTGGCGATCGCAGGCAAATACATTGGCACTTATGTCGCAGATCGTGTCAGTGGCATTAGCAAACGGGAAGCCTCAGCACTTGGTTAATGAATACACGCGGTTTGACCGAACTGATAGTGCTAAACATTGGTCTAGAGTTAAGGGTAATTTCCCCCTTAATCCCTAACTGAGAATTTGCCTAACTGTGAAAAATCGGATACCCTGACGTTAAGCATTCAGCAGTTAGGTATTTACTTAAATGCCTCTGTCTTATCGGCAACTAGCAACGCCGATGCTAACGAAAAACACTCTCTGGCAGGCATCTTCAGAAATCAACAATTAAATTTATCTGGAAAAGTTGGTAAATTAATCCTTTGTAATATTCCTCGCCCCCAAAACGATCCTCTGAACTCAGTCACAATTTAAATGCAACTTTTGGATAAAGGTAATATGACAGGTGAATTAACCGTAAAGAGCATTCCCCAAACTTTAAAATTTACTGCTGTGCCACAAAAAGCTAATTGAATTGGGGTGCAGAGAGACGCAATTCATCGCGCCTGTGAAAGCGCCTAGTAAACAGCAATGTCAGCGCATTGTATGGGTTTTATGGAGCAAATAAAAAGAATGGATCAGGGACTAAAGACTAAGCAATTTTTTCAATGGGGCAAGCAGCTATTTAATATCAGTATATTAAGCTTTTATGCAGCGATCGCCCTCGAAACTTGCAGCACTGCTGCTACACCAGTAGCAAAGCTAGATAATTGGCGTTTTTCTCCCAAAACACAGCAACTCGAAATCACTCTCTCAGCAGGCACAACCCCCCGTTATTTCTTCCTGACCCAACCCTCTCGTCTGGTTGTAGATTTACCGAATACCAAGTTGGGCAAAGTTACCACGCAACAAAATTATTCTGGAGCAATCAAAAGTATTCGCGTTTCTCAACTCAACCATCACCAGACACGCATTGTCCTAGATTTAGCACCAGGGGCTGTTTTTAATCCTAAGCAGGTACAACTGCAACCCGTTTCCCGAAAAAACTCCACTCGTTGGGTATTACGTCCCGTTCTTTCTGGTAAAACTACTGCCGTCAAACCAACAAAATCCCCACCTGCCGTTAAAAAACAACCTCAAACACCTTATAAGTCGCAGCCGCCTAGTAACCTACCCATAACTACTAATCCACAACTCACAGTTCCGCCTATATCAAATAATCTGCCGTCAACAATTACTAATAACCCAGGGCAGCCTTTTGTCACTGTACCTCCCCTAAGTCCGAACACATCCTCTCAACAACCTGCTTTGATTCTTCCCCCTCCTTCTTTTCCAAATCAACCCGGTGATTTGAACAGCATTCCTCCTTTTGGTATGTCGGAATTTCCAGTTCCAACAATCCCCAATGTTCCCAATCCCCCAGTGATCGAGTTTGGGCAACCCCTTCCTAAAAATAGATAGGGAGCAGGGAGTGGGGGGATGAGGGAGTGGGGGAGCAGGGGGAGCAGGGGGAGAAATTCCCAATTCTAAAATCTATCCGTTTCTTGAGGCGTTCCAACTGCTCCTGGTTGAGCGGTAAATAAGTTTTGAGCAGCTTCATTCTGATATATACACCTAATATCAGGTTTATCACTGTCCAAACTACCTGTAAAGCCAAAAGTGTTCAGGCGATTTTTGCAATCTCTTACCTGCTCAGATGTCACCAATTTACGTTGCTCTAAAAGCGCCCAGTTATTTTGTCGGATCACACAGCCAGGACGCATACTCGGCTGCGAAACATAGACGTTGAATGGATTGAGAGTGACGAACAGCCTAGCATCCATCACCATCGCGCTGGCTCCGTTCTGCACGCAAATCTCAGGGTTAGGTGCTTTCAAATCAATAAATTCACGGGAAGCCACATTAGATGGAGCCAACGTGGTTGTAGAACTAAAAGCAATACCAATTCCAATTCCCAAAATCAACACTCCTCCCATAATTGCAATGGTAAAGAGGTTAAACATAGGGGATTGGAAAATCGAGGGTTTAGAAGTAGTAGCCGATCTACCAGTGGGTTTACGTCTCATTGTTGCTTAATCACCTTCACGCCGTTTGGCAGGGAGTAGTCTAAAGTTTTCTCCCTCTTTCAGTATGCCTATTCTTGACTGTAATTGTCTGCGATTTTTTGGGCAGTATTCTTCTTAGAATGATAAACCAGGAACTTATTTAGATATATTGACAGAATTTCAACCTTTTTGGTTATTGTTTCCATCTTGAACAATTGGGAAGTATTTTTATTTATCTGCCGATTAAGGAATGGTTATTACTTTTATGCTGCTTCACATTTAAACCACAGAGTAACTGTCTTTAATTTCTATATTTCATTAACCAAGTATAACATATTTTTGATATCTATCAGATAGTCTTGATTCAATGGGTTGCGCCCAGTATTCCCCAATTTCAGCTAAAGCTTGTTGGGGAATACTGCGCGCTCTGCAACTGGGTACTGGGAATTGGGAAAAAAACTCTTTGCCAGTTTAATTTGCACAGATGATGCAGTCACTATGCTTGGATTATCTAGCTTTTTCTTTGTAATTTTCCGAAGAGTATGAGCGGAGGATATTTGCCCTTATAACTATCCCAGACAAATTTTTTGTATTCGGATGAAAGATTTTTGTTCCCCCTAGTAATTGATATGTCAAATAAGGTAACTTAAAATTTAAGAAAGTTTTAATAAATCAAAAGAAGCAAGTGACATCTCAAAAAGCGTTATTTTCAAGCAAGAAGTTCAAAACTTCGCAACTTCAAATCCTTCTAGCTGATAGTCTGACTATTTTCTGGGGAGATTGGTTAGATTTACGTGTGAGAATCGTACAAGTTGCTGCATCAGGCTTAATCTCTCCACTGATATATATTTTAGCTTTTGGCTTGGGTTTGGGTAGTTCTATCAAACCAGGCTCAGGGATTAGCGGTGACTATAACAACTATTTGGAATTTATACTACCGGGGATGGTAGCACTATCATCGATGACAATCAGCTTTGGTGGTACGACATTTTCAATTTGTGGAGACAGACTATTTAGCAAAACCTTCGAGGAATTGTTGTTAACTCCCATTCACCCCTTAGCGTTGCACATCGGTAAAATGCTGGCGGGAGTCGTGCGGGGGTTGATGACATCCGGTTCTGTGATTTTGGTAGCAGTGCTTTTGACTGGGAACTGGAATTTTCTCAACCCACTATTTTTATTGTTGGTAGTGCTGAATTGTTCAGTATTTGCTGGCTTAGGGGTAATTGTGGGTTTGAGTGTGCGATCGCTCGAATCAGTTGGACTTTACAACAATTTTATCATTATCCCCATGTCTTTCTTAGGAGCAACCTTCTTTGACCCTGGTACGTTACCAGTTGCCCTCAAAGTCGTAGTTTACCTGTTGCCGTTGACCTACGCCAGCATTGGATTGCGTGCAGCTGCCCATTTACCTTTGTCCCAGTTTCCTTGGTATACCATACCGATTTTGTTGGTGATTGCGATCGCTCTTTCTCTGTGGGGTGGTTATAAATTCGCTCACCAACAAGATTAAAGTAATTCCTTAAAGCTTTAATTACAACCTATGCTTTAACTGTTGAATTTTCTGTAAAACTTTTTCCCGATGCTGCGTCAGCTTGAGCTATCGGGGTAGGCGACTGGCAAGGCTGCTATTATGCCAGCCTAATGTGTCATCTGGCAAGCGTTCTCGCAACGTTGATTGAACATAGTTTTCCAAAAAGCTCAAATGCGCTTCATTATACGCCCATAGTACCTGACTGCAACAAGAGATTTGGAGCGACAGAGGCAATCTAAAAAAATGGTCTAATATTCCATAGCTGGAATTTCTTTGAGCTATGTAATTGTTTTGCTACAATCTATATTTTCGTTTAGCAATATTTGACTGTTGTTTTGTATAGCTACAGTGCTGACAGGTAATTCTTTTGATTGAACTGAGACTTGATTGCTCAGAGTTTACACCCAATACCTTAGCAGTGCGTAGGCGCAGCCCGTCATAGGCATCGCACTGTGGACAACAAACTAAAATTTCTTGCTCAAAATCAAAAAGCCGTTTGTTATAGTCTTTAAACCTTATAACTATTTCACCTCAAGCCTGTTACGTGGTATCCTCCTAAGACAGTAATAAACCACAGTTTATTAGAAAATTATTTAATATTCACATATTGTCTAATTTGTCAATGTATTAATTCTAATTTAGTTTTTTTATAAAGATTGCGTGAAATTACTAATTATCATGATAAAGCATTACAAGAATTGCTTTATAAATCAAGCTATGAGTAGATATAAACTCTGTGAGTAGACGTACTTTGACCACTATTTATCTAGCAGGTAGATAGCAGGTCAAAAGTGAGTTTTTACTCTTTGATTTAACCCACTCGGTATAGCATTCTTTTAATCAACATAAAAAGGACACAAATATGACTACAATCGCCACCAAAATAGCCTTGTCTGTTCTAGGAGCAGCAGGAATTAGTTTTTTGTCTTTGACACCAGCGAGAGCCGTCATATTGGTAGAACCCATAGTGACGACTGCGAATGAAGATATACTCCTAATGAGAGACCCAAGAACCCTTGGAGAAGATATTTTACCAGGGCTAAGAATAGAATATGGTGTCCCAGATCGAGCTAATAACTTGCTAAATGACACTGGGAATAATATGGGAAGCTTGGTATTTGATTTACAAACACTGCCCTACACTAATCCCGATTCTAATCCACCATTTAATAATGAATCGGTGGAGTGGGGAGATGTTGATGGAGATGGAAGGATTGGTTTCTCTAGTATTCCTGGTCTAGACGATATCTTTAAAAATGTTACTGTTGAAGGCAGTATTATTACTTATAGTGGTGGCGAAATACCAGACGGAACCGTATTTTTCAATCGATTTGCTACCCAGCCCAATTTAACTCCAGGTGGTGGAATCATCCCATCAGCACCACCCCCACCAGCAGATCAAGATGGGCCGATTAGGGTAGGTACTTATTACACCGCCATTCCTGAATCAACTAACGTTTTGGGTGTACTGCTTTTTGGCTCTTTAGGCGTAGCTTTAAAACTAAAGCGATCGCTACACTGTTAACACTCTTATGGGGGGCTGGGGAGATGAGGGAAAATTATTGAACAATTTTCTTCCTTGTCTCTTCCCAATGCCCTCATTCTGTAATTAACTCACGATAAACTACCAGTGTTTTTTGATGGACACGGGCAAAACTCAGCCGTTCTAGGCTTTTATTTGCCCGTTGTTTCCAATTGTGCAGCATATCGGCATTACTTCAGTTGCGATCGCCCGGTAACGCATAACTGCTTTGATCATATTGAGTTCAAAATATATATAATTTGCGTAATATTACGCAGAATACCCGTTTTTTTTGTGCGATCGCGTCGGGCAATCTTTGCGTAAGTTTAAATACTTCTCTTTCTTTGCAAAGAGTACCAATTGGCTTGATTGTACTAACTTAGTAAAATTACATACTTTTATGACTTTACAAAAACAGCAATTTGCCTGATGATAAAAAAGGAAATTAATACTCAAAAGTAATTGATTATTAATCTTAACAAGTGTGTGAAAGCTTCCTAATGACAATGCTTCAGTCAGTTTGAGTTCCCCTCATAACCTTAGCTTGAAGTAAAAAAATGTTAACTTTACATACTCCACCCTTTCAATCAAATCCCGTAATTACCACCTTATATAGACATAACTTAGTCTTCATTGACACGGCGGTTGAAGACTATCAGAGTTTAATTAACGGTGTTATCCCCAACACCGAAGTATTTGTTATTGACCCGACACAGAACGGTGTTGAGCAAATTACGGAGATTTTGGCAACCCGCGCTGGACAAAATATTAGCAGCATTCATATTGTTTGCCACGGTGTCCCGGGGAGCTTGCAACTTGGCAACACTCACTTGGGACTTGATACCCTCGAATACCATAGCCAGCAACTGCAACAATGGCAGAAAATATTTTCCACCTCATCCAAAACCCTTAAATCATTAGTTACATCTGCAACAACATCTGTAGTTAACTTACTCATCTATGGTTGCAACGTAGCTTCTGGTGATGTGGGGGCAGAATTTATTGCCAAACTGCACCAACTTACAGGAGCAAATATTGCTGCTTCGCGTAAGTTGATAGGCAATGCGGCATTAGGAGGTAATTGGGAACTAGAAGTACGTACTACCCAGATGGAAGTTACTCTAGCGTTTGCAGAAACGACGCGACAGGCTTACGCAGGATTACTAGCGACCTTCACAGTGAATAATACCGGAGACGCAGATGACGGTAATGCGAACAACGGTATCACGACACTCCGCGAAGCAATAAACCTAGCCAATGCCACTGCTGGGGATGATGTCATTACCTTTGGGGGAGTGTTCACAGATACCACCCCAGATGTCATCACCCTCACCTCTGGGAAACTGACCATTACGGATGATATCACCATCTTAGGCACTGGGGCATCAAAGCTTACCGTGAGTGGGAATAATGCTTCCAGGGTGTTCGAGATATCGGGAATAGGGAGAGATGTCAGTATTGATGGTTTAGCGATCGCTAATGGTAATGATAGCGGTATTTTAATTAATACCAATACCCTCCTTAGCTTGACCAATAGTAATGTCTATGGCAATACTGCAACCTCAAGCGGTGGCGGTATCAATAACAAAGGCAGCCTTAAGCTTATCAATACTAATATCTCTGGCAATACGGCAACCTCTAATGGCGGCGGTATCAATAACACAGGCATCCTCAGCCTAACTGAAAGCAGCGTCTCTGACAATACGGCAACCTCCAGAGGTGGTGGCATTTATAGCGAAGGCATCCTCAGCCTAAATAAAAGCAGCATCTCTGACAATACGGCAACCTCCAGAGGTGGTGGCATTTATAGCGATGGCGATTTAAAGCTTACCAATAGCGCTATCTCTAACAATACCTCGATTTATGGTGCAGGCATTTATAACGGAGGAGATGAAATTCCTTTTAACTACGGTACGGCTACCCTGACTAATAGCACTGTCTCTGGCAATCAGGCATTAGAGGATGGCGGTGGCATTTTTAACCTTACAAGGGTTAGTATCATCAACAGCACCATTACTAATAACACTGGTGACTCAAACGGTGATGGTATTGGTAACGGTGGTGGCGTTTTCAGTAGTGAGTCTGATATATACAACGCGCCACTCGCCGTTGTCGGGAACACCATTATTGCAGGCAACTTTGACAAATCTAGCTCCGGCGACATCAACCCCGACGTGTCCGGCAGTACTTTCAGCGATTTGGGCAATAACCTGATTGGTAATCAGACTGGTAGCACTAATTTTACTACCAGCACCTTAGTAGGTACGAGCGCCAGCCCCATTGACCCAAAACTCGGGCCGTTGGCAAATAACGGTGGTGCAACCTTAACTTCTACCTTATTTGCAGGTAGTCCCGCTATTAATGCAGGCAATAATTCCCTAGTTGCAACTAATATCACCACTGACCAAAGAGGTAATGGATTTAACCGAATTTTCAGTGGTACAGTTGATATTGGTGCTTATGAAGTCCAGTCTCCCATCACCCCGCTACCTGTTAACACTGATACAGTGGTGACTAATACCAATGATTCTGGGGCAGGGTCGTTGCGGCAAGCGCTTTTAAATGCCAATGCAACTGCTGGCGCAGATATAATAACCTTTGCAGACAGCGTGTTCACTGATGCCACCCCAGATATCATCACCCTTACCTCTGGCCAACTGACGATTACTGATGATGTAACCATTGTGGGAACTGGAGCATCTCATCTGACCATTAGCGGCAATAATGCCTTCAGTGTATTCGAGATCACGGGGACAGGGACAGATGTCAGCATTGATGGCTTGAAGATTACCAATGCTAATGATGTCATATATGGGAGTATTTTCCTCAATAGCAATACTAGCCTCAACTTAACTAATAGCACTGTCTCAAACAATCAAGGAGCAGTAGGAGGCATCTTTAACAGAGGCAACCTCAACCTAACCAACACCACTGTCTCTAGCAATTGGGGGTCATCATTAGGCGGCGGTGTATTTAACACAGGCACTTTTACCCTGACTAACAGTACTGTCTCTGATAATAGGGCATACATCGACAGATCATTCAGTGCCTACGCAGGGGGCATATTTAACACAGGCACCCTCAACATAACAGGAAGCACTGTCTCTAATAATAGTGCTTATGCCAATGGTATCGAGTACCGCTTTCCTAACCCCTACCCGTCTTATGGTGGTGGCATTTATAACTCCGGCACTGTCAATATAGCAGGAAGCACTCTCTCTAATAATACAGCAGGGAACGGTGGTGGTATCTTTAATGATGGTACTTTTAGCCTGACTAACAGTACTGTCTCTGATAATGTAGGATTAAGGGGCGGTGGCATCTATAACAACAACGGCACTCTCACCCTCACTAACGACACTATTACCAATAACAAGGCAAGAGGAGGTTTCTACGACATTGAAGCTGAGAATGGGGGCGTTTTCAATAAATCTAATGGCACTGTTATTGTTGGAAACACTATCATTGCAGGCAACTTGGTATATGGTTTTTCCACTGGCGACGTTGAAGGCAACTTCACCGACCTTGGCAATAACCTGATTGGCGACAATACAGATAGCACTGGCTTTACTACTAGCACCCTCGTCGGCACTAGCGCCAACCCAATTGATCCTAAACTCAGCCCCCTGCAAAATAACGGCGGTGCAACCTTTACTCATGCCTTAATTGGGGATAGTCCTGCCATTGACGCAGGTAATAATGCCCTAATTTCAGCAGGTATTACAACTGATCAGCGAGGTGATCGATTTGACAGAATATCTCAGGGTAAAGTTGATATTGGTGCATTAGAGTTCAACGGGGTAAATGGAACCAATGGCGCTGATAATCTAGTAGGCAACATCTATGGTGACATAATTAACGCTCAAGCCGGGAATGATACTATCACAGGTAATCAAAGCAACGATATTCTAACTGGCGGCGGCGGCAAAGATAAATTTGTTTACAACTTAGGTGACGGTGTTGATACCATTACCGATTTCAGCGGGTTAGGTAAAGGCTCAAATCCCTCGGCAGCAGTCATTGGCGAATTAGATACCCTGAAATTCCAAAGTGCTGCATTAACAGCCCGAAATCTGCAACTCACCCAGAATGCTAACAATCTAGAAATCACCTTTGAAGGAGTGGCTGATGATAAAGTTATCCTGCAAAACTTTGCTCTAGAAAACCTAGACAACCTCTCTACTGTCGGTAATATCCTGTTTGATGGGCAAAGCAGCATTAGTGACAGCTTTGATGTCTTTAACGCCAACTCCACCCAAAGCACCATTTTCAACAAAAACACAGTCACCTTTCTCAATGACCTCAACAATAATGTCAATGGCTTTGACAACTCAGCGGATGTGATTAATGGTCAAGAGGGTGATGACCGCATTAACGGCAAGAGTGGCAATGACCTGCTACGAGGTGGTACAGGGAATGATACCCTCATTGGTGGTGCTGGCGATGATATCCTTGTTGGTGGTGCAGGTAGCGATAGTCTTACGGGTAGTGCAGGTAATGACATTCTTGTTGGTGATACAGATTACGATACCGATATCCTGACTGGCGGTAGCGGTCATGACCAGTTCATCTACAAAACCCCTTTTAGTGGTGATACCATCACTGACTTTAATGAGAGCGAGGATAAGTTAGTCCTCACTGACCTCTTAAAGAGTCTAGGCTACAGTGGCAGCAATCCCATCGGTGATGGTTACATACAGTTTGTGCAATCGGGTACTTCTACACAAGTTAATTCTATTCTCTCTAGTAGTGGTTCCTTTTATTACACATTGGCAACCTTGAGTAATTTTACGGCTACCAATCTGATAGTTGGCACTAATGTCATTGTCTAGCACTCAGATTTAACATAGTATGCCGTAAACACACTTTTGCTGGACATCATAACTAGGGACTCCAGTAAAAAAATATCCCATTATAGGGACGCAAGTCCTTGCGTCCCTACAAATGGACAAATAATTTTGAATAATTTATTTTTGGAGTTTCTTACGACTCAATCAACACAAGTTTACGAACCTGAGAATTATTTCCCTGAGTGCGGCGTGATGAAACGGCAGTGAGCAAAAACTTCCAAGACTTAGGAGAAAGTATAGAATAATCTATCATTGAAAGAAAACTCTTGAGATTTTTTTGCTTCAGTGCTACTAAAATCCAATGGAGTTTCAGGTAATTTTTTATATCCTCAAAGACGGGAATCTTTGAGCGATGTTGGTCATTTACCAAAGCGTAAATTTTTTCTTTCATCAAGATATTTGTCGCCAACCGCCGAGACAAAGAAAACTTTTGATTATAAGCACCAGGCCAGATAGTCCGGTAAGCAAGACACTGGTTGAAGAAAATAGCATCGCCAAACTGGGCAATCCGAATCCAGGAATCGATGTCATCACAATTAGCATCAAGTGTAGAGTCCCAACCACCAGTTTGTAAGAAAGCATCACGTTGGCAAGCTACTTGTACAGGCGTGCCAAAGGGTACAAGCTCTAAAAGCATACCGTAATGAATATCGGCTTGTGGGATATAAAAAGCTAAACCGGGGCCAACTTGCGGGGTGCGACTGAGTTCAACTTCATTACCATCCACCTGAGCCGCCACACAAGAGCAGATTACAGCATCGGGACGAAGTACGATCGCCTTAGCCATCTCTTCTATACAGTTGGGTGCTAAATAGTCATCATCATCTAAAAACTTAATCCAGTCGCCGCTAGCTTTGGCAACTCCAGCATTTACCGTTGCCGCATGACCAAGGTTCACCTCGTTACGATGGTAAACAACCTTGTCCCCTAAGCTTTTGAGATATATTTGGGTATCATCAGAAGAACAGTCGTCGGCAACAACCACCTCGCACTCGATTGTTTGGTTACGAGCCGAATCAATTGCTCTTTGCAGCAAATTCAAGCGATTATAGGTACTGATGACGACGCTAAATTTCATAAATTTCCCCAGTGGTGCAACGTTCTGCAATATAGCTTTGATCTCTTGGCTGTTGTATCAGTAAAATTATCAATGTCCAAATAGGTAGACTGAAATAGGATTATCGATTTATCATTGATGATCGTGAGATTTTTTTAAGCAGACAGAAAGACTATGAATGCTCAAGAGATTATCCGCTCTATTGAAGCGGAACAGATAAAATCGAATTTGCCCGACATTTATGTAGGCGACACCGTAAAAGTGGGAGTAAAAATCAAAGAAGGCGAAAAATACCGCGTACAACCCTACGAGGGAGTAGTAATTGCCAAGCGCAATGGTGGCATCAACGAAACTATTACAGTTCGTAAGGTTTTTCAAGGCGTGGGCGTTGAGCGGGTATTTCTGTTGCATTCTCCCCGGATTGACAGCATCAAGGTATTACGTCGCGGTAAAGTCCGCCGTGCTAAACTATATTATCTCCGCGATCGCGTAGGTAAGGCAACCCGGATCAAGCAACGGTTTGACCGCCCTTTGTGATTCGTCCTTCAATCATTATGGGAGAAATCTTAAGCGGCATCTGCCGCTGACTTGTTTTCCCAACGAAATTGAGGTATGATGAAAATCGCGTGTTGCGTTAAACTGAAATTTAGTTCAGCGCAATAACTGAATCAAAAACAGCTTGTGCGCTCTTAGTTCAGTTGGTAGAACGCAGGTCTCCAAAACCTGATGTCGGGGGTTCAAGTCCTCCAGGGCGCGCTCAAGAGCAAAAAAAAGCCCGAAATAATTACGCAACTGCTATATTAGCAGTTGGTGTTAATAATTTCGGGTAAACTTATTGAATTTGCAGTTGTTTTGCTTCCAGTTAAGTGAAATAGAGTCGAAACTGTAAACCTAGATGACCGAATTTTAGATTTGAGATTTTGGATATTAAGATTGATAAGAAATTTAAAATCGAGAAACCAAAATTTAAAATTAAGCTCCTTTGCCTTAAGGCACGGGGTAAATCTAAAATACCAAATCCAAAATTGAGTTACAAAGAGAGGAGAAACGGTCGTGGCCAAAAAAAGTGAAGCAGAATTGCCAGAACCTCCAAACGGGTTTAGCTTTGGTAACTTCATACAGGGAACCAAAGAAGAACTTGAAAAAGTAGTTTGGCCCAGTCGGCAACAAATAGTGAGCGAATCCGCCGCTGTGTTGTTAATGGTGGCACTCTCGGCATCTTTGATATACTTGGTCGATGGATTGTTTGCTTGGGCAGCTAAACAGGTGTTCTGATGACTTTTGCAACAGACGAACCGCGCAACTCAATGTTGCAGTCGGAGGAAACAGGAGAAACAGCAGAAGCAGCGTCAAAAGAAGCACGCTGGTATGCAGTGCAAGTAGCCTCAGGCTGTGAAAAGCGTGTAAAAACTAACTTAGAGCAACGCATTCAAACTTTTGATGTAGCCGACAAAATTGTCCAGGTAGAAATTCCGCAGACACCAGCGGTGAAAATCCGTAAAGATGGCAGTCGTCAGCATACAGAAGAGAAAGTTTTCCCTGGCTATGTGCTGGTGCGGATGATGATGGATGATGATACCTGGCAGGTGGTACGCAACACCTCTCATGTAATTAACTTTGTCGGTGCAGAACAAAAGCGTGGTAGCAGTAAAGGTCGCGGTCATGTCAACCCAATACCACTGAGTTCTTCAGAAGTCGAACGTATATTTAAACAAACCAGCGAACAAGAGCCGGTTGTCAAAATTGACATGGCTACTGGTGATAAGATAATGGTGCTTTCTGGCCCATTTAAAGATTTTGAAGGCGAAGTAATTGAAGTTTCTCCAGAACGGAGTAAACTTAAAGCTTTGCTCTCAATTTTCGGCAGGGATACACCAGTAGAATTGGAATTTAATCAGGTAGAGAAACAGAGTTAAATACAAATGGCGAAGAAAGTAGTGGCGGTCATTAAACTGGCCTTGAATGCTGGAAAAGCCAACCCAGCACCGCCAGTTGGGCCCGCCTTGGGTCAACATGGTGTCAACATCATGATGTTTTGTAAGGAGTACAACGCCAAAACAGCAGATCAAGCTGGAATGGTGATACCTGTAGAAATTTCGGTTTTTGAAGACCGGAGTTTTACATTTGTACTCAAGACGCCACCCGCATCAGTGCTGATTCGGAAGGCGGCGAAAGTTGAAAAAGGCTCGAATGAACCCAACAAAAAGAAGGTTGGGTCAATTAGCAAAGCCCAATTGCAAGAGATAGCCCAAACGAAACTCCCCGACCTCAATGCCAATGACATCGACGCGGCAATGAAGATTGTGGCAGGAACGGCTAAAAATATGGGTGTAACAATCACGGATTAGTCATTGGTCATTGGTCATTAGTCATTGGTCAGGAGAAAATAAACGACTGACAAAGGACAAAGGACAAATGACATAGACGCCTTAGCGGCTTCCCGCAGGGTAGGACAAATAACTAAAAATTATCGGGGGAGAGGCGAGGCTTCGGAATTACCCCAGGAGAACAAAATGCCAAAAATATCGCGTCGTTTGCAAGGACTGCAAGCAAAAGTAGAAGATAAGGACTATCATCCTTTAGAGGCTTTAGCTCTTCTTAAAGACACAGCAACAGCTAAATTTACCGAAGCTGCGGAAGCGCATATCCGGTTGGGAATTGACCCTAAGTATACAGACCAACAGTTGCGGACAACAGTAGCACTGCCCAAAGGTACAGGACAAATCGTCCGGGTAGCAGTGATAGCCAGAGGCGAAAAGGTAAACGAAGCAAGCAACGCTGGTGCTGATATAGTCGGATCAGAAGAACTGATTGACGAAATCCAGAAAGGTAGAATGGATTTTGACAAGCTGATTGCCACACCCGATGTAATGCCACAAGTGGCAAAACTGGGTAAGTTGCTTGGGCCGCGTGGTTTGATGCCATCGCCCAAGGGTGGAACCGTAACATTTGATTTAGCAGGTGCGATCGCAGAATTCAAAGCTGGTAAATTAGAATTCCGAGCTGACCGAACTGGTATTGTTCATGTTATGTTTGGTAAGTCAACTTTCTCGCCTGAAGATTTGTTAGTCAACCTGAAGGCATTGCAAGAGACGATCGACCGTAACCGTCCTTCAGGGGCTAAAGGTCGTTATTGGCGCACATTTTATGTGTCAGCCACAATGGGGCCATCAATTAAAATTGATGTCACCGCCCTACGAGATTTGAAACTGAGCGAAGCTGGTTAATTTTTAGTCATTAGTTCTTAGTCATTTGTAAAGGCAAAGGACAAAGGACTAATGACCAATGACAAAATTAAATAGGCAAAGCCGGAGACAGCAGGTGCTAAAAGCTTAAATATCCTGCCGAGGTTAAAACTCTAATAGTCAGAATTACCACCCTTAAAGGTGTGATAAGTATGGCATTAAGAGTCTTAATACTCAACCCCGGCTAAATTAGCTGGGGTTTGTTGTTTGGGTTCAGGTTTAGAAGAAACGTACAAATAGGGCACTTCACCGATTATTTTAAGGAGGTGAGATTGGAATGGGTAGAACACTAGAAAATAAAAAAGAGATAGTAGCTGACCTCAAAGAAACTTTGAGTGAGTCAACTCTGGCACTGGTAATAGAGTATCAGGGACTAACTGTTGCTGAAATTAGCGATTTACGGCGGCGGCTGCGTCCCAGTGGTACTGTTTGTAAGGTGACGAAGAACACCCTAATGGGCATTGCCATTAAAGATGATGAAAAATGGCAGCCTATGTCGGAATTGCTCAACGGTTCTTCCGCCTTTTTGCTCGTAAAAGAAGATTTTTCATCGGCAATTAAGGCATACCAAGAATTCCAAAAAGTCACCAAGAAAACAGAACTTCGTGGTGGTGTACTGGAAGGTCGCCTACTCAAAGAACCTGATGTCAAGGTACTGGGAGACTTGCCATCTAAGGAACAACTCATCGCCCAAATTGCCGGGGCTATCAACGCCTTGGCTACCAAGATTGCTGTGGGTATCAACGAAGTTCCTGGTTCACTGGCTCGTGCTTTGCAGGCTGTGTCTGACCAAGAGCAAAGTGGTGGTAGCACCGAAACAGTTGCTGTCGAAGATAGCAGCACCGAAACAGCTACTGAAGGCGATAGCAGCACCGAAACTGCTGCTGAATAGACTTCGTGGTTCATCAGTCAACAGTCATTAGCTTTTGACTAATGACTAATAATTAATCAAAATTACAGGAGTTATATCAATGTCTGCTGCAACCGATCAAATTTTAGAACAACTAAAAACCCTTTCTTTGTTGGAAGCTTCTGAGTTAGTCAAGCAAATTGAAGAAGCTTTTGGCGTGAGTGCAGCTGCACCCGTTGGCGGCATGATGATGATGCCTGGCGCTGGTGGTGCAGCTCCGGCTGAAGAAGCTGTTGAGCAAACCGAGTTTGAAGTGATTCTCGAATCAGTCCCAGCTGATAAGAAGATTGCCGTACTGAAGATTGTCCGGGAATTGACCGGTTTGGGTCTGAAAGAAGCGAAAGACTTGGTAGAAGCTGCGCCCAAAGCAGTTAAAGAAGGTCTTGCTAAGGATGCTGCTGAAGATGCTAAGAAGCGCATCGAAGAAGCTGGTGGTAAGGTGACTATTAAGTAGTCACAATTCTATTAGCATTTTTTTATTAATCGTGTGTAAAACCCCATCCGCTTGTCGGTGGGGATATAAGCACGGTTAAAAGGTGAAGTTAGATACCCTTTACTGATACTCATTACGAAATATTGCTCTAAGAGCAAAACGGTTAATTGTGAACCGTACTGTTTCTATCCTAGTCAACTTACCTGATAAAAGATTTTAAATCTGATGCAAAAACATGCATTAATATTTAATGCACATCTTGACTGGGCGATAGGGAAGAAAACGTTTAACAAAAACAAGGCACACAAAGATTTGTACGCCCTCTTAAGGTTACATATCTGAGTCTGCTTTCTGCGTTGTTGCAAACGGTGAGGGGCAACGCATTAGAGACTTCCAGTTAAAAAAATATCCAATTATAGGGGCGCAAGTCCTTGCGCCCCTACAAATCTAGAAAGAATTTGGGATAATTTATCTTTTATAAGTCCCTTTGAAGGAATCAAAGCAACTAAATTTAAGCGCATTCCCAGAAAGAAACTAACATCAGGATTGAGATACGACAAGCGCACAGTGATATTGCGTGGTTATCAATTAAACTTGTCTAGAGTAAATTGATAGTAATACTTGAATGATGAGCCAGTATCGCTTCAAACAGTCATTCTCTGGTGATTCCAGCTTAAGCAATAAGCTTTTTGACTTATTGGAAGTCACATTTCCCGGACTTAGCAGTTTAGCAGAATGTGCAAGAAAAATAGGTGCATCCTGGGAAACAGCTTCAACTCCGTTTATCCGCTTTCATGATGATATAGCTATTACTCATGTAGGAGTGTTAGAAATTCCCATGCAAATTATGGGACAAAGACTTACTGTCGGAGGAATTCATGCAGTAGCTACGCGTCTAGAATTTCGCAGGAGAGGGTATTATCGTGAAGTAATGGAGGAAGTGCTAGAATATTGCGATTGCTTTTATGAGACGCTGGTGCTGACGACATCACAACCAGAGTTTTACTTACCTTTTGGCTTTCGTGTTGTCAAAGAACACATCTTCAAAGTTAAATGTGGCTTTAGAGGTAGCACTGATAGCTTCAGAAGACTAGATTTTACAGATACCAGAGATTGCACATTGCTACACAGACTTTTGGAAACACGCGCTCCTGTCTCTAATATAGTTGGTGTAGTCAAGGAAAAACCTTTGTTCTGCGTCAATGAAGCAAGTCGTCCCTTATATTATGCAGAAGATTTAGATTTAATCGCCTGTATGGAGACAGAAAATACCCGACTTCATCTTTTTGATTTAGTTACAACGCAGATATGCCCTTTGAAGAATATTCTTGCTAGAATGCCTCAACTCATCGAAGAAGTGGTTATTTATTTTAGTCCAGAACTTCTTTCTGTCAAAGATGTGCAAACATTCGCCCATGCATTTGATGAAACTGTGCTGATGGTTCGCGGTAAATTTACAGCGGAAGGCGAGAAATTTATGCTGCCGCGTTCTGCAAGATGTTGAGTTCTACTATGTCTACTTGATTACTTATTGCAGATAGCGTCTTGATTCAGACGGATGTATTCTGACTTCTGAATTCTTCTTCAATGCGAAAATACTTAAACCGCCAAAAATTTAAGCCTCGGCTAATAATCGCTTACAAGTTTTGCAAGATAAGATGCAAGAGTATATTGATAATGACACGCAACTGGTTGGTTAATTAATAGAAAACAACGCCAAGCGTTTATTTATCGTCCTAATATTGCGGTTGAGGTATTAGATTACCCTAAAACACTGAACAAAGGAAGATGCTATAGATGTGAGGTATAAGAGTGAGTATAATGTATTACTAACCGAACAGTGCATAGTAAAAGCAACAATTATTGTTATGGATAATAATTACCCTTTTGATGAAGAACAAATTTGGTTTAATGATTATGCTGACGAAGAGGATGATTTTCAAATTGATGAATATGATTTAACCTCTACACCAAATGATTTTAATGTAATAACGATTTACAATTTTATGGAATCTGGTGCTGTTAAAATACCAGGGTTTCAAAGAAATTATGTTTGGGATATAAACAGAGCATCTAAGCTGATTGAATCAATAATTTTAGGTTTACCAATTCCACAAATTTTTCTATATGAAGAAGCAAGAAATAAGTTTTTAATTATTGACGGACAGCAGCGATTAATGTCTATATACTATTTCATTAAAGGTAGATTTCCTCTTAAGGAGAAACGTGTTGAACTAAGAAGAATATTTGAAAAAGATGGTTCTATTCCTGATAAAATTTTGAGCAACGAAAATTATTTTAGTAAGTTTGATCTAAGCCTTACACAAAAGCTTCCCGAACAGCCTAATAAATTTAAAGGACTTAATTACCACACTTTAGGTGACTACAAAACACAGTTTGAGCTTAGACCTATTCGGAACGTAATAGTTAAACAAAATTTCCCTAAAGATGATAGTTCTTCAATATATGAAATATTTAATCGTTTAAATTCTGGTGGTGTTAATTTGTATCCGCAAGAGATTAGAGCCAGCTTATATCATTCTCCTTTTTACGAAATGCTTAATCGTCTAAATATGGAAGAAGGATGGCGAAAATTATTACAAATGAATGAGCCAGATATTCACATGAAAGACGTTGAGCTTTTACTTCGGGGTTTTGCCATGCTGATTGATGGAGAAGACTATGCTCCTTCACTACCAAAATTTTTAAATAATTTTTCAAGAAGGAGTAGAAAAAACACTCAAGAGCAAAATGATTATCTTGAGAACTTGTTTAAATCATTTCTAAGGCAGTTTGAATCTTTGCCTGAAGATCCATTTATTGGAAAACGTAACAAACGCTTTCATATAGCACTTTTTGAAGCTGTATTTGCCAGTGTATGTAAACCAATATTTTTACAGCATGAGTTTTTAGATTCTCCTGTAGACATTAGTAAAATTAAGCAAATAGAAATCGATGGACAGTTTATAAAGGCTTCCTCAGAAGGCACAACAAAAAAGACAAATGTTGAAATTCGTTTAAAACGGGCTAAAGATATTTTAGGTATTCAAGGGTAGAAAAGTGCTAGAAGAAACAGGTGTTGATAGGCTCTATAAAGAGTTTAAAACTTTAATAGAATATATTGAACAAGGAAATGAAATATCACTCCGAAATACAGTAGATGAAAATTTTAGAAAAGCTTTACTTTTATCCGCAGCAAGTTATTTTGAACACCGTATAACTAATGACATTCTCGAATACATGGGTGAAATATCTAACAAAAACGAGCTTTTAGTTTCCTTTGTCAGTAATAAGGCTATAAGTAGACAATATCATACGTATTTCAATTGGAAAGATACAAATGCAAATAGTTTTTTTGGTTTATTTGGTGATATATTTTCAAATTTTATCAAACAAGAAGTTAAAAATAGCGAACATCTGAGTTCATCTATTAAGGCATTTCTTGAAATAGGACGCGAAAGAAATAGATTAGTTCATCAAGATTTTGGTACATTCTCTCTAGAAAAAACATCTGATGAAATCTATCTACTTTACAAAGATGCTCTAGTATTTGTGAATGTTTTACCTGATAAACTTCGCCAATGCTTACAAAAAAATGAAGCCGAAAAAATCGGGACTGAGATTTATTTCTCAGTCCCGATAAAAAAGCGGGCTAACCGCTATTTATATGGTTAACCCGTGCAGCTTTGGGAACGCGCAGAGAAATTGTTATTGCAATACCAACTTCACATTGGCGTTTTGCAGACCGCGCTGTTTTACTTCAGCCAAAGTTTTGTTAACGGCATACTTTTGGTTGATTGAGTTGATCAACTCGGTTTGGTTGTGCTTCTTAGCAACGCCCCACAGGTCAGCAATTAGGTCAAAAGAACCATCGCTGTTGCGAGACCAGCCGAGGTCATATTCGCCATCTAACATAGCAACGATGTCAGAACGGACGCGCTGACCGTTATAACCACGGACATCAGCTTCAGTCTTTACGCTGATACCGAGGTCGCGCAAAGAAGCTTTGAGGATTTCGGCATCGGTGATCTTGGTACGCAGGGTGCTAAAGTGAGACATTTGGGTTTCCTCCAATGAGAAGATTGAGAAAAACGACAACGGTTTGTTTCGGGCGAAGCCGCTCTTAGCAGGATGCGGCTTTTTTTTATAACTGCTAGCATTCAGAGCTAGCCTTTCCCCCTGGGATGGCAGAGGAAAGCTTTTAGAACTCCATTCGCTGATATTCAGCTACGGAGGATGCTGCGGGGCGTGCGCGCTGTCTGGCCCAATCTCTCAGAGCCGTTACTTGTTCTTGCATCGTTCGAGACAGCGGCAATGTTGCCTTCAGTGCAGCAATAATATCTAGTTGGGTGAACTCCCGATCTTGGGCAAAAGCTTCATACATTGCCGCAACAATCGCTTGCTCAATTTCTGCCCCAGAAAAACCATCAGACATCTTGGCTAGTTGCTCAAGATCGAATCGAGAGATGTCTTCACGGCGCTTGGTCAGATGAATATTAAAAATGTGTTGCCGTTCTTCCGGTGTTGGCAGATCGACAAAGAAAATTTCGTCAAAGCGTCCTTTCCTCAAGAACTCCCCAGGTAAGCGTTCTACTCTGTTGGCAGTTGCCATTACGAACACTGGTGATTTCTTATCTTGCATCCATGTTAGGAAAGAGCCGAAGATTCTACTTGAAGTCCCCCCATCCGAATCGGAAGAACCTCCACTACCAGCAAAGGATTTATCCAATTCATCGATAAACAAAATCGCTGGGGAAATAGATTCTGCTGTTTTCAGGGCGTTCCGCAAGTTTGCTTCACTTCGTCCCACCATTGAGCCGTCGTAAACTCGCCCCATATCCAACCGCAACAGTGGTAAACCCCACAGTCGGGAAGTAGTTTTGGCAATTAATGACTTACCGCAACCGGGAACACCTAAAATCAACATCCCCTTTGGTTGAGGCAAACCATACTCTCTCGCTCTTTCTGTGAAAGCGTTAGAGCGTTGCTTGAGCCATCTTTTTAACTCTTCTAAGCCACCTACAGCATCAATGGTTTCATCTTCTTCAATGTACTCTAAGATTCCATTACGCCGAATTAGTTGCTTTTTCTCAGATAAAACGATATCTACTTCATCTTCCGTCAAACGCCCTGTAGTTACCTGTGCCTTACGGTAGACTTTTTCAGCTTCATCTTTAGTTAGACCTAAAGCTGCTCTCAAAAGCTTTTCTCTGGCTTCTGTTGTCAACCGCCGACCACGGTTTTGGTCTACATGATGAGTTAGTACTTTATTCAACTCTGCCATATCTGGCAGGGTAAAATCGATAACAACAACTTCTTTTTCTAACTCTATAGGCACTTGTTGCATTGGAGACATCAAAATGATGTTCTTTTGCGTACCTTTAAAGCTAGCGATCGCATCACGTAACGATCTATTTGTTGCAGGCGCATCAATAAAGGGGTGTAAATCTTTAAGAATAAATATACTGGGTTCTTTCTGGCGGATTATCCACTCTATCGCCGCCTCTGGAGACACGGTGTTGTGCTGGGTGACATTCCGGGGTTGACCATACTCCACAATACCATGCGTTACTGTCCAAACAAATACTCGGCGCTGGGGCTTTAACGACTGGGCGATGGTAGAAACTGCTAGCTCGGCCCGCTCTTCCTCGGAGGTCACAAGGTAGATTAAAGGGTATTGAGCTTGAATTAGGATATTGAGCTCTTCTTTCATACTTCGACCTACTTGAGACCTTATAGAGACAGTAGAGACATTGCTTCTGGTAAAGACAACCGAATCATGAATAATTCATAATTCCAATCCATTTAGCAAGGAACTAACTCTTCCTCGCCCTTGGGATGGGTTTCATCTTCATCCATTTCATCAATAGAAAGATGTTGTTGACCGACTACTCCTGGTTGATTGCCCAAAGTAACCAGTTCCCCATCACGTAAGACTAATGAGCTATCACAAGTTGGGCATGAATAAACTCTATGAGTCCGCCCATAAGAAGAGTCTTCTAACTCGTCAACCAATTCTTGATTAGACAGGTAAAAACCAAGGGCACGTTCGGCAAGTTCTGACATTGGTTCGGAATCTACTGCTGAACGAATCTTCAGTTTTCTGTGCAACTCTGGCGATAAATACAAAGTGACCTTTTGCTTAGTTTGCGTTTGCATATAACTCTTTAACGGTCTTACCCGGGTATGTATATCAAGGTATCGGTTCTTTTCTAGCTTGTCAAGACAGCAAAACGTTTTGGCGCTAATTTTGTTACATTTATTTACATTAAAGGCGGAAATGCTGTTTATTAAGTAGCCATTATCAACTGCTTACACTAGAAAATTTGATAGGTTGTGGCTCGTAGTCATTGCCCAACAATGGGACGATAAATTATTAGATAAGCTATTTGTAAAGCTGTATGTGTAAAGAAATAAGTCCAACTGAACAAAATAAAGATATTGTTCTTCAGTTCTATGGAGCTTTCGACAGGCGGAATATTAGCGAAGCCTTTGCGCTTCTGGCTCCCAATTTTGTCGCTCACATGGCTGGCACATCTGCTCCTCTTGACAGTGAAGGTTTTGAACAGTTCGGTATGGCTTTCTACTTAGCCTTTACGAATGGTCAACATAAATTTGACCAGGTGCTTGTTGAAGGAGATAAAGTCGTTACTTGTGGAACATTTACAGCTACGCATCTTGGTGACTTCCAAGGTCTTCCTTCAACAGGTAAGCAAATTAAGTTATCAATCATGCATATTGATCGCGTTGAAAACAGCAAAATTGTAGAGCATTGGGGACAAGGAGATGCCCTTGGATTAATGCAACAGTTGGGTATTGTCTTTTTACCAGGGCCGGCGCTTTTGCCACATATCCTTAAAAGTCTTTTATCAAAGCTGTTTAAAAAGCCAACAGGAATTAATAACTTGGGTGTGTGATCTTCTGGTTAAGAGAGCAGCCAAGGTTTTTACCAGAACGTGAATTAGCGATCGCTAATTTAATGATTGCCTGAGTTGGCTGATTTTTTAACTATCTGGAGCGTAAGCGGATTAAAGTTGAACACCTTTCCGGTTGTAAACAACTGATATCCACAAGATATGCCAGCAAATGACACCAGCATAGAAAAAAGGGACACAGAACCCATTACAACACCATTGGCGATGAATAGAGCAATTCCTATGCCAATCAACACCCATCCCAGTTTCCGATTATCGCGCCCACCCCAATTTAGAGCTACTACACCTCCAATACACAGCAAAATTCCAGGTGTACTGCGTAAATAGACACTTACATAAATACTTGTACTTAAAAATGTAACGCCTGCTAGGATTAGCCCTAAGCCAATGAGCTTGCTGGCAAGGATTACTTGCTCCTCTTCTTTGCCGATGGTAGGCGCTGTAATTTTTGTGGGCGCGGAGTTTAGCGGAGGATTTGTTGCGGCAGATGCAGAGTGCAGCTGCACCCTAAACATGAAAGTTATTTTGTCTCCCTGCCCAAGGGAAATTCTATCTCCTGTATGTAGTGGGAAAAAAACTTGAGGTTGAAGTTTCGCACCGTTAATGTATGTGCCATTAGAACTGCCCAAATCGGTGATATGGTATTCATCCCCATTTATCCAAATTTGCGCGTGGATGCGAGATGCCACATCCGAATTTGGTAAGCCAGAAATATCAATATCTGGTGGTTTTTGGTCGTTTGGCTTACCGATGCAAATTACAGAAAGATTTGCTGGAAATTGCAAAGATGTGTTGGTTTGGAAGTGAAAAAGCTCCAAAGTTAGCTCGGCTGTCTGAGATACACTGTACATAAATTGTCTTATAAAGCACTGTTTATAAGTTTCTCTACTGAGAACTCAAAAGAGAATGGTAAATATCCTGAATATTATTGAATTTTTAATTAGCCCTCTTGTGGTGCTGTTTCTTCAGCAGTTTACGGATTCGAGAATAGCTAGTAAATTGGCGAAGGTATTGATCTGAGTTTCTGGTACTTCAATACAATCAGTGACTTTGGCAAAATGTGTAATGTAAATGGCTACTGCTAATAAAATCTGTAGTTGGGGGCGAAGAATTTATCGGTTTACCGCCAGCGTTAGCGGAGTTATTGCCCTGTTAATAATTTTGTGGGGTTGTACTGCAAATGATTTTAACGCTGGAGCGATCGCCTGGAAAACTTATAGCAACTCCCGTTATGGCTTTGAATTTCCATATCCGAGTAACTGGACTTCTTTAGCAGCACCAGCAAATGCTGATGGAATTGCGTTTTTTTCACCACAGGATAACTCAGTGGAAATTCGGGGATGGGCAAGTAAGCAGTTACCAAATTCGATTGTTACAAATCAAGAATCTGTGAAAAAGATAAAACCCAACTTTCAAACCGCCCAAGGAGTGTCTGGGATGCTGGTTGTAGAAGTTGATCAACAAGTAGGTTCAATGACACTGACACTAACTCAGAGTCAAGTGAAATACAACTGGCAAGGACGAAGCAAGAGCCAAGAATTTCAAGATTACTATCGTTTCTTTTATTACATTGCCCAACAGTATCGCATTCCGAAGCCCTGAGTTAGGAGTTAGGAGTGAAGAGTGAAGAGTTAGAATAATTCCGTTTATTTTCCACCATTTTCCCCTGCTCTCTGCTCCCAAAATTTACATCTCTCCCAGAATGATGATTGAGAGGGGACAGAAACCTGATAGATTTAGCTATCAGCGAGTAAAAACTGGTGAAGATGAAAGTCCTGGTTATTGGTGGTGATGGATATTGCGGTTGGGCAACTGCTCTTTACCTTTCCAATCGAGGTTATGAAGTTGGAATTTTAGATAGTTTGGTGCGGCGGCATTGGGATAATGAACTTGGTGTCGAAACTCTCACTCCGATCGCACTAATTCAACAACGTCTCCAGCGCTGGCAAGATTTGACGGGTAAATCGATCGACTTATTCATCGGCGATATTACAAATTACGAATTTCTCCATAAAACATTACAGCAATTTCAGCCAAATGCTCTGGTGCATTTTGGTGAACAGCGTTCGGCCCCATTTTCCATGATTGACCGAGAACATGCAGTTGTTACCCAGGTCAATAATGTAGTTGGTACGTTGAACTTGCTGTACGCCATGCGGGAAGATTTCCCCGACTGTCATTTGGTGAAGCTGGGGACGATGGGCGAATACGGTACACCCAACATCGACATCGAAGAAGGGTATATCACCATTGAACATAATGGACGCAAGGATACCCTACCTTATCCCAAGCAGCCCGGTTCGATGTACCATTTAAGCAAAGTCCATGATAGTCATAACATCCACTTTGCTTGCCGGATTTGGGGATTGCGGGCAACTGATTTAAATCAGGGTGTAGTTTATGGCGTCTTAACCGAAGAAACGGGGATGGACGAACTATTGATTAATCGGCTGGATTACGATGGTGTGTTTGGTACTGCACTAAACCGCTTTTGTATTCAAGCAGCGATCGGACACCCCTTAACTGTCTACGGTAAAGGTGGACAAACTCGCGGATTTTTGGATATTCGGGATACAGTCAGATGTGTGGAATTAGCGATCGCTAACCCTGCTGAAGCTGGTGAATTCCGCGTATTTAACCAATTTACCGAACAATTCAGCGTCGGCGACTTGGCATTGATGGTGAAAAAAGCTGGTAACGCTATGGGATTGAATGTAGAAATCAATCACCTAGATAATCCCAGAGTCGAGAAAGAAGAACATTACTTCAACGCTAAAAACACTAAATTGCTCGATTTAGGTTTACAGCCTCACTTGCTTTCTGATTCTTTACTCGATTCTCTGTTAAACTTTGCCATCAAGTATCAGACGCGAGTCGATAAAAAACAAATTCTGCCCAAAGTCTCTTGGCACAGAAGTTAGGGCGATATGAGGCGTGACATCCGACACCCTTAGTCTTTTCTCATTCCCATGCTCCCTATGGGAATGAGAGAAAAACTAAGTTCTAGAGCGCCATAACCATAATCAAGCAGGGATTGCTAGACCAAATGCTTGTAAATTCTTCAAGAGGTCGAAATCCTACCTGAAGATAGAATTTCCTGGTGTTATCAAAGAAAGAATCAGGGCAAGATAATCCAAGAGTTTTTACTTGGAGAAATTCTAAGCCTCTGTTTCGACAGTACTTAACTGAGTGTTCAACGAGAGCCTTTCCAATGCCCTGACGATGATATTCGGGCGCAACACCCATAACGTAAATCTCTCCACTAAACTCATTATGTTCCTTAAGTGAAAGGAATCCTATAATGGCATCTGTCTGAGTCACAGCAGCAAATAGGGGGAGTTCATTGACCTGATGGCAGTACTCTACAATCCCTGACTCAGTACCGAACCAATTAGGCAGCAAGCGCAAAATGCCTTCAGCGATTTCGCCTTTACAATTAGTAATTTCTTGAATGGAGAATTTCACAGCAGAATTGATTACAGCACAGGAGATAGTTTACTCTGTGTTTGATACCGAAACACAAGCAAAGCTGAGATTATCTGCCTGGACTGAATAGTTTTATATGAGAATTGCCCTATTTACCGAAACCTTTTTACCCAAGGTTGACGGCATTGTAACGCGCCTGCGCCATACTGTTGACCATTTACAGCGCAGTGGTAATCAAGTGCTGGTAATTGCCCCTGATGGAGGCATCACTGAACACAAAGGCGCTAAAGTTTACGGCGTTACTGGCTTTCCTCTGCCATTGTATCCAGAATTGAAAATGGCACTTCCCCGCCCAGCCATTGGGTACGCCTTAGAAGAGTTCAAGCCAGATATTATTCATGTCGTGAATCCAGCAGTTTTAGGTTTGTCTGGGATATTTTACAGCAAAATCCTCAAAATCCCCTTAGTAGCGTCTTATCACACGCATTTACCCCAATATCTCCAGCATTACGGCTTGGCGATGCTGGAGGGTTTTCTTTGGGAACTGCTGAAAGGCGCTCATAATCAAGCAGCTTTAAATCTGTGTACTTCCACAGCAATGGTGGAGGAGCTGACAGCACATGGTATTGAACGTGTAGATTTATGGCAGCGTGGGGTGGATACGGAATTATTTCACCCCGATTTAGCTAGTCTAGAGATGCGATCGCGCCTATCAAAAAATCATCCAGAAAGTCCATTGCTACTCTACGTGGGGCGGCTTTCTGCTGAAAAAGAAATTGAGCGCATCAAACCAATTTTAGAAGCAATTCCCGAAGCGCGGTTAGCATTGGTTGGGGATGGCCCTCACCGTGAAGCATTGCAAAAACACTTTGCTGGCACAAACACTTATTTTGTTGGGTATCTTATGGGGCAAGAGTTAGGTTCTGCCTTTGCGAGTGCTGATGCCTTTATCTTTCCTTCTCGTACAGAGACACTAGGCTTAGTACTACTAGAAGCAATGGCAGCTGGCTGTCCAGTAGTAGCAGCCCGTTCCGGGGGGATTCCTGATATTGTCACAGATGGAGTAAATGGATATCTTTTTGAGCCAACAGCAGATGTTCAAGGAGCGTTCGCCCCTGGCGTTGGCGGAGCCATCGCTGCTACTGTTCGCCTCTTAGAACAAAAACAACAACGAGACATCATCCGTCAAAATGCTCGCCAGGAGGCAGAAAGTTGGGGTTGGCCATCTGCTACCAGACAGCTAGTAGATTACTATCAAAAGGTAATATTTTCTGAAAAATTGGCAAAATCAGGGAGTAGGGAGTAGGGAGTAGGGGAGGCAGAGGAGCAGGGGAAGAAGAACTATTATTGACCCATGCTCCATGCCCAAAATCTAAAATTTAAAATTCCCGTGATCGAAACAGACTCATGATACAGAGCAAGTAAATTTATTTATGGAGAAGAAAAAAATGTATGTAGTAATGCACTGCGCGTTCGCCCTTGGTGTTTCGTAGAGAGAAATACGGTGTCCGTTGACTTGCCCCTAAATTTATTTATGGTTACTGAGCGTAGCCGAAGTATGGGGATTATTAATTTTGAATTTTGAATTCGGAGCAAAGCGACGTGACACTCCCCAATTCTGGCAGCGTCTTGGCTACATTAACTGAACTGACTCAAGTTAATCGTACTCACGCCCTACTGCGTCGTGTTAAAGACTTATCTGTTAATGAATTTGTTTGCTTACTCGACTTCATAACTGCTGAGTTCCAGCAATTTCTTAGAGCTATTGAACTGATCAATAATGAAGCTCTAGAAACTATGTTGGAGAAGGTGCTAGAAGCTATTACACTCAAAATTGGTCAAATCCTGCAAGCAGAACACACAGCTATTTTTTTAGTTGACTATGACAAAGGTCAGCTGTGGTCAAAAGTTCCTCAAGATAATACCCAAAAATTCTTAGAAATTCGGACTCCCATTACAGTAGGTATCCCCGGTCATGTTGCCAGTACAGGCGAATATCTAAATATATCTGAAACTTCTACTCATCCGTTATTTAGCCCAGAACTTGAAAAACAAATGGGCTACAAAATCCATAATATTTTATGTATGCCTGTTATCAGTAGCAAAAACCAGACTGTAGCAGTAGTGCAACTGGCTAATAAAACGGGGAATGTTCCATTTAATCATGATGATGAAGAACGGTTTCGAGACTTCGCCGCTTCTATTGGTATTATTCTGGAAAGCTGCCAATCTTTTTATGTAGCCGCTCGTAATCAAAGAGGCGCAACGGCTTTATTGCGGGCAACTCAGACACTGGGGCAAAGTCTGGATTTAGAAGCGACTTTGCAGATAGTCATGGAGCAAGCTCGAATTTTGATGCAAGCAGACCGCAGCACACTGTTTTTATATCGTAAAGAGATGAGCGAACTCTGGACGAAAGTTGCTGCGGCAGCAGATGGTACAAACTTGATAGAAATCCGCATTCCGGCTAACCGTGGCATTGCTGGCTATGTGGCCTCTACCGGTGAAGCCTTAAATATTTCCGATGCTTATAAAGATCCTCGCTTTGACCCGACTACAGATAGAAAAACTGGATATGTAACTCGCAATATCTTGTGTTTGCCAGTATTTAATTCGGCAAATGAATTAATTGGCGTTACACAATTAATTAATAAGCAACAAAGCAGTTTTACCGCTTCTGATGAAGAGTTTATGCGGGCTTTTAACATTCAGGCAGGAGTTGCTTTAGAAAATGCTCGCCTGTTTGAAAATGTGCTATTAGAAAAACAGTATCAAAAAGATATTTTACAAAGTTTATCAGATGCAGTGATTTCTACAGATATGGCAGGACGCATTGTTACGATTAATGATGCGGCGCTAGAGTTACTGGGCTGTCCTATAAAAGATGCTAATAGTAAGAACAATAAGCTTTCGTGGGAACAAAATTTGATTGGTCGCCTAGTTTGGGAAGTTGTGCCAATTGAAAATCTCCAAATGCGGCTAGAAGATAGTTTAAAAACTGGAGCTAAACATTATGTGCCAGAGCAAAGTTTGATAGTAGGAATTTTTCAAGTTAAGAGTGAGGAGTTAGAAGTTAAAAATGAGGCTCAAGAATCAAAATTCAGGACTCTGGACTCAATTTTAGCAGTCCGCGATCGCACTAACCCCGATGTTTTCATTCCCTGGAATCTACCCCTGGCTTCCCAATCTGAGTTTCTCACTGCTAATGAAGTACAAAAATTAGAACGCAGCACAAATCTCACTGTTAATCCCTTAACTAACCCAGAAGGCGGTGTCCGGGGTGGTTTGGTAGTGTTGGAAGACATCAGCCAGGAAAAACGGATGAAAACTACCATGTCCCGCTACCTAACGCCCCATGTAGCCGAACAAATCATGGCTCTGGGGGAAGATGCTTTAATGGTGGGTGAGCGCAAGGAAGTAACCATCTTGTTTTCTGATATCCGAGGCTACACCACACTTACAGAAAATCTCGGTGCAGCCGAAGTGGTATTGCTGCTCAATCAGTATTTTGAAACGATGGTAGAGGCGGTTTTTAACCACGAAGGCACTCTCGATAAATTTATTGGTGATGCCTTAATGGCCGTATTTGGTGCGCCGCTACCACTTACAGAAAATCATGCTTGGAGGGCTGTGCAGTCAGCATTAGATATGCGACAACGGTTAGAGGAATTTAACCGGCGGCGAATTATCCAGGCGCAGCCACAAATCCATATTGGTATTGGAATTAGTTCTGGAGATGTGGTTTCGGGTAATATTGGTTCCCGCAAACGCATGGATTATACCGTAATTGGAGATGGCGTAAATTTGAGTTCGCGTTTAGAAGCGGTAACTAAGGATTATGGTTGTGATATACTTTTAAGCGAATTTACTTATCAGCTTTGCAGCGATCGCATTTGGGTGCGCCAATTAGATAAAATTCGAGTCAAAGGGAAACACCAGGCAGTTAATATTTACGAGTTAATTGGCGATCGCACCACCCCTCTAGATGCCAACACTCAAGAGTTTTTATTCCAATATCATACTGGACGAGCGGCTTATTTATCGCGTAACTTCTCACAAGCGATCGCCTGTTTTGAAGCCGCCAAATGTATCCAACCCCAAGACCAAGCTGTTGATATGCACCTAGAACGTGCGCGTAATTACCAACAGGCGCCGCCCCCAGAATCCTGGGATGGTGTCTGGACAATGCTTTCTAAATAGTCGTCATTTGCCCTATTCAACCTTCAACCTCTCCCTGGTCATCCTGAAACGGGTCTTCGCCAATTCTTAGCTCTTCTTTTGAGCGTTTCAACTGTTTCCATAAATCCTTTATTTGTTCGTAAGCTGCACCTGGAGGCAGTTTTCCATTTGTTTCTAAGTTGCAAATGTAGCTTACTCGTTGGGCAAATTCTTGTAGATTTGCATTAAAAACCAAGTTTTCTGGCTTTACCTGACCGTAGTAGCGACCACGAGGGTAGAGAAAATCATCTTTATTCACTATGTTTTTTCCATTTATTCAATTCATATTCCGTTTGAATCTCTAAAGCGGAATTACTAACTAACCTAATCTTTCTTTTGTCAGACTAGGCTAAATCAAGTTATCCAACTCCTTTGCTAGTGAGTGATGCAGGAATTAGTTGATTTAGATTTTGAGACTAAAAGATAAAGCTTGAAATCTTTATAGTTGCAAATGCTACAAAAATAATTTCCTAAAGTAACTAAAGAGAATATTTGATTTTCCTTCCGGTTGTCAATTTATCTGATCTCAATTTGTGAAGTTTAAAGTGTAATCAACTTCAGTCGAAACCCTGACCTACAAACTATTAAAACATACTGCTCTGTCTTAATTAAATATTCTCTGCAAAAATAATTACAAAATTGCTAGTGAAAATACTGTTATAAGTATAGTATATATTAAGACCAGTTGTCTTCTATTGAAAGTTAGAGATTAAGTTCTGCATTTTTGGCAACTGACTACTGAGAAGTGAACAATAACAAGGCATTGGTTATTCTCCTCTGCTACCTCTGCTTTCTCTTAAATAATCACCAATGGCTAATAGTTAATAACTAAAGATAAAATGGTGAAGCCTCAAAGGACAACTTTTGTCCATCGCCTAAAACTTTACCTGCCACCATGTCTGTTAATACCAAGTTATACGAAGGCAAAGCAAAAATTCTTTATACAACGGACGATCCAGAAGTCTTGTTGGCTGATTTTAAGGACGATGCCACGGCGTTTAACGCCCAAAAGCGTGGCAGCATCCAAGGGAAAGGAAAAATTAATTGTAGCATTTCCAGCCAGCTTTTTAAGCAGTTAGAATCTTATGGTATAAAAACTCACTTTATCGACAGCCCTGCCCCAAATCAGATGCGGGTGAGGGCAGTAAAGATTTTACCCTTAGAAGTGGTTATCAGAAATATTGCTGCTGGCAGTTTGTGTCAGCAAACAGGATTACCAGTGGGTACAATTCTAAAACAGCCAATGGTAGAGTTTTATTACAAAAACGATCAGTTAGGAGATCCTTTGTTGACACGCGATCGCCTGTACCTGCTAGAACTAGCTACTGCGGAACAAGTGGATGCAATTACACATCTAGCATTGCAAATCAACGAATTTCTCAATAACTTTTGGCTACAGTGCGGCATTACCCTAGTAGACTTCAAACTAGAGTTTGGTTTGGACTCACAACAGCAGTTGCTCTTGGCAGACGAAATTAGCCCCGACACTTGCCGTTTGTGGGATACCGCAGAAAAAGACTCAAATCGTCGGGTAATGGACAAAGACCGCTTTCGCCGGGACTTAGGAAATGTAGAGGATGCCTACCAGGAGGTTTTACAAAGAGTGCTAAAAGCAGTAGAGAGTAATAGTTAAGTGGGTAAAAATCAATTAAACTCGTGTGGATTGTCCTTTGTCAGTTATCTTTTATAACTGATAGGCAATAAATAATGACAAATGACTAATTTGTGATGGTGTGTGTGTGGTCGTGAAGAGGAATCATAAGTAAAATGCGTTTATCTCCCGTATTGCTGGCAGCAATAGCAATTGCAGCGCCTTTGGGCGACTCATTGAGTGCGAATGCAGAAACCGCCAACAGTTCAAAACAGACAACAGAAGTTTTGACATTAGAAACAAATCAGCAGCCAGAAAAGGACGCTGGTCAAGCTAACTCTAGTAAAAGTCTAGAATCTCCAGCTAAACCCACAAAGGTTATAGAAGCGGAGCGTCTGCAATCCCGCGTTGTTGCAATTTACCCTGCCAATCCAGCAGCGATGCCTGCGGCAGGCTACGCCCACGCGACCCCAGAGGTAGTAGTACCAACCTCCACAACGCCAAAAACTGCACAAACCCCTCCAATCAATCCTAGCCCTACTCAACAGCCGTCTCCCGCTCCAGACATTCCACCGCCAGAAATTCAACAACCAACGCCTTCCCCAACACCTGAAACTACTCCAGCCCCAGAAAATGTCGAGCCATCGACAACGGAACCTCTATTACCCACAACTCCAGAACCATCAGCTGCTCCAGACGTTCCCTTCCCAGATAGTCAACAAAGAACACCTGCCCCACGCCCAGACGCTACTCCCAGTCCGCAGAATGTTAATCCGCCGACAACAACTCCGGGAGATACTCAACCCAACGCAGCCCCTGAAGCGAATGATCCCCGCGTATTGGTGTCGGAAGTAGTAATTAGATCACAAGCTGGGCAACTACCACCAGAACTAGAAGCCCAAGTTTACAGAGTAATTCGTACCCAACCAGGACAAACCACAACCCGCAGTCAACTCCAAGAAGATATTAATGCCATCTTTGGTACTGGCTTTTTCTCCAACGTCCAAGCAGCACCAGAAGATACCCCCTTGGGAGTGCGAGTAAGCTTTGTTGTGCAACCTAACCCTGTTTTAAGCAAGGTAGAAGTGCAAGCTAATCCTGGCACTGGTGTTGCTTCTGTACTCCCAGCTAATACTGTGGATGAAGTATTTAAGGAGCAGTATGGCAAAATCCTCAACTTGCGTGACTTGCAAGAAGGCATCAAGCAGTTAAACAAGCGGTATCAAGACCAAGGTTACGTACTAGCTAACGTGATAGGAGCGCCACAAGTTTCTGAAAACGGAGTTGTTACCTTACAAGTAGCAGAAGGTGTAGTAGAGAATATTAGAGTCAGGTTCCGCAATAAAGATGGTCAGGAGACAGACGAGAAGGGACAACCAATTCGGGGACGGACACAAGATTACATCATTACGCGAGAAGTGGAGTTGAAGCCAGGACAAGTATTCAATCGCAACACAGTGCAAAGAGACTTACAGCGCGTGTATGGGCTGGGACTGTTTGAAGATGTGAATGTCTCCCTTGACCCTGGTACTGACCCCAGCAAAGTGGATGTAGTAGTGAATGTAGCTGAACGCAGCAGTGGTTCGATTGCGGCTGGGGCAGGTATTAGTTCTGCTAGCGGACTTTTTGGAACAGTTAGCTATCAGCAGCAAAACCTGAACGGTAGGAACCAAAAACTGGGAGCAGAAGTACAGGTGGGAGAACGGGAACTGCTGTTTGATGTGCGGTTTACAGACCCCTGGATTGCCGGAGATCCTTACCGGACTTCCTACACAACCAATCTTTTCCGCCGCAGTTCGATTTCATTGATTTTTGATGGCAAAGATCAAGATATTAGGACTTTTGAACCAAACAACGTCAATAATGAAGATTCTCAGGATCGCCCCCGCATTCTCCGGCTAGGTGGTGGTGTCACCTTTACCCGTCCCTTATCAGCTAATCCTTACAAAAGTTCCGTCTGGACTGCTTCAACAGGTATACAGTATCAACGAGTTTCTGCCCGTGATGCTGATGGCAATCTCAGACCAAGAGGAGGGCTATTCAATGATGATGGAATTCCCATTGACGAAAATGGAAACCCCACCAGCAATGGTCAACCAATCACAATTCCACTGACCGAATCTCCAGGAGGGCAAGACGATTTACTACTATTGCAAGTCGGTCTACAGCGCGATCTCCGTAATAACCCATTGCAACCCACTAGTGGGTCTTATCTGCGTTTTGGGGTCGATCAGTCGGTTCCCATTGGACTAGGCAACATTTTCCTTACCAGATTACGGGGTAGCTACAGTCAATATTTACCCATCAAGCTGATTAGCCTCAGTAAAGGGCCACAAACTCTAGCATTTAACCTACAAGGAGGAACCGTCCTTGGTGACTTGCCCCCCTACGAAGCCTTTACCATTGGCGGTAGCAATTCCGTCCGGGGTTATGAAGAAGGAGCATTAGCTAGTGGGCGCTCTTATGTGCAAGCATCAGTTGAGTATCGGTTTCCTGTTTTTTCAGTAGTCAGTGGCGCACTATTTTTTGATCTCGGCAGTGACCTGGGAACTAGTACTAGGGCGGCTGAAGTGTTGAACAAAAATGGTAGCGGCTATGGTTATGGTCTTGGCGTTCGCGTCCAGTCTCCACTAGGGCCAATTCGCATTGACTACGGTATCAACGATGACGGTGATAGCCGGATTAATTTCGGTATTGGCGAAAGGTTTTAATAATTTGTCATTAGTCATTGGTCATTGATCATTGGTCATTAGTGAATCACAAAGGACAAAGGACAAATGACAATTAACTTTGCTGGATTAGCTTGCTAATTTTTACATTTACCTCAATACTGTTCCGATAAAGGGATTAATGACATTTTTAGGGGAATATCAGGGACTTTACCAAAACAGACAATGAACAATACTAAAGGAAATATATTGACTTTTCGGCTATGCAACAACACACTCTAGCAGCCGAAATCACCCAAATAGGGGTGGGATTGCATAGCGGTGTGAGTACCCAGGTGCGGATACTACCAGCCTCGGCGGGAAGTGGACGCTACTTTGTGCGGGTGGATTTACCGGATTTACCGATAATTCCAGCCCAAGTTGCGGCAGTTAGTCACACTGTTCTCTCAACTCAGTTGGGTAAGGGTGAGGTATCAGTTCGCACGGTAGAGCATTTGTTGGCAGCCCTTTCGGGTATGGGTGTGGATAATGCCCGTATTGAAATTGACGGCCCTGAAGTACCACTTTTAGATGGTTCAGCAAGTGTGTGGACAGCTAACATTGCCCAAGTTGGCTTAGTATCACAACCCGTTAACAACCAAGTTCCCTTGGTTGTTACAGAACCAATATGGGTCTATCAAGGAGATGCCTTTGTATCTGCCCTCCCAGCACCAGAAACCCGCTTTAGTTACGGTATTGATTTTGACCTACCCGCCATTGGTAATCAATGGCATAGTTGGTCACTAACCGCAGAACAAGGAACAACTTCTGCTAGCTTTGCTGCGGAAATTGCTCCGGCACGTACTTTTGGGTTACTGCATCAAATTGAACACTTACAAAAAACAGGGTTAATTAAAGGTGGCAGTTTGGATAATGCACTCGTTTGTGGCCCAGAAGGCTGGCTAAATCCACCATTGAGATTTGCAAATGAGCCAGTCCGTCATAAAATCTTGGATTTAGTAGGAGATTTGAGTTTATTAGGAACTTTTCCGATCGCTCATTTTTTAGCGTATAAAGCTAGTCATAATTTACACATTCAACTGGCTCAAAAAATTTTAGATTGGGGATTTTAGATTGGGGATTGCTTCTCAAGTCTAAAATCCACGATGATTAAGGCTTTCGATATACGCTTGCCTACTCAACTTTCAGATGAAAAATCAACTAACTATACGGCCAATGTCAATCCTCACTGAAGTGAATACAATCGATACGACTACACCTACATCTACTGAATCACAGGCTATAAATGAGACTACAATCAGTTCTGAAATTAAAACAACTTTCACATCTGAAGAAATTCAGAAATTGTTACCCCACCGCTACCCATTTTTACTTGTAGACAAAATAATTGACTACGTTCCAGGTAAAAAAGCTGTTGGCGTTAAAAATGTTACTATCAACGAACCCCATTTTCAAGGACATTTCCCTGAACGTCCACTGATGCCAGGGGTGCTAATTGTTGAAGCAATGGCACAAGTTGGGGGTATTGTCCTAACTCAAATGTCTTCGGTAGAAGGCGGACTCTTTGTCTTTGCTGGTATCGATAAAGTTCGCTTTCGCCGCCAGATTGTACCGGGGGATCAACTAGTCATAACGGTGGAACTGTTATGGGTAAAACAACGTCGTTTCGGTAAGATGCAAAGTCGTGCCGAAGTTGACGGTCAACTTGCTTGTGAAGGGGAATTAATGTTTTCTTTAGTTAACTAAAAGTTTGCTTTCGTGGTATGGGCATAGCCGTGAAATGCCCCTACTGAATCCCGAAAAAGGATAACAGTAAAAAAAAATCCACAACAGCATTTAATAATTTCTTGATTTTCGACACCCTCTGTACGAGACGCACTCACAAACACATTTAACTTGCTTTGCCCGACACTTACGTTCACTGAAATACTTCACGCTCAACAATGCCAGCCGCCTCAATGGGATGGTAGTCAGTATAACTCTCTTAACCAGAGTAACGCGCTGCCTCACAAACCCGGCCCGGCATTGGCTTATCAAGACAGTTCTGGAGATTCACCCTTGAAAACGCTAATTCATCCAACTGCTGTAATTCATCCGAAATCGGAACTCCACCATACAGTGCAAGTCGGTGCCTATGCTGTGATTGGAGCGCATGTCAAAGTGGGCCCTGAAACAATAATCGGCGCTCATGCAGTGCTAGAGGGGCCTTGTGAAATTGGGGCGCAAAATCAGATTTTTACAGGTGCAGCCATCGGCATGGAACCCCAGGATCTCAAGTTTGTGGGAGAACCAACCTGGGTCAAAATTGGTGATAACAACTTAATTCGTGAGTACGTTACGATTAACCGCGCTACCGGTGCTGGTGAAGCGACGGTAATTGGTGACGGCAATCTGTTGATGGCTTATGTCCATGTGGCTCATAACTGCGTGATTGAAGACCAGGTAGTGATTGCTAACTCTGTGGCGTTAGCTGGTCATGTCCATATAGAGTCACGCGCTAGGCTGAGTGGGGTTTTAGGTGTCCATCAATTTGTACGTATTGGTAGACACGCAATGGTAGGAGGCATGGCACGTATTGACCGGGATGTAGCCCCATATATGCTGGTGGAGGGAAATCCCGCGCGGGTGCGAACCCTGAATATTGTGGGACTCAAACGGTCTGGTATGGATTCAGCAGATTTACTTATGCTGAAAAAAGCTTTCCGCATTCTCTACCGTTCTGATTTGTCCTTTAAGGATGCTTTGGAAAAGTTGGAATTGTTAGGGGATAGCGAACAGTTGCAGCATTTACGTCGTTTTCTGCTACTTTCTCAGATGCCTGGAAGACGTGGCTTGATTCCCGGTAAAGGCAAAAAAGGCGTTAGTGATGAATCGTGAATTATAAGTTAGGAGTTATGAGCTGATGGCTTAAATTTTTAACTCTTCACTCCTAACTCCTCACTCCTAATTATTTATTGCCTAACTACTAACTACTCACTCCAATTATCAAATGCGGATATTTATCAGCACTGGCGAAGTATCTGGCGATTTACAAGGGTCGCTGCTAATTACAGCGCTGAAGCGTCAAGCTGTGGCGATTGGGTTGGAATTAGAGATTGTGGCACTGGGTGGCGAAAAAATGGTCGCGGCTGGGGCAATTCTGCTGGGAAATACCAGTAGTATTGGCTCAATGGGTATTCTAGAGGGGCTACCTTATGTTTTACCGACTCTCCAGGTGCAACGTCAAGCGATCGCTTCCCTAAAAGAAAATCCACCAGATTTAGTGGTGCTGATTGATTATATGACTCCCAATCTGGAAATTGGGACTTATATGAAACGGCAGTTACCAGATGTGCCTGTGGTATATTACATCGCTCCCCAAGAGTGGGCTTGGTCATTAAGTTTGCGTAGAACTAACCGAATTATCGGTTTTACAGATAAGCTGTTGGCAATTTTCCCACAAGAAGCCCGTTACTTTCAGGAAAAAGGGGCAGAAGTTAGTTGGGTAGGGCATCCTTTAGTTGACCGAATGCAAGACGCTCCTAGTCGCCAAGCAGCCCGTGTAACACTGGGGATTGCACCAGAAGAGATTGCGATCGCACTGCTCCCCGCTTCTCGTCGCCAAGAACTAAAATATCTTTTACCAACTATTTTTCAAGCTGCCCAAACTATTCAAGCTAAATTACCTGAAGTTCGTTTCTGGATTCCCCTGTCGCTGGAAGTCTATAGACAGCCAATTGAGGAGGCTATTGAGCGTTACGGTTTACGGGCGACAGTTGTATCAGGTCAACAAATGGAAGTTTTTGCTGCGGCTGATTTAGCCATTAGTAAATCTGGTACTGTCAATTTAGAACTTGCTCTGTTCAAAGTGCCGCAAGTTGTAGTTTACCGTCTAAGTTCCCTGACTGCTTGGATAGCTCGTAAAATCCTCAAAGGTTCTATAACCTTCGCATCACCACCTAATTTAGTAGTGATGAAGCCGATTGTGCCAGAATTTTTACAAGAACAAGCCACACCAGAAAATATTATCCAAGCAGCGATGGAACTGCTACTCAATCCCCATCGTAGAGAGCAAACTTTGCTAGATTATGAGGAAATGCGGCGAAGTTTGGGAGAAGTTGGAGTGTGCGATCGCGCTGCTCAAGAAATTTTACAAATGCGACCAAATAATTCGTAATTCGTAATTAAAAATAATTAAAAATAGAGAATCAATCAGTTTATTTATGAATAAAATAAGTGTGAAGCACCTGTTTTTGCCAGAAGCCGCATTTATCATTGGGTAATTACGAATTATGTTAGCGTAGCGGTAGCGAGTCCGCGAGCGTCATTATAAATTACGAACTTAGATTGGGATGTCATGGCTTATGAGATGAAAAAACAAAGAGCGATCGCAGTTGACTTATTTGCTGGCGCGGGCGGTATGACTCTTGGCTTTGAGCAAGCTGGTTTTGATGTGCTAGCGTCTGTGGAAATCGACCCTATACACTGTGCAACACATGAGTTTAACTTCCCTTATTGCTCAGTGTTATGTAAAAGTGTTGTAGATACAACGGGGGAAGAAATTAGGAATCGGTCTGAGATTGGCGATCGCGAAATTGATGTGGTAATTTGTGGTTCGCCATGTCAAGGATTTTCCCTAATTGGTAAAAGGGCTGTTGACGATCCGCGAAACTCTTTGGTTTTTCACTTTCATCGGCTGGTTTTTGAGCTAAAACCGAAATTCTTTGTAATGGAAAATGTTCGGGGGATCACAGTTGGTAAACATAAACAAATCCTTCAAAGCTTGATTAGCGAATTTAGAATTAATGGCTATAAGGTAGAAGAAAAGTACCAAATTCTCAACGCTGCAAATTATGGAGTACCACAGTCCCGTGAGAGATTATTTCTTATAGGTGCAAGGGAAGATGTAGAATTACCAAAATACCCTCAGCCGATTACTAAACAGGCGCTAATAAATAACTTAACTACTAAAAAAATTTCTGAGATTCCATTGAGTCCTACAGTATCGGATGCAATTATAGATTTACCTGAAATAGAAAAATATCCTGAGTTACTAACAAGAGATTGGGTTGTAGCAGAATATGGAAAGCCTAGTAACTATGCTCTTGTACTTCGTGGTATTAAATGCCTAGATAATGATTATTCTTACAAACGAGAAGATGATTTGCGAATACTTTCATCAAGCTTAAGAACAAAACATTCGGCGGAAACTATTAAACGTTTTCAGGATACTCAACAAGGTGAGAGAGAAAAAATTAGTCGTTTTTATAAGCTGCATCCTGCTGGTGTCTGTAATACTTTAAGAGCCGGAACAGACAAGTACAGGGGTTCTTTCACATCTCCTAGACCGATTCATCCATCCACGCCTCGCTGTATCACAGTTAGGGAAGCGGCAAGATTACATTCTTACCCAGATTGGTTTAGGTTTCATGTAACCAAATGGCACGGATTTAGGCAAGTTGGTAACTCTGTACCACCTCTACTAGCCAAGGCTGTGGCAGCAGAAATTATTCGCAGTTTAGATATTTCGCCCTTCAAGCCCAGTTTACGATACAAGTTGGGAGAGGAGAAGCTATTACAATTTAATATGTCGCAAGCAGCTCAATATTATCAGTTTTGATACGGGTATTTTATTTATCCCCAATCCTAAAATGATGCTTGCGGTTAGTTAAATCACTATGTTTTATTAATCTGAAAATACCTGTAAAATAAAATTTCTCTAAGGTTGACATCTTGGCTGCCTATGCTGTGTAAGTTAAAAGTTTAAAAGGCAATAGGCAAATATGGTTTTCCAGTACACTAACGCATTTATCACTATAGCATCGGTTAATCTTGATAAATTAGTAAATTTCTATACTAAATTGCTAGAGGAAAAGCCAGTTATTTTGATTCCGAATGTCTATGCTGAGTTTAATTTAGGTAGTACGCGATTAGGTATTTTTAAACCGAAGAAGACAAACGAGTCGGAATTTGCAGCCATGTCTAAGGATAAGCAGCTTCTTGAGGATACGCTTTGCGAAGCTGTGTATACCAAAAGTAAGATAAGTTTGTGTTTAGAGGTGAGTAACTTAGAAGATGCGATCGCTCACCTAACTACTTTGGGCTATCCTCCACCAGGAAACATTTCCATTGCTTCCCACGGCAGAGAAATTTATGCCTATGACCCTGATGGCAATCGTCTAATTTTACATCAAGCCTCAGTGAATGATAATTAATAAGTGATAATAATTTATTTGGTAATTGATTATGGCTATAACTCAAAACTATAGATTAAACCTGATTCAATGGTATCCAGGTCACATTGCGAAAGCTGAAAGGAAGCTAAAAGAACAGCTGAAGCGCGTAGATGTGGTGTTTGAGGTACGAGACGCTCGGATTCCCTTAGCGACTCACCATCCCCAAATAGGTGAGTGGGTGGAGGGTAAGAAACGGGTGTTGATTCTTAACCGAGTAGATATGATTACACCACAAATGCGATCGCTATGGATAGATTGGTTTAAACGTCAAGGAGAAGTCCCTTATTTTACCAACGCTCAACATGGTAAAGGTATAGCAGAAGTGGCGCGGGCAGCGCAAGCCGCTGGAGTAGAACTCAATCAAAGAAGAAGCGATCGCGGGATGTTACCTCGTCCAGTCCGGGCTGTGGTGATTGGTTTTCCTAATGTCGGTAAATCAGCATTGATTAACCGCCTGTTGGGAAAGCGAGTCGTGGAAAGTGCAGCCCGTCCTGGCGTGACTCGACAACTGCGCTGGGTGCGAATTTCCGAACATTTGGAATTATTAGATGCTCCTGGTGTTATCCCTTTAAGATTGGAAGACCAAGATGCAGCATTGAAATTAGCTATTTGTGATGATATCGGTGAAGCATCTTACGATAATCAGCTAGTAGCAGCAGCCCTAGTGGATTTACTCAACTATTTAGAAGCTGTAGCCGCAGATTTATTACCAAAGAAACCATTACAGTCCCGTTACCAACTTGATTCGACATCAGACACCGGAGATACCTATTTGCACGCCTTGGCAGAGCATCGTTACAAAGGTGATATAGAGCGAGCTGCAAGGCAACTTTTAACAGATTTTCGCAAGGGGTTATTGGGTGAAATGAGTTTGGAATTACCACCTAACTAGATTTCAAGCATTTTCAGCCCGTTTTTGAGTAGCGAGTGAATAGCGTTCAAAAATCTGGACGCTCGGCTTTGGTGAGTTTGAATAAATATTATATTTTCAGGCGATGCCCCAGACGCGATCGCTCCAGCATAATTACTTCCTTTGATGTAATATCCGTCACATACACTTGTCGGAATGCAGTTAACAGTGTCATAAAGAAAAGGTGAAGGTTAACCTGTAGGGTATAACTTACCTTAAAGTTGCTTGACCTCTAGCTTCGATGGATCTATCACACTCATGACTGAACTCACGCTACGCCTACAAGAGGGAGATACCGAGACAACGATCGCAGTTGACCAAAATGTATTTACAATTGGTCGTTTGCCGGAATGTAACTTGTACTTACCTTTTGCTGGAGTATCCCGCAACCATGCTCGCTTGGTGAAAACGGCTGAAGGTGTGTGGACTATTGAGGATCTTGGCAGCAAAAACGGGACGCAGGTTAATAAATATCTTGTTAACTCTCCCCAAGAGTTATATCACGGCGATATCCTTTGGCTAGGCAATGTTAGCCTGGTAGTATTGCTCACAAATCCTGTTTCCCAACCAGAGTATCCGGGAATTTCAGATATTAATGAGCAAAGAACAATCCTTCACAATGTTGAACAATTACAACAGCAATGGATTGCAGCTGATAGCAAGGATGGGAACATCAGCAATAAAGACCAAACCATTGCCCGTCTCAAAGACTTAGTAGACATAGCGAAAAATCTCTGCGCAGCAGCGTCCATAGAAGAGATTTTTTCTCAAGTTCAGCAAGTAGTTTTTCGTTACCTTGATAGTATCGAACGCTTGGCATTATTAATTGATGTCAATGGTTGCGGTCAGTTGGAACTAATGAATGCTGCCACTAGAAACGTTTCCCAACAGAAACATCTCCCCTCTGATGGTAGTTGGATTAGTCGTAGTATCTGTCAAAAAGTATTTGAGGAAAAAGTCGTCATTCAAACCGGTGATACTCATCAGGATGAACGGTTTGCTAGTGAACAGAGTATTTTGGTCAAAGGCATCCGCAGCGCGATGGCGGTGCCTTTATGGGATGAGAATAAAGTTGTGGGTGTACTGTATGCCGATGCCAACCTTTCTTCTTACCATTGGGCAAATGAAGGCGAGGAAGAATTGAGCTTTTTTTCAGCTTTAGCAAACCTTGTGGCTTCTAGTGTGCAACGTTGGCTATTGGTAGAAAAACTTAAAACTGAAGAAATGATTCGTCACCGGCTAGAACGTTATCATTCTCCAGCAGTTGTACAGCAGTTGATCTCTGTAGGTGGATTACCGGGTGGTCGTTTAGCTCCCACCGAGAGCGAAATCAGTATTTTGTTTGCAGATTTAGTTGGCTTTACGGCAATTTCTGAACGATTAACACCAACTGCGATCGCTAAACTATTAAATAATTTATTTGAAGAGATGCTAAAAGAAGTGTTTACCTGCGGCGGCACTTTAGATAAGTATATTGGCGATTGTATTATGGCATTTTTTGGCGCTCCAGAAGCGCAAACAGATCACGCCGATCGCGCTGTTGCTGCTGCCAAGGGAATGCTCACTCGTCTCGAACATCTTAATGCCAATGGTTTTTGGCACGAACCCCTGCAATTACGTATTGCGATTAATAGCGGTAAAGCTGTGGTGGGAGATGTTGGTAGTTCCCAAAGGGTGGATTATACGGCATTAGGCGCAACGATTAATCTTGCTGCTCGCATGGAAGCAGTTTGTCCCCCTAGTGAATGCGTGATTAGTCAAGCCACTCATAAAATGCTTTCACTGCCTTCAGACTTTAAGGAAATGGGAGATTATCGTTTCAAAGGTATTGATCGATTAGTAAAAATTTATCAAACAAATTTGCAGCAAGTGGCAACAATGATTAGTCGTTAAGTGTTGGGAAAACGACTAACAAAGGATAAATGACAAACTTCTCAAGATAAATACATAGTTATCTTGTATATTTTATTTCAAAAATAATTGCAAAATTGTAATATTAAGCAACCAATTCTGGGTTAAAAGACTAGAATTTGGGTGGTAGCTTCCAGAATTGATCTGTGTAACACTAGGAAGCCTACCGAAGCTATTTTTTAACGGGAGGTCAGGTAATGGCGATCGCCACCATTAATCCCGCTACTGGGGAAACGCTCAAAACCTTTGAGCCACTCAATGATGCAGAAATTGCCGCTAAACTCGATTTAGCTAATCAGACTTTTGAAAAGTATCGTCAGACGAGTTTCTCTGAACGATCGCATTGGCTGCAAAAAGCTGCTGAGATTTTAGAGCAAGACAAAGCAGACTTTGCTAAGTTAATGACTCTAGAAATGGGTAAACCATTTAAAGCTGCGATCGCAGAAGTCGAAAAATGCGCCGCCGTCTGTCGCTACTACGCCGAACACACCCCTGCTTTTCTAGCTGATGTCAGTGTAAAAACTGATGCTAGCCAAAGTTTTGTTCGTTATCAACCAATGGGTGCGATTCTCGCGGTGATGCCGTGGAATTTCCCCTTTTGGCAAGTGTTCCGCTTTGCTGCACCGGCACTCATGGCGGGAAATGTCGGCTTACTCAAACACGCCTCCAATGTGCCGCAATGCGCCTTGGCAATTGAAGATATTATCCGACGCGCAGGTTTTCCTGAAGGTGCGTTTCAAACTCTATTAATAGGCGCTGCTAAAGTCGCCGATTTGATGGCTGATGACCGCATAAAAGCTGCCACCTTGACCGGAAGCGAACCCGCAGGTGCATCCCTCGCCGTCGCCGCCGGCAAACAAATTAAAAAAACAGTTTTGGAATTAGGAGGAAGTGACCCGTTTATTGTGTTAGAAAGTGCTGACTTAGAGACAGCAGTTGTCACAGCTACTACAGCACGGATGTTGAATAACGGGCAATCATGTATTGCAGCAAAACGTTTTATTGTCGCAGAAGCGATCGCAGACAAATTTGAAAAATTGCTTTTAGAAAAATTTGAGGCGCTAAAAGTAGGCGATCCCATGCAATCAGATACCGATTTAGGCCCACTGGCAACTCCTGGTATTCTCCAGGATTTAGACCAACAAGTGCAAGCTGCTACCAAAAGCGGGGGTAAAGTCCTCACCGGTGGACATCCTTTATCAGATCGTCCAGGTAACTTTTATCCGCCAACGATTATCATTGATATCCCGCTTGAAGCATCAATTGCCAAAGAAGAATTCTTTGGCCCGGTAGCCTTGTTATTCCGGGTTCCAGATATCGATGCTGCCATTAAACTCGCTAATGACATCCCCTTTGGATTAGGTGCAAGTGCTTGGACAACCAACAACCAAGAGAGCGATCGCTTAGTTGAGGAAATCGAAGCAGGTGCAGTGTTTATCAACAGTATGGTCAAATCCGATCCTCGGTTGCCCTTTGGTGGCATCAAGCGTTCTGGATATGGCAGAGAATTGAGTATCCAAGGTATACATGAGTTTGTCAATCTTAAAACCGTGTGGGTCAAATGATTAGTCATTAGTCATTGGTCATTGGTCATTAGCCAAAAAAATGACAAATGATTAATGACAAAGGACAAATGACAAAATAAATAGTTAGGAAATAAAATGAATACAGCAGAATTATTGGTGCAGTGCCTAGAAAATGAAGGAGTGCAATATATTTTTGGACTCCCTGGCGAAGAAAACCTGCACGTTTTGGAAGCGCTAAAACATTCTTCCATTAAATTTATTACGACTCGTCATGAACAGGGTGCAGCATTCATGGCCGATGTCTACGGACGCCTAACAGGAAAAGCCGGAGTGTGTCTTTCTACTCTTGGCCCTGGGGCAACCAACTTGATGACTGGGGTAGCAGATGCTAACCTCGATGGTGCGCCCTTAGTGGCGATTACTGGTCAAGTGGGGACAGACCGAATGCACATCGAATCTCATCAATATTTAGATTTGGTGGCAATGTTTGCACCTGTTACCAAATGGAATAAGCAGATTGTGCGACCGAGTATTACACCAGAAGTAGTGCGGAAAGCATTTAAGCGATCGCAATCAGAAAAACCTGGTGCAGTTCATATCGATTTGCCAGAAAATATTGCTGCCATGCCCGTCGAAGGCAAACCTTTGCGTAAGGATAATAGCGAAAAAACTTATGCATCTTTTGCCAGCATTCGGGCAGCAGCGGCCGCAATTTGCCAAGCAGTTAACCCATTAATTCTAGTCGGAAATGGGGCAATTCGCGCTCACGCAAGTGATGCCGTAACGCAATTTGCCACTTTGCTGAATATCCCTGTTGCCAATACCTTCATGGGTAAAGGCATTATTCCCTACACACATCAATTAGCTTTGTGGTCAGTGGGATTACAGCAAAGAGATTATATTACCTGTGGCTTTGATAACACTGATTTAGTAATTGCGATCGGCTATGATTTGATTGAGTTTTCCCCCAAAAAATGGAATCGTAATGGTGAAATTCCCATTGTGCATATTGGGGTAAGTCCGGCGGAAATTGATAGTAGTTATATTCCTAACGCCGAAGTAGTGGGAGATATTTCAGATTCCCTTTATGAGATTTTAAAATTAGCAGACCGACAAGGTAAACCCGATCCTTTTGCCATTAGTTTAAGATCAGAGATTCGGGCTGATTACGAACAGTACGCCCATGATGACGGATTTCCTATTAAGCCACAAAAGTTAATTTATGACTTACGGCAAGTGATGGGCCCAGATGATATCGTCATCTCAGATGTTGGCGCACATAAGATGTGGATGGCTCGTCATTATCATTGCCATAGCCCCAATACTTGCATAATTTCCAATGGCTTCGCAGCTATGGGTATTGCCATTCCTGGAGCTTTAGCAGCAAAACTCGTTTATCCCAACCGCAAAGTCGTGGCTGTAACAGGCGATGGCGGCTTTATGATGAATTCTCAAGAATTAGAAACAGCCTTGCGTGTCGGTACACCCTTTGTCACCATAATTTTCAATGATGGCGGTTATGGGTTAATTGAGTGGAAGCAAGAAAATCACTTTGGCAAAGGAAACTCATCTTTTGTACATTTTAGTAATCCTGATTTTGTCAAATATGCCGAAAGTATGGGTTTGAAAGGCTACCGAGTTGAATCTGCTTTAGATTTGATTCCGGTACTCAAAGAAGCCCTCGCTCAAGATGTACCCGCCGTGATAGATTGTCCCGTAGATTATCGGGAAAATCACCGCTTCAGTCAAAAAGCCGGCGAGTTGAGTTGTGCGGTGTAAAAATTAGAGACGCGATTAATCTCGTCTTTACAAGAGTTAGGAGTTATTTATTCCTAACTCCTTTAGTGTTTTGGTAGAGTGCGTTAACCTTTGGCTAACGCACCGCTTTACTTCATTTAATTTATAGACATATTTCTTCTCTTTCTTTGCGTTCTTCTCTGACGAGACGCTGCGCGAATGCGTCCTTTGCGGTTCGTAAAAAAACCATAAAGCTCAAAGGTTCATTCACGAGTATGAAAGACTCATCAACTAAGCTCAAAGGTTCATCAACGAAGCTCAAAGGTTCATCAACGAAGCTCAGAGGTTCATCAACGAAGCTCAATGGTTCATCAACAAAGCTCAGAGGTTCATCAACGAAGCTCAATGGTTCATCGACGAAGCTCAATGGTTCATCGACGAAGCTTAGAGGTTCATCAACGAAGCTCAGAAGTTCATCGACGAAGCTCAGAAGTTCATTCACAATGAGTTAGAGTCAATAACTTCTAGCTCATGACTGATTTTTACTCATAATTAATTGTCTTCTGGCCTAAATTTGTGCTTTCCTGCTTTTGGGCAATATCCTCTACTGGTTTGCATTGTCTTTTGTCAATATCTGACTTAATAATGAGTCCCTTAGTATTGAGCGATATTTCAACTTGGTATTGACCATTCACCATATTGATAGCAGCGTAGGTTACTGTACTAAACATCATTACTCCGCAAAGTGATAAGATAATTTGCATAATTCCTAGTTCTCGTTTCATTTTTAAAGCCCTTAATCTCTTATATTCACCATTAAAACTAGGTGCTGGTTGAGAACTAAGTTGCGACAGATTCACTGATTAGATGAGTTTTAGTTGATTATCGGTTAACTTCAGGATGACTATAATTTATGGAGTGCAAGAGGTTATCGCTAAAAAGCAAAGCTTTTTAGCGAGTATAAAAACCTGATATACTCACAGCAGTTTCTCGATGAGGAATGATGGCGCGATCGCTCCGAGTAGCCCCAGAGTATATTGAAAAAGTTAAGTCAACACCTCAGCGTAACGGCTATCCTAGCCAGCAGTCTTTGGCTACTGACACAGGATTTTCTCTCTCCACAGTCAAAAACTTTCTCACTGGCAAACCTGTTGACTATCTAAATTTTGTAGAACTTAGCAAAAAACTGGGGTTAGAGTGGCAAGACATTGCATACCAAGAACCAGAAACTCAACCGCCTAAACCTCAGCCAACTAACGGGGAAGCATCACCCTTCATCACAGGCGCACCCATCACTCAGCCATGTTACTTTTTTGGACGCGAAAAAGAATTAAAACGCCTCTTCAACTTACTCAAACGCCATCCACTGCAAAACTCCGCCATTATCGGCAAAAAGCGTAGCGGTAAAACATCCCTGCTGCACTACTTAAAAAATATCACCACCACGCCAGCAGAACAGCTGCGTCCTGAGCAAAAATCTGACTGGCTACCACATCCAGAAAATTACTGTTGGATTTTTGTAGACTTGCAAGACGCACGAATGCAAAGCCGAGAAGGACTACTAAAGTACATCCTAGAATCACTGAAGATGCAAGTGCCGACACCTTGCGATTTAGATCGTTTCATGCAGGTAGTCAGCGATAATTTGCATTTTCCCACAGTCATTTTATTGGATGAGATTGGCGTTGGATTGCAACGCTGTCCAGAATTAGATGATGGCTTTTGGGAATGTTTGCGGTCTTTGGCAACTAACGGCACAGGGGGGAATCTAGCATTTGTCTTGGCTACCCCCGAATCACCGATTGAAATGGCGCGAAACACAGGACACAGTTCGCCCTTTTTCAATATTTTTGGCTACACGGCATATCTGGAAGCATTGACTGAGACAGAAGCGCGAGAATTGATAGCAAGTTCGCCCATTGCTTTCACTGACGAAGATGTGGAGTGGATTTTGAGACAAAGTTGCTGCTGGCCACTGTTGTTACAAATTCTGTGTAGAGAAAGATTATTTAACTTAGAAGAAGGGGAGAATGATGATAATTGGCGCAGGGAAGGCTTACGACAAATAAAACCATTTACTGATTTATTAATTTCAGAACTAGCAGAGTAACCATGAAAGCACACAGAATTGAAACAAAGTTAACTAAAAACGGAACCTTGATTCTTGAGGATTTACCGTTTCAGGCTGGCGAAGCAGTAGAAATCATTGTTTTAGAACGTTTTCCCCAACCTTCAGAATCTAATCCTTATCCTTTGCGGGGAACGGTTATTCACTATGATGATCCTTTTGAGCCTGCTGTACCTATAGAGGATTGGGAAGTCTTGCAATGATAATTTTAGATACCCATATTTGGATTTGGTGGGTAGATAATAATGAACGACTAAACCAGAAATATCGAGATTACATTGAAGAATATCAATCTCAAGGACTAGGAGTCAGCATTATTTCTTGTTGGGAAGTCGCCAAACTGGTTGAGAATCGCAAACTTGCTTTTTCAATTTCAGTTGACGAGTGGTTAACAGCAGCTTTAGCTTATCCAGGAGTGCAGCTACTCGAACTAACAATACCAATTATCGTTGAATCAACCAAACTCACAGGTTTTCACCGAGATCCATCTGACCAAATTATTGTAGCCACTGCCAGAATTTACAACTCTCCTTTGCTAACTGTTGACGCCAAAATTCTTGCATATCCTGGGGTGCAAACTATCAAAAAGTGAAATAAAAGTTAGCGTTGCTAATTAACCTATAAATTATTCTTTGAGCTTTTGCGTGAAGCTCTTTAATATCCTGATTCAGCAAAGCCGAGTATTAAATAGGAGTGTGCGATGTGCGACTTATTCTTAAAACCCCTCTCCAAACCTCTCTCCGAAGCGGGGAGAGGCTTTAAGTCTTGCTCCCCTTCCCTTGTAGGGAAGGGGCTGGGGGTTAGGTTTGAGAGAAAGTTGCACACCGCGTTAGGAATGCAAAAACGTTGACCTCACCACAACTACCCCCCAACGCCTACACTGATGCACCCCAACAGCACCCCAACTTAATACTCGGTAGCTTGCAACTACTTTTCTGGCTTTTCTTCCGCCCTTCAGCATGGCGTAACCACCTCAAGCGCATTGACCCTGCTTTAGACTCTGACTCCTCTCTAATTATCTTGTTGAGACAAGGGCGATGGCGAAACCTTGCTCTGTGGCGGCTGCTCATCCAGGGATTCTTTATCTTACCTATTCTGGCTAACTTATTATTGGGCTTGGTGCTGTGGGCATTGGGTGAACCAATCGCAAATATAGCTTTTCGCGTGGCGTTCGGCGTGGCGTTCGGCGTGGCATTCGGCGTGACACGAGGCGTGGCGTTTGGCGTGGCGTTTGGCGTGGCGTTTGGCGTGGCGGTAGGCGTGGCGGTAGGCGTGGCGGTAGGCGTGGCGGTAGGCGTGGGAGTTACTATCAATTCATGGCGACCTATTTTATCCTTTCCATTTCTCATTATCTGGAATTATCTGCTCTATAGATTAGACAAAGGGCGTAATGGTAGAAGCTCTTGTTTATTGCGCTTTAACTCCGCCTTTTGGGATGAGTGGCAGCATTTACATCTGCCTGGTTTGGATAAACATCTCCTTTTTATAATCGAAAATAACCCAGTTGAAGGAAAAGCTGCTTTAGAATATCTCAGTACCAGCTCCCAGCGCTGGGCGGCTCAAGCTGCACAAATTGAACTGGATGCACGCAGTTTACAAGGCTGTACCCATGTGGAAGCTATTCGTAAAGCTCATCGTAGTCTGGTAACTGGTGAACTAGAGAGTGAAGTTAGCCATCTACTACAAATCTTTAGCCGTATCAGTGAGGATGTTGATGCTGCACTCAATCAAGCTAGCACTTATAACCAGCGCTTACTCCTCAGAGATGTTGCAGATAAATTAAATCTACACTTGGAGAACTTTTATCGTCGCAGCGACAAATACACAGCCCGTTTCTACCCCATTATCAAAAGTTGGCGTGAGATAGTCACCAACTATGTAGATGAACTGGCTAAGATTACTGAATTGCGCCAAGAAATTGACTCGCCTTATATTACTGGGAATCCCATTGCACTAGAGCAAGAAATTTTCACAGGGCGTGATGACATTGGCTTACGCATTGAGCAACTACTGCGCGATCGCCGTCGCCCACCTCTGCTACTATACGGTCAGAGACGTATGGGTAAAACTTCCCTCCTCAACAACATCGGAAAGTTACTACCTAATAACATCATCCCCATGTTTGTAGACTTGCAAGGCGCACCTTCATCAGCTAGTGACCATGCAGGTTTTCTCTACAACCTGGCTAGAGAGATGCAGAAGTCAGCAAAAAAGCAAGGTTTAACTCTACCGTCCCTAGCCCGCGAAGTGTTAAAATCTGACCCCTTCACCTATTTCGATGAATGGCTAGATAAAGTAGAACAGGCTTTAGAACAAAATACCGCCTTACTAGCGCTAGATGAATTCGAGGTACTAGACAACGCCATAGCCAAAGGTCGCTTTGATGAACAGGATGTTTTGGGAATGCTGCGTCACCTCATCCAACATCGTCCCCGCTTCAAGGTGTTACTGGCTGGCTCTCATACTATCGAAGAATATCAGCGCTGGGCTAGTTATCTTATTAATGTCCAAGTAGTGCATATCTCGTACCTCAAAGAAGCGGAAGCACGACAATTAATTGAACGTCCTGTCAAAGATTTTACTCTCCGCTATGAACCTAACGCCGTTGAGCGAGTTCTACAACTCACCCGTTGTCACCCATTCTTAGTACAATTACTCTGTGCAGAAATTATCGTCCTTAAGAACGAGCAAGATCCCTCTATGCGGCGATTTGCAACTTTAGCGGATGTGGAAGCAGCGATACCAGAAGCTTTGCAAAGTGGCGGATTTTTTTTTGCTGACATTCAAAACAATCAAGTTGATGCGACTGGACAAGCTATTCTACGTTTTATCGCTGCTCAAGGGGAAGGGGCTATAGTTAGCCGTCAAACTCTATTGCAACAGTTCCCCGATGCTGATATTACTTTCACCTTGCTGTTGCAACGTGAGTTAATTGAGGAAGTTGACGACGGCTATGGCTTCCAGGTGGAGTTGATTCGCTGTTGGTTTGTTTGAATCATGTTCGGTAAATTAATTTATGATATGTCATTGCGAGTGAAGCGAAGCAATCGCAAGGATGTTGGGATTGCTTCGCTTTGCTCGCAATGACAAGTATCCAGCCCGATATGATATCCAAGACTCGTTCACGAGTATCAAAAGCTCGTTGGTTGACGGAGTTCAAAGACTCGTTCAAGAGTATCAAAGGCTCGTTAACGGAGTTCAAAGACTCGTTCACGAGTATCAAAGGCTCGTTGACGCAGTTCAAAGACTCGTTCACGAGTATCAAAGGCTCGTTGACGGAGTTTAAAGACTCATTCACGAGTATCAAAAACTCGTTACGCCAGAGACTAACGCACCCTACCAAAACTACTGCTAAAAATAGAAGTTAGAATATACGTACATTAGACCTAGGTGGATCTTTATCGCTTGTACTGGCGTAATTGCTCTACTATATAGTCTTCCAGTTCTTGCCTTTCTCTCTTGCTGGCATTTCGTTGATAAGTTCTTGCTGTTTCTTGCATAAACTTGCGTTTCTCGCTTGGAGAAGATTTGAGTTTGCCTCCAGTGCCTTGCAGCTTTTGCTGTAATTCTTCCCAGGTCTTTTCACCCACATTTTCGCCTAGTTTGGCTAGTACCTTTGGTAGTAATGTTCTTGCCTCTCTTTGAAAATCTTCTTCTGTCTCAAGGGAAGCTAAATCTATATTGCTGAAGTCGATATCGATTTGAAACTTACTCATAGATTGTCTTTGTTCTTTTAACGATTATTACCACTATAGGGGGAAGATAGATTTTACTTTCCTGTCAACTCTAGTACAGCACAGCGTAAATCCAGATACCATCTAAATTAACAAAGACAAGTTGCTCACAGCAAATTGCTCTTGTTAGTGGTTGCAGCAAGCAACTCTGTTAAAGACTATTAACTTGACATCGAAGAAAAATTCTGGTTTGGGTGCGATCTTATCACTTCGCATCTATCTCAAGAAGTTATTTGTTTGAGAGAAAATGCAAATTCTGATAATTAAATCTCACGTTGAATCGGTAAAACAAGTTTTTACAGATAATTTCAAACTGCTAATCAGAAGGATTTTACATATAGTTAATACCCCCATAACCAGGTTAGGAATATTAAAGATGCTATCTTAAAGGCAAAGGTCATTTGCTCAATTTTTGAGGAAAACGCTATGACTACAACGCTCATAGAGGCTAATTCTATCGAGTCATTGCTAGGTAAAGAGGCTGAAGACTTGCTTACCTACAAAGCAAAACTTCCTACTGATTTACTACATTTGCCGGGGCCAGACTTTGTAGATCGCATCTGGCTCAACAGCGATCGCAACCCGCAAGTATTACGTAATCTCCAGTTACTTTATTCTACTGGTCGTCTTGCATATACTGGGTATCTGTCTATTCTCCCGGTAGACCAAGGGATTGAACATTCGGCAGGTGCGTCTTTTGCACCCAATCCGATTTACTTTGACCCAGAAAATATTGTCAGGCTAGCGATCGCCGCAGGTTGCAATGCGGTTGCTACCACTTTGGGGACATTAGGTATCGTTTCGCGCAAGTATGCCCACAAAATACCTTTTATTGCCAAAATCAATCACAACGAATTGCTGACTTTCCCCAATCAATTTGACCAGGTATTGTTTGCTGATGTGGAACAAGCTTGGAATTTAGGGGCAGCTGCCGTTGGTGCGACAATTTACTTTGGCTCGGAGAATTCTACCAGACAAATTCAGGAAGTTAGCCGAGCTTTTAAACGCGCCCATGAACTGGGGATGGTGACAATTCTCTGGTGCTATCTGCGGAACAATGCTTTTAAGCAAGATAAAGATTACCACCTTGCGGCTGACCTCACCGGACAGGCGAATCACTTGGGTGTGACGATTGAAGCCGACATTATTAAACAAAAGTTAGCTGAAAATAACAATGGTTATGGTGCAGTTGCTAAAGCCACTGGTAAGAGTTACGGCAAAACCGATGAGCGGGTTTACACAGAGTTGACAACTGATCACCCAATTGATTTAACTCGTTACCAAGTGCTGAATTGCTACTCTGGGCGCGTGGGGTTGATTAATTCTGGTGGCGCAACTGGTAAAAATGACTTCGCAGAAGCAGTTCGCACGGCTGTAATTAATAAACGGGCTGGTGGTTCAGGATTAATTTCTGGGCGAAAGACCTTCCAACGCCCCTTTGAGGAAGGAGTGAAGCTATTTCACGCCATTCAAGATGTTTACTTGTCGCCAGATGTGACGATAGCTTAGGGAGTGGGGAAGTGAGGGAGCAGGGGGAGCAGGGGAGGCAGAGGAAGCAGGGGGAGCAAGAAAAAATGACTAATGCCCAATGCCCCATTCCCCATTCCCCATTTCCCATTCCCCATTCTTATCTAACGTTTCGCAGTAAGAAATCTGGCTGACCACAACTTTTTTGCGATCGCTTCAAAATCTCGGCGCTACAAATACGAGGTTCACCATTTTTGGAAGAGCAAAAGAAAACTTCTCGCAAAAATCTTCCCGAACCAGAACAAAAAGGTGCTATACCATCAGGAGTCATTTTATTATTAGCACTCACAAACGAATTTTTAAAATTTGTAATTGTGGTACGCACGGGTTTCGCAGGACGATTGTAAGCTGCGGGTATAGCGATCGCATCTTTTAATTTTTTACTCAATGCCAAATATTCCGCAGGAGTTTTCCCCGAACAAGTACCATGTTTTTCCCATTCATGATCGTAAAGTTTAGCGCTAGGAAACAAACTGGGAAACCGCCGCTTTACTTCTAACGGCAATTTTTGCGTGGAACAATTAACAGGATAACCAACTTGGTACTGTGGCCACAAACCATGTAGTACAAAACCAAGTTTCCTTCCAGAAGCGCACTGCTGCGGGTCAGGGGTATTATTTGTCGCACAATAATCTGGCGACCAAGAAAGTGTCAGTATATAAAAATCAAATTTCCCCGGAGTACCGCGATTTTGAGCAATGGCCGCATTAGGTATAAAAAAACTAGTAATTAACAGAGAAGATGCGATAAAAAGTTTCTTGATCTGCATATAAACGGTTAGTTTCCATTAAAACTAAAGTTATATGCAATACATTGTTAAGAGTCAATAATCAAGGTTTAGAAATTAATTATTTCCCAGTCCCCATTTCCCATTACCCCTTATTTCCAGAGGGGGCCCCACCTTCCCAATCCCCAAGGAATTCAGAAAAGCAAATCTTGGTAGGGATTCTGGGATATCCTTAGATCAGTGAAAGATTTGCCAAAAATAGTAAGAATGAAGCTGGCAGCAAGAATAAGTAAGGTAACACCTTCATTAACCTTAGCGATCGCAGCCAAGGCTAAGGCACTGAAGGCAGAAGGAATAGATGTTTGTAGCTTTAGCGCTGGAGAACCAGATTTTGATACCCCAGCGCATATTAAAGCCGCAGCAGTCAAAGCTTTGGAAGAAGGCAAAACCAAGTATGGTGCAGCAGCCGGAGAACCAAAGTTAAGGGAAGCGATCGCCCACAAGCTTAAAATTGATAACGGTCTTGATTACAAGTCTGAGAATGTCATCGTCACCAATGGCGGCAAGCATTCTCTCTACAACTTAATGGTGGCGCTGATCGATCCAGGTGATGAGGTAATTATCCCTGCACCCTACTGGCTAAGTTATCCCGAAATGGTGACTTTGGTTGGCGGAGTTCCGGTAATTGTCCCAACAGATGCAACAACGGGTTATAAAATTACTCCCGAACAACTCCGTAAAACAATCACGCCGAAGACAAAGTTATTTATCCTCAACTCTCCATCTAATCCCACAGGGATGGTTTACACGCCAGATGAAATCAAAGCACTGGCAAAAGTAGTAGTTGATGCAGATATCTTTGTCGTTTCTGATGAGATTTACGAAAAGATTCTCTACAACGGTGCAGAACATATCAGCATCGGTTCTCTTGGGAAGGAAATTTTTGACCGCACTTTGATTAGTAATGGGTTTGCGAAAGCTTATTCTATGACTGGGTGGCGTCTCGGCTATTTAGCGGGGCCTGTGGAAATCATTAAAGCAGCGAGTTCCATCCAAGGGCATAGTACATCTAACGTGTGTACCTTTGCTCAATATGGTGCGATCGCAGCGCTACAAAATTCTCAAGATTGTGTCGAAGAAATGCGCCAAGCCTTCGCCAAACGCCGACAGGTAATGCTAGACAGACTCAACGCCATCCCTGGATTGAGTACCGCCTCACCAGATGGCGCTTTTTATCTGTTCCCTGATATCAGCAAAACCGGTCTAAAATCCCTAGAATTTTGTGATGCCTTGCTAGAAAAACATCAAGTTGCAGTCATTCCCGGAATTGCTTTTGGCGCTGATGACAACATTCGCCTTTCCTACGCCACAGATATGGCGACGATTGAAAAGGGAATGGATAGATTGGAAAAATTTGTTAAGTCGTGTATTTAGTTGGTTGTCATTTGTGAGGAGAATTTATTAACTCTTAAACTTTTTAACTCCACCTTTTCGACTCAGAAAGGTGGAGTTTATTTTTAAACTCTAAAATTCCGTGTTCCAAAGCTCAAGTTCCGAGTTCCGAAGCTCAAGTTTCATGTTCCAAAGCTCAAGTTTCATGTTCCAAAGCTCAAGTTCCGAGTTCCGAAGCTCAAGTTCCGAGTTCCGAAGCTCAAGTTCCGAGTTCCAAAGCTCAAGTTTCATGTTCCGAAGTTCAAGTTCCGAGTTCCGAAGTTCAAGTTCCGAGTTCCGAAGTTCAAGTTCCGAGTTCTCAAGTTCAAGTTCCGAGTTCTCAAGCTCAAGTTCCAAGTTCCGAAGCTCAAGTTCCAGAGCTTTTTAGTAAAACATCGCTTGTTTGATTGGCTCTATGTCATCTAGAAATAACTCACGAGATTCAAGATAATATAAGATTGCTTCAATAGGATCTCGTGCTTCGATTGGATAATACCTTTGCTCGTATGCTTTCACAAGCGTAGTTAAAACTTCCAAGCGGTCAAACTCTGGTGTATTTAGTTCTGCATCAAACAATCTTTCAATTTCATCAAGTGCAGCACGATAATCAGCTTCGGTGTGGATAAGATGGGTTTCAAGCATAGGTATTACTCCTTCAAATCTTTATTGCATCTAGGTTGTCGTATTCTTTAAAGAATTATGCCCGTGAAGGCAGTTATTGCTGCCAAGACCACCAAATATGACAAAATATACGAAAAAACTTTGTCTCTTTATTCATAAAATATTAAAAAGTTTGATACCGCCAAAAGTTTTGATTTCAACTTTTGGGTTGATATTTTTAGATTAGGTAACAATCGGGGAGAACTAGGAGAGGCAAGTCTTGAGACTATAAATCAATACAGTTAAGTTAACTGTATTGAACTATACTTCAGTCTCATGTTTTGTGTTTCCAGCATAAAGTTTTTGAAGTTCCGCGTATTTACACAAACAACTGCGCTACAGTGCAAACAAAATTTGGTAACAGAGGTGAAGAGAGGTCATCTGTTGCGAATAATGTTGCCGCTAATTTCAGAACTGCTTTTTCTCGGCGATACACTTCAACCTGTTGTAATTGCCAGTTCAAAATCCAATATTCTTGAACTCCTCTAGAAGCATATAATTTTAGCTTGACTTCACGATTCCTTCGCTCGTTTTGGACTCCAGGAGAAAGTACTTCTACAACCAGTTCTGGCGCTCCCGTTAAATGTCCTTCATTGTCAAGTAAGATGGCGAGGCGTTCTTTACTTACCCACACCACATCGGGAATAACATTATCTGCATCAGTAAAAATAATTCCCGGTGTTGGTACAGCCTCACCAAGACCTGTTGAGAGTGACCAAGTTCTTAATTCTGCATAAATAATTACCAGTAGCTTTTTGATGTCCCCAATGCGGCGCCCTAGTCACAAATAATTCCCCATCGATAATTTCGTGGCGATTACTGTTATCTGGCAATAACTCTAAGTCTGCGCTTGTCCAGCGTATCTGTTCATCAATGGTTTGGCTTATAGGAACCTCTAAAATATTGATACTAATATCCTAATGTCATTTGTCATTCTCTCCCATGCCCAATGCTCCATGCCCCTCACCTCTACATCAACTCCATCTCTCGCAACCCCTGGCGTAGTCTTTTCGCCTCTTCGGGATTATATCTTTCATGAAGGGCGATCGCTTTTTTAAAGGCTGTTAAACTATCTTGATGATTGCCAATTTTGAGCAACACTACCCCTAAATTTTGATACGCTTCGGCATAGTTGGGATTTAAGGTGATTGCATGTTGATAATATACGATCGCATCTGCAAATAAACCCAAAGCCTTAAATGTCATCGCCAAATTATAATGTCCAACAACAAAAGTAGGGTCAATTTTCAAAGCTGTGGCATAAGCAGTTTTCGCACCGTTTAAATCTCCTGCTGCTTTGAGTAAGTTACCCAAGTTGTTGTATGCTCCTAGTTTGAGCATGGGATAAATTGGCAATTTGATGGCAGCTTGATAGTGAGAAATAGCCTGTGGAGATTTTTGCAACCGACTGTAGGCAATGCCTAAATGATAGTGGAGTTCATATAAAATATCGTAGTTTTCTTCAGCAACCGTGATTCCTCGTCTCAGCAACTCCATACCTTGGGTAATTTTCCCAGTTTCTACATACAATGCCCCTAATTTGCTGCAAACATAGGGGTCATCAGGATGAGTCGCAAAAAACCCTTCCATCGCCGTAGCTGCTTTGGCATATTTGTTATTTTGAGCGATCGCACTTTTTTGATATCCTGTGTGTACAAGTGCCACTCCAGGTAAATAACCTATTTGCCAATGGGGTTCTTTAGTTAAAATTGCTGCCACGCTATCATCTATTAAGGCATGGTAAGGACGGTCAAAACGAATATCTGGATGATTGCGGAATAGCCTGGAAACCAAAGAATAGGGAGATTGTTCTGCGCCAACTTCCTGGCGGACGAGGTTGATGAGCAGGTATTCATCTGTAGCGATCGCCTCTCGTAACTGCGGTACAATTTCTGAAGCTAGAGTTTCATCAGCATCTAATACCAAAATCCAATCACTAGTAACATATTTTAAAGCTGCATTACGGGCAGCACTGAAATCATTACACCATTTAAAATGATAGACTTTTGCACCAAGTTCTTGGGCAATATTGGGAGTGCGATCGATTGAGCCTGTGTCTAATACTACCATTTCATCCACCACAATTCTTACACTGTTCAGGCATTTAGGCAGTGTTGCGGCTTCATTTTTCACAATCATGCACAGACTCAAACTCATAATTTAAAAATTGGGAGTGGGGAATAAGTTCGCTTGTAATGGACGGTTGATCGCATCGGCGATCGCACTACTTTTTCTAGTGTAACTTTGAGGTGCGATCGCTTTACTTACTAACAAAGGAGTTTTTTTCAGCATAGTCGAAATTTTTCTGATATTCTTTAATTTTTTGTTGAGCCACTAGATAATTTGGGCTAGAAGATGGCACACTTTTCATAAGTGCGATCGCAGCTTCCCATTGAGCTACAACTATTTTCCACTCATCTGGAGATTTTGCTGATTGAGTAAGATTAGCTGCATTCATTGCTTTACTTACTGCCTCTCGGAATGTATCAGTTTCAAGTAACACAGTCGGAGGTTCAGAAATCACTGCTGAGGGTGTAGCTAATATAGACTTTGATGGTATTTGAGTTGGAATTTTAGAGTTAAAGGTAAGTATTTCTCCGGATTTGGAAGAAAAGTATATTAATATAGCAATTGCAAATATCAAAAAAATTAGCAGCCATTTTTTATTTAAATTATGATATTTATGTCTGGTATTGATAATTGGAGTTTCTTGAATATTCAAAGGAATATTTGATTTCATTTTGTGTAAACCCATTTCTCCACGTAACTTATTAAGTTCTTGATCTGTATTTAAATCAGTATTGGGTTTACTTGCATCTGTTCTTTTAGTGCCAGAATAGATAGATAGTATTCTGCATCTTACCAAATATTGAATTTGGTAAATTAGTGCCATACTAGAAATCTGGAACAGGCTAAATATTACTATTATATTATTTTGTATTTGTGCATAGTATTCAATTAGTCTGGCATAGCTAAAATTAAACAATGGTAGAAGTATTGTAGAAAACAAAACTGCTATTAGTGTAGAAAATGCAATCACAAGCCAAGCGTACAATCCTTCCCACCAACTCATTATTCCTGGGAAAAATCCCTGTGTTCTACCTATTTCTGGTGCCTGAATTTCTGATATAAACCGACTAATGAGTAAGTGTAAGAAGTGGTGAGTAAAAGAAATGATAGGAATTGGAGATAGGAGTAAAAATATTGTAAATGTAACAAGTAATTCGGGACTTTTTACAAAATAGACGATACGATAGCCTACCTTTCCAGGATTATTGAGTACAAATATAATAACGCTCAAAAATAGATTTAAAATCAATGCTTTTAACCAAGAACTAGGATAAGGAAACCATAAAGGCCAGTAAAGCTTTTGTAGTTTTTGCTTACTAACTTCCTGAAGGCTCGGCTGTTTCATAACCAGTAAATACAAAAAAAGATAAACTATTGTCCATCTTAATATTCCCTATTTACAGGCAAAACCAACATTTTCAAAAATCTTGATAATTATATATTGAAAATTCTATTTAGTTTATTAAATTTTTGGCAAAAACTCTATTTTTAGACTAATTATCTACACGGTAAGTTAAATCCTAACGTTCCTTTGTAATCACAGAACTTCCATTACTAATACTTACTTTTTGGATAAATACATCAGAACAAGATGATAAAATATCAGCACTGATTTGATTAGCAATCATTTCAAAATCTTGGCTTGTTAATCCCTGCGCGCTATCACCGCTTAAGTTAATACAAATAGTTAGGGGTTGAGGATTACTGGAAGAGTCTTCATCATTTACCGCTTCTAGTTCAGCTTCTGCTATCCCTAAATTAAACTCTTTACTCCAAGCTGGAAACTCCTTACCCGTTTGTTGCCCATAAACTTGCACTATTTCAATAGACGTAGCCCCTAAAGCTGTTAACCCTTTGTGGATAAATGGAATTAAAATCTGCTGACTTGGAACTTGGGCAGATTCTAGTATTACCTCTAAACAAGCATCTTTAAAGGTAACTTTTGCAGTGATCCCTTTCGGGTGTAGGTGGCGATTCATCAGAGATGCGATCGCCTGGGTATCTCCCTGTTTAGCAAGTTTGAGAATATTTGGCTGTGTCATAACCAGTAAAAGAGAAAATCTGGGAAAATAAACTTATATTCTCAGGGTTCCCTCTTGGCAGCCTTAAATAACATTATGATGCAAAATATTAAATAACTGAAGTTAAAATATTTAGTATAAATATAGTCTATTATAGACTTTTGCAAAAAATGCTTTTTTTGTATCAATATCAAAAATTACTGTTTCTTTTCTCCGCTTGCTAAATTACTAAGATTTATATTAATCAATTTAATTCCCAATCAAAACATGAAGATTTCTCAAGATTCTGCTTGGCCCTCGACAGTGGCAGAAGCCATAGTTATCCAAGAAAAACTGCGAGATCAAGTAATTACGTCCGATCAACTGCAAGAACCTATCCAGTACGTTGCTGGAGTAGATATGGGTTTTGAAGCTAATGGAACAATTAGCCGTGCAGCTGTCGTAGTACTGAGTTTTCCTGATTTGCAAGTAATCGAGACAAGCCTAGTACACCGTCCTACAACCTTTCCCTATGTTCCTGGGTTCCTCTCATTTCGGGAAATTCCAGCTGTCCTCGATGCCTTAGAAAAGATTAAAACAACACCAGATATTATCCTATGTGATGGTCAAGGAATTGCTCATCCCCGCAGATTAGGTATAGCTAGCCATTTAGGGCTACTTATAGATATGCCAACAATTGGTGTAGCTAAGTCAAAATTGGTAGGTAAGAATGAGGAAGTGCCAAAAACAAAAGGCAGCAGACAACCACTGATATATAAGGGTGAAACTATTGGGGCAGTTTTGCGATCGCGCACAGGGGTAAAACCTCTGTACATTTCCAGTGGTCATCGAGTTAGTTTACCGACAGCGATTGACTATGTGTTACGCTGCATAACCAAATATCGGCTGCCAGAAACCACACGCCTTGCTGATAAATTAGCGTCGGCGAAATAAAGCTTGTTGAGTTTTTTCTAAATACTTGCTTGCACCGATTAAATCATGTTAGGAATCGCACAGAAAGAAGTTGAAGTAGCTAATGAACGCACTAACTTTACAGTGGCATGATGCAGGTCAACATAAAACTCAGGACATTTACGAACAACAGCCAAGTCAAAATCCTGGCACTGTCCGCATCGGTCGTGACCCCCTCCGGTGCGATATTGTTCTGAGTAATCTCACTGTCTCTGGTCTGCACGTTGAAATCTTTTTTCATCACCAAGAACAACGCTTTTATATCAGGAATTTGCGATCGCAAAATCCCCCCATTGTCGATGGACGGCAATTAGTCCAAGGTGAAATGCCTTTAACTGAGGGCAGTAGTATCTCTTTGGGGCAAATCAAACTCAATGTTACTAGGGTTTCGATGGGTAGCATTCCAGTAACAATTTTGCTGCCACCCCATCCACCAGTACATATCGGACATCACCAACATTCACCGATACCCCCTGCACCACCACCAGGAGTTTATGGCTTAGAATGCCCCAAATGTCATAAAGTTTCCCCAGCAGAGAATCTACAAATTGGCTGTCGTTGGTGTGGAACATCTTTAGCTGCGGCTGTGAGTGTGTTGGTAGCACCGAGTAATTAGGGAGTGGGGGATGAGGGAGCAGGGGGAACAGGGGGAGCAGGGGGAGCAGGGGGAGCAGGGGAGGCAGGGGAAGCAAAAATAACTAATACCCAATACTTCTCTACGAAAGGCTGCGCCAACGACTTCGCTCAGTACAAATGACCAATGACAAATGACAAATGACAAATGAACAAATCCAATTGAGTTGGGACGACCCAGCGACGGGTGAACGGCGAGAACCAAGGTTAAATATGCCGATCGCTTTTGGCCGAGAATTCGCTCGCTTACCTGCTGAATTTAATGGACAGCGCGTTTCTAGGATATTGCTTAACAGCAATGAAGTTTCTCGCTACCATGCCCTAATTGACTGGGAACAAGACCATTTAGTAGTGATTGACCAAGGTAGCGTTAACGGTGTGTATGTTAATGGTCAACCACAAACGCGCAGTGTCTTAGCTAATGGCGATACATTGCAAATTGGCCCTTATTTAATAACGGTGACATTTGCTGCTAACGTACCCGCACCAGATACTAGCCCTCCTTCAACAATTTTTTTCAACCCAAATACCAATCTCCCAGACCCCAGGTTGCCTGTAATCCAGCCGTTAACGCCTTTGGCAAGTAATTTCCCGCCATTAGCGTTTCAGGCACAAAAGGTCGCTGTGCAAGCACTTCATGCTACGGGATTACCAGTAGATGAATCTGATTATCTAGCGATCGGGGCGGGATTGGGTAGCTTTGTTTGGGCTGATTTATTGCGAATTAGCGGTGTACCTGCTAAAAAAATTGTAGCTTTGGGATTAGAGGCGGAACCTTATGCTCGTTACAAGCGCCTCTGTTTGAATTCGCAAATTCCCTTATCTGAAAGACTGCGTTCTAATTCTGATTCTTGTCCTGATAATATTTGGGGCTGGCCTAGTTATGCCTTACGTGAAGCTTGGCACGATTTCAGCAAGGGACAGATAAACCCAGCATTTAAGTATTTATGGCAAGTGTTTGCTGAACCAACATTTGCAGAAACTTATACTCCGCGTGCGGGTAACGTCTTTGATTCCATAGATAGGGAAGCAAAGCGCATTGGCTGGAATCAAATTTATCGCTATGGACGAGTTAGGGGAATTCGCAAAACTGATGATGGGAGATATTGCGTAGCCTATTCTCGCGGCCCAGGAAATTATGCTTTTTTAGTTAGTCGTTATTTACATTTAGCTACTGGGTATCCAGCCATTCAATTTTTGCCAGATTTGCAAGCTTATAGGGAAAAATATCAAGATTTTAAATCTGTCGTTAATGCTTATGAAGCTCACGATCATGTTTATGAGCAACTAGAGCAACAAGGTGGTACCGTGTTGATTCGGGGGCGGGGAATTGTGGCTTCGCGGATTGTGCAGCGGATTTATGAAGCCAGAAAGCAAAATCGGAATATTGCAGTTTTGCATTTAATGCGATCGCCTAAACCCCAAGGTAACAAATTTCAAAAAGCCACGCGCCTAGTTAAAAATCATTACGAATTCCAACCCTTTAACTGGCCCAAAGCCTGTTGGGGCGGCGAACTCCGGGTCATGTTAGAAAAAGCCACTCCCGACGAACGCAAGCGTTTACTAGCAGACTGGGGTGGAACTACCACCGCCGACCGTCACGACTGGCAGCAAATTACCGCCCAAGGGTTAAGCGAAGGCTGGTATCAAATTACATTCGGTGAGGTGCTGGATGTGGAGCGAGATGCCCAAAACCGAACTATTACCCATATCCGAGAGCAAAGCTTCGGGGAAATGAAATTACTAGCTGATTTTATTGTTGATGCTACTGGACTGGATGCCAAGGTTGATGCTAATCCCCTAATAGCAGATTTGGTAAAACATTACAACCTCCCAGTTAACCACCTGGGGCGACTGACTGTAGCGAACAATTTTGAACTAATAGAAATGCGTAGTGATAGAGGTCAAATGTATGCTGCGGGTGCTATTACCTTGGGTGGCCCTTATGCAGCAGTTGATAGTTTCTTAGGTTTGCAGTATGCCGCATTAGTCGCCGTTGATGGACTGGCCGCTGCCCATGCGCCTGGAGTCCATCGTTTGAATATTATAAGTTCCTTTCAACAGTGGTTGAAGTGGGTGTTAAATCAGTCACCTTAGTATTAGGAGGCAGGGGGGAATCAAGCTAAATCCCCGTTACAAAACGTAATTGCGTTAGCGCAGCGGGGCGTAGCCCATTGCAAATTGCGAATTGCGAATTGGTATTAGGTGTTGTTTTTGTTAGCGCTACTCTACGATAAACTGCTATTCGCTGATAGCGCTAACACTTAAATTTGGTGTCTTATCAAAACTATAGTGTCAAAGATTGAGGATTTGTCTCAATCAATTTTGCTAAATCTTGCAAGAACGCCGCAGCATGGGCACCGTATATAATGCGGTGGTCAGAAGTAATATTGACTTGCATTTGTTGCCGCACGCCAAATAAACCGTCGGGTGTTGCTACCACTTGCGGACGGGATGCCCCGATCGCTAAAATTGAACCTTGTCCAGGCGGTAAAATCGCATCAAATTTATCTACGCCAAACATCCCCAAATTGGACAGGGTAAAAGTACCACTGTTATATTCTTGAGGCTGTAATTGTTTGGTTCTGGCACGTTCTACCAAAGACTTCCAATTACGCGATAGAGAATATATATCCACTGCATCTGCATTTTGCAGCACAGGCGTAATTAATCCGCCATCATCCATCGCTACTGCTACAGAAATGTTGATATCAGAATGATAAACAATACCTTGGTCTGAGTAGCTAGCATTTAACAATGGGTGTTTTTGCAACGTTACCGCTACAGCTTTCGCCAGTAGCGCTGTCATTGTCACGCCTTTGGATTTAATTTGTTTATAAAGTTTGTCTAATCCATCGGTGGTAATTGTATAACCGACACGGAAGACGGGCACGGATATGGTGGCTACCATGTTCCGCACTACAGCATTTTGGAAGGTAGTTAAAGGCACGATTTGACCAGGAACAGCCGCCGCCACTGGCGCGGGTGCTGGTGTCTGAGGTGCTGGGGGTGCAACTGGGGCGCTGGTTGGTACAGGTGCTGGTGGGGCAACTGGGGCAGGGGCGGGTTGTTTGCCCTTATTAGACAATGCTTCTACATCTTCGGCGACAATGCGACCGTAGGGGCCACTGCCTTGGAGTGTACTTAAATCTACTTTGAGTTCTTTAGCTAACTTGCGGGCACGGGGTGAAGCTACGAGCCTTCCTTCTTTGTGGTTAGACCCGTTTTGAGACGCTAAGGCAGGTGTTGCGGCTGTAGCTGTGGCAGGGATTGGTTCAGGGGAAGAGGTAGTAGTAGCAGCCGCGCCGCCGGAATTGGCAAGAGATTTCGCCTGTTCAATTTCAGCTTCCGTTTCGGCGATGAAGGCGATCGCAGATCCTACCGGGGCAGTTTCACCAGCTTCAACTATGATATGGGCAAGAAAGCCTTCGTAAAAGGTTTCTACATCCATATCTGCCTTATCTGACTCTACAACCACCACTGTTTCGCCTTTTTCCACTTTGTCCCCTGGCGATTTCACCCAGGAAACGATTTTGCCTTCCGTCATGGTGGAACTCAGCGCCGGCATAAATACTTCGTGAATGCTCATAGGGTGGTTAGGAAATCAATGGTTTATGGACTTTAACAGCTTTTGTCAGATCGAATTGTATCTTGGTAGGAGAGTTTTAGGCTGTTTATATTTTAGGTTGGGGGTTGGGAGTTGGGGATTAGATTTTAACAGACGACTAATACTCTAGGAACCTAAATATGGCTTAGAGGTCTATAATACACAGCTATCCTCAATGGTTAGCCAATATCTCGATCTCGTTTTATAGGACTTTTACTTGATTTTTGAACAAAACTCAGTACTATTCCCTATTCCCTGTTCCCTCTCTCTACGAGTGATTCAGGAATAAATCGGAATCCTATAATCGTTGACTTGCAAAAACTACCACGAGTTTCTCACAGATTAAATGGGATTGCTATTTATATTCCTCATAACTACTACTTAAGATATAAGTGCTTCTCACAGGTAGAGGATGTGCAATCCAGTTCAATCTAGAATTCAAAATTGGTAATAAACCTATTTGAAATTCCTGTTTACTTTTATGTCGGCAAAGTTGAAATTCTTTTTAATTGTGATACTAAGTATCTTTGCCACAGCTGGCGCTGGAGTTTATATGATTCAGGTCCAGCCATCTGCACCAATTGTTGAGATTAATGATGGGCAAACCCAGCAGGTGGGAACAATACATCAGTCTCAAGAGGTTGTGGCATACTCAGAGCGTTCCGATTATAAAACTATACCTTTAGAACAGATTAACTCATCTCTCCAAGGTAGCGATCCTGCTACCCTCGCCTTGAATGCTTTTGAGGACATAGTAGTAGGAACGCGAAAGGTAGAGGTAGCTTATCCGCAACGAAATCAGGCCCTTGTGACAATTACGCAAATCAAGCCGGGTGATGATTCAGTTGATACAGTTAAATATCGAGTTGAGATGACCACCTTTGGGCGATCGCTTTTTGTTAGCTCTCCTCCAGTGTGGCAAATTGTTTGGGCTGGCTCCCAGGTAGAATGTTGGGCTGGGAGCCGCCCCCACACTAACTTAAATCACATCTGTCATTAGTCATTGACTATTGGTCATAAAACAAATGACAAATGACAAATGACAAAAGACAAAGTTAAATGTCGCCGCGAATTTCTTCGACAACGCCATCACGCAGAACGATTTCAACCTGCATTTTGCTAATTAAGTTATCACCGGTTTCTACCCGAAAAAAGCCTTCCATTTGGAATTGGTTGACTTCTTGATCCTGTTGAAGAAATTGCACTTGCTGGAGGTTTTGCAGCAATTGATTTTTCTGTTCTAGAAATTCACTCTTCTTTTGATTGACTTGGAGTTGGATATTGTCAATTTGTTGGAGGGTCTGGGGGCCAGGTGGTTGCAGACTCTGCTTTTGAATTGCCGCGATCGCTCTTTGTCCTTCAACGTCTAGCTGTTGCAGTTGCTGATCGAGTTGATTAATCTGCGTTTGCAACTGCTGTTGTACTTCCTCTTTCCAGAGAGGAGTTACAATTACTTTGACGTTGACGACGCGTTTCAGGAGCAAGTTAGATTTGGAGACATCCATAAATATTTCACGTTCACTCTTTACAGTTAGCAGGTGGAATCATCAGGCAAACATGCCGTCAATAATATCGTGATAACGTTCCGTGACGACGTGTCGTCGAACTTTCAGGGTTTGTGTCATCAAACCATTTTCCATTGAAAACGGTTCCAGAATGAGTTTGAATGTTCCGATGCGGTCATCCGGTCGATAACCTGGACGATTTTGCACTTCCCGATTCAATTCTTGGCGAAATAAATCCTGGATTATTCTACTCTCCAAGTCAATTTTTTGACTAGGTGAGGAAATCACCTGATTATTCTGCGTATCCAGTATCAGATTCTGGCTTGCTGCCCATTTTTCTAGGGCTTCGACATTGGGGACGATTAAGGCTCCCAGGCTGCGCTGATCTTGACCGATGAGCATAATTTGATCGATGTATGGCGATCGCAAACAGGCATCTTCAATTGGCTGCGGTTCGATGTTTTCCCCGTTAGTCAATACAATCGTATCCTTCGCCCTACCAGTCAGCACTAAGTCATCTTGTGGTGTCAGCCAACCCAAATCGCCGCTATCAAACCAACCTTCAGCATCAATTGCTTTCGCTGTCGCTTCGGGATTTTGGTAATAGCCTTGCATAATCTGCGGCCCCCTCAACAATACTAAGCCTCGCTTCTCTATTGGTAAAGGCGCTTTTGTTTCCGGATCGACAATTTTAGCTTCTGTTGCCGGAAGTGGTAGCCCTGATGCGCCAATCAAATTCCGCCAAGGACGCCGTACATGGGTAACAGGAGAGGTTTCTGTCAAGCCATAGCCTTGCAAAATCTGCACACCAATAATTTCAAAGAAATTATCGATGTGTCTGGGAAGCGCACCGCCGCCGCTAATCATCTGCTTAACTTGTCCTCCTGTGGCTTCGCGCACTTTGGCATAAACCAGTCGTTCTCCCAAGGCATGGAGGGGTAATAAAGCCGATGCTTGTATCTTAGCTGCTAATCGTTCGGCGGCTGAAGCATGAAGATTATTTAAATTCAATCCTTGAGCAATTCGCCGTGCTTTGATATATTTCTCGCTATTGCCCAATAAAAAGTTAATTAAGCGTTGCTTATTCGCTGGTTGTTCGCGGAACTGCTTTTGCACTCCTTCATAAATCGATTCCCACAGGCGGGGTACACCCACCATGTAGTTGGGTTTAAATTGTCTCAAATCCGCTTTGACGGAGCGCAAATTAGTATAAACTTGCGTACAACCTTGAGATAGTAGGTAATATTCAACAGTTCGTTCGTAGCTATGCCACGAAGGTAGAATGCTGAGAACGATATCGCCTGCATTTGGTTGCAATACTGTGCCAAAGGTTATTACTTGGTGCATCAAGTTGCTATAAGACAGCATTACACCCTTGGGTTTGCCCGTAGTGCCAGAGGTATAAATTAGGGTTGCTAGGGCATCACGATTTTGCTTGACTGGCACAAAATTATGATTTTTCCCAATTTCTAACAACTGTGTAAAATTCAGTACCTTTAAGGTACCGTCCGTTGGTGGTGCTTCATCGGAAAGTAAGATTACCGCTTGAATTGGTAAATCTTTGAGACGGTCTTCTAGTTTTTTAAGTGTTTTTAAATCCTCAACGATGATCGCTGTACTGCCGCTATTAGCGATGATAAACAGCAGTTCTTCTTTTTCCGCTTGGGAACTACGCACCGCATCAACGCCTCCAGCAGTCATGATGCCTTGATCGGCAATAAACCAGCGAGGACTATTATCAGCAATTAGGGAAATGCGATCGCCTAACTTTATTCCCAACACCTGTAACCCAGAAGCAAATAGTTGTATTTGCTTGGCTAGCTGGGCATAAGTAATCACTACTTCTGGTTTACTGTGAGGACTGCGGAGGGCGACAACATCACCAAATCGTTGAGCTGCCAAAGGCCAAATTTCTGGCAGCGATTCCACATTTGTGTAATCTACCACCCGCTTTAATAACTGCCGTTCTTGATCGCTGATGTTAGCTAAAAAACAAGATGCGGATTTGGTTTTTGACATAACACCTTATTTAAATATTGTAGACTGATCGTTTTCCAGTTTATTTTGTTATTCTGCTACAATAACCGTCCTTATTATCCACATTCCCCTCGGTGTATGATAATTCCAGGAAATCCACGTTTATATTTACAAAAATTTATGTTAAATTTAATTTACATAGATTGCAAGCAATGATTGCCTTTGCATCTAATAACAGCGATGTCTACGACGGGCTACGCCTACGCCTATTTTTCACAGGATGATGATTACCTATGAATTTTATAGACGCTATATTGCTAACGCTACTCAATATTGCTGCTTGCATAGCGTTGCCTAAGCTTTTAGCTATCTTTCTAGCTAATAAAACCAAACTTACTGAAGCGTTGCCGAATAGTTCTAATTTACAGGCAACCAAAGTTGAAAGTACGAGTTTTCCGTATTGTACAGTTTACGAGTTGACAGGTAAACAATACTGTAAATTCAGTCCTGATTTTTGTTCCAAATGTTCTCCGAATTGATGGACTGTTTGCAAGTAAAAACTCCTTAGTATTTGTGACGATTATCTATTGAATTAACTCTTCAATACATATTCATTCTTATACAACTTCTTATTTTACTGAAGAAGAATTCAGAACAAATCCGCCTGAATTGAGAGTGGATTCGTGGGACTGGATAGAGAATCGGGGTTTAGAGGTTGTTTGAAAAGTAGTTGGCTGTGATTTTAGGCACTCACTGAATCCCCCCTAACCGCCCTTAAAAAGGGGGGCAAAAGCCCTTCAAAGTCCCCCTTTTTAAGGGGAGCCAGTGCGGTCTTGGGGGTTTCCCCCATGAGCAACTGGCGTGGATTTAGGGGGATCTAAACGTTTTGTTATCAAGAAGAGGACTTTTCAAACATCCTCTTATACCATTTCACTTTAATAATGATACAGATACTCTGATAGGGGGATGGCATTGCCATGCCCTTACGATAAATCTATATGTATCAGGATTTTCGTGAATTGGTATTAGAGTAATATAGACCACACGATAGGGGCGCAAGGCCTTGCGCCCCTACGACAGATGTGGTTCAAATACATGAAAACTGCTGTAAACGCGGGTGATATTAAATTCTTTCCGTGACTCTTTGCCCTGACTTGACTGCTGGGGTATTTTGAATTCTGAATTCTGACTCCTTCTTTTTCAACACCAAGTTTTGACAACACGACCCTTCAACTGTTGCCCTAACCAAGGTGTGTTTTGTGAAAGTGTATAAAGACTTTTCCGTTCAACTTTCCAGGTTTGCTGAGGATCAAATAAAGTAAGTTCTGCTGGTTGATGAGGTAAAATCGCACTTACTTTCTGCCCTAAACACTCAGCTGGATGGGTACTCAATGCACGCCATAATTCTAAAGCTGTAAATTCTTCAGTTTCAACGAGATATTGCCACAGCAGTGGTAATGCTAACTCTAAACCAATTGCCCCAGCTGGTGCTTCGGCAAAAGCTTGGACTTTTTCTTCGTAGCTATAGGGTGTGTGGTCAATAGCGATCGCATCAATCACACCCGCCCGTACTCCTGCACGCAACGCCACCACATCACTAGGATTTCCTAAAGGTGGGTCTAAATGCAAGCTGGTGTGATAACTTTTAACTGCTTTTGTATCAAGTAAAAGGTGCATCCAAGTGGTGCTGGCGGTGATGGGTAAACCAGCAGCCTTGGCTGAAGCGATTAATTCCACGCCGCGAGCTGTGGAGACACGCATGATATGGACTGGTGTACCTATAGCTGCAACTAATTCTAGCATTGCTGCGATCGCAGTAGTTTCAGCGCTGGCGGGTATTGGGGGTAAACCGAAACGGAGAGCATTTGACCCTTCTCTCATTACACCATTTGCTGCTAAGTGGCGATCGCTAGGCCAAAATGCGACTGGTTTGCCCGACGGTTGGATATACTCTAACACTCCCCGCACCAACGCCAAATTTTCTAAAGGCTTGCCATCTGTAAAACCAACAACCCCAGCAGACGCTAAATCCGCCAATTCCGTCATTTGCTTCCCAGCAACATCTAAGGTAATAGCACCCCAGATATGAAGCAGGGGGAGAGGAGAGGTAGGGGGAGCAGGGGAGGCAGGGGGAGCCGAATTAATTTGTTCTTTCTTCCTTATCTCCCCGTGTCTCTTCTGCTGCAACTGTGCTACAAGTGCAGGGTTATCAATAGCCGGGGATGTATCGGGTAAGATGCTAGCTCTGGTAAAGCCACCAGCAGCAGCAGCTTGTAAAAAAGACAAGAGAGTTTCTCGTTCTTCAAAACCAGGCTCACCAGCGTGGCTATACAAATCCACTAAACCAGGGCCAAGAACTAATCCCTGACAATCTCTGATTTGAGTATCAGAACTAATGTCAGAAATGTGCGACGCCACTGTTTGGATATAACCATCAGCAATTAGCACATCAAATTGTTCGTCAATTTCCGAAACTGGGTCAATTACCCGTACTTTTTGCAGCAGTTCAGTCATAAAAGTTTTTAGTTATGAGTTAGGGGTTAGGAGTTATGAGTTATTTGTGTCATTGCTTCTAACCTTAATTCCTCACTTCTAATTCCTCGCTTCTAACTTTATTCTTCAGACGCGATTAATCGCGTCTCTCTTGTACAAACGCGATTAATCGCGTCTCTTTATCACAATGCTCCTGCTGCTGTTTTATCTAGTACCCCTCCACCAAAGTGAGCGGTAATGTTCATTGCTTGCAATACTGGTAAACCATCGATTCCCGAAGGGTAATCGATAACGCTAACTGCGCCATTACCCTGACGAAAACTCCAGAAATTTTCTAGCGATAAACCTAGTATGTGACAAAGCAATGTTTTGTTAGTAGCATCATGAGCTACTACTAATACAGTTTTGAATTGATTAGTTGATGCTGTTTGCAAAATTGATTGCCAAGCTGCAACGCTACGCTCCCACACTTGTTGCAAATTTTCTCCTTCAGGCATTTGCACTTGCGTCGGTACTATCCGCCAGCGCTGCAATTCTCCGGGAAACTCTTGCTCTATTTCTATTTCTAATTTCCCTTCCCAGAGTCCGTGACTGATTTCTCTTAAACCATCTTGCAGTTCTAACTTGACATTGGGATGTTGTTTTAAAATAATCTCTGCTGTTTCTTTAGGACGCAGCATTGTGCTACTTACAGCAAAATCAATTTCTACCTCTTGGAGAAATTTGCCTGCTTTTTGCGACTGTTGTCTACCGTTGTCATTCAGGGGGACATCAATTTGCCCTTGAAACCTGGTTTGGCGATTCCATTCAGTTTCACCGTGACGCACTAGCAACAATCGTACTCCTTGATGATCCGGTCGCAATGAGGGTAGACTTTCCCCAGTGTGTTGCGTCTGATTTAAGGATTCTAGTTGGACTGGTTCGCCCAATCCTCCAGCAAAATTTAGTACGGTAATGCCACAGTTAGATTGCTGTATTGAATGGTAGCGACTTGCAGGAATTCCCAAGGCTGTGCTAATCAGGGCGCGATTAATTCCGTTATGTCCCACTATAAGAATAGTTTCGCCTTGATGTTGAGACAACGTTTCTTGCCAAAAATGCCGTGCTTGTTCGTATAAAGCAAGAACAGGAAAATGTTCTCTTGTCCCTTGTGCATCATTAAGCACCATCCGCAGTTCGTCGGGGCGTTGATGCCAAGTGCGGTAGTCTTCGGCAAATTTCTGCTTGACTTCAGCAGTCAATAATGCTTCCCATAAAGGTAGGTCAATTTCTAGCAGCAAATCAGAAACTTGGATTACAGCAAATTGTTCAGGATGAGTAGCTAACTCACTATGGATAATATCTGCTGTGTGTTTCGCTCGTTGCAGGGGACTGCTGTAAATCGCATTAAATAAAATATTGCTGAGGGCTTTGCCTACCTTACTGGCATCGTTACGACCTTTTTCGGTTAATGTTGACGCATCAGTACGTCCCTGAATACGCCGCTCGGTGTTATAACCACTTTGACCGTGGCGTACAATGATGACACGAGTCATCGCAAAGCCCTCCTCTATCTAGACGATTAATTTTACTGCAAAATGATTGCACATTTAGCGATTCAGGAAGGCAGATTTAGTCAAAAAGAGGAAAAGGGCAGGGGGAGAACCCTATAGATAAATGTATTGGCTCTGAAATAAGGACGCATTATTTCTCGCGCTGCGCGTCTTGAAATAAATATTTTTACTTTTGGGCATAAATAAATTTAGGGGCTTGAAACCCAGATGGCAGGGTAATTCCAGAATTTTTCTCCCCTGCTCCCTGCTACCTGCTCCTTGCCTCTTTGGTCAGGTACGAAACTTTATTCTTCTAGGGCATAGATAAACTAAACGATCGCTACATTAGAATTCGTATCAAGGATAACGGTAGCGGAATCCCTACTGAGATTCAGCATCAGATATTTAATTCCTTTTTCACTACTAAGCCAGTTGGCAAAGGAACAGGATTAGGATTATCGATTTGTTACCAAATTATCGAGAGCCATGATGGTCGAATTAATGTGATATCTGATCCAGATTGGGGAACTGAATTTAGTATTGAGTTACCCATTGTGTACTAATAAAAAATATAATATGCGTGTTTTTACTTAATTTTATATAGAACTTACGCAAAAATTGCTAAAAAGCTTAATTTATCGAACCGCCAAGAGCGCCGAGAATTCGTAGACTGTGCCTAAGTCCTGTCACATGGGGATGCGATCGCTTCCCGTGCTGGAGTTGGTAAAACGACGATCTATGGGCGTTACACAGCAATTCCCCGTTTGCCGAGGTTTACTGGACAAAATATACAAAACTCCGATGTGAAGCCTTTGCTAAAGTACTTGAGCGTGCCAAGTCTAGAGGCGAAATTGACAAAAATGCAGATGTGGACTTAATTATCGACCTTGTGAGCGGGTCACTATATTATGCACTAATCTTCAAACCCATAACCGAACCAGTAGAAGCATATATGCGCCGCACCATGAATCTTCTGATGAAGGGAGTAGGGAGTGGGGAGTAGGATTGGGTATTCTTCTTCTCCATTCCCTATTCCCAACTTGTTAGCAAAATAACTTTTCAGTATAGGTCATAAATGAGATGATGGAGAAATTAGAGAAAAAGGTGAACAATTGTTATTTTTCTCCCTCCGCTTCTGGTTGCAGAATGGCATCACAATATTGAATGAGGGTTGTCAAGCGATCGCTAATCGTTTGAAGTCTCGTTTGTGCAGTAGATGCTTGCCGCGCTCCTTGGAAAAACATTACATCCATTTCCAACAGGCGCAATTGCTTGCTCATCTCCGTTTGATAAGACTGAACTCGCCAGTTTTCATCAGCCAAAGGCACAATCTGCTGCCCAAAGAATTGCTGCAATGAGGCTACACGCCGCCGCAGTTCGGGTGCAACAATTTGGGTAGTTGTGGCATCGGAGCGTAATTGCTCTAGTAAGGTTACGAGTGCCAGATATTTCTCACGGTTTAAAGACATCCAGTGCTAGTTAAGATAGTATTAATGTCAAGTAATTTTTCTTCTACAATAAACTTTCTTAAAGACTTATTAGCACTAAAAGCCTCAAATCGTTATTTGAGGCTTTGTTTGCCATCAAGGAATTTTCTTTCTTTATGATCCTTGAAACTCAAACTGGATGCCTACCGTTGACAATGCGAGAATCATCCTTACACTGTTTTTTCTACCCGTCTCTGGGCGACAGCATCTTCTTACTGTGATGTTGCCACTTTTATTTATCATTCACTTAATCTACCGATCCTATCCAAACCTAATTCTATGAGCAGTCTAGCTATAAATTCATCAGTTGATCTAGCCATTCCGGAATGGTTAAAGAAATGTTTGAAGGAATCATCGACAAGTAACGGCGCGGCTGAAGATGACCGAAGGCATAGTGATGCGGTCTTAATTGGTCGCGCATTTGAATTTGCTTACCAACTGCATCAAGGTCAATATCGCAAATCGGGAGAACCATACATTGCTCATCCCATTGCTGTGGCTGAATTGCTGCGTGACTTGGGAGGTAGTGCTGCTATGATAGCAGCTGGATTTCTCCATGATGTAGTTGAAGATACAGAAGTTACAAGCCAAGAAATAGAAGAACGCTTTGGCCCTGAAGTGCGGCAATTGGTCGAAGGTGTCACCAAGCTTTCTAAGATTAATTTCACCAGCAAAACCGAAAGTCAAGCGGAAAACTTCCGGCGGATGTTTTTGGCAATGGCGCAAGATATTCGGGTAATTGTGGTGAAATTGGCAGATCGTTTGCATAATATGCGAACTTTACAATATATGTCAGAAGCCAGCCGCCGCCGCAGTGCCCAGGAAACGCGAGATATCTTTGCGCCCTTAGCCAATCGGTTGGGGATTTGGCGGATAAAATGGGAACTGGAAGATTTGGCTTTTAAGTATTTGGAACCGGAAGCTTTTCGCCAAATGCAGGAGTATGTTTCCGAGAAACGGACGGCGCGAGAAGAGAAATTGGCTAAAGCTACGAAGATGTTGCAACAGCGTTTGCAGCAAGCCGGAATCCGCTTTCAGGATATTAGCGGTCGTCCGAAGCACCTTTATAGCATTTACCAAAAAATGCACCGCCAGCAAAAGGAATTTCATGAAATTTACGATTTGGCAGCGTTGCGGATTATTGTTCAAAGCAATGAGGAATGCTATCGGGCGTTGGCAGTGGTTCATGATGCTTTTCGCCCAATTCCTGGGAGATTTAAAGACTACATTGGGCTACCAAAGCCTAACCGTTACCAGTCGTTACATACTGGGGTGATTGGACTAACTGGCCGTCCTTTAGAGGTGCAAATTCGGACAATCGAAATGCATCATATCGCCGAGTATGGGATTGCCGCCCATTGGAAGTACAAAGAAACAGGTGGTTCTAGTATTAGCCATTTGACAGGTACAGATGACAAGTTTACTTGGCTGCGACAACTGCTAGAATGGCAAACTGATCTCAAGGACGCACAAGAATATCTTGATAGCGTCAAAGATAATCTATTTGAAGATGATGTCTATGTCTTCACCCCTAAGGGGGATGTTGTTCCTTTAAGCCCCGGTGCCACGACTGTAGATTTTGCTTATCGGATTCACACCGAAGTAGGAAATCACTGTTCAGGGGCGCGGGTGAATGGGCGAATGGTTCCACTGTCAACGCGGCTCCACAATGGTGACATTGTAGAGGTTCTAACTCAAAAGAACTGCCATCCGAGTTTAGATTGGTTGAACTTTGTCAGAACTTCGGCGGCAAAATATCGGATAAAACAATGGTACAAGCGATCGCGCCGGGAAGAAAATGTCGCCCGTGGGCGGGAGTTGTTAGAAAAGGAACTTGGTAAAACTGGTTTTGATAGTCTGCTGAAGTCCGATGCAATGGAGACTGTCGCCCAAAAGTGTAATTACCATAGCGTGGAAGATTTACTCGCTGGTTTGGGTTATGGAGAAATTACGTTAAACCTAGTGCTAAATCGTTGGCGAGAAGTGGCGAAGGGGCAACAACCAGCTTCTACAGTGCCGCTATTTATCCCCAAAGAACCAAGTACATCAAAAGCTTTGCGAGATGCACCTCCAACGACTTCTCGCGCCAGTGATTCGCCAATTGTTGGGGTGGAGGGCTTGGTGTATTATCTAGCTGGGTGTTGTACTCCGATTCCTGGCGAACCAATTATTGGTGTAGTAACGCGAGGTAGGGGGATCTCAATTCATCGCCAAGGCTGCCATAATCTGGAGACTGTGGAGTATGAGCGCTTAGTACCAGTTAGGTGGAACCCAGTCGCCGAAAATAGTGGTCGTCCGCATACGTACCCAGTGGATGTACAAATTGAAGCCCTGGATCGCGTAGGAGTGCTAAAAGATATTTTGTCACGGTTGAGTGACCAAGGGATCAACGTCCGCCATGCTCAGGTGAAAACCTGTGCTGGTCAACCTGCATTGATAGACTTAGGAATAGATATACGCGATCGCTCGCAATTAGAGCAAGTGTTCGTCCAAATTAAGAAAATGAGCGACATTTTGAATATCTGCCGCGTTGGTCAAATTGACGAGTAGGTGATTGTTAGGGTGCGTTACACTTCGTTAACGCACCGTTTTAAGCGGCGATTTTAATTTCAAATTTCGCTGAAATATTCAGCCTTGGACAATTGCTTCTAATGGCAAAATTACTGTAAATGTAGACCCTTTTCCTAACTGTGAATCTACTTTAATTTCACCATCCATTAACTGAACCAATCGAGAGACTATTGCTAAACCTAATCCTGTACCATCAGAACTTTGCACTTGGGGAACAGTTATCTCCCGAAAATAGGCATTGAAGATTTGTGCTTGAGCATCTAGAGAAATACCAATACCACTATCAATAATGGAGATAGCCCATTGCTGTTGAGATACCGTCCAGGACTGCAAATGAATTGAACCAAATTCTGTGTAGCGAATTGCGTTACTCAGCAGATTTGTGAGAATTTGCTGAAGCCGGAGTGGATCTGTGGTAACTTGCTCTGGAGCGCGATCGCAATCTACAACTAAGGATAATTCTTTAGCACGCGCTAGCGGCTCAATCATCTCTATAACTGAATTTATTAACTCAGGTACATTAGTGAGAGTGGGGTGTAATTTCATCGCTCCAGCATCATAACGAGAAATTTCGAGAGTATCGTTGATTAAGCGCAGAAGAAGCCTGCCATTCCTGAGAACTCGCTCAATACTTTCAATATTTGAATACGTGTCCTTAAATTCCGGTTGTTCACGATGCTGGCGCAGAAATAAGTCTGAGTAACCAATGATTGAAGTTAGAGGCGTTTTTAACTCATGAGCTAAATGAGAGAGGGTATCTTTATTAGCGCGAACCAAACGAGTTAGCTCTTGATTAGTCAACCGCAACTGACTTTGGAGTTGTTCAAGCTCTTGCAGCCTTCCTTGGGTGTAACTGTTAAAACAACGAGCGATCGCTTCATCAATTACTGTATCAATTAGGCGAACAGCTCTCAACACCTCTTGGGCAGATCCCTGTAATAAATCTTCTTCTAAAAAAGAAAAAATCACAAACCGCAGTAAGCGATACTCGCGTGCAATTTCTGCTGGTTCAAATCCTTGTTCAGCACGAAGTGTGCCGTGTTCTAAACTTGCATCTACTACTGTCTGCAAATCGCTTGTTTCAGATTCAGAAAGTACTGTTGCTAATGCTTTCAAAACGCGGGGTAAGCTATCCCGTACAGCTTTGAAAGTAAGCTCATTAGTAGCTTCAATTTGTTGATCTTGGTAAACTGCTTCTACCCATTGATCAAGAATGGCATCACTTTTTGCAATTAGAGTCTGACTAAAATCCATCTTTTGCTCAACTAAACACAGCGAAGCCTGTTCCAATAGGGGTAGATTAGTACGGCTGATGTTAAGTTCGCACCTAGCATAAGATAGAAATGACGGCTTCTTTCACTATCAACGCTAAAGCGATCGCTTCACAAAACGGTTTGTGTGACAGACATAATACGAAAACTCAAGACCATTAAAATTTTGAGTGTATTTATATAGATATCTTTTGCAGAAACGCGATTAATCGCGTCTCTTAGTTTTTACGGACATCCCAAAACAACTAGAATTTTTCTTCGTATTTAAACTGAGGTTATATAAGTGATATAGCAGCTAAATTGGGCAGATTAGAAAATTATAAAAGTTTGATAAAGTATGTCCAAACTTCTGGTTAGTCAATATCACACAGAAGTAGAAAGAATTATCCAATATGGCGGTTCACGTAAGGAAACATCGATTCGGGTTGCATTTCAAAACTTAGTTAATGAATATTGCAAACCTAGAGAATTTAGGCTTATCCCTGAATTAGATTATAAAACACCTAGTGGCAGACTTGTTTATCCAGATGGCACTGTTAAAGATGCTTTGCGTTTAGATTGGGGCTACTGGGAAAGTAAAGATGAATATGACAATTTAGACCAAGAAATTGAGAAAAAGCTCATAAAAGGCTATCCAGATAGTAACATTCTGTTTGAAGACTCGCAAACAGCAGTTTTAATTCAGGGTGGACAAGAAACTATGCGCGTCCCGATGAAAGATGCTGACGCGCTGGATGGGATAATTACATATTTTATAAATTATGTTCGCCCAGAAGTTAAAGATTTTCGTGAGGCAATTGAAACTTTTAAGCAAGACTTACCGACTGTTTTAAATGCTTTGCGTGACTTAATTGATAGTCAAATCGAAACAAACGCAGCTTTTCAAACAGCGAGGGCTAAATTTTGGGGTATCTGCAAAGAATCAATTAATCCTGAAGTCACTTTGCTGGATGTTAGAGAAATGATGATTCAGCATATTTTAACTGAAGATATCTTTATCAGCATTTTTAATGAGTCTCAGTTTCATCGAGAAAATAATATTGCTCGTGAATTAAAAACTATCATCGATACCTTTTTTACAGGTAGCACTAAAAAGAATACTCTTGGTACTATTGAACGTTACTATGGAGTTATTAGAAGAACTGCTGCGAATATTTACAATCATCATGAAAAGCAGAAGTTTTTAAAAGTGCTTTATGAGAACTTCTATAAAGCATATAATCCGAAAGCGGCTGACAGGCTAGGTATTGTTTACACGCCAAATGAAATTGTGCGCTTCATGATTGAAAGTGTAGATTATTTAGTTAATAAAAATGCTATGAGTGTAGAGAATACAGAGCGAATTAAACGGCAAAATGAAAGTAAAATATCAGTAATTATTGGTAATCCTCCATATAATGCTAAACAAGAAAATTTTAACGACAATAATTCTAATCGTTGTTATGGAGCAATAGATAAGCTAATAAAAAATACTTACATCAAATATAGTAAAGCTCAGAATAAAATTGTTGTTTATGATATGTATACTCGTTTTATTCGCTGGGCAACTGATAGATTAAGTCACAATGGAATTTTAGCATTTATTACTAATTCATCTTTTATTGATGCTAGAACATTCGACGGACTTAGAAAAGTTGTTAGTGATGAATTTAGTGATATTTATATTGTTGATTTGCATGGAGACGTTAGGAAAAATCCTAAGCTATCAGGTACGACACATAATGTTTTTGGTATTCAAACTGGAGTTGCGATTATTTTTATGATAAAGAGGCAAGTAAATAACGGTACACCTTGCAAAATATTTCATACTCGCCGCCCAGATTTTGATACAGTAGAAGAAAAGTTAAAATTTTTAGCTGAAACTAAATTTACTGATATTCATTTTGAACATATTACACCGGATAAAAATCATAACTGGATTAACCAGACAGATAATGATTTTGATAATCTTTTACCATTAGTTGATAAAGATGTAAAAGCTGGCAAAGTACAGGAAGCAGTTTTTAAGTTATTTTCTAGAGGAGTTGCAACCCAAAGAGATGAATGGGTATATGATTTATGTGAGCATAATCTAACTGATAAAATGAAGTACTTTGTCAAAGTTTATCAACATCAGTTAGCTCATAAAGGTGATGAAGTTTCGCAACAAATCAAATGGGATGAAGATTTAATAAGTTATTTGAAAAGAGGAATAAATAAAAATTTTGATGCTGCAAACCTCAAATCCAGCCTCTACAGACCTTTTTATAAAGAAAAACTGTACTTTGATAAACACTTTAATGGTAGAACCTATCAATGGTTTAGTATTTACAAAAAAGATGAAAATAATTACTATATTTGTCTGCCTGGAATTGGTGCATCAAAACCCTTTCAATGCCTAATGACAAATCAGATTACCTGTCTTGATTTTCTTGAGAAAACTCAGTGTTTTTCTCTCTACTATTACGATAAAGATGGAAACCGCATCGACAATATCACCGACTGGGGATTAACCCAATTTCAAACCCATTACAAGGACTCCACAATTAGCAAATTAGATATTTTCCACTACACCTACGCAGTCTTGCACAATCCCGCTTATCGCACCAAATACGAACTCAACCTAAAACGAGAGTTTCCCCGCATATCCTTCTATGATGATTTTCATCAATGGGTTAACTGGGGTAAACAGTTGATGGATTTGCACATCAATTATGAAACTGTCGAACCCTATCCTTTAAAACGAATTGATTTACCTCTCGCTACAAATAGGATACCAAAGGCAAAACTCAAAGCCGATGCAGCCAATGGAACCATTATTTTAGATGATGTCACAACCCTAGAAGGTGTCCCCAAAATTGCTTGGGAATATCGCCTTGGCAACCGTTGTGCTTTAGAGTGGATATTAGATCAATACAAAGAAAAGAAACCTAAAGACCCGACAATTGCTGAAAAATTCAATACATATCGCTTTGCAGATTACAAAGAACAGGTAATAGATTTATTACAAAGAGTCTGCACCGTCAGCGTGGAAACAATGCAGATTATTCAACAGATTTAAGTGTAGCCGATTCTTTCTTTTTCAGTAACTGATAAGTAGGTAGGCATGATTAAATATAAGATGCCATTGCGAGTGAAGCGAAGCAATCCCAGAGACTTTGCGATTGCTTCGCTTCACTCGCAATGACGGAACATATTATATTTATTTACGCCCATTTACTTACCACAATTTATATAAACAGCTTGTTTTGTGACGGGGATTAAAACCCCGTCACAAAACAATACGCTTAGGTTCAGGGTTATTGGTGTAGATGATTGGTTTTTTAAGACGCGATAAATCGCGTCTCTACATCTGGGTTTTGTTGCTCATTGTGAACTGTATTGCGTCACAAAACATAATTACGAATTACGTTAGCGTAGCGGTAGCGAGTCAGACGCTCCTACGTCGCTAACGCTACGCTATCGAGCGTCATGACGAATTACTAACTCCTGCCAAACACACTACCAAGGGCACGCGCCATATTTTGCGGCTGCATCGCATCCATCGCGGCGGTGGGTTCGTAACCGCAGTGAACCATACAATCGGCACACTTGGGATTACCACTCTTCTGGCCATATTGACTCCAGTCAGTTTGTGCTAGTAATTCCTTGAAAGTAGAGTAATAACCTTCGTTCAGCAGATAGCAAGGTTTTTGCCAACCGAGAACGCTATAACTAGGGCTACCCCAAGGTGTGCATTCGTAGTCTTTTTCACCTGTGAGAAAATCTAGAAAGAGCGGATTGTGATTGAAGTTCCAGTTTTTTTCGCCACTTCTGTATGGAGCCAGAATTTCCCGGAAGAGGGCGCGTGTTTGTTCGCGGTGGAGAAAATGATCTTGATCTGGCGCCCACTCGTAACTGTAACCAGGAGAAATCATCATCCCGTCAGTATTTAGTGTTTCCAGAAAGTCAAAGAACTCTTGCATATCTTGGGGTTGAGTACCCTCAAAGATGGTGGTGTTAGTGGTGACACGAAAGCCCTTAGCTTTAGCGGCGCGAATGGCTTTGACAGCAATATCAAAAACACCTTTGCGATCGACACATTGATCGTGCAATTCCCGCATCCCATCCAAATGCACACTAAAAGTTAGGTAAGGGGAAGGTTGAAACTTATCCAGACTCTTTTCTAATAACAAACCGTTGGTACACAAGTAAATATATTTCTTGCGCTCAATTAATCCCTGGACAATCTCATCAATCTGGGGATGTAGCAGAGGTTCTCCCCCAGGAATTGAGACAACCGGTGCGCCGCACTCTTCCACTGCGGCAAAACACTGTTCGGGAGTGAGATTTTGCTTTAAAATTTCCTTTGGATGTTGGATTTTACCACAACCAGTACAAGCTAAATTACAACGAAAAAGAGGTTCCAACATCAATACCAAGGGGAAGCGTTTACGCCCTTTCAAACGCTGCGTAACCAGATACTTCCCAATATCCATCGCTTGTTGTAGATTAACTGCCATTGTTACGATCGCTCCTCTTTTAGATATAAATACACCACAGGAAAACATAAAACCTTCGTAGGGGAGTACATCTGTGCGCCCCTACTGCCTATTCCATCTACACATTAATTGCTATATTTCTCATTTGACATAACCCTGAGCCACAAACCAATCCACAGCCTCCTTGAGTGCAGCGTTCAGCGAAGATTGAGGTAGACCCAATTCTCGGACAGCTTTTGTAGCATTATAATACATAGGTTGTTTCGCCATCCGAACGCCATCCAATGGCACTGAGGGCGATTTTCCCAGGGGGGCAAGAATCTTTTCATCAACCCAGGCAACGCTAAGGGGCAACCAAGCGGGAACAGTTTGGTGAGGTGCTTTTAGACCTGTGATATCGGCGAGTTGTTCGAGTAGTTGCTTTAAACTGAGGTTTTGATGACCTAAGATATAGCGATCGCCTGATTTCCCTCGCTGCAAAGCCAGTAAATGCCCCCATGCCACATCACGCACATCGATAAAATTCAAACCAGTATCCAAGTAAAAAGGCATTTGCCTTCGTAAAAACCGTAGAATTATATCACCTGTAGGGGTAGGTTTGATATCCAATGACCCAATTGGGCTGCTGGGATTGACAATAACTACCTCCTGACCTGTAGCAACGGCTTGCATGGCTTCTTGTTCAGCCAGAAACTTAGACTTTTTATACTCACCCACCAACTTTTCTACGGGACTTTGATGTCTTTCATCGACAACTTCCCCAGATGATCCTACCCCAATTGCCGCAACTGAACTTGTGTAAACGGTGCGCTCAATGTTAGCTTTACGAGCGGCTGCCAACACATTGCGCGTACCCAAAACATTGTGACGATGCAGTAATTCTCGGTCTGTTTGCCAGAGGGAATAATGGGCTGCCACATGAAATAAATATTGACAACCTGCCATCTGTTGCCAAAGATTTGGATCGTTCAAATCGCCTTTAACAATTTCCACATCCAAACCGCGGAGATTCTCCAAATTGCTGCTTGAGCGTGCCAGTGCTTTGACTGTGTAACCCTGTTGCAGCAACAACCGTACCAAGTGGGCACCAATAAAACCCGTACCTCCTGTGACAAAAGCTTGCATTAAGCTGCCCCCCTCTTCTTAAATCGGGGAAACCAATCATCCAAAATGGTGTATACTACCGGCACAACTATCAAACTGAGGATAGTTGAAGTTACTAGTCCACCTGCGATCGCAACGGCCATAGGTGATCGCAATTCCGAACCAGCACCAAAACCCAAGGCGATCGGTAGCATTCCTAAAAGTGTGGAGGCAGTGGTCATCATAATTGGTCTAAGGCGCACTGGCCCTGCCGTCAGAACTGCCTCTGTGCGGTCTAAGCCAGATTTGCGGAGTTGGTTAATGTAATCTACCAGTAAAATGGCATTTTTGTTTGCTAGTCCCAACAAAAATACGAAGCCAATTAGCGATATCATCCCAAAGTCACTTTTGGTGAAGAGTAAAGCCAACATGGCACCGACAATTGATAAGGGCAAAGAAACACCAATAACTACCGGGTCTATCCAGCTTTTAAACAGCAAAATTAGTACTACGACAATGCACAGTGCTGATAAAAGCAAAGTAGTACCAAAACTACTAAAGACTTCACCTTGACGGGCAGAATCTCCTCCCAAGTCTAAAGTTACACCAGCAGGTAACACTGCTTTTGCTTCCTCTACTAATTGGTCTGTGGCACTACCCAAAGACAAATCCTTGCCCAGATTGGCGCTGATATAGGCTACTCTTTGATTGTTGAGCCGCTCAATTTGAAAAACTGTACCCTGCGGGTTTGTTTCACTTGTCACAGTGACATCAGCAAATCCCGGTAATCTTTCGATCCGCTCTTTAATTGCCTTGGCAGCTTTGCTGAGGCTTTGGAGGTTATCGCCTCGTAGTGATGCCTGTAAAGGTTTTTGTCCACCAGTGTCAACAAATTGAATATCTTCGACGCTAGTACTCACACCAGGCAGATTAGGCAAAGACGAACGTAATTGGTCTTGTACTTCCCCCGTTTTGATGTTGCGGTCTTCCTTGAGCTTCACATAAAGCGTACCTTTATTTGGCTCACCCTCACGAGAACCAACAGTAGTAAACACTGTTTCCACTACTGGAGATTTTCTCACTACATCTTCTAGTTTCTTGGCAACCTCTAGAGAATCGTTTAATGGATTGGGGATGGGGAATGAGGCATTGGGGATTGGAGACTGGGGATTGAAATTTCTCGCCTGTCCCTCTGCTCCACTTGGAATAGCCGGCAAGGGTGCGGTATAGGTAATATTGAACTCACCGCGATCTAATTTAGGAATAAACCCTTTGGGAATGAATAGACTCAGTGCCATACCTGCAACAAAGCTAAGTATGGCTAGTGCAATGACTGTTTTGCGGTGGTTTAAAGACCAGTTAAGTAAGTTTCTATAAAATTGGGTAAAATTCCCCCAGATGTTGGCTTTTTGGCGTTGGGGAGTTAAAGTAGCAGGTTTTAACCAGTAGGTAGCTAAGGCTGGTGACAATGTACGAGCAACCAATGTCGAAGCAATCATGGCTGCTGAAACTGTGATCCCAAATGGCTTGAAGAACTGTCCGATTACTCCTCCCATCAAACCAATGGGTAAGAAAACCGCTACTGCTGTAGCAGTGGTGGCGATAACTGTTAAGCCAATTTCATCTGTAGCTGAAAAGGCGGCTTGGCGGGGAGTTTCCCCCTCATCAATATGCCGCATGATGTTTTCGACATCGATAATTGCATCATCGATGACACTACCAATGACTAAAGCTAAAGCCAGCAACGTAATTGTCTCTAGGTTAAAGCCAAAAATCGCCATGACGATAAACGTTGCCAACAAAGATGTTGGAATTGCCAAAGCAGAGATGAGAGTTGCCCGCCAATTCCATAAAAAAGGAAAAATTACCACTATCGACAAAACGATGGCTTCCATCAGCGCATCGATTGTTGACTGGGTAGCTTGGCGGATATATTCGGCTTGCGTGGCAGCTAAGGTGAGGTTAACATCCTTGAGGGTAGAGCGTAGTCTTTGGACTTCTTCTTCAACTCGACTCACTACTTCTAAGGTGTTAGCGTCACCGCGTTTGATTACCTGAAATGCGAGTGCATCTTGACCGTTAAACCTGACTAATGTTGCCCCTGCTTGGGGAATGGCTGCTGCACTTACATTCGCTGGATTTAGGGGAGTTGCAGTAGCACCGCCCAATAGTGAGACTTTTAGGACTCCTGGGAGTTTAGCGATCGCACTCACAATCTCATCTTGCGCCAACTTCGTCAAATCTGTAAGATTCCGCTTGGGACTCTCTATGGCATAGCTAATGGCCGCTGACTCGTTTAGATTTAGGGGAATAATTTTGGAAGTTGCTCCTTGAGGTAGAGTCAACTGCTTGAGGGCAGCTTCAACCTCTTTGGTCGATGTTTCTAAATTCGTTCCAACGGCGAAAGAAAGGGCAACAGCAGTTTGACTCGGATAGGTGGATGAGCGAATATTCTCCAGTCCTTCTAAAGATCGGAGGCGTTCTTCCAGGGGTTTAGTGAGCTTCGTCTCTGTATCCAGGGCAGTTGTTAGAGGGGCTGTAGCATTCACAACCACCACTGGAAAAGTAATATCTGGAAACAAGGCATACTTAAGAGAACTGAAAGCCAGAACGCCAGCTACTGTTACGGCAATCCAAAAACTCACCGTCAGCCACGAAAATTGAATCGCCAATTTGGAAATATTGAAGAGTTCTCGTGCGGATTTGGAGTTATTAAGCTTAACCATCTTGGAAAATTATCGTGTGGGTGACACAATTATTTAGTCATGCTACAGCAATCACCTTCGGTTTGCGAGTTCTGGTTACAACTAAACAGCAATATTACTTATTGTCACTCAGATATGACCCGATCTTTAATACAAAAGGAAACTTCAAGATGAAACTTGGTTCTGTTGAGCATAAGGAATTATTCTGCCAGAGCTTTATAGAAAGCTACAGGGAATACGAGCCTGAAAATCTTCCGTGGCCAGATATGGACGATACAGCCTTAACTTTCCTACGCAGTATCCCTTTCTGGGAGAAAGCTCTGGATGCAGAGCGACAAGCCGGAGCAATAGTTAGTGGTTACGCAGCAAGGGTGAGTGATCCCCTTTTACAAACTACGATCGCCCTTCAAGGTAAGGAAGAATTGCGCCATGCCCGCCTACTACAAACATTAATTGACCGTTACGGTATCGAAATACCAGAACGTCAGCCTATTGAAGTTCCCCAAAATATTGAGCCAATTTTTACGCGCTTTGGCTTTGAAGAGTGCCTGGATACTTTCTTTGCTTACGGGCTATTTGCGATCGCTCGTGAAGCTAATGTTTTTCCAGAGTCTATCTTCACTATCTTTGATCCGATCATAGACGAAGAGACACGCCATATTGTCTTTTTTGTCAACTGGTTTACATATACACAAATTCATCGTGGTCAAGGATTTACCCCACTACGGAGCGTAAAAACCCTCTGGCATTACGGCAAGGCACTCAGCAATCTGATTGCCGTCTTTGGCAATGCTGACTCTAGTAAGACTGGCTTTGCTGCCACCGGTACTGACATTTTTACCAAAGACCTGACATTCGAAAAATTTCTCAGCATTTGTCTATCAGAAAATCAGCGCCGCATGAGCAAGTATGATCCTCGACTACTCCGACCGCAATTACTACCTAGACTTGCTAATATCGCCCTCCGTACCTTGGAGTTAATACCCAAACGTAAACTGGAAACTATTGAGACTAGTGCCTAATTTTTTGCCCATTAACACAATTCTGGTGCCTCAAGGAGCAGAATATAAAGCTGTGTGTCGCGGATTAAGCGGCATTACCGACTCCATCCCAACGGTAGTAGCCATACCTGTTGGGATGAAGCCTTTACTCAAATATCTGCAACAAGGACAATTTATCGCTCCATCGAGAGTGCTGATTATGGGTATATGTGGGAGCTTGAGCGATCGCTACACAGTTGGCGATATTGTCTTGTATCAAGATTGTATTTATCAGGGGAAGCAACAAGAGTGCGATCGCACTTTTACAACACAATTGCACTTTTTAGAATCACAAAAAGTATCTTTAGTCAAGTGTCTGACAAGCGATCGCGTGATTTGGTCTGCGGTCGAAAAACGCCATTTAGGTAAGACTTTGGCGGCTGATGTTGTTGATATGGAAGGATTTACCGCCTTAGAATTTTTCAATGCGGCTGGAGTTGCAGTAGCAATGCTGCGAGTAGTCAGCGACGATTGTCAGCACAATATCCCCGATCTCACACCAGCAATTAACTCTGATGGCTCCCTAAAGCCTTTCCCTTTAGCGATCGCAATGCTTCGACAACCCCTTGCTGCTACTCGGCTGATTCGAGGTTCATTAACAGCATTAAAGGTGTTAGAGCAAGTTACAAATCGGCTCTTTTCTGGTAATAGGCAATAATTTTGTTGCAGAATTAATGGCACACTTACCCGGAGTTTTCATAAGTGAAGAAAAATCATCTATATGACAATACGCTTGGGTTAAGGATAATAGTAGGTTGGGTTGAACAAAGTGAAACCCAACAAATGCCCGAAAATGTTGGGTTTCAGTCCTCAAACTAACCCAATACGGTTCAGTTAAGGCTAAAACTAAGGCTAAAACTCTTTGCCAAAGTCAATTTTTTTTATGAACCATAGAGACGCAGAGAAGCCAGTGCGTTGGGCGGGTTCCCCGACTTGAAGCAACTGGCGCGGCACTGAGAGAATAAAGAAATGCTTAACTGAACTGTATTGCAAACTAACCTACGCAGTCTAAAGTTTTTAAGGCAGATTTTGCCTCGTGTAGCCAAGCTAGGGCTACTGATTTTGGGAATGGAAGGGACAACCCCCTGCCGTTAATTTCTGAAGAAAAACATTATTATCAAAATAATGTTCTAAAGACTCAATCTTCAAATCATCACTCACGCGAGCAATACTAATTCCTACGATTTCTACTCTTTCTCCTGTGGGTGCATAGTTTTTATAGGAACCATTAAATGTTCCCCAATGCCGCCACTTAAAAGTAACATTAGGTGGCCCCGAAAGAACTTCTGTTAATTCCCAAAGAAAACCATGAGGAAAAGCATTATGAAAAACCTGAAATGAAGATTCAAAGGTTTCTGTTTCCGAGCTATACTGCTCACTTTCACCCAGGAAGAGATTATAAGTACCTTCGAGCGCGACATCCTCAGCAGTGTATTGTTGTCCTCCATTGGTACTCATCTTAAACTTATCAGTAACAATCGAAAGCCACTGTTGAGGATTAGATTTATTAGAAGCTTCCATCTCAAAATTTCGGACTAAGTTTTGAGCTATGGCTTCTAAAGAACCTTCTGGATGCTGAAATTTACTCTCTTGATGAAGAAATTCATTGGTGTAAGAATAATCCGGGCGTTTTCCTTCTCGCCACTGTACTTCTTCATCATGAGCAATCACGATATCTCTATCTTGTACCCAGAGTGGTAATTCTGTGGTTTTTTCGCTACTCATACAAGTTGACTCGCTATAAACAACATTTCTAAGAATAAAGTTTTATGGATACGAGTAAATCAAAAAATCTCTAAAATTAAAAAATATTTATAATTTACTCAATAAAATTGACTTTTTACGCAAATCCGAATAATGCCAATTATCTAAGAAGCTGCACAAAATCAGGCTTAGAGCTTAAGCTGAATTTATCACAAAATGAGAATCAAGAAGGGACAAGAACTGGTTTAGTCTCAGTATGCTTTCAAAATACCAGCCGGAATTCTATATTTGCTTTAATATCAGATGAAGAAAAACTAATAAATACTGACAGTATAATCATCAGTACAAGTTGGTTTAAATGACGATTTTTTTGGTGCAATTTTACAAAAACTTTATCGTTATAGATATTAAGTAGAAAACTATATTGGGAAGCATAAATATATAACCTTATCAAGGTTGGGTTCCATGAGAGCTAATTCAACAGAATTGTGAATCAAAACATTCTTTTGTCAGGATGGCTCGGAACTAATTTGCCAACTATTGAACAGAATTTATGAAACTCAATCAGAACCTCTACCTCTACTCGTTCCTAGCTCGTTTCCGATGGCTCAAGAAAAGTTACACCGCTAAAATCATGTTGGTGGCATTTTTGGGCACTCACGTACCGCTTTTGACCTTACTTTTGAGTTTCGTCATCTCAAACTCCTATTCTTTAGAGATGGCGATCCGAGTTATGATCATTGCTCTGTTGGCTACATTAGCGGGTACGGCCGTCACTCTCTACGCCCTACACCACCTCCTCAAACCGGTTATTTTGACATCAGCTGCATTGCAAAATTATCTAAGTACCAAAACCCTACCTGAATTGCCTACGGAATTTGCTGATGAAGCCGGTACATTGATGGCAGATACCTCACAAACTCTTCACAAATTAGATGAGTTAATTCACTACATCAGTAATTATGATGATCTAACTGGATTACCCAATCGTGATTTATTCCGCGATCGCCTCTATGAAATTCTATCCAAACCTGAAAACAACCAGCGTCTTGTAGCTGTCTTTTTGCTAAGTATTGATGATTTCACTGTTATAAGTCATGGGTTGGAGCATGAGGCAATAAAATTATTGTTAAGAGCAGTTGCCCAGAGGTTATCAACCTGCATAACACAAACACATATTCTTGCCCATTTGAATGGAGATGAATTTGCTCTTGTGCAAATGGAGATTCATTCTTTTGAAAATGTGATTAAGCTATCTCAGGTGCTTTTGAGTACCCTAAGCAAACCCTTTTCTCTAGAAGGTAACTTGATTCATATCACCGCCAGCATCGGCATCACAATTAACGGACTAAATGATCGCAATAGTGTAGATCAACTCTTGCAACAGGCTCATATAGCACTGTATCAGGCGAAGCAGCAAGGGCGTAGCCAATACCAATTTTATTCGCCAGAAATTAATACTCAGTTGCAGGAGCGACTGACATTAGAAAATGAATTACATGGAGCGCTTGAGCGCAACGAAATGCTGGTTTATTATCAACCTTTGATTGATTTACACAGCGGACACATTACAGCTATGGAAGCGTTGGTTCGCTGGCAGCATCCTACTTTAGGTATGATTTCTCCAGCAAAGTTTATTCCGATTGCAGAAGCCAATGGTGCGATCGTACAAATTGGTGAATGGGTTTTGCGAACTGCTTGCGCCCAAAACCGTGCTTGGCAGCTTGCTGGCTTTACCCCAATTCGGATATCTGTGAATCTGTCAGCTCGACAGTTTGAACAACCTTATCTGGTTGAGGTCATTAACCAAATTCTTGAGGAAACTGGACTCCAAGCATCTGATCTAGAACTGGAAGTAACGGAAAGCTTCTTGATGGGTGACATTGAGCGATCAGTTAAAACCTTAAAACAATTACGAGAACTGGGTATATGGTTGGCTTTAGACGACTTCGGTACCGGTTATTCCTCCCTGAATTACTTGAAGCGCTTTCCTGTGAATATGCTCAAGATTGATCGGTCATTTGTACAGGATGTCATGTCCAATCCTGATAGCGCTGCCGTCACTAATGCGATTATTGCCTTAGCGAAGAGCCTACGGTTGAGTATCACGGCAGAGGGTGTGGAAACCCAAGAACAGCTCGACTACCTGCGAATGCAGGGATGTGATGAAGGTCAAGGTTTTTACTTCAGTTGTCCTGTTCCTGCTGATATAATTGCCCCGATGTTGCAGAAAACTTCTCAGCAGATGGAAATAATTACAGCATGAATGCCTAAGCCAGAAAATACCCCCCTGATAGCGTTTCACTTGAATTTTCATAGAAATCGTTATCAGGGGGCAGGGTGAGATAAGGAGAGAGAGCCGGGATTAATGAGGACATAAAAGATCATTTATTTTAAAACTGTGGAAAGCTTTGCAACCATGTGAGCACGAGATGAAACCTCAAGCTTACGAAACATTCTTTTTAAGGCTTGCTTGACAGAGTTTTCAGTAATCCAAAGTTCAGCACTAATTTCTGCATTGGTTTGTCCTTGAGCCACTAAGGAAGCAATTTGCATTTCACGAGGCGTTAAACGCTTTGTCTGTAATAGTGGTTGTTGCAATCGCGCCATTGCCACCCAAGTAGAAATGTGTAGACAAAGCGCACTCAAATCTGTAAGATTTTGTGAATCAAATGCAGGCATTCCTTGCTGACGCGTCAAACCTACTACACCCACTAATTCACCATTGCTAACAATTGGCCCTGCCATAACGTGCCTGTGATCAGCACGAGGACAAATCAACTTCCATGTCTTAGGTTCGACTACCAAAGCTTCATGAACAGGGGCATGGCGTTCTAGCAAGTAGCGTGCAACTGGATTGTGTTGAGGTGATAATGCAATTTGCAGTGCTTTTTGAATCTTGCTGTCAACTAAAGAAATTTGGGCAAAGAAAAACAGCCCGCATCGTGTAGCTGAAAAATACTCACTCATTTTTACGGATATGTGCGATCGCAACGTCTCTTCATCTTGAGCTTGAGCAATTCCATGAAATAGAGATTGTAAGGCAACCATGATTTGCAAAGTGTACTCGTTCGAGGTCTAGGCGCAGTATCGCAACCAGACCTATCTTAGCTTTAGTCACATCAAGTCAAATCCTTTATTTGGTTTTTTGGATTACTTTACTATGACTGTAAATTCTGGCATTGATGACACACAGATATCCGGGCGCTGGATTCAAATCAGTTTTTTGATCGCAGCAGTGCTTTTCAATCTCTGTTTAATAATCCAAATATTCAGTGTTGGACTGGCTTACTTTTACAACTCTGATTGGTGGAAACTACATATTTGGCTCGTGCGAGGATATAGCGGACTCTCACTAATTTTGTTGGTATGGGTGTTTTTAATTCCCTTTCCTCGAAGAGTGCGAAACCTTACAGCAAGTATGCCAGTGCTACTGGGACTGCAATTTCTCACAATTCATTTGCAGACTTCTTTCCCTCTAGCAGTGTTTCACCCATTGATCGGCTTTTCTTTATTCTCTATTTCCACAACCCTAGTGCATCGCACATCGCACATCGTATTTCCCAACTATAACCAAGACTAAATCGTTGCGGAAACACAAGTTTCAATTATTTTCGCGCTATTACAGGAGAAATAAAAGTGTCTCAATACGCTGATCCGTCCGTTGTCGTTGATACCCAGTGGCTTGCAAATCATCTCAACGATCCAAACATCCGCATTATTGAAGTGGATACGAGTCCCGAACTGTACAAAAATGCTCACATACCTGGTGCTGTCTTCTGGAACTTCTTTAGAGATTTACTATTACCGGATTTAAAGATGAATTGGGATGCGATCGCTTTTGAAAAGCTGATGGCACGTTCAGGCATCACCAATGACACCACAGTGATTGCTTATGGCAGTTATCCGGGAACGGGAGCCTGGATTTTCTGGTTATTGAAAGTCTTTGGGCATGAGAATATACGAGTTCTCAATGGCGGCTACCAAAAATGGAAATCAGAAAGTCGTCCGCTAGCAACTGAGTTATCCACGTTTTCTGCTACTGATTACCGTGTCAAAGCTACTGATGCTAGTCTGAGAGTATTACATGATGAAGTTAAAGCATCGATAGGTAAAAGCGATAGGGTGTTGTTGGATGTCCGAACACTGCAAGAATACTGCGGTGAGTGGTTTTTCAATCAGCCACCAAAAGCAGGCGAACGTACTGGACATATTCCCGGTGCAGTGCATCTTGAACATATTTTAACTTTCAACGAGGATGGAACTTTTAAATCATTCAATGAATTGAAAAATCTTTATGAGAGTAAAGGCATCACGACTGATAAACAAGTGTTTCCCTACTGTGCCATCGGAGGGCGTTCTGGATATACCTGGTTTATCTTGAAATATTTATTGGGCTATCCCAATGTTCGCAATTATGATGGCTCTTGGAATGAATGGAGTCGCCTGCCTGATGTACCAATCGAGACGTAGTGAGAGTTATTGGATAATATTACCAATAACCACACCTTTACGGACGGACACCACTACCGTCATCAAGATTAAAATCTCTTAACCTTTCGTTACACTAGAGACATCGAGAAGGAAAAAAGCAAACTTCTCAAAGCTGAAATCAAAGGTGAACGACATGAATGGCACAATTCGCGTTGGTAATCTCTTCGGAATTCCCTTCTATATCCATCCGTCATGGTTTTTAGTTCTGGGTTTGGTAACTTGGAGCTATAGCAGTGGACTGGCGGCGCAATTTCCCCAATTGTCTGCGGGATTAGCTTTGCTACTAGGATTGATGACAGCGCTGATGTTATTTGCCTCTGTCGTCGCCCATGAATTAGGCCACAGTTTTGTTGCGATTGGTCAGGGAATTGATGTCAAATCCATCACACTGTTTATATTTGGCGGTTTGGCGAGTTTAGAAAAAGAATCGAAAACCCCAGGTGAAGCTTTCTGGGTTGCGATCGCCGGGCCAATGGTAAGCTTACTACTCTGCGGTATCGTTACAGCGATTGGTGTTACTACTGCTGCATCAGGGCCGTTAGCTGCAATCCTTGGTGTTTTAGCTTCTGTCAACTTGGCATTAGCTCTGTTTAACCTGATTCCTGGCTTGCCCTTAGATGGTGGAAATATACTGAAAGCTCTTGTTTGGAAAATTACAGGTAATCCTTATAAAGGTGTAACCTTTGCGAGTAGAGTTGGGCAAATCTTTGGTTGGGTAGCAATTCTTTCAGGTGTACTTCCCCTAGTATTATTTGGCAACTTCGGTAATTTCTGGAACTTGTTAATTGGCTTCTTCTTGTTGCAAAATGCTGGTAATGCGGCTCAGTTTGCCAGAGTGCAAGAAAAACTCACAGGTTTGACAGCTGAAGATGCAGTGACTCATGATAGCCCGATTGTCGCTGCTAATCTTACCCTCAGAGAGTTTGCCGATGAGCGAGTCATAAGTGGGCAAAACTGGCATCGGTTCTTAGTGACTGATGATGATGGACAATTAGTAGGTGCGATCGCAGTTGATAATTTGCGAACCATCCCCACAGCACTATGGTCAGAAACTCAAGTCAAAGAAGTTATGCGACCAATTACTGAATCTACCACAGTCCAATCAAATCAACCTCTGCTGGAAGTTATGCAGCTACTTGAACAACAAAAGCTATCTGTGCTTCCCGTAATTCGTGAGAATGGTGTGCTAGTTGGAATCTTAGAAAAAGCTGCAATTATACAGTTACTTCAAAGCCGAACTCAACCGAACCCTGCATAGTTTCAAAAAACGGTAAACCCTTGTAGAGACGCGATAATAAATCGCGTCTCTACATTTTTATCCTCTTAATAGTTCTTTTCCCAAAATTTTTACGAGATATCAGGTATATCCCTAAAAGTGATAAACCCACAACTGGCGAAGATTCGGGTATAGTTTTGATTCTCGCATAAACAGCTGTGGTAGTTGTGGCTCCTTCAAGGGCCTCAACACTTTTCTGACTAACGTCTGGATTAAAACCCGTTAGTTCAAGCGTATAGTTATTACCTTCAAAGGTGAAAATGCGATTACTCAAATTTGTGTCTATAAATACAAAGTCTGCATTGTCTTCAGGAGTTGCTGTTGCGTTATTAGGCGTATTTACTAGATACAATTTGAAGTCAAAAACTTCGTTGATTCCAACAAGAGGGTTAAAGGATACATTAATATTTAAAGGTACAGATTCAACGGCTGTACCTTTAAGTACTGTTCCGTTAAAGTAACTTAAATCTCCTATTTTGAATTCAGAATCAATGCCAGTTGAAAATGAGTTTCCATTAAAGTTAAGTTTATTTGAACCTGTTATTTGACACCCATTAGAAGCATTTGCACTTGGTGGACATACATTAGAATCGCCCCAAGTAAATGTGTTATTTCCCACACCTGTGTATACGGGATTAGTATCCGTGCTTTCTGGAGTAGGTTCTCCCCATGTCCCACTAGAGATACCAGCAAAAGTTAAAGCGTGTGCTTGACTAGAGAAACCAAATCCTGTGGTTACAGCTACAAGAACACTAGATATAGCAGTCGCAAAAACCAAACTTAGTTTCATAACTTAGGTTTCAATTCTCATCCTGGAGCTTTCTGTCAATTATGTCTCCAGTCTACGTTAGTAAATTTACGGAAAATATGCCAACATTTTCATTATATTTTTTATAAAATCTTTCTATTTTTTATAAAAAAGTTATTGAAGAATTTACATTTATTAAGCTTGCTTTATGATTGGGTTAAAAAGTTTTATTAGTTTGTAATTACTAAAATAGTAATTGCGTAGGCGTAGCCCGTTGTAGACATCGCTACTTTACTTGCTTTGCTAATAAAGTGTCAAGTTGATATCATGTTATTGTTTTTCACCCTATCGGTCGAATTCAAGGATCACCACAAGGGATAAAAAAGGACATATAGCAAGCGCCAAGGCGGTTAGGACAAACAGTATAATTAGTGAGTAAAGTAAAACTAGATACAGATGAAGCGTTCAGCTCAAGGAAAGCTCATGCCAAAACCTTACAGTTACGACTTACGCCAGAAGGTAATTCAGGCAATAGAGT
>NZ_JACJSI010000180.1 GCF_014698065.1 Nostoc flagelliforme FACHB-838
ACAGGTGAGATCAGTGAGAATTCTTTGAGTTGCATTCAACATCAGTGCATTCAGGGAATAACCCTCACCTTACCTGATTTTGGGCTTAACCGAACCGTATTGGGAGTGATATAGTAAATTACGGTTGCCAAATCTGACCGAAAATATACGAATCATCAGATTTGGACAATTTAGTTAATTTTGAACCGTCCCGATTACTCACATACAAAACGCTTTGACCATCTGGTTTTTTCTTCGTTTTTTCTGTCTTAATGAAAGCAATTTTTTTACCATCTAACGACCAATTAAAACTGTTAATTTCAGATGGTGGTAATTGCGAAGCTAACTGAGTAAGCTTGAGTCGATCGATACTAATCGTATAAAGCTTTTTCTGAGAATAATCTCCGCTTGTAAAAGCAATCAGCTTACTATCTGGCGACCACTGTAATTCACTATATTCCCCTGGTTTAGAAGTCAATTTTCTGACATTTTTTTGCTTAACATCAAGTACAAAAATATCTAATTTTTTACCAGAGTATTCTTCACCTTGCTCATGATAGTAAGCAACTTTAGTTCCATCAGGCGACCATGATATAATGCCAGAATAAGCTGTTTTTTGATGTTCGTCGGATAGACTGGTTAGTGTCTTGTTCTTGACATTGAGTAGATAAATCGGTTGATTATTGCCTTTTCCTGATGAGATTGCAATCTGGGTTCCATCAAGCGACCAAATCACTTGGCTAGAATAATCATTTCCTGGAGCGTTAGTTAACTCTGTCAAATTAGAGCCATCTGTATTCATTTGCCAGATACTTTTATCTTTGAAGAATACTACCTGTTGTCCATTAGGTGACAGATATAAAGAAGATGAGATTTCTGTTTTTGGCGGAATACCTCCTACCTCCCATCTTTGAATCAGTTTAGTTCCTTGTGTACCAGTTGTATCACTTAAATAAAGAGATACGCTACCTGTATCCTCAAGAGTACTACCATCACAAGACTCTTTAATGGCAAGTTTTTGGCCATTTAATAACCACTGAATTTCAATGCTATCAGCTTTGCAGCCAGCCCCAGAGAATATTTTAGTTAGTTTGGAACCATCTGCATTCATTGTGTAAACATCATACGCATCATTGAAAAAAGCTAGCCTTTTACCATTGTTTAACCAAACTATTGTGGGATAAACATTCAAATTTTTAGTAAGCTGGCGGCGGGCTGAACCGTTAGTTTGGATGGTGTAAATATTAGTTTCAAACTTTGGGCCTTCCTTAGCAGCTACAAAAGTCAGTCTGTTGTCTTGAGAAACTTTAGGTGCAGCAATTACGGCATTGCTGAAGTTGAAAATTGTGGTTGAGAGTAAACCGAGTAAGATAAGTGCTAGAAATTTGATTAAATGCATCATAGTTAGTTATGAAAGATACGAACAGTTTTTAGTTTGAAAATTGATAATGAACGAGCAAGGTAACTTAATTTATCTAGTTGCAAAGCTTGATTCGTTAGCTGGAAAAGTAGTTAACACAAAACTATTTTCATATCTTCACTGGGAGTATTTATTAGCACGAGATAACCAAATTAAGCGATAATTTTCATTTAGTGCTAGTGCTTTGAGAAACTCCTGCATAGATTCTGATTTCCATTCCAAAGGTGCAGTTGGTGATATCTGAGATGCTCCTATTGTATAACGTAGGATCGCTTCCATTAAAGCTGCTGCTTCGATAATCGGTTATGCGTATATCCAGGAAGGAAAAATACGTGCTTCAAAAGTAAACTTGCTAGGAATAGTTTGAATTAGATTTTTGATGTTAAAGTCACAGTATTTTGTGAGTTCAAGTTTGGCTAGACGTGTTTTAGCATCAGACCAAGAAAGTTGACAAAAATCCGATTGATTGACTAATACCAACAATTCTTCATCCCACATTCCTAAGCGTCTACAATTGGGATTAGTCCCCACCAATCGTTTTAAATTTTCACCATGTGTCCATAAAAGATTCACCAGATTAGCAAAAACTCTAGCAGAACATAAAGGTGTAGCATCAAAGTGCAGGTGGGTTGCACCTTCTACCGGAATTGTAAAACCAAGAGAACGTGCGGCTGAGAGCAGCATTTCTAAGTGATCGCTATGATTAGTCTCAATAGGTGGAGTAATTAACTCACAAGGACGTTCTCTCTCACCCGGTAGTGGTGCAGCGATCGCAATTGGATTACCTGTGCGATCGGCAACACGTACCATTCCGCCTGGCCCTGCTTCCAGATTGGTAGAAAATAAACTAGCAATTGGCTTGAGAACATCGGCGATCGAATCAGCAGCATCAGCTTGGCTTTCTACTAGTTGCAGCAGTCTGGTATCATCACTGACAATTCGATACCATCTTGGCTTAGGTTTTGCAGTTTTGTCTAGGTTCTCAAGAAGGGTTAGATCATCTACACATCGAGCAATCAAACATTCGTGTTCATCAATCACCTCAAATCCTAAAGTAAGATTTTGAAATAAGGGAGTTCCTGGAACCTGACTTAGTTCAGACTGGGGATGAAAAACACGACGCACTCTTGTATCATATTGTTGGGCGATTAATTCTGCTAAGTCCTGTCTGCTGTGTCCTCTAGGTGACATCAGCTCTATCTCGAAGCCGATTTTCCAATTTAAAAAAGACATAACTGTGTTTTGTAATCATATTCACCCTGCGCTGACTTGAGCTAGCGGCGGGCGTTGAATTTTGAATCTGCTTGATATCTATAGAGATGATTGCAATTTTAGAGTTTCATCTCTTCATTGCATACATATTTGCTGACAATTATTGGTAAAATAATGAAGATTTCTGTGAGAGTTGCAGATACTCTACTCTTAGAGGTTGTTTTAAAAGTGTTTGGCTGTGCTTTTAAGTACTTCTAGATCCCCCCTAACCCCCCTTAAAAAGGGGGGAACAGGAATCAAAGTCCCCCTTTTTAAGGGGGATTTAGGGGGATCTAAACTTTTGATACCAATAAGGGGACTTTTAAAACATCCTCTAAGATTGAGTCCCAGGTCAATACTTGTCGGTTAAGGGGCAAAGGGGAAGGGGGAAAGGGAAATTAAAAACCCTTAACCCTTACCCTTTAACCCTTTCCCAAAACCAAACTTTGGGTTCAAAATGCTTAACCGAGTAGTATTGAGTCCCAGGTGCATCAACTGATGAACTGGCTTGGAGGAGTGAAGAATGCCCCAAAGACAGCCATAACAGCAAACGATAATAAATTAATATTAAAAATCCAGATAAGCCTTTCCGTTTATGGATGTGAGCGTTTAATACCTGCCAAAATAAAGGTGATTGCTTCTTCGGTGTGTTCCTCAACTATCTCTGGACTAAGACGATTAATCTCTGGAGTTAGATGCTTCCAGTTTTCGAGAACTGTGAAGTAAAACAGACAAATACTCAAGATATGGGTCAGCGCTAAAAACGGTTTGAGGGGGCGAAAATATCCTTCTGCAATACCTTGCTCTCAAAATAGTCATAAAGTGTAGCAGTTGTCACCTTAGCGCAATTAGCGATCGCCTGCTCAATCCGTTGATCACAAAGTGAGCTTATTACAATGCTGACACATTTTTGGAAAAACCTTCCAAATCAGGTGCAAGGTTCACTTTGGTTAAACTGCAACACCCCAACTTTTAGGCATTTACCATAGTGGACAAGAGACATACTGACACTAGAAAGAGAACAAACAACAGCACTTGATTACAATAGACTTCTTGCAAAAGTGCTTTTTGCAAGAGGGGGGAAAAGGGTAAAGGTTAAAGGGGAAGGGGACAAGACTATTAAGTTATCCTAATCCATGAGTTAAGCAGGTGGAAAATGCCAAGCAAAGCAAGGATTTTTAATTGTTGACTTTTGATAATTAGTTCGCACAACTTGGGAAACCCTTAAATGCAAGTGGCTCCATGTCCGGTTATGAAAAAGAAAAAAGAGCAGCTATGGTGACAGAGTTGCTTACTTTAAGAAGAATGCCCCTCAAGGAGATGATGCAACGGTATCCCCTTGAGGAGCAAAACTTGTCAATTCGCTTATTCCTATACTTCCGGCTGCCCAAAATACGAATTATCTAGGATTAATGTGACGTCTAGTCCCCCATCCTGGATTGACAATGGCGGCTAAATCTTCTTCAGACAATTTGTCGATCTCACTGTCTAGTTCTTCGGCGGTGAAGTCATAGCCACGCTCTTGAGCTATCTTGATGAAGGTTTTTGGATCAGCTGTTGCTTTAAGCTTTTCCTGTAATGCTTGATCTTCTTTTACGGCTTGAAAAAGTCGGGCAGCATTTTGCTGTGTCATGATAATCCATCTCCTATTTGAAATCTCAGGTTTGAAGATAGTAATTTAATTACTAGGCATTTACTAACTTCTGTAAACAATTTCTAGATAAAGCATCTATTTTCGATCTTAAAACAAAGAATAGAAATGTGTTGATTTTGACAAGAAAATATAACTTTTAGACTAATTTTTGTTGCTTTTTTATAAAATTCAACCCTAGGATAGTGGCAATGTTTATCTAAAAAATATCAATTCGCATTTGTAAATGCAATTTACATTCGTGCTGATGGGTAATCGCCTATGAGCAGAGAGCCAGGGAAGAAAGATGCTGTAATTTTTCAACGATAGAGGGTTTCAGAGTAAATAGATTTATTTATGCTTAATAATCTAATGTTAAATATTTATCTTGAGATGCGTAGCACAAAAAAATAATGCATCCAAGCTTTCAAAGCCAATAAATACATTTATTTATGAGCTTCTCTCTGCACCCCTCCCACTCTTGGAAAATTAGCAAATAGACAGTAGTGAATTAGCCGAATTTTCATCTTCATGCTGACCAGACACAATGCCAAATCTAAAAACCCTGTTATAGCTTGACTTGACACCTACTAATAAAATACTATGTTAGATTGTCTGTCTAATTCCTGCTCGGATCAGGTGGACATATTACAAAGGCTGGCAAAAACGTCTCCATAAGAGATAAAAAACAGCTACCTGTACGGCAACCTCAAGGACAATTCCATGACCTACGCAATTATTGAAACTGGCGGTAAACAAATACGAGTAGAGCCAGGGCGGTTTTACGATGTTGAACTGCTTGCGATCGAACCAGATGAAAAAGTTACAATAGACTCCGTATTACTCGTGCAGCACGATGGCGAAGTCAGCATTGGACAGCCACTAGTGACAGGTGCAACTGTAGAAGGAACTGTAATGCGGCATTACAGAGGTCGTAAAGTTCTGGTATACAAGATGAAGCCCAAAAAGAAAACCCGCAAAAAGCGGGGGCATCGTCAGGAAATTACCAGACTTATGATTGACTCCATCACCCTTAACGGTGCAGTATTTGTTGCCCAAGGTGAAGCGGAGAAGGAAACTCCCGTTTTAGATGAGACTCCTACTGAAGAAGTTGAAACCGCTGCTGAATAATAAAAAGAAGTAGATACACAAGAGGAAATTATGGCTCATAAGAAAGGAACAGGTAGTACACGCAACGGTCGTGATTCTAATGCCCAACGTCTGGGTGTTAAGCGTTATGGTGGTCAAGTTGTACGTGCAGGAAACATTCTTGTGCGTCAGCGCGGTACCAAATTTCACCCTGGTAACAACGTCGGTATTGGTAGCGATGACACTCTGTTTGCCTTAATCGACGGTGTTGTAATGTTTGAGAGAAAGGGCAAAACCCGTAAAAAAGTTAGTGTTTATTTACCCCTAACTGCTGCTGAGGCAGCCCCTGCTGAGGCAGTAGCAAGTTAGAGTGTTAGGGTGGGCACTTTTTCCCACCCTAATCACTACTAGTTCGCTTTCGTGACTTGGCGGGGTAAAGGGTTTAAATCCCTTACCCTTTCCCCAGTCCTCACAAGCGCATTTTTGGGTTGGCAGACTACTAGTTGGCGCTGACTTTGATGGTCAGATTTGCATAAATATTACATTACCAACAATAAATTACCTAAAAGTCGTTTTATTCTTCTGTCGCCCGTAGATTAGTGTCAAAAACGAATGGTACTAAAAAAAGCCCAAAGGCTTGTATTTCCTCGTTTCCAGTCTTAAAAACTACGGTGTAGACACAAGTCGAAAAAAGTTTGATTTTCCATTGTTCTCTCGTTTATCTCGTTCTCATGAAGAGCATGGGAATGCCCCCTGTTGAGGCTCTGCCTCCAGTCTGGCATTGAGTCAGAGACTTAATGAATACATTCCCAGTCGGAGACTCTTAACGAGGAAAACGAGGAAAGTCTTATCAAGCTAGGTTTTTAGGACTTGTGTGTACACCGTAGCTCTTAAAACTGGGAATATATTCCGAGAGGCTCTGCCTCTGGTTTACCCCCGCTTGCCCTGAAGTTAGGAAGCATCTGTCTAGTTAAGTTTATGTTCCTGTAGAGGTGCTTATGAGTCTGATTCTTCCCAAACGCACCCTATCCCGTCGCCGGTTACTGCAAGTATCTGGACTTTCAGGGGTAGGCTTTCTTTTAGGTGGCTGTGGGACAAATTTGTTTTCAGATAATCTGCGGCAAATATCTGAGCCACTAAATCAAAGTCTTGAAGCACTCCTGCAAAGTCAAAAACCAGTACCGGAATTTCCTGTAAGTGCCATAGAAGCAGACAAATTGCTGGTTAATACCTTTGACTTCACCCCACAAATTGATCCAGCGCAGTTTCGCCTAACGATTGATGGTGAGGTTAGTAACGCGATGCAATTGAGCATGGCAGATATTCAAAAACTTCCCCTGACTTCAATGGTAATTCGTCACATCTGTGTTGAAGGTTGGGCTGCGATCGTTCAATGGGGAGGCGTGCGATTACGAGACTTAGTAGCGCTGGTACAGCCGAAGTCAAACGTGCGCTATGTCTACTTTAAATCTGCTGATGGCTACTATGAAAGCTGGGATCTTGCCTCTGCTATACATCCCCAGACTCTCATGGCTTATCAAAAGAATGGACAACCTTTATCAGTTGATAATGGTGCGCCCATGCGCCTAGCATCCCCAATTAAACTGGGCTACAAGCAAAGCAAATGGGTAACTCAAATTACATTCGTCAGCAATTTGTTACCTACTAAAGGCTATTGGGAGGATCAGGGCTATGAGTGGTTTGCAGGACTATAAGGCAGGCAAAAAGCTAATTTATATGGGCAACCTCTGACTCCAGGGAGGTTTATTTGTGCTTAATTCTCACACCAGGGTGCAAAAAAATACATATCTGTCGGTGGAAAGTTAACAAAAAAAATACTAGTAAACTGAATCCTGTTGAAAACTCTTGATAATACCTCCTGATTGGCGTTGGGAGGTTTTTTTGTGCTTAATTATCTTATCAAAAAGCTTGACACTTAAGGTTCCTGGAGTATTCCTTTACCCAAAAAAACATTTACCCGCCAGGGAAGTGTAGGTAGTTCACTCATCCTCGGTTTCACTCTCTTGAGTTTTGGAAGTTAGTCGCCAAGATGTGGTTTTGTCAATATCTACAGATAGTTGTTCCAAATTTTGTCCTAAATCTTTTTGGAGTTTCTGAGTTAGTGTGATTGGAAAATCTAAATTTAGATTTTGAGCTTGTGCTAGCCTTGCCAATTCTGTAAAATTAGCTTTGACTGTAGTCCGCTCATAACTAGTTAGTTTATAATAAGGAGTTTCCGATATATTTTGAGCTTGCATAGTTTTTTTTATGCGTTCTTGTAAATGTTCAAGTTCTGAATTCAACAACTTACATTGTTGCTCAAGTTGTGAACATCTAGTAGTTAGTGATATTAAGTCTTCCGTTATGGGTTCTGGGTTGGCTTGGGCTTGTAACCCTAACAAATTTAAATGAATTTGAGCAAGATAAATACAATCTAAGTAAGCATACTCTATCTGTTCTTCAGCTAAAGGGCGTTTTCCCCAATCGCTTTTTTGTTCTTGTTTATCGATATTGTTAAAGCTACAAAGTGCAGTGGCTATGGTCTTGAGTTGATAGTTGGGTAATGGCAAAAGATAGTAAGGAATTTTTTTGACCATTTCCAAAGTGCAAGTAATATTTTTAGCTTTCTTGTTACCGAGAAATTTTAAATCATAACTGGCATTGTGAAAAACTTTTTCAATGGCAGATTCCATCATAATTTTTTCGATAAATTCAGCTAGAATGCTAGGCTGATCTAGGACATCTAAAAGATAGACGCGATCGCCACTCATATCTTGAGGATTATCTAATACCTGAATCAGCGATAATCGGGGATTACGAGTTCTGTAGTCAGCTACTTCTGTGTCTATCCACAGCGTTTTGGCATTAGTATATTCAGCGACAATAGTGCTAATTTCACTAGCGGAAGTAAGGTAGGGCATTGGCTAATATTTCCTGATATTTAGGGATTGTAAGTAAGCCATAGTTTTCTAAAGTAACATTTTGTTAGTAATTTTGCTGGCACAGGATTATAAAAACGTTGAAGTTTTGAATTTGTCATAGACATCGCCAAAGTGAATCAAATCTGATAACATCGATTCACTACTTTGGGGTGGCATAGTCTATCATTGAAAGAGCTACTGGGCATCTACATTAAATTCATAGAGAGCTACAGGCTGTATGCAGAGGCATCCTAGTTAGCAGTCGTCAGGAAAATTGAATTGGCATTTCTCAAAACTGGCCGCAAAATCTTAGCTTCAAGAAATCGCCCAAATTTCAATTTTCAGTAACCTGAGCTATTGCTTAGGAACTTTTGCTACTTCACATTTAATTGTTTTTTAAAATTTGCTCCTCACCATGACACACACTTCAATTAATCGCTTCAAGTACTCAATTCGGAGATAGATAATGAAAAAGCTAATTCTATTACTAGTTAGTAGCATGTTGGTAGTTGGTACTTTTGGCTGCCAAGAGGCTCCTAAAACTGGTTCAGAAACTCCTAGCACTACTAATGAAGCCACTCAAGCACCAGCAAAACCAGCTTCGCAGATAAATCAAACTGCTAAAGTTCCAGGGATAGAAACGACTCCTTTAGCGGCTAGTACAGGCACTAAAGTTAATATTCATTCTGAAAAAACGACAACAAAAGCTGAGAACGACTTAAAAGCTGAAGTTAGCAAAAAGTTGAATAAAGGCTTACCAGGCAATAAGTTACAAGTTGAAAACAAAGAGGCTGAAATTATCCTCAAAGGTACAGCAGCTTCTCAAGAAGAACTCAAAAAAGCTGAAACTTTAGCTAAAGAAGTTCAGGGTGTGAAGATGGTGAAGGTGGAAGCAAAAGTTGAAACTGTGAAAAATCCATAAAAGAATAACTGAGTCTTTCAGTTAACATCGGCATAAAAGCTAAATAGGATTTACACAGATGTAAGTCCTGTTTTTTATCTGCTCGAATAAGATAGCACCACTCTCAATACTTTTCGGATAAGCCTAACAATCTCTCTTTTGGTCTGGGAACCCCACCTTCCCCTTTTACTGACTTATGCAAGAAGTCTATTGTATGGTTTGTTACCACAGATTTTTTAATGCAGGGTTTAACAAAATTAATTATATTTTTGACTTTATCTGAAAAATAAGTAAGTATTAACACTTATGATACTGAAACAAAGTAGTTATAGTGAAAGTCAAAAATGAAGCGTTCAAATCGCCTTGCTTGGATGGGAGCGATCGCACTCGCTGCGATCGTTTTACTTAGTTTGTTTGTGGCTCCTAATAATACTAAAATTAACACTGGCTCTACTTACAACCGCGCCTCTGATGGTTATGGTGCTTGGTATGCTTTTATGCAACAGCAGGGAATTTCTATCAAACGCTGGCAAAAGCCTTTTAGTGATATTCAGCCAGATAACAACCCTGTTACCTTTCTACAGGTAAGCGGCGATCCAAGAGAGATGACACTCGATAGTCAAAAGCGTGAATGGGTAGAAAAAGGAAATACTTTAGTAATTTTAGGTGCGGGGGCGCGGGTTACAGAAGCGGAGTTTAGTACTATGCAGAAATCTCCCCAAGGTGATATTAAAGTTGATACACGTAGACGATATAAAAAAGCTAACTCCCAGCAAGTTGATTTAGGCGATCGCTTTGGTGCTGTTGTCTGGGAAGAAAGTTATAAACAAGGAAAGGTAATTTTTTCTACCACTCCTTATTTAGCCGCTAACGCCTACCAAGATTATTTAAGTAATTTTAAGTATCTAGCTAGTTGGGTTACTGAAAAAGGTAACACCATATTTGTCGATGAATACATCCACGGCTATAAAGATGCCGATGTCAGGAAGAAAGAAAGCGAAGGAGATTTATCTAGTTTTTTTGCTAAAACTCCTATATTTCCAATATTGGTGCAGGTAGGTATTTTGTTATTGGTGTTAATTTGGGCGCAGAATCGCCGCTTTGGTAAGCCAGTAGCTTTAGATATACCAGTTGTAGATAACAGTGAGGCATACATTCAAGCGTTAGCAGGAGTGTTGCAAAAAGCTGATACCACTGACTTTGTTGTTGAGATGGTGGGTAAACAAGAACAACTACAACTCCAAAAAGCCTTGGGATTAGGGCAAGTACCTTTAGAACGTGAAGCCTTGCTCAACTTCTGGATACAAAAAACAGGCACAAGTGCAGCAGAACTAGATACAGTTTTAAAGCTACAATCTCGCAAACAACCCATCAGTGAACAAGACCTGTTAAGCTGGTTGAGAAAATGGCGAAACATTAGATTAATTCATAATTCGTAATTAATTTGTGCAATTATCCATAATATTTCTGCATTAGTTATTTATCAATAAAAAAATATGAGCGAAACTCATCCTATCTTAATTCGTCTTGGTCAAGGTTTGAATCAAGTAATTGTCGGACAATCGAGTTTAATACAACAACTTTTAGTAGCACTGCTAGCAGGTGGACACGTAATTTTAGAAGGAGTACCGGGAACTGGGAAAACCCTACTAGTAAAAGTTTTGGCGCAGTTAATTCAAGGAGAGTTTCGCCGGATTCAACTAACACCAGATGTCTTACCTTCAGATATTACTGGTACAAATATTTTTGACTTGAATAGCCGCAATTTCACTTTGAAAAAAGGGCCAATATTTACCGAAGTGCTGCTAGCAGACGAAATCAACCGTACTCCTCCCAAGACACAAGCGGCGCTACTAGAAGCGATGGAAGAGATGCAGGTAACATTGGATGGTGAAAGTTTGCCCTTACCAGATTTATTTTGGGTGATTGCAACGCAAAACCCTCTGGAATTTGAGGGGACTTATCCCTTACCAGAGGCGCAGTTGGACAGATTTTTATTTAAGCTGGTGGTAGATTACCCAGATCAAGCTGCGGAAAAGCAAATGTTACTGAATCGTCAGGCGGGGTTTTCAGCACGGCGTTTGGATATTAGCCGTTTGAAACCAATCGCAACAGTAGCCGACATTTTGCAAGCGCGACAAGCAGTCAAAGAGGTTAAAGTATCAGAAGCGATCGTTGATTATTTGTTGGCCTTGGTGAGAACATCGCGTCAATATCCCGATTTAACTTTGGGCGCATCGCCTCGCGCCACCGGTGCTTGGTTGCAGACATCTCAAGCATTAGCGTGGTTAGCTGGCAGAGATTTTGTCACGCCAGATGATGTTAAAGCAGTTGCATCGCCCTTGCTACGTCATCGCCTTATTTTGAAACCAGAAGCCATGCTAGATGGTTTACAAATGGATGCGGTGATTGCATCGGTAATTAACCAAGTACCAGTTCCAAGGTGAAAAAATTGTAGAGGCGCGAAATTTCGCGTCCATACAAAGATTTTGAAATTACGCCAAATTATTTTTCCTGCTGTATAGCAACGCCACGCGTCTTTAGAGGATGTTTGAAAAGTTCTTAGTGATGTATCAAATCCCTTTAGATCCCCCTAAATCCCCGCACCCAAAATGTCACCCACTCCGTAAATCTAGGACTTACGCAACTGGTACAGTGCGATCGCAGTATTGTAGTATATATGTATTATGCAAAGTGGTGTACTCAGAGGACATTGCTGAAATTATTAACACTAATCGGCTGTGTTAAGTATTTATCAAATCATGAGAAAATTAGCTAAGGGGCGCGGTGTAGCTGCGCCATTGCTTGTGACAGTTGCGTAAGTCCTGAGTAATTGAAATCGAGTGCTAAAGGTAACAAGCGATGCTGGACTGGTGGGAGAAAAATTTTGCGACTTGTGAGCTAGAACACCGATTCAGTAATCAGAATTAAGTAGAAGACTGCTCAGTAGTGTTAGTAAAAATTTTGGCAAGGACATGAAGATTATGGACGACTGCGGTACGGCGGAGGTCAAATAGATTTTTGCGAGTACCAATGTAACGAGCTTGAT
>NZ_JACJSI010000181.1 GCF_014698065.1 Nostoc flagelliforme FACHB-838
TAAGTCGGAAATTTCGATTCCGTAGGCGAGGCAGTTTTCATTCATGCCTCTTAATCTACCATTTACGTGTACTTATTTTTTACAGTAGCAGGATAACTCCTGTGAACGTTTACGAAACTTTGTATGGTGGTTAGCAGAGGAGCAGAGGGGCAGAGGGGAAAGAACTTGTATAAGCCTCTCCTCTGCTCCCCTGCTCCCCTGCTCCTCTGCCGACCTCCACCCAGCAATTTTGGGTTGGCGAACTACTAGAGCGAAATATGCAAAATTTCGCCAATTGTAGAGAAACCAGCGCGTTTATAAATCCACTCCTCCGCCTCATGTGCTGCCATGAGAAAAGCCACTGTCACGCCTGTGTTAAAAGCCTCTTGCACCAACCGAGTTGTCAAGGCTCCTGCTACACCCCGCCGCCGAAAAGGAGTACGTACACCAATCCCAGCAATCTCTGTGGTCTGATTAACAGGCACAGAACAAATTCCAGCGCCTACAGATTCCCCTGTAGCTATTACACGAGCAAGTACCGCAATTGTACCTGCTGCTATGCTAGCTCGTAAACGTTGGGCATCTTCAGGGCTTGGCGAAGATTCTCCATAAGCCTCGTTTTGCACTGTAACAGTAGCCAATATTTGTTCATCCGAAACGGGCATGAGCAGTTCTATACCTTCAGGTACGGTCAGGAATTGCTCTAAAGGGGGAGTACAAGTCATCAGTGGCAAACGCCCTTCAACCACAAAACCAGCCGATATTAGTATTTTTTCAACAGCAGGTGCTAATTTCGTAACGTACTCCAAACGTGGTTTTCGCCCACGCCTCTGATAAGCATGAATCAATGCATTCACTTCGTTGGGTGTTGGGGTAGCATTGTTATCAGGAATAGCATAATTAAGAAACGGGTTGACATAAGAGCGATTGAACGTTGCAAGAAACGAACCGATTTGCTCCGTCTCACGTTGCTGAATTGCTGCCAAGCGCAAGTATGATTGAATACGAGAATCCATAAATGGTTAGCTCGATTTTGTACAGTTCCTCAGATAGAAAACTCAACACAATCCTATGCTTTGGGTTATTGCATTCTCTCAAAGTGACAAAACAGGATTAGTTGTAATCAAAAATAATTTAGATGCATTTGCCATGCAATCGCCTTAGTTTAATAGTTCTTTACCTGCTCGTCCAAAAAACACCATAACCACTGTTCTCCTAACTCAGCCGAGCTAATCACTGAATGTCCAGTTTCCTCATAATGCCGTCGGGCATGTTGATGAAGGGAAGAATCACAGCACAGCATCTTTCCACAACTTTGACAAATACGGAGATGCACCCAGCGACTGTTGATTTGGATACACTCTTCACAACGGAATACTGGGTAGTTTGCTTTAGAAATCAGAGTTTCCATAGTCAGATTGTCTAAATGTTCGCAACTCATAGGAATTTGAATGACACGTTAATCAGAGTATAGATTAGTGCAGGTAAACACAGCTAATTTTGTGAGTTATGCATTAAAGTTCATATCTAAATGGCACGCTTGATAAGGGCAAATCCATTATTATTTGTAAGGCTTTTTGGTATGAGGTATAGTAAATGTTCAGTGCAGCTAAGATTGTGCTTCCTTAATATTGCGACAACAGAACTAGCAACATAAGCCATTGTTGAAAACTGCCATAATCTTAACTGCGATCGCTGGAGCTATCATCATTGCTATCTTGAGGGACTCCAAAAACTAGTGAAAATTTTACTTTGAAATTAGAGTCTCTATTCTAAGCTCCTGGAATTATACCCATATTACATTTCCCCAAAAAGTGACAGAATTTCTTCATGATGAAATTATTAAGTTGAGTTAGCTGATGACACTACTGGCACCTATCCTTGAACAAACTGTGGGTAAGATTCGCTTTTGTGTAGATGATGTCAAAAGCACACAGGAGCGATTACCTGTAGAAAATGCAAAATTTCAGTTAGAGAAGCAATTAGGGAAACAACTGCTGGCATTTAGCCACAATGATACGTTTGAGGTAATTCCAGACCAAGGTATTCATTCGCTGGCGCTTGCTGTTCACACTGCCTTTAGTGAACATCGCCCGTTATTGTTAACACCTGATATTATTTGGATAACATTATCACAAGGATTTGCTCAACATATCAACAATCATGCAGAAACATTGCGGTCGCGCTTGGTTAATTATCAGGGGAAACAACAACTGATAGTTGAAACCCGACAAATACCCAGCCATCCCCAGCACTGGAGTCAAGCCGTTCAAGAATGGGCATTGCATATCCGCGATTATGTAGGAGCGGATCTATATCAATTGCTAGAGTGTAACTTCAGTACTACAACACCCATTACTCACACAGCTAGTCATGTCGTAATGATGAATGCCTTCCAAAAATATTTTGACTACGTGATGTACTGCGTGTGTGGCATTCCTGAGATTACGCTGTTGGGTACTGTAGAAGATTGGCAAACTATCAGCGATCGCGTTCAAGTCATAGCTGAGTATGATTTAGACTGGTGGACTGCTCGTTTAATGCCAATTTGTCGAGAATTTGTGGAAACCGCTTCAGGCAGACCATCACTCTTGTTTTGGCGCTGTATCTACAAACCTGAACCTGTTTATGGTGTTGAACTAATTACTGGCTGGTTGGCAGATTTGTTCCCTTATATTACGCATTCAGTAACTAAAGCTCCCTCGGTGAAGAATCCTGTTCTGGAAATTGATCGCTGCGAACTGGAGAACGCGTCATTATCTGAACAATTATTTTTCAAACAAATTGCTCATGGTATTTCTCCTGAATGCTTGCCTTTGGGACTCTCTCAAACTCCATTCCAGCTGATAACGCCAGATGGACAAGAACATTCTTTAGAACTACTTGCTGGTTTCATTGGCGTTCATCAAGATTCCTTGGAGCAAACTTTACAACCCGAAATTGGCTGGGCTGTGCGTGAACGTAATAATAACTTTGCACAGTTACTCGACAAAATTCAACAGCAGCACATCACACAAGCACCTATTGATTGGTCGGAATTTTATCAAAACGCTTCTGATGCAGTTCCCAAGGAACACATTCAAATCCTGGAGCGATTTGATGGAGCCATACTTTATGCTAATAGCGGTCATTCTTGGCAAATTCCAAAGTTTAATTCTGGTAAAACCTACGAAATCCCTGAGCCAAATTCTTTGTACTATGATGCAACCCACCTAATTGATCTCGAAGATGGGCGTTGTATTGCCTATGTTTTTAACTCTCGCTCTTGCGAATGTTTGATTCTTTTGGGCAAGCAGACTTTAGATCATAATCAGCTTCAAAATCCCATAGTTATTGCTAAGAGCATTCCGGAACTCTTTGAACGCATATTTCAAGTCCAGGGGCGATACTATTTTGATGATTCCCATTTTGTCTGGGAGCCTTAAAACACTTACATGAGAAACTCACAGAGATTTTGCATCAATTATTTAGAGTCGAGTTTATGAACAACCAACCAGATCAAAAAAGCTACACACCACAAGAAACGCCGTGTCTTATCTGCGGTTCACAAAATTGTACTGTTGGAGAATCAGTAAATCAGTAGGTGTATTTCCGTGCTGATGGGGCTGGGTGGGAAAGAGGCGATCGTTGATACTCTCGATTTGTACCATAACCAAGGTGTTGACCCAAGAGCGATAGCCGTTCGCGCTAGCGTATCCTTTGGAGAAGGCTTAAGCGGGAGCTTATCGAAATTTCCTTTATGCAGTTAGCCGAGAATCACCCAAAAGCAGATTTGCGAATCGTGGGCATGGAAGTACGCGGCCAAAACAAGTTTCTGCTTCGTGCTAAAACTGCTGTTGAAGCTGACAAGTCTGAACTAAGTGCGGAATATTGTGAAATTTATAATCAACTCAAAGCATTAGCACAACAGGATTTACAAGCACTAATTCCAGAGAAAGATAGCCGAATTCCTGGTTTAGAGACTATGGTGGTTACGGCACTGCAAAGCCCTAAATTTTACGCCCAAACTTATAGTAATCAGGGAAATACTATGTCACAAAGTCCTAACAAACAATGCAACTTTGACCTCAAAGGCGCTCAATTTGCAGGTGGTCTAGTCAACGCAGACACAGTACCCGCACAACAAATAGACTTGTCCGAAAACTCCAAAGCCAGACTGTTCAAAGCTTTGAGGCAAAACTTTGATATTTGCGTAAAAACGCAATAATAAGGGTTTGAGATAGTTACTGTCAGTTTAGAGGCATAAAAACAGACTCCTTTATTTGAGATTTATCTGACTATTCTTATTAGCTAAGTTGGCAAAATTAAACTACCAATTCTCAGCCTAACTAACCCACAGACTGTTAAGATAATCTGCTCGTAAGTCTCAAGATTTAGCCGAAATCTCTGCGAGGAAATCCGAAATATTTTGAGCAGGCGGATTAAATGCTCAATAAATATCCGATTACTGGACAAAGCTTTGTTCTCATCTTTTTGCTGTTGAGTTAATTCTCGTTTTGGTTTCTTTTTATGAGGAGTATTGATATTTTCACCTCCTTTGAAACCTTTATCACCTAAAAAGGGTTGAGATTTATCAAATTTATTTTGAGATTTACGAAACAGTTTTATATCTGCTGTTGGCCCAGGAACACCTATTTCTACCTCCACAATATCTTTACCTTTTGGTATGCCAACTACCAGACTTTTTAATATATGTTGTGTTTTCTTAAAAGAATTATATTTTTGTTGTTCTTTTTGGTCTGAGTTCCTATATATTGGCTGTTTCAGGCTATCGACTAACAACCTAAAAGTAGTTAGTAATTCTTGTACAAACAGTAAATCGCTCTCGTTATTTGAGACTTGTTCTAACAAGCTGGAGGGTAAAATGTCTCGAAGAATAGGTATCCATTCATGGAATGTATCGTTAGCTTCAGTTTTAGAAACACCAAACAACATTCCTAATACTTGAAATGTTGGCATCTGTCTTAAATAAAATAGACATAAACATACTTGTTCTTGGATTAGTAATTTTTCTTTACGACCACCACCAGCTGCATTAATTCTTATTTTTCGGCTCTCTTGTTTAGTTTTAATTTCCTGATGGCGTTTTATGGCGCAATTTAATAGTGATTGTAATTGTTCGTAACTAATCCCTAAAATTTGTTTTGTTCTATGTGGATATTTCTCGATGTAATCAAAAACCATACTTAATTCATAAAAATGGTAAATGCTCAATTTAACATTTTACCATTTTCTTTTTCTAAGTTAATATTTCGGACAAATCTAATCGGCGGCAATATCACGAACTATAGCCCACAGCAAAAGCAGAATCTCGCAGAAGCCGCAGCAGAAATTCAGCAGCTTCTCAACAAATTGGGACAGAGTTATCCTACTAGCACTCCACTAGAAAAACAAATAGCAGTCACAGAAGCACTCAACCAAATCAATAGTAATTTTACTTTGAAAGTACGGGTACTTGGAGCGCTGAAAGCTGGCGAGACAGAGGCATTAAAAGAATTAGTAGATCATCCTCTTGTCAATATACTTTTGGCAACTTTAGAAGGTTGGCAGGATGTTGAATAGTTCAGCTACTACAAATGAAGCAGAGGGATAAATGGCACTTTTTTGGGAAAAAGGTTTGAAACCCTTATCATGACTAGATTACACTTTCATTCGGCAACCCCTAATTAGGGGGCTTTGGGTTCGATGAACTTGAGCTTCAAATTGCGTAGGCTATTTGAACCGCAGGCATCGGTGCGAGTACCCCTGCACTCAAAAACGCTCAAGCTGGTTTGCGGTGATAAAATCAGAAGAATCAGCCGTTTTAGGATTACAGAAAGCTACAAACTTAACTAATAGGGATTAGCGCAGAATGAATGACCAGCAATTATTTAATGATCGTTTGGCTGTATTGGCGACAATGCACCAAAAAGAAAAGGTAATTGCTCCACTATTAGAACAAGAGTTAGGCATCAAAATTATAGTACCACAGGATTTTAATACTGATATTTTTGGCACATTTACTAGAGAAGTAGAACGTCAGGGAACACAAATTGCCGCAGCTAAATTAAAAGCAGAGAAAGCTTTAGAATTAACACAAGAAAATTTAGCGTTCGCTAGCGAACGTAGTTTTACACCCCATCCATTAGTTCCTTACATTTACTGTAATAGAGAAATAGTTGTTTTTTTAGATAGTGAAGACGGATTGAGGTGGATGAAGTGTTGAAAACAGCGATCGTCCGTCTTTTTAAGTTGCGATCAAGTTGATATCTGCGAGCGTTTGAGGTGGAAGTTGCAGAGATGCGGCTTTGAGGTTCTCGTGCAAATGCTCAACAGGACGTTCCTGAAAAGCAAGATGTTAAGAATACGTTGCAGCTTTGCAATCCAGCCTCAGCTATCATCAGCGATGCTCGATCAGGTCATACATGCCGTTAAATGAGTTGCCGCGCACCATGTCAATACTTAGAAAGTCATGTGGAAAGCCCAACTCGATCTGGCTGACTTGATCGAGCTTTTGCAAGTGTTCATCTGAGAGTGTTACCTCTAGACACTTCAGGTTATCTTGCAGTTGCTCCAGCTTGCTTGCGCCCAAAATTGGGATCATCTGCGGACTTTGGGCACGAATCCAGGCAAGCGCCACTTGCGATGACGATCGCCCTAACGCTTGAGCAATCTCTCCTACAGCATGAGCAATCTGCAAACTGCGATCTGGAATATGCATGCCGCGAGAAGTCGCTTGAGTATCACCCTGACTGTACTTCCCCGACAGTACCCCGCCTGCTAAAGGTGACCAAAGTGCCACTGCAAGCTCGAAAGCATCTGCCATCGGCAACAAATCGCGTTCTGGTGTGCGTTCGATCAAACTATACTCAATTTGCAAGGCAACGAATTGCGTCCAGCCATTGCATCGGGCAAGGGTATTTGCTTCCGACACAATCCAGGCGGGCGTATCGGAGATGCCGATATATAGAACCTTGCCTTGCCGTATGAGATCATCTAAGGCTCGCATCACTTCTTCAACGGGAGTAGTGAAATCCCAGGCATGAAGCCAGAGGACATCCACATACTCGGTGTTCAATCGTTTCAAACTGCCTTCAAGCGATCGCATCAGATTCTTACGATGGTTGCCGCCATCATTTGGATTCTGCCCAGTTGGAGGCATTTGACTTGCCAATGAATACTTCGTTGCTAAAACAAAGCGGTCTCGATCAGCGGCAATCAGTTCACCCACGATCTTCTCACTGCTGCCGTTGGTATACATGTTTGCCGTGTCAATAAAGTTGCCGCCTGCCTCGACAAAGGCATCAAACATCTGGCGGCTCGTGTCTTTGGGTGCGCCCCAGCCCCAATCATCGCCAAAGGTCATTGTGCCGAGACACAGTTCAGAAACGCGGAGTCCGCTTTTACCCAACAACTTGTATCGCATAGCAATGATTCTCCTGTTTACGAAAGTCGCAATGAAGTAGTCTTTGTTGAAGAGACCGGATTTGCTGATCGAATCCATCTATCGATCTATACATCTTTTACGGAGCAGCGGTTGTCGCGATCGAATTGAGATCGGCGATCGCTTGAGGTGGAAGTTGCAGAGATGCGGCTTTGAGGTTCTCGCGCAGATGGTCAACGGATGAAGTTCCTGGAATCAGCAAAATATTAGGAGAGCGTTGCAACAGCCACGCCAGGGCTACTTGCAGCGATGTGGCATTCAAAGCGGTAGCGGTGGCATCAAGAGCAGACGATTGCAGCGGCGAGAATCCCCCCAACGGGAAGAATGGGACATAAGCGATTCCTTGCTGTGCGAGTTGATCGATAAAAGCATCATCGTCGCGGTGCGCTAAGTTGTACTCGTTCTGAACGCAAACGATCTCGGTAATAGTTTGTGCCTCTGCTAACTGCTTGGGCGTGACGTTGCTGAGTCCGATATGGCGGATCAGCCCCTGTTGTTTGAGTTCAGCCAAAACGGTCAGTGGCTCCGCGAGAGAACCCTCCGATGGTTTTTCTATGTCACCCATCATCCGAAGATTGACAACATCAATCGCATCAATTCCGAGGTTTCGCAAGTTGTCGTGAACGGCATCAATCAGATCCTGCCGCGACATCGCAAGTTGCCACGAGCCATCTTCAGGACGACGGGCACCAATCTTAGTCACAATGACGAGATTCTCTGGATAGGGATACAGTGCTTGTCGGATAATCTGATTGGTAATGTGCGGACCGTAGAAGTCGCTGGTATCGATGTGATTAACTCCGAGTGCGATCGCCTCGCGCAGAACGGCAACCGCAGCATCGACATCACGCGGCGGGCCAAAGACCCCTTTACCCGCGAGTTGCATCGCACCGTATCCTAGACGATTTAAAGTGATCGACGTGTTTGGCAGCGTGAAGCTGCCGCCAAGATTTGTTTGTACAGTCATGTTACTGCTCCTTGTTAATATTTAAGACTTTTCTTGCTTGAACTTAAATGTGCTATCCGTTATTGGTCAATAGCACGTGCCACATCTTGCCATTCTGTCCAGACCTTTAATCGCTGCTCATAGATGTGCGGGACAACCTGAGTTGCAAACGTGCCGAGGAGCAGACGCAACGGCGGATTCTCGGCATCGACGAGCTTGAGCATTGCCGCACTGGATGCGGTGGGATCGCTAATTTTCACATCCGCATTTCGAGTTGTCCGTGCATTCCGCAAGCTGTCATAGTCCGCGATCGGCGTAGCGTGCACCGCCGAGCTACCTGACCAATCTGTACTGAACCCACCCGGCTCGATAATCGTGATTTTGATGCCGAAGGGCGCGACTTCCTGACTGAGTGCCTCACTGAATCCTTCCAGTCCCCACTTAGAGGCGTGGTACAGTCCGAGCATGGGGAATGCACCAATCCCTCCAATGCTGGAAACCTGGAGAATATGTCCACTGCCTTGCGATCGCAGGTAGGGCAATGCCGCTTGCGTAACCCACAGTGCCCCAAACAGATTGGTTTCGATCTGCGCTCGTGCTTCAGCCTCGCTGACTTCTTCGATCGCTCCAAACAAGCCATAGCCTGCATTATTAACAATCACATCAAGCTGTCCAAAATGCTCATGTGCTGCCTGCACCGCTGCCAAGTCCGCTGCTTGATCAGTGACATCCAAACGCAGAGGTAATATCTGATCGCCAAATTGCTCCACCAAACCCTTGAGGCGATCAGGATTACGCGCCGTTGCAGCCACTCTGTCTCCTCGCTCTAGTGCCGCCTGAGTCCATTCGCGACCAAATCCGCGTGATGTACCCGTAATAAACCATGTTTTCATTGGTGTTCCTTGGTCAAAAAGTTTATGAAAAGTGATTGATGAAGAAGAAGGCACGAAGGACTTTTTGCCCGTTAGACCCAAATCTGTCCCATATCGGGGTGTCAAGCTGCCTATATAACTGAGTTGGCCACTTGAGCTAGTGCTTCTCTAAAACTTCAGAAAGCCCCAGTGATCAACTAGGTCTTCTTGTTTTTAGTCATTGTCTTAGCCTCTTACTGCTGTATTTGCACAGATTCATTCTATGAGTCAGAAGCAAGGGCTTAAATACACAAAACTGGCAGATGTTTGCCTAATCCTCTCAAGCAAGGTGCAAGCAACAAAAAAATGTTCCTATAATAAGCGCAAGAGAACAGTCACAACAGACAGGACGCATGAAAATCGAGATAACGAGCCACGAGGCAGCGATCGACAAATGTGAAGAACTGGCGGCATTAGTTGCTCGGCACACGAACGGCAAGGGCAACGGTGCCCATATAACTGCGATCGATTCTTTAGCATTCATGCGGGAATGTGATTCTGTTACAGCAATGCACGGTGTCAGCGAACCCGTGCTTGGACTTGTGGTGCAGGGCAGAAAAGAGGTGCTGCTCAATGAAAAAGCTTATCAATACGGCGTTGCTCAGTATCTGGTTGTTTCGGTGGATTTGCCGATGAGTGGATGTGCTGTCGAGGCGACACCCGACAAACCCTATCTATGTCTTAAGCTAAAGCTAGACTCTGCCCAGCTCTGTGAAATCATCGCTCAAACGAATCCAAGTATCGATCAGAAAGATTCCGTCAGCGGCTGGTTCATCAGTGATGCCGATTCAACGTTGATTGATTGTGCCATCCGCCTGACAAAGCTTCTAGAGACACCGCAAGATATCCCGTTTCTCGCCCCAATGGCCATCCGCGAAATTTATTACCGCCTGCTCATCGGTGAACAAGGGGAAGCGGTTCGTCAGATTGCCACGGCTGGTAGCAATATGCAGCGCATTGCTGAAGTCATCAAACAACTCAAAGCAGATTTTGCCAAGCCGCTACGAGTTGAGAACCTGGCTGGGCAGGCAAATATGTCTGCTTCATCGTTCCATCGCCACTTCAAGCAAGTGACTTCGATGAGCCCGCTGCAATATCAAAAACAATTGAGACTGTCAGCAGCGCGTCAGATCATGCTGTCCGAGAATGTGGATGCGACCCAGGCGGCTTATCAGGTGGGCTATGAGAGTATCTCACAGTTTAGCCGCGAGTATTCCCGGATGTTTGGTGCGCCACCTATCCGAGACATTGAACGGTTACGGGTCGCTTGACCTTGCCTGTTTTTGAACCCGGGCGCGATCAAACTGCTTCAATTTTGTACAATTGCCCCTAAAGTGCCACTGACGGCACGTAAATAATCATCTGGCGATAGCAGAAGCAACATACCTCGCATTCCACCAGAAACAGTAATCTGCTCAAATAGAGTTGCAGTTTCATCAAGGTAAACGGGATAGTCTTTTTTGCTAGCTAAAGCTGTCACACCGCCACGAATGTATCCTGTTACTGGCTGAACTTCCTTGAGAGCAACTGTCTCAACTTTGCGGTTTCCTGAAATCCGCGCCAAAGCTTTCAAGTCTAACTGAGCATTTCCTGGCACAACAGCAAAACATATACCTGTTGTGTCACCTCTGACTACTAAAGTCTTAAAAACTTGCTCTGCGGGAAGTCCTACTTTCTCGGCTGTACTTTCAGCAGCCAGATCGTCAGGATCTACTTCATAGCTCAGGATTTGGTAGGGAATACCTAGTTTGTCCAGTAGTCGAGCAGCATTGCTTTTCATAAAAATGTTGTCATTCTAAGTAACGACATTTTAAAATTAAAATAATTATATGGCTTTCAATCTATAACCCTATATCTCCCACTGCTGCTGGCTTTCTAGCTTTTTCATAGGGCAGACTTCTCCTTCAATATTATTAGGAAAATTTTGTGCCTTATCGGAGTAGATTGCAGCAGCATCAATCTCAATTTCATTGTTATAAAATTCTGCGAGACCGAATAAGATGTTCTCGGAGATAATACGCTCTTGACGAAGCAGTTTCGACAATTGCATTCAGCAACACTGAACAAGATTCATGCATCTTTCTTGGTAAACTTCCAGTTTGATCAAGGTGTAGAAAACGCTGAATTGATCTCTCTAAGTAGAATACAGTGTTAACCCCTGAGAACAAACGAGTTCCCTCCTCCCTATTTTGATGTTTTGAAAGGATACATACTCCTGATTCAAAAAAAATTGAAGGAAAATGATACATAAGTGAGGCCAATGCTTCAAACACGTCTCGATTCTTTCCAGCATTCTTGACGAACTCAAGAAGAAAATCTTTCCCTAATGCAATGTCTTAAGTTTCGTAATCAACTTTCTGCCAAGGCGTATCAGCGTTTAGCATACTACGAATTAATTTTTGCCTGTCATTTTGTTGCTGGTAGCCAGAGTCACTGCTAGGAAAATTAATAGCTATCTTTTGTACGTATCGGCTCAAAATTTCGGGGTAGAGATTTATTCAGGTAGCCACGACCAACCAAATGGGTTAGAAGAAGACTTCTCTCGAATAATGTTACCCAAACAGGGAATATCACCGAGTTGCAAAATCCGGTCATGCATATACTCAAAAAAGCTAATACCTAACTTACGAGTAGTGGCAACCAGGGACATGAAAATATCCCATGCTTTGGTACCAAGTTCTGTTTGGGTGGCATAACTAATCTTGCGTCGCTGTACCATAGTTCTAGCAGCCAACT
>NZ_JACJSI010000182.1 GCF_014698065.1 Nostoc flagelliforme FACHB-838
GATTGCTTTGGCATGATGGATCAGCTATTGGATAAAACCAAAGAGGTTAAAGGTGACAAGAGCGAAAAAACTGCGTAAGAGTCTGTCACTGCCTCGCTTTCAACCGATGGAAAATACGCCTTTAGCTGTGGTGGCTGATTACCTCAATTCTTTGGAGGTAACTGTTGCTAAGAGATTGCTAGAAGAAATGTTGGTGATGTATTTTCTGCCACGCGCTCACTATAAGTTGGGGGGTTGCTCACAGCAGCAATTGACAAATTCATATTTGATTTCACGGCGAATGGCAGAAAGTCATTTTGGCATTATGGCGCTGGAGTTGGGGCTAGAGCCAAGTGTTTATAGCTGTGTGTCTGTGCCATTAAATCAGGCTCCAGCACCCCTTAACGACACACCTGGGGATAGCCAGAAGCTATCACCCGAAACGCCATCAACTGTTGAGCAAGCAGAAACTCCGCACTCAAGTTTGATTGCTGGTGAAGAATCAGTTGATTTAATGGATCAGCTGTTTGGTTGACTAGCTCCAATTTAGTGAAACTGTGGCGGCTTATTGAGTTCTACTTGGGACTGCATGAACCGCCTTCAATGCAAGAAGTAGATGTGCTTTTTGAAGTAGATTGAGCAAACAATATTTTAGTGGGAGCAGCAGTTTAGAATCAAAACAGCGTTCAAAAAAAATTACTCATTTTCAGATTGTTTGCATGATCATTACTCACGATACACAGCAGTTATCAGTCAATCCTCAACAGATAAGGCCAACAGAGCCACTAGAATATCGTGCAATTGGTCGGCTCTGGGGGAAGTATGTACCAAGTAGTGAGCTTATTTATCAAGGGCAACTAATAACTGCTGACGGTGTAATGCTTGAGACAAAGCTTGCTAGGAGAGCATCGAAATTAGTTCAACAATCTCAACTTGATTTATCACTTGATTACCTGTGGACTGTTTACCCCAGAACACCATTCAAAGATTCTCCGACCCAACTTCGGGTGACTTTGATAAATGTTCGCAACGAAAAAAAATATACCGACTCAGTAAAAAGCGAATTGCAGTTAGTAGCTGATAACTTTTCTATACAAGGATTAGTTGTATATCAAGACTATGAACTTGGGATAGTAGAAGTAAAAATTCACCAAAAGCCTCAGAGAGACTTTGAGCCACCTAAAGATTTCCAACTAAGACTAATCGGATTTTTACCATCAAATTCGATTAAGAAATTCTGGAATTTTAATGTGCGACGTGTCGGGACTAGCTTAGTAATTCAATCAGGGGAGTGCATTAAATTACAGGAGCGTGAGCAATCTCCAACTTCAGATATATCAACTATATCAACCAGCACAACGGAAGATACTACTGAGGGCTAATCAAACAGAAGAAGTGCAGTCATTTCCTGCTCAATTGCTGATTTAATCAACGTTTAAGAGTGCATTGCCGCAATAATTTATTATGCCTAAACGTAAATCCACCAAGACTAATAGTTCACCATCAGATGCCGCACAGCTACCGCCAGCTATTTTGCGTGTAGTCAAGCAAAAAAATAATGCCACAGACGATAATAATTCTGCACAATCTTCATCAGCATCAACTAGCGTACCAACAGAAAATCAGCCAGTTGAGCCTGAATTAGAAATAAATAATAACCAGAGTAAAAGCATTGAGTTGTCAGAAACAAACAGTAGCTCTGTCATTACTGATGATGCTGTGTCTCAAACAATAATAGTAGATAATGAACAGTCAGATTTACCCCAAATCTTAGAGGCAGCACCAGTTAATTCATCATCATCAACTGTTTTTCTTGAAAATACCTCTGGTGAACATGAGCAATCAGAGATAGAAACAGAGCAACCGCAAATAGCGAAAAAACCAGCCTATAAAAAGTTATCAACAGCAACTAATAGTTCAGGACAGACTTTTACTGTCAAACAAAAGATTGAGGTAAGTACAGGTAACTTTGGTACACAAACGGTTTTTATTATCTCTTTATATGAAGCACCAGATAGCAGTATTTGGGCTTATTACCATCCTGTAGATAAAAACCAAAGACAGCTATGGAAGCGGGGGTGCTGTCGGATTGAGGATTTGAAAAAGCTGCCAATGGGAGTAAGCACTGATTAACAGTGTAAATAGCGATTTTATTGAAAAGTTGTTGTGAAGCGATTTTGAAGAAAAGGTGATCACCGAAGACATCCACCAATAGCTCATTGTAAGATGGGCATATATACAGAAATCCTTATAGCGAACTCTCATTATTCAATTGTGTCCTTTTAGTCACATCAACCACATAAATTGCCCCCAGAATATGGGGGTATTTTTATGGCGGTAGTGGCGAAAGCGAGGTAACAATCAAATGAGCGTGGCTCACTACCATCTGAGGTAGTGTTAGGCGAACGCTGTAGACATCAATGAATCTAGAAGACTTTGAGGCATCGATTACACGTTTGACTAAATAAGTGGAATTGCAGAATATCTTTAATATATAGAAGACTTGTTGGGTAATAAGCTCAAAAATCCTTGAAATCTGCTTGTAGCAAGCTTTTTATTGATTTCTGACCAAAATTATTGAAACCCAGACTCCCTAAGCCTTTCAGCGATTTTAGTCACTATTTCCCGACAACTCTAAAGTATTAATGTTTGTACTATGCACACTTTAAGACTAAGGTACGCCAACTCAATTAAAATTGAGACTAATTAAGGTATATAAATATTAAGGTATAAAATATCTAATTCTCTGATGCAACAACGCAAGCCTCAACAGACGGCAGTGATTCTCAAAGCCGAATGGAATGACTTGATTGTCGAATACGGTCGTTTGGAAGAGATCGGAGATTTCGACTTTGCGATGCCCAAACACGCTATTAGTGTGGCGTTTCTTCCCCACAAACGTGTCACTTGGTCTGTGGATGGAGGTAAGCCAGAAACCGCCCCTATGCCTGCCGGAAGTGTGTTTATGTATTCGGAGCGTGAGTTTGTCTGGCATCGGCGGGAAAAGGAGAGTGAATATGTAAATCTGAAAATAGAGCCGTTGTTGCTCAACCGACTGGCAGATGAAAGTGGACTCTCTACTCCTGTTAAGTTGGAACACCGCGTAATTTTTCCAGATCAAACTATTCTGCATATAGCACAGCTGTTAAAGTCTGAAGTAGTCAGTGGTGGTTTGGCTGGCAATTTATATGTCGAGTCCTTGCAGAATGTGCTGGCAGTGCATCTGCTAAGAAACTACGGTGGAGTATCAAGTAACTCCACCTTACAGGAAGCGGGTGTTCTCGATATATTAAAGCTCAAGCAAATTAAAGATTATATTGAAGATAATTTAGGCTCGGAATTAGCGATCGTGGATCTGGCTGCATTAGTACCCATGAGTCAGTTTCATTTTGCTCGTGGATTCAAAACACTGGTAGGAGAACCACCACATCGCTACATTCTGCAACGACGAATCGAACGGGCAAAAGTATTGCTCAAGGTAACACGGTTGTCATCAGCAGAAATTGCCTATCAGGTAGGTTTTTCCAATCCAAGTCATTTTACCGCCCAATTTCGCAAGCTTTCCGGGGTAACGCCAAAGCAATTCCGCGATAGTGTTTAAATTTTCAAGCTGTGTAGATTGTGTTGTAGCCAAGTGCTACATCTATCACCTCACCGGAAATAAAGCGGGCATGGTCACTAGCCAGGAAAGTGGCAGTATCGGCAATGTCTTGGGGATCAAGTGCAGGCTTAACCTTTAAGGGCAACATCGCACCGACTAACTTGTCTTGCTCTTCAAAGCTTTTAACACCTGTCGAGCGTAGTTGCCCTTGTGAGCGATACAAAGGAGTATTGACAGGCCCTGGTGCAATAGAATTAACGGTAATGTTAGACGGGCCCAATTCCATCGCTGCTGATTTGGTTAGACCAATCACCGCCCATTTAGTAGTGCCATAAGCACCATTGCCCACTACACCCTGACGGCCGCCGATGGAGGAAATGGTAATGATGCGACCACCCTGACGCGCTTTCATGTGGGGGATAACTGCCTGTATTGTATTAAATACACCGTTAATATTGACATCAATTGTGTCGCGCCATTGCTGTTGGTTTGAGCCTTCAATTGTAGTCCAGATAGCGATACCAGCATTGGCAACTGCAATATCTATACCACCAAGTTCTTGTGCAGTAAGGGCTGCGGCTTCGCTCATGGCCTTATGGTCACGTACATCGACCTTGAGCTTGAGTGCTTTAACTCCAAGCGCACGCACAGCAGCCACAGTGTCCTCCAGTTCGCGCTCGTTAGCTAGGCGGTAGCCGGAGATGGGCATTCCGCCAGTCGGGTCAGCAATATCTAGTAAAGCAACATTAGCGCCGTTCCTGGCGAAATCGATGGCGATCGCTCGTCCAATACCACGAGCGGCTCCAGTTACCAAAGCGACTTTGCCAGCAAGAAGTCTAGAGGTGGTAGGTTGGGGGCGATCGCCTCTTTGTTCCTGAGCTACGGTTTTTTGGGAGTTAACAGGCGATATTGCCCCTAAAACTATTCCTGTAGCAGTTAGAGCAGCACCTTTAATGATTTCGCGGCGATGTTGTGTCATTGCTTTTTCCTCATGAACTCTGGGTTCAGCTTAAGAGGCGCAACTTAGGCAAAATAGTAAATTCTTGCTTAAGTTGCCCGCAGCTTGGCAAAAACCTTGGGAGAAACACCTACAGTTCGTTTGAAAGCTTTACCAAAATGAGTTTGGTCGTAGAATCCAACTTGTAAAGCTATATCGGTCAAGTTACTATCACAGACAGTTATTAACTTTTTGGCTCGTTCCACCCGATTTTGTAGGACATATTGGTGAGGAGATAGCCCCAGAGAATTTTTGAACAGACGCGCAAAGTGGAAAACACTTAAATTCAAAAGTTCTGCTAGATGAGTGAGGCTAAGTTCCTCTGATAGATTGGCATGGATATACTCGATTATTTCTCTTAGTTGCAGCGACGAGAACTTATCGCGTGGTCGAGAAAGTTTTTTGGGATAAACGCTGTGCTGTTGGAGTAAATAAAGCGCAAACGCCAATGCTAATGATTCACCGTAAAGCACTCCCCCATAACTTCCCGATATCAACTCAGCTTTAAATCGTTGAGCAAAATCTGCAATTACAGGGTCAAATGTAGCACGTTGTTCTTGAAAGCCAGTACCTTCTTTGATACCACTATCTTGAAAACTGCGGTCAACGAATGTATGGTCAAGAGCGATTGCTAGAAATTCAAAGCGACCATGCCAACGGGGAAAGTTAATTTCTCCGTGGGACTGCAAACAAAACTCACCCCTATGTAACAGCTTGCTTCGCCAACGGTTGTTATCCTTCCACTCATAGTTGATAGGTTGACCAGTATGAACTATAAGGCGATGTCCTTGAACATAATGTTCAGGCAGTTCCATCGCCGGAATGCTATGCATTTCCACAACAATACTACGCCATCCAGCTTCGGTACTTGATAGCTGTACACATCCTTGGGGTGCTGCCAAGAATTGTTTTGCGGTAACAGTGTCAATCAAATGGATTTGACTCTCAGGCATTAATGTCTTTAGAACATATATGGAGCGAGACGAGCAACTTTGGATTAGTTAATTTTACTATGCAGTAACCCAACACCAAGCAATGACTACTGTTTTTAAAGCCGAGCAAAATGAATTGAGTTGAGCATAATTTTGATATAACCGCGCAAGAATCGGGCGTGAGTTTTTTGGGCAGATTCTCTAAATTGTACTTAACAAGCAAAAAACAACCCAGAATCAACCATGAAAGCAATATCCTCTATCATTAAAGCTTCTGCCCTCTCACTGGTATTAGTAGCTGTTAGCACTTCTGCTATAGCTCAAAATATTTCGGCAAGCAAGAATTCAACAAAGCCGCAAGTGCAGCAAGCTTCCGATACTATCATTGCTGCTAACAGTTACAAACCCGGTGTAAATCGAGTCACATTTCAAAGCGAAGGCGAAAAACTGGTTGGTAACTTATATTTACCTGCAAACTACAAAGCTGGCGATAAGTTACCCGCAGTGGTTGTTGCAGGTTCTTGGACAACAGTAAAAGAGCAAATGCCAGCCACTTATGCTCAAAAGCTTGCTGAACAAGGATTTGCAGCCTTGGCGTTTGATTTTCGCTTCTTTGGGGAAAGCGGCGGTAAGGTTCGAGGTTTTGAGTCTCCCAGTGCCAAAATTGCAGATATCAAAAATGCTGTCAGCTTCTTGCAAACTGTTGAAGCTGTCGATGGCAATCGGATTGCCGGATTAGGAATTTGTGCTTCGGCAGGCTACATGGCAGTAGCTACAGCAAGAGATTCCCGCATCAAGTCATTTATAGCTGTTGCACCTTGGATTCATGATGCAACAATTGTCAATACCATCTACGGTGGAGAGGAAGTTGTAAAAGCAAAAATTGAGTCGTCACAGGCAGCACGAGCCAAATTTGAGCAGACTGGCAAAGCAGAATACGTTCCTGCCATTAGCACTACAAATAAACAGGCCGCGATGTATGGAAATGTAGACTACTATCTCAATCCCAAACGGGGTGCAATTCCTCAATGGGCAAACCAATTTGCGGTAATGTCTTGGGGAGAATGGTTGACTTTTAGTGCCATGCCACAAGCCAAGCAAATCAAGGTGCCAACCCTGTTTATCCACAGTGATCAAGCCGCGATTCCTGATGGTGCGCGTCGGTTCTTTGCAGCAATTCCAGGGAAGGACAAAGATATAGTTTGGTTTCCTGAAGCTCAACAATTTGATTTCTATGACCAACAAGCAACTATTAATCAAGCTGTTGCTCTCACTGTTAAGCAATTGAGAACATCTCTATAAAAGTTTTGAGCTTCATCGTTTCTGGGAGATTGTAAACAAGGAATTTAGGAAGATGTTAATCCAAAAAGCTCTGATTGGCGTAACTTTAATGTTGGGTTTATTGACAATTGCACCTCAAAGTCAGGCTGATACAACAAATATCCCTAAAGGAAATACTAGTGCCGAAACTGTCCGCCAAAAGAATGAGCAAACCATCCGCAGATATTTCGAGTTGCTGTCCCAAAAACGCATGGATGAATGGTTAAAGCTATGGGCGGATGATGGCGTACAGGATATGCCTTACTCTCCTGCTGGATTTCCTAATCGAGTTGAAGGTAAAGCCGCAGTTGCCAAACATTATTCTGCGTTACCTACTAGTGTTGGGCGAATGGTGTTCCCTGACTTGAAGATTTACCCAACCACTGACCCCAATACTTTCTTTGTAGAATTTCGCGGCGAAATTGAAGTGCTGGCAACGAAAAAACCTTACAACAACACCTACGCTGGACTCTTCAAATTCCGTGATGGACAGGTCGTACTATTTCGTGAATATTACAACCCTATTGTTTTTATTGAGGCTTGGGGCAATCCCAGTGGCTTTACTGGGCAACGGTAATCAAGCAGTGCGCCAAAAGAAGAAACTTTAAACAATTTTCAATTTTTATACTCATTAAAGAGCTAGGAATATGTCTCTCAACACCTATTACACTCTCGGACGTTCTGAACTACGCCGTCTGGCCTTTGCGTAGCAGTTGGATCTAAGCCTGCTTTCTACCAAACAGATGTGCTGATTCAGTCAACGGGCGCTGCTGTATCTTAGCTACTGTATAGAATGTAACTCAAATCATATTGTTCAATACAATCATGAATCACCAACGTCGTAATATCCTTCTTACTTTAGGTGCGGGCTTGACAGGATTTTTTTCTAGTACAGCGATTGCCACTGCTCGGACTAAATCTCCCACCCAAGCAAATACCCAAGTAACTATGAATACCGCAACACTGCAAAAATTAGTAGACCGCACTGAAATTATCGATGCCGTAAACATCATTGGCATGGGTGCAGATTTACGAGACTGGAAAGCGTGTCGTGCAGCCTTTGCTGACAAGGTTTTTACTGACTACACTTCCCTTAACGGTGGCACTTCCAATACTGTAGTAGCAGATACTTTAGTTGCTGGTTGGGCAGACTTTTTCAGCAAAACTTTCAAAGCCACTCAGCACATGATTACCAATCATGCAGTGATAGTTAATGGCGATAAAGCGACCTGCACTTCCAACTTTCGGGCGCATCACGTCTATCTTGACGGTAAATCAGGTAAAACTTGGACACTGGGTGGATTCTACAATCATGGGCTAACCCGGATCAACGGACACTGGAAAGTTACACAAATGAAAATGACCTGGACTTACGAAGAAGGTAATCGCCCCAGTTAATTGTATTATGCAGCCTGATATTTTCATTCTCAAAGCTTCTTGGGATGGGATTAGAGTCAAGTATGTACGTTCGGCCAAACTACCTCAAGGCTCAGGCAATACTTTAATAGTAAATATTGCGATACTCCACTTAGGAGTCACTGCCACAATTGCAGAACAATTTGAATCCGATTGGTTGACTGATGCCCAGAAAACTCCACTTCTAGATTATCTGCAAATCACACTCAGCCCTTTAAGATTTAAGCAAATTGTTGACCAAAAAATGCTTTCTCTCATCCAGCAGCCTATCTTAAAGATGCAGATTAATGACCCCTCGATTCTTCATTTGGCACATCTGCTACGAGCCGAAATGGAAACTCCAAAATTCCTGAGTCAACAGTTCGTTTCTTCAATTGTCACTACTCTCATAATCCATTGCTGGCAGCAATTGTGACTATGGTCATGCAAAAATCCCTAAATATGCAGCGGTTTAAGATACGATGTCGTAAGTTTAACGATGTTGTCGGTGGAGTATAGCAATAGCAAAACAATCCGATTGTCAGCTAGTGTAGCCGATGTTAAGTTGTCAGAGGTGTGAATGCGGTTATTGAATAAAGTAGTAGTTGTAGTCGGAGGCGGTTCAGGAATTGGATTAGCTGTTGCAAAACTGGCTCATTCCGAAGGTGCAACCGTCATTATTCTAGGACGTTCATCTACCAAACTTGAACAAGCAAAGGGCTTAATTGGAGCCAAGGTAAAAGCAATTGCTACAGATGTAATAGATGAAGCAGCCATTAGTCAAGCATTTGCCGAGATTGGTGCATTTGATCATTTATTTATTTCTGCTCAAGATGCTTCCACTGCTCCATTGTCAGAAACAACGATGGAGAAACTTCGTCCTACTTTGGACAGCAAAATTTGGGGAGCTTTCCATGTGGTGAAGCACGGCATCTCCCAAATACGCACCAATGGTTCAATCACCTTTATTTCAGGTTTAGCTGGTCGTCGTGGTTATGCTGGGTTAGCGGTAGCTGGAGCCGCCAATGCAGGAATTGAGGCAGTTGCCCGGAATTTAGCAGTCGAGTTAGCTCCTATTAGAGTTAATACTGTTTGTGCTGGTGTAATTGATACTGAGATGCTTGATAAAGTTTTTGGTGAGCAGCGCGCAGAGGTTGTCGAAGCTATCGCTGAAAAACTTCCTGTAAGACGAATTGGCAAACCCGAAGAGATTGCCGATGCAGTTTTATTTCTCATGGGTAATGGTTTTATCACAGGAGCAACTCTGCTAATTGATGGTGGAGATGCGTTAGTTTGATTACAATTTTCGGCTTACCCACATTTCCTGCCCATTGATTTTGGGGGTGGTCATTCTGTGTATGAGGATGCTACTCAGGCGATCGCACACTCATCTTTCAAAGTTTGTCCCGGCTTTTCTGCCTTGACATCAATACCTCTATCAAAGCTGTACGCTCAGAGTTAAACGACTCTAAAAGTTGTACTAAAGCTTCTTCTACAATCACTTCTTTATAAGGAGCATTGGCTTTTCCTAACTCTAACTGGAGTGTAAGGTGCAGTTTGTCTAACTGATGCAGTACCTCTTCACTGATTTGAAATGTAGATTTACGCAATGAAACTTTTTCTACGTTGACTTGTTGACTTGTTAGCAAGTTAGCTTTCTGGCTGGTTGAATTGCTGTTTGGTTGAATGGTTGGCGTGTTATCCTGCTGACCTGTTGAAGCTTCAGATGTATATTCACTCTTGGATTGCTGACTTGTTGACTTGTCAGCTTCTTTACTGGTCGGCACTTCATCTTGCTGACTTGTTGACTTGTCAGCTTCCTTACTGGTTGACACTTCATCTTGCTGACTTGTTGACTTGCCAATTTGCTCAAACCCAGCTAAAACTTTATCGGTCGAGGACAACGGATCATTATCGTCATTTAATCTGGCGCGTCGTTTTGTCATCTGTCTTTTCACCTTAATTAGATTGCAGCAATTAAATTAGCGATTAACTGGTAAGGCTGCACTAATTTGGGGTCTTTAGCATAGATGTGAATGGGTTCGCCTGCCAGATTTGACTCAGAGAACTTGATTGACTTCGGAACGGCTTCAAATATCTGAATGTTTTGTAGTCTCTTATTTAAGGAGGCTAAGACATCTTGAGTCATGACCGTATTTTCAGCCATTGTTGGCAGTACTCCCAGTATTTGTAATTGGGGATTAAGACGTTTTTGAACACTTGCAACTGTTTCCAACAGTGCAGCCAGCCCTTTTAAAGCGAAAAATTGACACTGCACTGGGATAAGAACTGCATCCGCAGCTGCCAAGGCATTAACCGTTAACAGTCCCAAAGAAGGTGGACAGTCAATTAAGATGTGATGGAATTGCTTGAGTACGGGAGCTAGTCGCTCTTTAAGGATGTAAAAGTTACCTACTTTCATGAGTATCTCCGTTTCTCCCTTAGCTAAGTTGATGTCAGCAGGCAATAAGCTGAGTCCAAATTTAGTAGAAACTACTCCATCGATGACTTCTGCTTTTTCTGTAATAACGTCGTAGCAGCTAATCTGGTCATCAGCCACTTCTACTCCCAGCCCTGTGGTGAGATTACCTTGAGGGTCAAGGTCAACAGCGAGGACAGTATCCTTAAGAGCCAGTAGCCCCCCTAAAGATATAGTGGAGGTAGTTTTAGCTACCCCTCCTTTTTGATTTGCTAGTGCAATAATCATTGAATTTTAGGCCAAACATTTTGCCTATGAGCTTACTGGCAAGTCATTAATATAGCAAGTTAGGTTTACAACCAGGCAACTTGCTAAAAAGTTGGGTTGTCAACCAGCTAACTTGTTGGCAAGTTAGAAAGTTATACTCTTGCCTTGTATGCTAGATGTAGAAGAGTACATTATTGTTCAAGGCTTGGTAATAATTAAATATATGGTTATCAATTTCTCTTCCGTAACGTTACCTCAGTCTGAAAACTTGAAGTTACATATCCTACTGGAACGTAACAATGAAGGAAATGTAATAGCTTCTGTCCTAGAATTTCCCAACACTCAGGTTGAAGCACCTACTACTGAACAAGCTGTGCAAGAATTGAAAACACTTTTGTCAACTCGTCTTGAAAAGATAGAAATTATTCCATTAGAAATTCAATTGCCTCAAAGCGAAGCAGAAAATCCTTGGATAAAATTTGCGGGTGTGTTTAAAGACGATGCAGATTTTGCTGAAATTGCTAATAATCTCAGAGCAGAACGTAAGGCAGTAGATGAAGATTAAAAGGCTGAGGATTAGATTCAGATTGAGAAATGCAGGATGAGTTTTTATATACTCGACACAGACCATGTTTCGCTTTTACTTCAAGGAAACCAAGCTGTTATATCTAAAGTTGCTCAAGTTTATCCCAATTTGGCTATCACCATTGTCACAGTTCAAGAAATTTTTAACGGGTGGGTAGTCAAAATTAATAACCGGACTGAATCTGCTAACTTAGTAAACCTTTATACTAAACTGTGGACTACTCAAGAGTATTTCAAAGGAGTGAGAATACTCAACTTTGATACTGCTGCCTACACTTGCTACCAGGGTTTACTCAAAGAAAACCAGCAACTCAATAAAAAAAGACTACAGAAAGATTTGCGAATAGCTGCGTTCGCGAAGCGTCTCCTTTGGAGAATCGCTCTAAGAGGGTGTTTGAAAAGTTTTAGGGAGTCAAAATTTAAGCAAGTCGCCTCACCATAATACGGATCATGGAAAGGTAGATAAAAGTCTCAGAGGTTTCGGGCAATAACTCATAA
>NZ_JACJSI010000183.1 GCF_014698065.1 Nostoc flagelliforme FACHB-838
ATTTAATTCAGCAACTAAAACGCCCAAGTATTCCTATGTGCTTGGTTTGATTTAAATTGTCGTGTGGTAGGGCTACGCCCCGCTCGCTATTTGTTCCAGTTGCGTAAGTCCTGTTCAGTTAGTCCCCAATCAATCCGCTTAGATTCCAATATTTCTAAAGCAAAGACAGAAAACCTACCCTTACCCGATTTAACACGACTTTCCACTTCCTGGCGATACTTCAGTTTAGGATCATCTTTAGGCGACTTTGCCAGAAAAATTCTATAACCTTGCTTAACGGGATAAAATTCTGGTGTCATTGTTGGAGATACTTCTCGAACTTTGCTGCTGGCATACCCATGCAACTCATCCACCGATATCAAACCATCCCCGTCTTGATCTGCTGCGCCATTCTCAATACCCTCAACTAGATATTGAGTATAAATTGAAAGTTCAAAACCTTCTTGCTCAAATGCAAACTGTGTCGAAGTCGAAGCCGTAAGAATTGCCCGTCCTTCACCTCCCAAATGTTGTTCTAGATTGATAGTGCCGCTATCTTTAGCTGTCAAACCTTTGGCAAAAGCTGCACCAAAGCAGCAGTCTAAAATTACAACCATTCGCTTTGACTTGCTTGCGTTCATCCAAGGATGCACTTCTCTGGCTGCTACAGCCGAGGTTGGTACTAATTTCCCTTGCTGATCTTTACGGGTTTGGCGAGTTGAGAAGTAAAATTCACCGCCACTATCAGTTATGCCATGACCAGAAAAATACAGCAGCAAGACATCATCTTGGTTACAATTGATACTATATAAGTCATAAATTTTATCTTCCATTTCCTGCCGTAAGGGATTTTTCAGCACCTCGGCCTCAGCAAAGCTACCCATTTCTGGGTTTAGCAACACTTGGCTCATAGCCTCGACATCTTTGATAGCACTTGGTAGCGGGTTCAACCCCTGCTCATACTCACTAACCCCGATTAGTAATGCTACTCTTGCCATGTTTGCTGTCTTATATATCTTTGGTATTTTTCTTGAAGAAGAACCCAGAAGCCAGAATCCAGGAGTCAGAATCAATGAGTGGGGGATTCAGACCCGCCACTCATTGTAGACTGCTAAATGAACGCAAGTGCGTCTCTGAAAGAGAAGATTTAGCGGGGGTCTTAAACCCCTAGATTCATCCACCAGTCGTACAGAATTCATACTGAATTCTGACTCCTGACTCCTGAATTCTGTTTTGATAAAATCCTCAGCTTGCCGTCTGGCCAATTCAAACTCTTCCTGATTGCTAGCTTTTACTTTGAGTTTCTTGCCATTGATTTCTACTTAAATTTCAATAATTTTTCCAGTAAGTCTAGTACTTAGAAACTCGAACAAAGGCTTGATGAGAGATGGATTGCCCACTGCTTTTAATGTCGCCAACAAGAAACCCCCTAAAGCTTTTGAACCTTGGGGGACTTCTGTAACTGCCACTAAATCTGCATCTTCTACTCCATCCACCTCTTTAACCTGTGGGAGCAATTTCTCTACTTCTGCTTGCAACTCCTCTTCGTCTAAACCCAGTTCAGTTACGGAAATAGTCACCTGAACATTAGATGTGGTTGCCATTATGAAGTTTCTCGATGGTTATTAACAATATCTTTGATAGATTTTACTATTTTTTAGTTGATACATAAAGTAGGTGGGCGAATAGAATTGCAGCTACACAGACAAAACCCGCCTTTCCTGCCGAACGCTACGCAAAGACGGGTTAAAAATCTTAATTTTCACCTCGTTATTTCGTTCCCAGTCTCCTAGTAGTTCGCTTTCGTGACGAAAGCGGGGTAAAGGGTAAAGGGGAAGGTGGGGCCCCCTCTGGGGATAAGGGGCGGGGGGAAGGTTTTAAATCCCTTACCCCTTAACCCTTCCCCTTTCCCCAGCCCTCACAAGCGCATTTTTGGGTTGGGAGACTACTAGCTGGGAATGTATTCTCAGAGGTTCTACCTCTCACCTCCCAGAATGGTTTCCCAGCCTGGGAGGGCTGTATTTTATAGCTATTTTCAGGTAAGTAGACCGACCACGCAGTAAAGGCGCAATGCCTTGCGCCCCTACGACTGAATGCCATTTTCTATTGGATCTTAGCTAACTTGCGATCACAGCCGATGCCCCATTCATAGATCCATTTACAGAAGAAAGCTGAACAGAATCAGCTGTTAAAGAATTGGTGATTTTGGAATTGCCTACTACGCTTCGCTTCTTTTTGCTATTACCTCGTCTAGCACCACCCGCCATCTCGTATTCCTGGCTGATTTTACCGTAACGACTGGCAACTCCTAGTAACATTTTTTCTGACATTTATCTACTATCTCAAAAGCCTTAGTTTTGTACTGCATGCAAAATAAAACTGCTGTAAATGGTCTTGAATAGTAATAATTACCCCTAGCTTTAGTAACCTGTTTTGCCGCGCCTGTTCCTCAAAATGAAAAATGGTCGAGTGGAGCGATCGCTGCACAGTCGAAGGCGCAAAGAAAGCGGATGGAGATATTAAGCGAAATAACCTACTAACTACAATAAGCCAGACTGCTTAATCTAGGAGTATTTACTAAGTCTCTATTGGCTATCCAACCATTACCGGATAACTCTCCAGGGAAACTTCTGGAAAGGTCAATTTCTACCCAAATATAATTTTCAGATTTGTATGACTTAACTACACTACCTGTAACCAAGTTCACATACACGATTGCGCCTGGATAAAGCGTTGTAATATAATCTCCTTTTATACTTGGTTGGCGACGTAAAGTTTCAGGTTGTACAATTCGCCGACATGCACTGCCAATAGTAGGTTTACTCAACAGGGTTGGAGGGTTGCTATTCGTCTGACAATATCTCAGCACAGCAGTTTGAATAAACCCTGAAGTTGGGGATTGAATTCTGACAAATTTATCTCCACTAACTGGTATATATGCTAAAGTAATCCTTGTTTTTGCCGACAATATTCTGATAGCATTAGATGATGTTGAAGGATCTTTAAAAATCGGAGTGTCTACTTTAGTCGCACGACAACTCGACTGTGAAACATTGGCGGGAGCCTGTGCGATTTGAGCAAATACAGGCACGCTCAGAGCAAATGTAGCAATCTTTCCTAAAGTAAAAATATACAATAACTTCTGAAATTCCACGTTTTTACCTCAATATTAATTATGAAAAACTGTACATTAGTTTGGAATTTATAAACTATGACGTTAAAAGAGCCTACAAAAATTGCTTTTAATCAGTAGACTACCATATAATGACTTATTATCACTAATTACAAACTACACACAATTTCTTAATTATGAATCAATCCAATAAGACTGGAATAATTGAACAGTTTGTTAATACAGTGATGGGAGTAAAAACTCTTAATAAACAAAATTCTCTAAATACATCAATAGCTAATACACAAGAACTAGATATTAGAGCAGTTTTAGTTTATACACTAGGAACCATCTTACAAATACTAGTTATGATTCTCGTGTTGCTGGGAATGGAAAAATTAGTAATGTTGATTGATAATAATTCTTCTTTTCCCACTTGGGTTAGCACTTTATTTACTGGATTATTTTTTGCTCTGTTAAGTATTCGTTCACGAATTTTTTCTCTTTTAGATAATACCCGCTCTCGTCAAACCTATGACCAGGTAATCAGACCAAGATGGTCTCCTCCACCTTTAGCATTTCCCATAGTTTGGATGATAATAGCCGTTTTGCGGGTAATTTCTTCTGTATTGATTTGGCAGCAAATGAATCACCAATTTTTAGTGCTGCCTTTAATATTGTTTGTGGTACATCTGGCTTTAGGGGATACTTGGAATACGATTTTTACTGTAGAACGGAGATTAGGTGCTGCTGTACCTGTAGTTATTTTAGGCCCTTGGTTATCTGCTTTAGTAGTGACAGCAGTTTATTGGCAAACTAATCCTGTGGCGGGAATGACTTTATCATTTTCTTGCGTATGGCTAACTGTCGCTGCTGTATTGGTATTTAGAATTTGGCAACTAAATGGCTCTGAGCCATTGTATCCTTTAAAAATTAAAACTATGGAGAAATAAACATTCAATATTTACCTGGGAATGAAAGCGGGTAAAAAGATAACTTGACTTTTAAGTACCGCATTTAACATATATAAAAAAAGTAGAGCAATTAACAATAGACCTCTTGCAAAAGTGCTTTTTGCAAGAGGGGGAAAAAGGGTAAAGGTTAAAGGGGAAAGGGACAATACAGAATTTTTCCCCTTGCCCCTTTCCCTTTTCCCGATTTATGCAAGAAGTCTAATCTACAGTTTGTTAAAATCAGGACTTACGCAAACTCATGAGAAAACGAACCGCAAAGGCGCATACTCCTACGGAGAAGCAAGCTACGCGCAGCGTCTCGTCAGAGAAGAACGCAAAGGAATGAGAGTTTCAAAGAGTTATTACGTAAGTCCTAGAAATATTAAATCCAAGACTTAATTTATGCCAAAAAAGCTATATATGTTTTCTGAAGCTAAAAAAAGTCTTGCGTTAGCCATACCTTTAGCAGCAGCACAATTGGCTCAATCTGCAACCGCTTTTGTGGACACGGTAATGATGGGCTGGTTGGGAAGTCAAACCATTGCATCTGGAGGTTTGGCAGCTATTACCTTTAATTTTTGTCTGTTCATCCTTACTGGTATCGTTTCTGCTGTCAGTCCGTTAGCTGCTCAAGCATACGGAGCCGGAAATAGAGAAAAAGTTGGTACAATTATCCGGCTTGGACTAGGGATATCTCTGGTACTAGGAATACCAATGACATTGCTGCTTTACAATGGAGGTACTTTATTACTTCTACTAGGGCAGGATGCTAACACAGTAGCACTAGCAGAGATTTATTTAAGAGCGATCGCACTGGGTTTTATTCCTGGTTTGGGCTTTGCAGTACTTAAAAGCTTTCTTTCTGCTTTGTTGCAACCGCAATTAGTAATGGTAACTGTGGTTTTGGGTACTCTGCTTAACATCACAGTTAACTATGTGCTGATGTTTGGCAAATTGGGATTCCCTGCGCTGGGTTTAGCGGGTATCGGTTGGGCAAGCACACTCTCACTTTGGAGTATGTTTCTTGCTTTGACAGTTTATATATGTAATCAGCCTGACTTTGCAGTTTACGATATTTTTCGACCTTTATCTAAAAAAGCTTTTTCCCTAGAGCATCGCCGGATCATTAGTGAGATTTTTCAGATTGGATTGCCTATTGGGGGGCTGATTGCGGTTGAAGTGGGATTGTTCACAGTTGTTACCTTCTTAATAGGACAATTAGGAACAAACGCTCTTGCGGCTCATCAAATTGCTTTACAAACAATTTCAATATCATTCCAAATTGCACTAGGCATTTCTTTAGCAACAACAGTACGTGTTGGGCAGTTAGTAGGAGAGAATGACCTAGTTGCTACCCGTTTGGCTGGATATGTAGGCATTGCCATTGCAGCTATATCAATGGGTATAGCAGGTCTTACATTTTGGTTAGTACCAAAGTCGATTATTTCTCTTTATATTGATATCAGCGATCCAAACAATGCAGATGTGGTTGCCCTCGCAGTGAAATTGCTGGGAGTAGCAGCGATTTTTCAAATAGTTGACGGTGTGCAAGTGACTGCGGCGGGAGCATTACGCGGGCTAAAAGACACTCGAATTCCGATGTTGATTGGTATTTTTGCTTATTGGTGTGTTGGTTTATTCACTGGTTATACTTTGGGAATCTCGTCGGGGTCTGGAGCTATTGGCCTTTGGTGGGGGCTGGCTATTGGTTTAGCGATCGCTGCAATAATCATGACTTGGCGGTTTAGCAATAAAACAGTTAACCACTGATAAACAAAGATGAGTTATCTGTAGCTATTAGGTAACTTATTTACTTATATCTGCGTATCAATATTAGCAGAAGTGTAGATAGTTCACGAAAAAGGATTAGCTTCTGTTACCACTTCTGGTAGTGGAATAAACTCTGTTTCATCTGGCACAGTAGCAAAGCGGCGATCGCGCCAATCAGCTTTAGCTTGTTCTATTCGCTCTGGGCGGCTAGAGACAAAATTCCACCATTTGTAGCGTGTACCCAACGGCTCACCGCCAATGACAATACATCGAGCAGCGGCAGTAGCAGAAACCTTGATCTCATCACCTGGCTCTAGGATAGCGAGATGATGTTGCTCTATCGGTTGGTCGTTAATCCTCAATTCTTCTGTGACACTGTATACTGCCCTTTCTGAGTAATCAGCAGGGATAGTGAAGTGAGCATTAGCAGACAACACCACATCTAAATAGAGGATAGGTGAGAAAACTTTCACAGGTGAGGTATAGCCCAGCATTTGTCCAGCAATAAGTTTGATCACAGCGCCATTCTCTTCCCAAGTAGGAAGGGTTTCAGCAGGATAGTGAATGAAGTTTGGATCAATTTCTTCGTCTTCAACAGGTAGGGCAACCCAGGTTTGAATGCCATGAATAGTAGTTTCTTTGTGACGATCAAGATCAGGTGAGCGTTCTGAATGTACAATTCCTTTTCCAGCTGTCATCCAGTTTACTGCGCCTGCTTGGATTAACTGCACAGTACCTAAACTATCACGATGCATCAAAGCACCATCAAATAAATAAGTCACCGTTGCAAGATTAATATGAGGATGTGGTCTGACATCGATGCCTTGATTTGGAGGCATAACGGACGGGCCAAGATGATCAAAAAAGATAAACGGCCCAACCATTTGGCGATTAGGATACGGCAAAGAACGGCGGGCAAAAGACCCACCCAGATTTTTAACTTCGGGTTTAATCAGTTGAAGGATTGCCATGAGTCATGCGGGGTGATGGTAAATGCTGGAATTATTATCAGTATATCTACATTTATTATTCCAAAATTATTTTCCATAAGAGTACTCCAAGTAAAAAAATGCTCAATTGTCATTGCGAGCGAAGCGAAGCAATCGCAAGGGCTGGGATTGCTTCGCTTCGCTGGCAATGACGGGTTTTGGATCATTTATTTTTTGGAACACTCTAATTGACTCGGTAGCTGCGATAGTCAATTCCAACAGTCAAATCCGCTAGACAGGTTGTGAAAAATTAGTTTAGTAACCGATCAAGTAGTTAGCCATTATAGGCAAATACCAAAAATTCAGTGCCTTCATAGATGAACTCTGTCATCTTGCACATATCCATCTTTTGATGTGCCTGAAGTGATGGTTTGTTGTTTGCCTTGATGAACAGTATCCCCTCCCGCTCTGGTAAAAAATCTTTCAACTTGGCGAACATTACCGCAGCAATACCTTTTGACTTCCGCCTTGCGGTATTAGTCGCTTTATCCGTTCATCTGCTCAAGAGCAGTTTCTACAGTTTCTCCTTTGAGTACTGCTTGAATTCCTGGTAGGTAGTCGTCCATCATTAGGACATTCGTATACACAAGACGTTTGATTAAGGTGGTAGTCAGCCGCTCACCCTGGACATCAATGCTGGTTTTGTAGCGAATCTCACCGTCAGTCAGATCAAGTTCAAAGTTACCAATAATCAGTCCGTAATTTACTTGAGTTAGGAATTGTGCGATCGCTCGTCGTTTAGTTTTGGGTGCTTTCACCGGGCAAATAGAGTAAAAGACAAATTGCTGCTGGTCTTCTCTGGCTTTGGCATAGCAGGTGAAGCGATCGCGTTTGCCTTTGAACGCTAGTTGTAAAATTGATTATCCCTGAAGTTTGGTAAATGCCCAATCATCTTCAGTGAAAAAATCAATCATTACTTGATAAATCAAAGATTCATCCGCAACGGCTTCAGCCACTTCAGCGATGTCGTCTACTAACTCGTTTAATGTATCTATTGCTTCGTCAATGGCATTTGAGATAGTGCGATCGCCTTCATCAAAAGTCGTATTTAACCAATTCTCAAAGGTATTATTAATTTCTTCCAGAGTATTATCTAACACATCAGAGTTTAGTGCCACGCTATCATCTATTTGCTCACGAAAGAAACGAATCATTTATTGGGTGATGCGTTCACTAGAGAAATTCTGCTGTGTAATCTCCGCAGGATTTAGATAAGCCCAAAATGTTTTGTCATCCCATTACTCAAAATTGCCTCACCAAGATGAGCGATCGCATCTTTGGGAATGGAATCAGGATAACGAGATTTTGGCTCCCATTGGTCTGTCAAGAAGAGATTCAAGGGCTGTCACATTGGGGTCAGCAGCATCACCCGTGAAATATACATAATTAAAAGCGTCCAAATCATTAACAAAGAATACTCGTGCGTAAAAATAATCCGCTCCACTGAGTTAAAGTTTCAATTGCTAAATCTTGAGGTATTGTAGATGTGTTTATATTTGGTAATTTGGTAATGGTCTAGGTGAGTTGTTGGTATTTGTGATACCGACTGTTGAGGCTGCTATTAAAGAAAGTAGAATAACATGACTTCATTTGATGAATTTGTGTACCATCGGAGGGTGCGCCCTCTCAATATGCTCCAAGGTGTAGTTACTTCTATCCTCCTGCACTCTATTTTATTAATGGGGAGCAAATATTGGCACACAGCTTTGATGCGTGAGCCGAAACAAGAAATTACCCAAGAGATTCCAATCGAGGTAGTTGAAGTTACTCCTGACAAAACAGACATACCTCCTCAAACCTCACTCCGTGCTACCAAAAATTCTATTGCCGGTGGTAAAGCTTTGCCAGAAAGACCTGTTTCTGTGGTGAAGTCAGCGAGTCCCACAGGACATAAAGCCTACAAAGAGCGTTCTTTTGAAACAACCTCATCTCCAGCACAGGTATTGCAGACAGGACGGCAGCAGCAGAAAACGGAATCACCAAATCGATCTGGTCAACAACCGCAATTCAAACCTCAAAAAACAGCATTAGCACCTGCAACCACAGCACAAGTATCTAACTCTAAGAAAATTGCGGTAGCGCCAATGACTACACCACCAGCCCAATTAGAAAAAACAGCGCCTTTGGCTACACTAACATCCCCCAATCCAAAGCAAATAACCTCAGCACCTGCAACCGAGGCGCAAATGCCCAACTCTAAGAAAATTGCAGTAGCACCAATAGCTACACCATTACCAGCCGCACTTCTGAAAACACCGCTTGAAAGAGCTACAACATTACCAGTACCCAGCAATCCTCAGAAGTTAGGGCAGTTAAGAGTTGGATTAAGTGGACAAACACCGACTCAAACTCAGTCATCTCTAAAAACAGGTGCAGCAAGTTTGTTGGGTGGTACTGTGGGTGTATCTAGTCAGAATTATCGTGGCGATCAATTGGCATCTGTGCCTAATTCCAACCGCGATCGCCAAGCGACTTCTGGTATTGATGCCCGCAGTCAAGATATAGACCTCACCTCTTACTTAAATAAACTAAAGCAACGCGTTCAGCAGCAGTGGCTACCAGGAATGAGCCAGTCTAATCGGCGAACGGTGGTTAACTTTACTATTAATCGTTCAGGTCAAGTTAGCAATCTCAATATTGCACAAACTTCTGGATTCAGTGTAACTGATGAAGTAGCACACAATGCCATACAGAAAGCTGCACCTTTTGCACCTTTGCCTACAGGATATCCCAAGAATCACATTGATATCGAATTTACGTTTGATATCAATGTTTATGGCGAACTAAATTTATGGAGGGATGGTGGCTAACAGCAGGCATTCTTGTCGGCTGGTGATTGAACCGCCCACTGCTCAATAAAATTAAAGGCTAGAATCTTTATCTGCCATAGCTTAGAGCTTTATAAACGTCCTATTCTGCTGAGAACTTTGTCGCTATCTAGTTAAGTCTGTTTGAACAGATCAGAATCCTCAACATGACGGCTGAGGAAGATGTCAATTGCTCGATATGACTGTGGCTTATATTAGGCAAGATGTAAGCTAAAAGTACAAAAGATATGAATTAACATCCTATGCAGCAATCCACAAGAGGCAATTATCGGGATTTTTGGCGGCAGCTTGTTACATTGGCTGCAATTTTAGGTGCTTTCGTTATCAACGTAATATCGAACGTTTTTCCGCTCAATGGACTCAGCATAGGGGAAATTTCCAATACTTTGTTTAAAAATGTCCTGATTATCCCTGCCAATTACGCCTTTGCTATCTGGGGGCTGATTTACGTTGGATTGTTTGCTTTTGGGGTATACCAAGCTCTACCTAACCAACGAGATGAGCCTGATTTACGTAAGACAGGTTATCTGTTAGTGATTGCCTGTGTTGCTCAAAGTATCTGGGTGTATCTGTTTTTGTCTCGGCTTTTTGCTCTTTCTGTAATTGCAATGCTCTTGATTCTGTTGCCTCTGATTGGTGTTTATGTGCAGTTACAAATTGGCAAATCGCGTGTACCTCGGCTGAAAAAATGGTGTATTCACTTTCCGATCAGCATTTATCTAGGCTGGATTAGCGTGGCAACCATTGTTAATGTAGCGTCTGCTTTATATTTTCACGGGTGGAACGGTTGGGGGATTTCTGCTGTAATATGGACTCTCATCATGGTATTGATAGCAACAGCAGTTGCAGCAGTTATTGTCATCCAGCGTCGAGACATAGCTTATACAGGAGTAATACTCTGGGCATTGGTGGCGATCGCACTTAAACATTTTGATAACTCGATGCTCAGAAATGTTGTGTTGTTTTTGGCGATTGTTCTAGTTTTGACTGCTACGATTCAAATAAGACTAAGCCGTACTTCTCACCAGTAGGCAAAAAGCCAATTCCTCGATAAACTGCTTGGGCTGCTTGGTTATGATGACATGTAAATAGGATGGCACGTTTTACTCCCTGCGATCGCGCAGCTAACAACGAACCTGCTACCACACTTTTGGCGTAACCTTTTCCCCGTAACCCTGGCGGTGTCCACACTCCACCAATTTGCACAATATCAGGGAGGTTGGCATTAAAGGCAGAGTAAGAAACTAGAGTATCTTCGGCTACCAAAACCCAATGCATAGCGGTAGCTTGACAAGCTTCAATTACGAGACGGCAAGCTGAACGCAAACTTGGAGTATCTGTTCCTTGTAAAGCTTTCACATTATAAACAACGCACCATTCGGTGAGTAATTCCAACTCTTCTGAATGTGGCAAACGACACTGCACCTTTGCCGTTGCTAAGGCTTGAGGTATTTGCAAGTCTTGTAATGTTAGAGAAAACAATATTTCAGACTCATCAAGCTGAGTTGTTCGGTTGCTAAGTCCCAAAACCCTTTTTGTTGCTTCAACTTGTGCTGCTGGCCCACTAATTCCAGAAATAGCACGTCCAGATTGTGCCACAACTGCTTGCACCACCTCTGATAAATGTACAGGAGCTTGGACTACTACCATCCCATTCCAAAAGTGGGCTGCAACTGCCACTATAATTTCATTTGTGTAGGCTGCTACGTAAGTTCCTTGAAATCTGGCACCTTGGTCAAGCAGTCCCGCAGCTCGCCAATTAGAGCGCAAAAACATAGAAGTATCACTGTGTTGCAAGAGAAATTCTTCCAGCGATACTTCATCTCCAGGTTGCAGGGTTCTCAAAGTAGGCACAAAAAACTCCTAAGTCTTGAATTCAGTTTACTGAATAAGCGGTTTTGGGAATAATAGCATTACTAGCTGTGAAGCTGGTTATACTATTCAACACCTATAAAGTTGAGAAAAAATTGGAGGATAAAATGGTTTCTAATCAAAATGGAACTGATAACAATTGGAATTTAAACGAAAGTAGGACACTTATTCAGGCACTTATCAAAGATTTTTATAAGAATAATTTAAACAGCTTTGCAGATCCAATCAAACAAGAAGGATTAATAGCAGCAGGGAAAGAAATATCTCAAATAATTATTCTATTTAATAGACTTCAAAAACTCATCAATAGAAACACGCCACGAAAAATTTGGTGGGACAAAATACCAAGAATAATTATAAGTAAGTCGGCGGGAAAATTTATAAGTATGTAACGAAAACTTAATCAGAGTAGTTAGAGTTAAATTTAATACGTTGTGTCCTATAATTTCCTCTTTCTCCTCTAGCTTGA
>NZ_JACJSI010000184.1 GCF_014698065.1 Nostoc flagelliforme FACHB-838
TGAAATTAACTACGACTGGACATGACAATACAGGTTTAAATTTGAACTGTTCCGGTATACAATCTGTTTTCTGAGGGGTCATGCTTAAAACTGCTGGAATTCATGTGCAATAGATATTTTGGCAGTTTTTGACTCCTCTTTTCTCCAGCTTCGTGAGAAATCCGGGATACGACATTACTCCCTGATTACCAATATCAAAGTAGATACTTGGACATTTTGACAATTCTTTGCATTTCGATAACGCAAGTAACAGCAAGGATAAAGAATTGATTGATTCGGGTGCAATTACAATCACACTTGCCTACCTTCAATATCATCTTCTTCCCAAATTATTTCAATTAAATCATCTAGTTTTCTTAATCCAAAGTACTTACACAGCGTCGTGACTGTGTGGTTATCTATGCGGTCAAAATGGCTGCGGTAAAGCTTCCCCACAGTAGTGGGACTAAGCCCTGTTTCACCTGCTAGGGTTTTTTGATCTAATCCTCTGGACTTCATCAACTCTGGTAGTTTTGTTCTAAGAAAACATTGCTCTGGGGGCGGGGTCATCCAAGCATCAATTTCAGACTCAGTTAAACCTACATCTGCCAGTATAGAGTTCCACTCGCTTTTAAATGAAAAATGACGAAAATACCACAGCTTAGGATGTTGGTTCCTCTTACTGAAATTACAAGCATGACAGGCTTGAACAGTAAAGCGATCGCTTTTTGTAATTGACTTTGGAATAAAGTGATCTAAAAGTAGTCGATTGCTAGAACCACAATAAATACAAACTCTAGCTATCTCTCCAACCTTAGTTTTAGTAGAGGCAGGATTAATCCCCATTGTTCAACTCCTGGGCTGGTATCCATTTCAGTAAAATATCTGGTTGTATGTTGTATCGACTACAAATCGCATCCATTACATCTCTGCCAAGATATTGAGCGGAATTGTTATACAAGCTATACGCAGTAGTCCGGCTAATACCAGTTTCTTGCCAGAACTGATAAACGCTTATTCCCCTACTGTCAACAAATTCCTTAATCCGATTTCTCATGGGCATACTTTAATTACTACTACTATTAGTATATTCCCAACTAGTTAGTATTCCAAACTAGTTAATAATATTCTAGAGTAGTTAGTAATATAAAGACATAATACAAGCACTTCTGTATTCCACTAAGAAAAGTTCCATGTTTAACCAGAGGTAAATACTTGTAAAAATTGATGCTTAATTACTTAAGCGGTATTTACCAATTCTCTCTTGTGTACTAGGTAAGCTTTTCAATGATTTTATGAAATCATTGAAAAGTTTAGGCAGTAAAGGTTTTAATAGAGTTTTTTAATTTTTAGCTACTCATGAAGACATAAAACTTTGTAAATTGCTGAAACATCTTTTGGACAATAGTTAGAGCCATGTTATGAGTCTAAAATAAGCGAACGGACAGTTACAGCATAATTTCCGAAGGCTATACTGATTCAAACAGTTCTAAGTATTGAAGAATACTTTATAGGATTGCTTAAAAAAGCGTAGGATTTTTGGAAACTTTCAAAAATGCGCTTGTGTGAAGAAATAATGAAGAGGTAATCGCTAGCAACTGGTATCAATAGCCGTTCCTCAGCAGGAAAACCTTGTAATAACGGAAATGCAAATTAGGAAAAAACTGTTTATGGTTAACGAACGTAAATACATAGATTTTAATTTATTACTACAAGGTTTAGATTCAGCGACCAACACATTTAAGGTATCTGTTCCCTTGTCCGCAGTTGGTGAAACTCGTAAAGAATTTGTTGTTCCTTGCCCGTTAGACGAAGTTCAGAAAAAATTTAAGCGCCTGGAAAAAAGAAAAAGCTCAAAGAAAGAATTGATTGAGATTGGGAAACAATTGACAGCCCTATTATTCCCTTCTGAGCAAATCCGCAATCTCTTTAAAAGAGCTATTGATGAAGCTGGAGCAGAAGGTTGTGTTTGTCTTCGTCTTATAATTAATCATCCTAAACTTGCTCAGTTGCCTTGGGAATTTTGCTACCTGCCAGTTCCTGAAGGAGAAGAAGATAGTTATGACAATTTCATAGCACTTAATCCGAGGTATTCAATTGTTCGTCATGAAGCACTCGACACCAAACCGCCTGAATTATCGAAAGAGGGTCAAGACTCCATTCGTCTATTAGCCGTTACCGCTAACGTTGAAGGCGACGGTTATAGAGAACTCGACTTGGATTCCGAGAAAGAAGCGATCCAGGAAGCGTTGCAAAATTTTAGCGTTGATGGTATTAAATTGACTTGGGAACCCTTCATTGAAAATCCAACTGCACAAGAACTCATCCAATTACTAGATCAAAAAGCCGATCTCTTTCATTTTGCAGGCCATGGTAAATTTGAAATCACTGAGATAGACCCAGAGAGCGAAGAAAATAAGGGTGTTGGAAGTTTAATTTTACTTAAAGATAAAACTGATAATTCGCCTGCTCCCTTCTCAGCAAGCCTATTAGCCAAACATTTATACAGAGCAGGTGTAAGAGTCGCAGTTCTAGGAGCGTGTGAATCAGGCCGCCGTGATGGAATTTCTCCTTGGACGGGAGTTGCTCCTACTTTAATTAAAGAGGGGATTGCAGCAGTTGTAGCAATGCAGTATGAAGTTGACGATAAATTGGCAGCGTCTTTTAGCCAAAGATTTTATACAGCGATCGCCTCTGGACTTTCAATTAATGAAGCTGTCTCTCTTGGACGAATAGAAATGTATCGAGAAGCAGACGAAGGAGGGATCGATTGGGGAATACCTGTTCTCTATATACGGTCTTCTAATGGCATTATCTTTCCTGAAATTGCTAAGAAAGAACTTACAACTGCGAATGAATTGCGTATCGAAGGTGAAGTACGCGCTAAGACTATCAAGGGAGGAAATTTCAACGTAGTTGCAATTGATAAAGTAGTTAAAGCTAATCAAATTTCAGGGAGGATAGAAGCAGACACTATTGAAGGTTATGACGGTAATGTAATTAAGATTGGAGAAATCTAGCGTTAATTTTAAAATTATCAACCATATTAGGAATGATATAATGACTAAACAACAAAATTATCAAGAAGCAGTAAAAATATACATCTTACAATTGCGAAACTTGTATATTGTTCCAGAGAAGTTGGCTCAATCAAAATCAGTAACTCGTGCAGCAGCTACGATCCCCTCCGAACTTTTGGTTGAACGAGTTGAGCAAATTGTTGAGTCTTCTCAAACTGTTGGCGAAATGACCACAACATATTTAGAGTGCAGTGATCAGGCTCAAAGAGAAGCATCTGAAATTAGAATACTGGCTCAAGCGATCGCTTCGCTAGAGTTAGTGAAAGACCTTCTAGAAAGGGCAGAAGCGGAGGAAGAAGGTTCATCCGTAGAAGTAACTCGCTCTGGTATGCGGGGGAGCGAATTTAACAATTCCATAAAAAATTTGATTAATCTTTTAGAAACACCGATTGAGGCAGGTATTTCCTCAGCGTTAATGCAAAATGCACAGGTTCGTAGTGACAAACAACGTCCTAATGATGTCAAACAAGCTAAAGCTGATCTTGAAGAGGAAGTGGAATCTAGCCTAAGTGCTATTTGTGAACAGACCAGTGCAGTGGGTTGGAAAGCAGCTACTAATTTGGTACTGATGGATGCAGCCGCTCTACGTCAAGGTTTGGAGTTTGTTAGCAAAGATGCAGCACATCTGATAGACGAAATTATGGTTGGAGTTGGCAGTCTAATATTGCGTCTAGTAAAGGCTGCAATTCGTCTATTAGCGCAGGTTTATAACTGGATACAATCACTGCTTGGTAAAGAAATTGAAATAGAAGCCCGTCAACAAGTTGGTAAATGGTTAGAAGACCTTAAGCAGGAACAGCCTACTGGAAAATTTGCTGAAGGGTTCTTCGGTCAGCTTGTAATAAAAATCTATAATCCAAACGCGATTCAAGAGGATATAAAAACTTGGGTTGCTGCTACTCAGGTAGAAGTTGATCGGCTTAATCAGGCTGCTGAGATTGTTGAAAATTTAGCGAAAAAGCATGAGGTTCGGGCTAAACAGATTGATCGCATTCTGACAATAATTGCTTTTGTCAAGAAAATCCCTGCCATTAAAACTCCTCAGGGACAGGTGATTACTGCTGCCGTACTTCTAGGAGTATTAGTATATACACTCTCTTCTGGCTATGATCATATTCGAGATGGTCAAATTGTCCTAAATGAGCGTTTTAGCTTTGGAATTCCTAATCGGATTATAGGAGTACACGAAGTTGTTCAACAAGCATTGGAAATAGTAAAACCCCCTACTAGCATTACAACTGCTAACTAAAGGACAACTCTTGTACTTCAAACACTTCCTGCATTTATTGCATTAGCTCTTGTCTGGTTAGCGCACTTTCGGTTGAAATTCCAAGGTTAATAAATGGCTGTAAATGCCTGACCCATTGAAGACCAACCTGTTTGTAATCAAACTTTCTCCTAGAAAGCGTATGCTGCTTCAGGGATGCTATTAGGGCAATCGCCCTCTCTAAAATAACCACAACCATCATGTAGCCAAAAACGATGACTGAAACTGTTGTAACCCAATTAAAAGCAATCGCCTTTGAGCGTGATATTGAACGACTCACTGAAGGCTTTACAGGTCGGGAGTGGGTCTTCAAAGAAATTGACCGATGGTTGCAACAGGAAAATGAAAGGTTTTTTATTTTGACTGGAGAACCAGGGGTGGGGAAAAGTGCGATCACAGCTCACCTCATTCAAACCCGTAAGGACATCGTTGCCTATCACTTGTGTCAAGCCGCAGAATTAGAAACCTTGAAACCGGGACGAATTTTGCGATCGCTTACAGATCAACTGATGGAAACTGTGCCAGACTACGGTCTAGCGTTGCTCAATACCATTAAGGCAACCTTGGAAGCTGATGTTAAAATCCAGGTTAAGCAAGCGAGTGATAGCAAGATTAGAGAAGTCTACATTGAAAACCTCAATCCAAGCGACCTGGAAAAGGAAGACTTGGAGAATGTACTGGATATTCTGATCCGGGCACCCTTGGCAGCGTTGCCTAAGATCTACGACGAGCGCCAGAAGCTAGCTCCAAAACGAGCAATTTTCCTGATTGATGCCCTAGATGTGGCAGTCTCAACCGAAGATGCGGCGCAGGATGATGAAGACATTGTGACATTGCTAGCAACCTTGTTGGAGGATGAAAGTTTGCCCTCCTGGGTTCGATTTATTCTCACCTCCCGTCCAGACCGGAGAGTGTTGCGAGAATTTGAACCCCTCCAATCCTACAAGCTGGAGGAAATGTCCCAGCAGAATCTGGCAGATATTCGGCACTACATTCAGAAACGAGTTGCCGAACCCGCCTTTTACAATCAGCTAGAAGCAGCTCAGATGTCCTGCCAAACTCTGGTGGATCAGTTGACCCAGCTTTCAAAGGGTAACTTTCGCTACGTCCGATTTCTACTCGATGACCTCGAAGCTGGAAAACACTTGTTGAACAATCTACCGATTTTGCCTGAGAGTTTGGCTGAAACTTACGCCAAGGATTTATCAAAGTGGTTTTCTGTCGATGAGTTGACGGAACGATGCCAAGAAATCCTGAAGGTATTAGCAAAGGCTCAGGAACCTTTGACTGAAGACCAGTTAGTTAGCTTAACCGGGATTCGACCCAGGTTGGTGCGACAAGACTTGTGGGGACTGAGACAGTTTTTAGATATCGGGTGCATTAAGGAAGGCGAGGATACCCATGAAACCTTCGCCATCTTTCATCCCTCGTTGCGAGAGTACTTACTGAATCTGGAGTAAATGAATGGTTTCCTCTGCACTCAATCGTCTGGCTCCTATTGATTTTACCCGCTACATCGAGCGTCTGACCGAACGCTTCACCGGACGAGAATGGCTGTTTGAACAGATTGACGGTTGGTTGAAACAGGGCAATGAGCAGTTCTACCTCCTGACGGGTGAACCAGGCGTTGGCAAGAGTGCGATCGCGGCTAAACTGACCCAAATCCGTAGTGATATCGCCGCCTATCACTTCTGTCGGGCTGGGGATGTAGAAACAGTTAGACCAGGGCGAGTATTGCGATCCCTGGCAGCTCAACTGGGAAAGACTCTGCCTCATTACGGTGAAGCTCTAGCAAAGACGATTGACCCGATTCACCTACGGATTGATGTCAACATCAACATTGAGTCCCTGAGTAATAGTCAGGTGACGGGCATTTACATTGAGAATCTCAAAGAGAGCGACCCCAAAGACGAACTGGAGATTCTGCTGCGGGCACCACTGGCAGCACTCTCTGACCTCTATGCCGAACATAATGACCCCCTGCCAACGCTGAAGGTACTTCTGATTGACTCGCTAGATGAGGCAGTGACCACAACCGGAAGAGACAACATGGCAACGCTGCTGGCAGGCCTGTCTCAAGCAGATGGGCTACCCTCTTGGATTCGGTTTATCCTCACAGCACGTCGGGGGATTGAGAATTCGTTTCAGTTTAAGTCATTACAACTCTATAAGTTAGAGGAACTATTGACACAGAATTTAAAGGATATTGAGCGATATGTCCAAAGTCGGGTAGAGGAGTTAGTGGTACAGCCTGAGTCAAAATTCCAGACTCGACTAGAGCAGGCTGAGCTTTCTGCTGAAACGCTAGTGCAGGAAGTTAAACAGCTTTCCAAAGGCAACTTTCTGTACACTCGCCTACTGATGGATGGGATTGGCACAGGTGAGCTATCTCTGAAAAACCTGTCTATCTTGCCCAAAACTCTCAATGAAGTTTATCAACGATTTCTCCGGCATCGCTGCCCCTTCCGCAAGTGGAGCGATCACTATCAGTCAATTTTAGGAACGCTGACCGTTACTCAAGAGGCAGTCACTCAAGAACGGTTGGTGAAGTTTACAGGGGTTGATTCTAAGCAGGTGCAAGATGTGATCGGTATTTTGCAACAGTTTTTGGATGAAGCAGAGGATGAGCAGGGACACAAGCGCTACGCGATTTTTCACCAATCGCTGCGAGATTATTTGCTGAATAGGAAACACAATCACGATTTTTGGTGTGATGTGAAGGAACAGCATGAGAACATCGTTGGCTGTTATGAGCAGGAGTCTGAATCGTGGCAGGAGTTGCAGCAGGTCGATTTATATGGATTGCGTCATCTTGCTCAACACTTGGTGCAGGCAGAGCAGGTGGAGCAGTTGCATCAATTGCTGAGATTAGAGAAGAATGGGCGCAATGCTTGGTTTGATGCAAAAGATTCTGTCGCAGAAACAGCAGGCTTTTTAGCAGATATGGAATTGGCACGGGCGCAAGCTAATGAGGTGTATGAACACGAACCGGGAAAAAGCATTGGATTGCAGTGCCGCTATGCATTAATTAGAGCGTCAATTAATAGCTTGGCAGAAATTCCAAAAGAACTTGTGACAGCTCTTATTAAGCACAATTACTGGAAACCAGTTAAGGCGTTAACTTATGCCTGCCAAATTTCAGATCCTTGGAGTAGATACGAGAGCCTAGCATCGCTGTCCAGTCAATTTGACAATTTAGAACCATTGCAGCCTCAAATATTACAATCCGCTCTGGAAGCAGCTCAAGATATTGAGGATGCCTCCTATCGTGCCCAAGCCCTGACAGCACTGGCGGATAAATTGCCTGAGGTGCTTCCCCAAGCTCTGGATTCCGCTTTAGCTATTGATGATGAATTACCTCGTATCGAGGCTCTAGTGGCACTAGCAGATAAGCTCCCTGAGGTGCTTCCCAAAGCCATGGAGATTGCCTTATCAATCGAGGATGATGACTCTCGTAGACAGGCTTTGACGACACTAGCAGATAAGCTGCCTGAGGCTCTTCCAAAGGCCCTAGAGACAATTCTGGCGATGGATTCCTCCGGCTTCTTGCTTGTTGCAATAGCAGATAAGCTTACTCCAGAGCTGATTCCCAGAGCTCTTGAGGCAGTACTAGCCCTTGAGGATGAACCCCTTCTTAGCCTAGGTTTAGCAGAACTGTCTGATGAGCCCACTCCAAACCCCTTTTTTAGCCTAGGTTTAGCAGCACTGTCTGATAAGCTCACTCCAGACCTAGTTCCTAGAGCTTTAGATGCAATTCTTGCTATTCAGGACGAGTCCGATCGTGTTGATATCCTGACGCTATTGGTACATAAACTCACCCCAGAGCAATTGCTTTTAGTTTTAGAAGCGACACAAGATATTGAGTATGAACCCTATCGTGCCCAGGCCCTAATAGCACTGGTAGATAAGCTCACTCCAGACCTACTGCCTAAAGTTCTAGACATAGCGCTAACTATCCAGGATGAGTTTGAGCGTATCAATGTTCTCGTGGCACTGTCAGATAAACTTCCAAAAGCACTCTCCCAAACTCCTGAGAGGACTCAAGCTCCTGAAGATGAGTCTAACCCTGCACTATCTCCGGCAGCTCTAAAAGCCGAATTCCAAAGGGTATATTCCAAAGCCCTAGAGACTGCTCTAGCCATTCAGAATGAGTCCGATCGTATTAACGCCCTAATAGCGATATCAAACAAATTTCCTGAAGCACTCCACAAAGCTCTAGAGATAGCTCTAGCTATTGAGGATGCGTACTATCGCAGCCGAACCCTATTAACACTGGTAAATAAATTGCCCGAGGCACTACCCAAGGCTTTAGAAGCAGCTTTAACTATTCAGTATGAGCCATATCATGTTGAGATTCTGATGGCGCTTTCAGATAAGATCGCTCTGGATTTGCTTCCTAAAGCTCTTGATGCAGTTCTATCTATTCAGCATGAGCCATATCGTATTGATGTTCTAATAGCACTTTCAGGTAAAATCACTTCAGATTTGCTTCCTAAAGCCCTTGATGCAGCTCTAGCTATTCAGAATTATGAATCTCGTCTTCAGATTCTGATAGCTCTCGCAGATAAACTGCCCGAAGCAATTCCTAAAGCTCTTGAGGTAGCTCAAGTCATTCAGGATGAGACTGAATGTGCCCGAGTTTTGATGTTATTGTTGGATACGCTCACTCCAGATTTGCTCCTCTTAACTTTAGAAGCTGCCCAAGGTATTCGCTATGAGACCGAGCGTGCCAAAACCTTACTAGCGTTGTCAGACAAGCTGCCGGAGGCGCTTCCAAAAGCTTTAGAGGCTGCTCAAGTACTTCTGCCAGACTCTGATCGTGCCCAAGCCTTAATAGCATTAGTAGATAAGTTCACCCCAGACCTCCTCCCTAAAGCTCTAGAGGCAGTCCAAGACATTAGGCAAGAGCCGTATCGTGCCCAAGCCTTAATAGCATTAGTAGATAAGTTCACCCCAGACCTACTCCCTAAGGCTCTAGAGGTTGCTCAACTACTTCTGACATCTGATCGTGCCCAAGTCCTGATAACACTGGTAGATAAGCTCACCCCAGACCTACTTTCCAAAGCTGTAGAGATAGCGCAAGACATTGAAGATACTTCCTATCGTGCCCAAGTCCTGATAGCACTAGTAGATAAACTTCCTGAAGTACTTCCTAAAGCGTTAAAAGCAGCCCAAGACATAAGGGAAGAGTGGTATCGTGCCCAAGTCCTGATAGCACTGGTAGATAAGCTCACCCCAGACCTACTTTCCAAAGCTGTAGAGATAGCGCAAGATATTGAACATACTTCCTATCGTGCCCAAGTCCTGATAGCACTGGTAGATAAGCTGCCCGAAGTACTTCCTAAAGCGTTAAAAGCAGCCCAAGACATCAGGGAAGAGTGGTATCGTGCCCAAGTCCTGATAGCACTGGTAGATAAGCTCACCCCAGACCTACTTTCCAAAGCACTAGGAGCAGCCCAAAACATTGAGGATGCTTCCCTTCGTGCTCGAATCCTGACAACCCTAGCAGATAAACTCCCCGAAGTACTTCCTGAAGCGTTAAAGGCAGCCCAAGACATTGAGGATGCGTCTGATCGCGCAAATGCCTTGATAGCCTTGGCAGATAAACTTCCTGAGGTAATTCCCAAAGCTTTCAAAGCAGCCCAAGCTATTCAGGGTGAACTTACTCGTATTGATGTCCTGATAATTCTGGCAAACAAGTTGCCCGAAGCAATTTCCGAAGCTTTAGAGGTAGCTCAAGACACTAGGTTCTTTCATAGGGATTCAGCTCTTAGGAAGCTAGTAAGTAAGCTCACTCCGGACTTACTCCCTAGAGCTCTAGAGATAGCTCAAGACATTGATTTTATGTTTAAACCTAGCGAATTCGTGATAGCTCTGAGAGATAAATTTAACCCAGATATTTTCCTTGAGGCTCTAGAGTTGACCCAGAACATTAAGGATACATATCGTACCGACTTCTTGAAAGCCATAGCAGATATACTTTCTGAAGTATCTCCTAAAACACTAAAGGCAGCTCAAGGCATTGAGTCTGAGTTCGAACGTACCCAAGTTCTAATGGTCTTGGCAGATAAGCTCACTCCAGACCTAGTTCCTGAAGCGTTAAAGGCAGCCCAAGACATTGAGGATGCTTCTGGTCGTGCCCAAGTCCTGACAGCATTAGCAGATAAACTCCCCGAAATACTTCCTGAAGCGTTAAAGGCAGCCCAAGACATTGAAGATGCTTCCGGTCGTGCCCGAGTCCTGACAGCATTAGCAGATAAACTCCCCGAAATACTTCCTGAAGCGTTAAAGGCAGCCCAAGACATTGAAAATGAGTTCTCTCGTGGTCAAGCCATGATAGGACTGATATGCAAGCTCACTCCAGACCTACTCCTGCAAGCTCTAGAAGTGGCTCAAAATCTTGACGGTTCCTATCGTGCCGATGCTTTAATATCACTGGCTGATAAGCTCACCCCAGATTTAATGCGCGAAGCCCTAAAGGCAACTCAAAACATTGAAGATGTGTCTGAGCGTGTCCGAGTTCTGGCAACACTAGCCTCCCCTTCAATCTTTGAACCTGATCTTGTCGTTCTTTGGGAAGACTTACTGAATCGTATTTCCTTTCAAAAAAGACCTGATGTTCTTACCGACTTAAAGGCTCTCATACCTATCGTCCTTGCTTGGGGCAATGAAACTGCTGTAGTAGAAACTGCTGAAGCGATTCGAGATGTCTGTAAGTGGTGGGCTTAAATCTCCTGACAAGGCTTCAGTTTACTTAGTGAATGTAACACGAAACTGTAAGAAGTAATGCTACATAAACATCTTGAATTCAAATAAGGCTACTTCTGAATCGAATGAACTGACAAAAGAACGAAAAAATAATGTAGAAGAACGGTTGAGTGCTCGAAGTAAAAAGCTTTAGAAATGATCCCTCTCCTAAGAAATCGTAAGGTTTCTTTACAAACATAACCAAACTTTCTTTTCTAACTGTATAGGTAAGCTACAACAGAGCTATCAAAATTCATGAGTCAGCCTACTTGCCGACGAAGAAGCGGATAATGACATTACTGAACTTCAAGTCAGAAATCAACTTCACTGAGTACGCGGGCGAGCGCACCCCCAACTTCACAGGTCGAGCGTGGGTCTTCCAAAAGATTTATGATTGGCTATCCAATTCCAATGGTTCTCGTTACTTCCTCCTGACTGGTGAACCTGGAAGTGGCGAGACAGCGATCATCAACTATAACCGAATGGCACTAAGAAAAGCGCAAATGTATTATTTACAAGGGTTTCATCACTTTGGAAAAACGTAGGCTAATGAAGCAGCGATCGCAAACTGAGGGTTGTAGATTATTCTGATTCCCGACCTTAAAACTATTATTTTTCTAAACCTTTTGCCAGGCAAGTATTTCAGCTTTTCTTAGTGCCATTCGGGCAAGGCAGATGTTTTGTGGAGAACCAATATGTACTCAGATTGAGGAATTAAGAAATAACAGCAATTAAGCCCTAAAAAATAAATATAATTTTAAAAAATAAATTGTTTGATTAATACAGGACTTACGCAACTGGAACAAATAGCGAGCGGGGCGTAGCCCTACCACACGACAATTTAAATCAAACCAAGCACATAGGAATACTTGGGCGTTTTAGTTGCTGAATTAAAT
>NZ_JACJSI010000185.1 GCF_014698065.1 Nostoc flagelliforme FACHB-838
ACAAATTGCTACTGCTGTATCCGCTTGAGAGGTTAATAAATCTAGTATTAGAGGATTATTCTTGGGGTAAAAATGCCTGCACCATCCGAATTGCGTCAAAGGTGTTGGCATTCGTCGTGGAATCAAGTAACTCACGAGAAATGATAAGAATATTTACATCCTTATCTAGATATACGCCAGCATTATTGATCAAAACATATAACCGAGCAATGACATAAAGTGTCCTTGTTTCAAGCTCAGGACTGAAGTCGTGGGTACACTTGCGACTTGGTCTAACGGCGATTCAGGTTGAACATAGAGGCGGAACTAGTGATTGGGGAAGGGTAGTTTTAGCCGCAAAACCCTTTGATTTTCGCAATAAGCACATAAAATTGTGAGAAAATTGACCTCGTAATTTATGCCAAATTTGGAATTGCTCAAAGTCAATTTTGTGAAAAATAACTATGTTCTCCTGACCATAGCCTCATTGATTTACACTGCTGCGCCTCAAAAAGCTCTAGCAGATGAGGTTTGGAAAACCCAAGAATATAAAGTAGTTTATCAAGAAGATCGTAATAACACTGCCGTGTGGCGTTATGGTCGCGATGGAGTAATCTTCATTGATGGTTTAGCAGGAGTGTTTAATGACCGAGGTTCATACAATGGCTATTGGGTACAAAAGTCTTCATCGATACGTTGCGATACCTATAGAGAAGGGGCAGATGGGAAACCTACCTACCATTGGGGCAGATTTAAAGTCACTTTCATTGATTCGAAATTCCCCTCCCGTTGGAAAGCTGATATTAGCCTTTGTGATCGCGATTTTGTGATGACTTTAAACGGTACACCTGTTACACAGTAATCACCAAGCTAAAACACTTGCACCTGTTTGGTGCTTCTAAAGACTTATGGCGAATAACTTATTAGAGCAAGTCATGAACAAAAAATGGGCCGTCAAACGAATCACGCTAAATCTCGCATCAGTTGAAAGCGAAAAGCTTGAGCAATATTGTGCAATCACAGGTAGACCGGCAACTGATGTGATTCGGGAATTGATTCGCTCTCTTGAACAAGAGTCTTTTATGGAGGGAGCAGGGAGCAAAAGGGATAGTTCAAGCGAAGATTTAACTTTGGATGAACAGGAACGCTAACCCAGGCTTATGGAGATATTACCTTTTCATCTTCAATAGGAAGAGAAAGAATTAATTCCCGAATTACATTAGTCGCTGATTTGCCAGTCATTAAGCAGTATTTTTTCAGGTTCTCTTCATCCTTTGGTGTGAGATCAATTGTAAGCTGCTTAATAGCCCATTTTTTATTCATAAAAATATTAGACAAATTCGATTTTGCAACTACTTCAATAAAGCTATCGCACTAGTTAAAATTTGTGCCATAAACTTAGTCTGAATCCTTAATAGAAACTTTCTATCGTTTCCATTAGTTTATCCGATGTTTCTCTTGGGGCAGCAACCGCCTTTCTCACTTCAGCAACTAAGACGCTACTACCGCTCGGACTCCTAACGACGCAATTACTTGTTCTGCGCCCAAAGCCACGCGATTGAGTTTGTACTGTCTTGGTCGTTGCGTACCAGCCTTTTTGATTACACCCGACGAAGCCGACCAAACGCGCGTTTTGAAAGAGTTTGATGCTAAATGACAACCAGTTAATCTCACCGTGAATCCTTACTAAAATAATTTAATAATCAAATAACCATGCCATAATTTTTTCTTAAACCAAAAGAACAATTGTATATATGGTGCTAATATTTGATTTTTAAATTACACATAGGGAAGCCACCCTCTTGTGCGACTTTCCTGCATTGAGATGAGTAGCGTTATACAATCCCCACCAAAACCTGGATATGGTAGGGATTATCTAATCTACTAATACTTGCTTAGATTTTTTTGCTACCCAGAATAGTTATAAAAAATTAATACTTGATGTCGGTTTAAATGGTTATATAGTAAGGAATTCAAGAATAAAAAAGCATATTTTTATTAAATCTTTAATTTATTTTAGACAAACCTTGTTATATCAATTGTTTTAACCGTTTTTCGGTGTTAATTTATCAACCCAAGTCTGGGAGAGCCGATTTTTTCAATAATTAGATTGGATTTCTGTATAAGTTATTTGTTGTACTAAAAAATATGAAAATTAGCGATAAATTTATATTAATTGACAACTTATTAGAAAAAAATTGCGAAGAAACATTTATAAATACTAATATCTTAGTAGAAGATAAATTGTATCATGTAGATTGGATAATTGATTTTTCTGAATATTCTATAATCAAAAGAGATTATCAAGTTCCACAAAAAATTTTGGAAACAATCAATGAGAATATAAGTAATGATATCAAAATCTTTTTTGAAAAATGTGATTTTGAAGTCCTAGCTTACTACACTTGCAATAGTTTGAAATATCTTCAAAATCATCAAGATAATATGGACTGGATATTTTATATTGACTATTATTTAGATAGTGGGAAACAATCAGATGAGGAAGTTAAGCAAAGTCTTTACGATCTGATTATTTGGACTAAAAATAGAAAACATAAAAGTAGTATAACATGGGTAAATAATGCAAACTTAATGCTAAAAAATATTTTGGAAGAGTTAGAGAGTAATGAAATTAATACTGATGCTATTTTAGAAAACACTCGATACTACTATAAATCACTTTTGAAAGAAAATGACAAAACAATGTTTCAACAGGAATATCTTGAGAACCGGATGAATACAATTGGTGTTTATCCAACTCTGGCATATTGTTTTGCATATACAGGTTGTGAATTATCGGCAGAAGATTTTGCTACATCTGTAATTATGAAACATCTCACTTCTATTATGATTGGCCTAGAAAATGATCTTTTTTCTTTGTACAAAGAAGCTAATGAACCAAATTATATTAACTTAAGAATGTATTATTCATCAGTTGACGAGTTTTTACGAGCAGTAACTACTACTTATGAAAATTGTTTCAAAGCCTTTATAAGTATTAAACCGCAAGAAAGTTGCTCGCTTCTTGAACATTGGCGTGTTTGTAATCAGTGGATATGTGGAAGTTTATTGTGGCACATGACTAGCAGAAGATACAATTTTTTGTATTAGACACATTAGTTTCCAGATGTTAGGAGTTTTGAGGCTTTTAAGTACCTCAACATAGGCTGTGTTTCTGGTATAAAACGCAAAACATTACCTGCGATGCCTGCGGCGAGCTTCACTAACGCTAAAATTGTAAGATTAAATAACCACCCAGGATTACACCATATTTTTTCTTTGAGAATACCATCTCTGAAATGGAAAAAATGAGCAGAACAAAACTTGTCACTTTAAGCGACGGACAAGATAACGAACACAAAATTGTTTTTTTCAATGGCTTGGCAATAGAGATTATTTGCTCCAAACTGGAAAACTGCTCGCAGAACCGACTCCCAGTAACGGTTTTGATGGAACAGCGAACTACTCTGCTTACACCACAAAGAGCCAAGCGCACACCACAGACCTACATCCGCTATTCATTGTTAAACAGAAAGAGAAAAGGGAAATGTTGAAGAAGAAACAACTTTTCCCTACAATGCCATGAAGTCAAGAAGTTTATTTTTTACTAACTTAAGCAATATGTAACGCAAGTTTTGCTCAGGAATTCTCGAAAAAATTGCGTTACATATTGCTCCGATTAAGGCTGACCAAGAAAGTCTTCTTTGCCAAGTTCTACATCGCAGTGCCTAAGAATGTCATAGGCTGTTCTGACATGGAAATAAAGGTTTGGTAAAACAAAATATAGAAGAAATGGCATTCCTTGAAAAGAGAGAGTGTTGTCACGCATGTGTAGAGTAATTGTTTTCTGCTCTGAACCATCAATTTATTCAGGTTTAAACGTATTTAAATGAAAGATAGTTTGATGAATACGGTCAATAAGTTGAGGAAATGTAGTTTCATGCTCCTGATGATAGCTACACCTTCTGGACCTGAGCAGTTTTTTGCAGAAGTAGGTCAGCTAGTTAATCCTGAACAAGAGCGCAATGAAAACCCTCCTCCGAGTCCCGGCGACATCGAAAAAGCCATTGAAATTGCTTTGACAAAGTATGGGATAAAATTTTCTCTCTCCTGAGTGGTTAAAAACATCGAGCCAGAAGAGTTCTTAGCTTGCCACAGCGATGCCAATTTGTAGTTTTATGTCAGAAAGTGCAAGATAATAGTAATCTCATGTCGTGCGATTTTTACTAGCGCCAAAATTGATTGAGCAGGGTGCAACCCACACGAAAGCAGCAAACTTTGAAAAATACGTAGTTGTGACGCTTGCTTAGTGACTGGACAAAATCCCGCTTCAGCGCTCGGTGTTGCTGAAGATATAGTTCAGCTTTTAAAGTAAAAGACACATTTGTTTGCTGATTTTGTAGAGCGACAGATTATTTGACCGTAATTTGTCGCTCTGGTGAAATAATTCGTCGCTCTACAGGCATCCTGACAACGCGTTTAATTAGAATTAAACTGCAAAAAATTCTTCAAAAAATGGATAAAACTTGTTCGCTAACAACTCAAATTTTTCTCCAATACAATCAGGGCGAACTATTTTATAACCTTTGCCATTGTACCAATCAGGATTCATTGCTGGAGAATAACATAGATAAGCCGTGCCCTCTTTGTAGTACCCAGATATAGTTAAGATATTTATTTTAGGTAAATAATTTACTTGAAAATTTCCGACAGCACGGTTTTGACTTTTAAAAGTAATAGCTAAATTATTATCAACGCGTTGGCAGAATTACGCGATCGCAGATTATATCGTTCGACGCATAAGACATTTGAGGAATATTGCCGGGAAAGATTTGGTCATAGCCGTCGCCAGTCTTATCTTTTAATGGATGCGGCTGTTGTTTTTGATAACTTGGTTGAAATTTGTGATCAATTTGATCACAAATTGCCGACAGCAGAGGGGCAAGTTCGACCCATGACAAAGCTTGAACCCCAAGAACAGCAAGAAGTATGGCTAACGGCAATAGAGCTTGCGGGTGCCAAAGTTCCCACTGGTAGAATCGTCAAAGATGTTGTGCAAAGGATATGGAGCGTACCCAAGTACCGAAAGACTTGTCCGAAATTTTAACTCTATTCCGATCTGAAGTTGCACATTTGAGCAATGGTAGCTGCCTAATTGTGCAATCAGTATTGCTTTGTTTTACCATTAATTTAGCACAACAGGTGAATGCCTAATTTTAGTTCAAGATTTATTGTATAAATTAAGCAAGCAGTTACTCAATGCAGTGACGGCTTCAAAGTCAGTCATGATTTACCAGCGATTGATACCATTAGCTCAAATAAATTTTGATTTTTGACTTCGAGGGAAGCGGCACTCAGTTCAGGGCGAACGCACGGGATTTCTGAAACCCTTGCTGGGCATGGATCTTGATGAAAAAATAGGTTAGATTAAAAAACGCCGAAACCCTTGCTATTAAAGCATTTTTATACTTTAGATGCGTTTGCCCTGGCACTCAGTTTCTCTTTCTCAAGATAAAAATCTTATAAATGATGCGTATAAATAAAATTGTTATATGAGTCCGATTATAGTTAAATTTTTGACAACCTCTAAGATAATAAGTAAGTCGGCGTCAATAATTATCATTAGGATAAAGCAGTTATTGCAGGGGCAGGGGGAAAAAGGGCTTGAGCCTTGTTTACTTTTATTCGAATAGTTTGGTTTTATTGTGTCAGCTTACTTATCCCAATTAATTTAAATGAGTCGGTGTCAAAAAAACCAACTCTATAAAGAGAAGTAAATACGGAAAATACATCTTACATCTACAAAGGTGATTGAGAGATGGGCGCGTAGAGATTTGCAAAAATGTTAAGAAAACCACCAAATGATTATTAAAAGTTGGTTCGGTCGAAGTTGGCAGTGGAAGATTGGGGGTTATGTCTCTTTAGTGGGGATACTCTCAATAGGAGTAAGCGATCGCGTTAATGCTCAAATCGTGCCTGACAAGACGCTAGGTGCTGAAGGTTCTGTCGTTACACCCAATGTCAATATACAGGGAATTTCTAGCGATCGCATTGATGGTGGCGCAACTCGCGGTGCTAACCTATTCCACAGTTTGCAGGACTTTAATGTGGGTGAAGGCAGGGGGGCTTATTTTGCCAATCCCACTGGAATTGAGAATATCTTAACTCGCGTTACAGGCGGCAATGCCTCTAACATTTTGGGCAGGTTAGGGGTTTTGGGTGGGGCGAATTTATTTTTGCTCAATCCGAACGGTATTATATTTGGTCCGAATGCCAGTTTGGATATCCAGGGGTCATTTCTGGCGACGACAGCCGATCGCATAAAGTTGGGGGATAGTGGCTATTTCAGTGCAACACAACCGCAAACAAGTAGTTTGCTTTCTGTGAGTCCGGGAGCGCTGTTTTTTAATGCAGTTGCTAGTCAACCGGGTTCGATTATTAACCAGGGTAATTTATCAACTGGGAAACATCTTACTCTGTCGGCTGGCAATCTCGACTTGCAGGGACAGTTAAAAGCTCTTGGAGATTTGACGTTACAGGCGCAGGATACTGTGAAAGTGCGCGATGCGATCGCTAGCCCAATTATTGCTACTTCTGGGAGAAATCTGACCATTCAAGGCAACCAGAATGTTGATATCTTGGCGCTTTCCCATCCCCTCTCAAAGATTGGGAGTGGGGGGAATCTCAACTTAATCAGTGATGGCGATATTTCTCTTGATGCTCACTTTGAGAGTGGTGGTAACCTGTCGATGCTTACCGGTTCAGGCACACCGGGTAACTTTGTCAGTATGTTTGGCCCAATTATTCAAGCGAATGGGGATGTTCTGTTTGGCAACTATACAGGCGTTGCTCTTAAGGTGGAAGCAACGGGCAGTATCAAGGGTGGGAATATCAAGATTACAGAAGCCAAGTGTGCAGATGGTTCCGCTGAATGTGTTGGCGGTATTCCTACAACCGATCCAGATTTCGTCACACTAACAGGTCGTTCATCGGTGATTTTACGAGCAGGGTTAGCCGCCGTCAACACTGCTAACCTGACTCAAAATCCTGGAGGCACAGGGTTCACCGCTACTTCAGGGCTGCCACTGGGAATTACTATTGGCAATATCGATACTTATTCGCGCAATGGTGGGAATGGAGGGGACATTATACTCTCGGCTACAAAGGGTAGCATTAATACTGGCAATTTGGACTCTAGGTCGTTTTCTTTTGATGGCGATGCGGGTCAGGGAGGCGCGATTCGCTTAACTGCTGCCAATGACATCAATATCACTGGCGATTTGGACTCTGGGTCGTTTTCTTTTGATGGCGATGCGGGTCAGTCAGGGAGGCGCGATTCGCTTAACTGCTGCCAATGACATCAATATCACTGGCGATTTGGACTCTGGGTCGTTTTCTTTTGATGGCGATGCGGATCAGGGGGGCGCGATTAACTTAACTGCTGCCAACGGCAGCATTACCACTGGCAATTTGTCCTCTTGGTCGTTCTCTTCAGCAGATTTTGGCGATGTGGGTTCAGGGGGCGCGATTAACTTAACTGCTGCCAACGGCAGCATTACCACTGGCGATTTGGACTCTGGGTCGTCCTCTTCAGATTTTGGCAATGCGGGTCAGGGGGGCGCGATTCGCTTAACTGCTGGCAGCGGCAGCATTACCACTGGCAATTTGTCCTCTTGGTCGTTCTCTAGTTTTAGGGATGCGGGTCAGGGGGGCGGGATTAACTTAACTGCTGCCAATGACATCAATATCACTGGCGATTTGGACTCTAAGACGTACTCTTCAGGTTTTGGCGATGCGGCCCAGGGCGGCGCGATTAACTTAACTGCTGCCAATGGCAGCATTACCACTGGCAATTTGGACTCTAAGCCGTTCTCTCTTCTTGGCAATGCGGGTGAGGGGGGCGCGATTAACTTAACTGCTGCCAACGGCAGCATTAACACTGGCTCTTTGTACTCTGGGCCGTTCTCTTGGTTGAGCGCGGGTGAGGGGGGCGCGATTAACTTAACTGCTGCCAACGGCAGCATTAACACTGGCTCTTTGTACTCTTACTCGTACTCTGAATCAGGCAATGCGGGTCAGGGGGGCGCGATCAACTTATCTGCTGCCAATGACATCTTTATCGATGGCTCTTTGTACTCTTTCTCGTACTCTCCCAGAGGAACAGCAGGTCAGGGAGGCGCGATTTCCCTCCGAACCAGAGGAGGGGATATTTCCGGGAGAAGAAATCAGTCTACAGTCCTTGGCTCCTTTTCCATCTCTGAGCAAGGAACCGCAGGAAATGGCGGGAAAGTTACCCTAGAAGCTAAAAACAACGTAAGTAATCTAGAAATCTTAACTCTATCTTCTGACTCACAATCTGGAGCAGTTCAGGTAACAGGTCTGGGAGATTTATTGCTCACAAATACCGACATTCTGACCAGTAAGCAGGTGACTGTACCAAAGGGATTTGATGAATTCATCACCTTGAATGTCGGTGAAGAAGGTCAATCAGGAGATGTAACTGTTACCAGCTTAGGCAATCTCACATTCAACAACAGTTCCATTCAAAGTGACACCAAAGGTAGCGACCCAGCTGGAAATGTAACCGTAAGCAGCCCAGGTCTAGTCACATTCAATAATAGTTTTATTAGAAGTAGCACTAGCAGCACAGGTGCGGCAGGCAGTATCGGTATCGAAGCCGATCAAGGAATTACGCTCGTCGGTTCTAATAGTGAACTATCTGCCCTATTTGCCGGAACCACTAACCAAGGCGAAGCCGGAAATATTACCCTAACTACCCCGGAATTAACCCTGCAAAACGGAGCCAAAATTGCCACCACCACAGCAAGTTCTAGCCCTGCCGGAGTAATTACCCTTCAATCTCATCCCAACCGAGAAAACCTCAATATTAACCTGGCACCGGAAACGTTTATTTCTGCCTCCACTTCTAACCAAGGAATCGGGGGGAATATAGAAATTAAGGCTCCCAACGCCATCACGATTCAGGGACAAGGCACTATTACCACAGAAACCACAGGTGATGGTGCTGCGGGAGAATTGAGAATTGACACGCAAAAGCTCACCATTGCTGACGGTGCAACTATCTCTGCATCCACCGACTCAAAAAATCCAGAAGGCACAGGCGGCAGTATCATCATCAACGCCACAGAATCCTTCAACCTTACCAATGCAAGTTTACGTGCCGAGTCAACAGGCGCAGCTCCTGGTGGTAACATCACGATTAACACCCTAAACCTAACAGCCACAAATGGCACGATCGCAACCTCCTCCAACGAATCTTCTGGGGGAGGTATCACCATAACTGCTGATAAGATTCACCTATTTGGCAACAGTGACATTACCACCAATGTCAACCAAGGTGCAGGAGAAGGCGGCAAAATTGACCTGAAAGCTAGCTCCATCCTTGCTTTCGATGACAGCGATATCCTAGCTTTTGCTCGTGATGGCCAAGGTGGAGACATCACCCTCGATACTCCGGCATTCTTGGGCGAAAACTACCGTCCTGCACCTCGTAACACAGACCCTCGCACCCTCGATGGCAATAATCGAGTAGACGTGAATGCCACTGGTGCTTTCGATGGAGTCATTACCATACCCGATGTCAGCTTCATTCAAAACAGCCTCAGCGAGTTACCCGAAAATCAGATTAACACCGAAAGCCTTCTGGCAAATAGCTGCATTGTCCGCCGCAATCAACCAACCAAGGGAAGCTTCACCATCACAGGTACTGGTGGCTTACCCCAGCGCCCGGGAGATGTTCAAATGTCCAGCTTTCCCACAGTAGACGTAGAAACTTTACCAAGTGACAGCACACTCTCAAATACCAACTCAAATCGTCCTTGGCGAAAAGGCGACCCAATTGTAGAACCGCTTGGGGTGTATCGGTTATCGAACGGGAAACTCGTGTTGAGTCGAGAATGTTCTTAATTCAATAATATTGAGTATGTACCCAATCAATAGGTGGGTTGTCATTTTAAGCTCTTGCATGGCGACAATTGCCACTTTAGGACTGGGGTCGCGCTGGCTGATTACCCCTGATTTATCATTGCACCTAGACTACGGCATTCCCTTAATTTCAGTTGGCGATCGGGGCAACTCGTTGCAAGAAAACGGTCTCTACTTTTCAGTACGCTATCAACCGTTTTGAAATACTTCAAACATTTTTGAGACTTAACGGGAAAAAATCAAAGAATGATTGCACAAAACTGTAATCCATACTGCTTACATCTGCAATTGACTTATCTTACTTAAGCAATCAACTTTGCACTTGCACCCATATTATTATCTTTTGACTTGTTTTATTGTATTTATCAAGCAGACAAAAACACTGCTCTTTGAAGAAAACAAACGATCAAATACTCGTACACAGGAGTAGGTTTCAGGTCTTTGAGATTTTAGAGATTTCAAAGTTGCATGGAGATAAAAGAATGATCGGTACTAGTAAAACTCTGTTAATATTATCTGCTTTTCTAGCATCAATACTAACTAATCTATCACCAGCTCAGGCTGTGAATCTGCTTAGAAATGGGAGTTTTGATAACGGTTTAGGTCAATCTGAATGGCTCTTGCTTGGGAATGTAGGTATTAGTAGTTACGATGCTTATCGAACAATACGAACAGTAGGAATATCTTCATCTGAACTTTTTTTTGTTAGTTTTAACAGTGGTGATAGAATCCCTAATGGTAGTATTTCTCAAACTATTTCTAACATACCAGGAGAAAAATACGTTTTATCTTTTTTTATGGTAACTATCTCTCCAGGTGTATCTACTATTAACACTCAATCTATTAAGGTAAATATTTTTGATTTTAGTAATGCTTCTTTAGTGACCCAGATAATTATTGACCCTACTGGTAGCAATAATTTTAATAATATTTTGATTTTTTACAGTCTGTCTTTTATTGCAACTAGCAATCTGACATATATTAGGAGAAAACACAACTCATGCTTAGTGCTTTTACCACAAATGATGCTTTATTAGGCATATTACCGGAAACTCCGGTTGAATCTGTTGTTTCTCAAGGAGTTAGTACTACAGATTTAGTCCCAACATCTTCCATTATGAAACCTGCTCAGGACTTTAATTTTAGTCAGTCTAATTTATTAGTTGAGCCGGGAACTGGAGAGGAACAAAGCCTTGGAACTAGCCAAGCTCATGCTGATGGAATTGACACAGAATACACACTTCTAGAGCCGGATACGTTGCCTAATGGCGATTCCAAATGGCCACAACCCTCTGGTAAAGGAACACCAATCACTATTACTTATAGTTACAGTAATCTTCTAAACGGCAACCTACTTGGAGGTCTTGCTGTAAGTACACTGACTTCAGCAATAGAAGAGGCATTAAAGTTGTGGGCAACTTATGCACCGCTGAATTTTGTGGAGATATCTGATAGTGGTCCTGCACCATCAAACAATTATTACACCGCAGCTAACCATCCTCAAATACGGTTTGGTTATTCTACGATAGATGGTAGTGGTGATGTTTTGGCACAAGCGTATCATCCCTCAACCACAGATGGTTTAGGTGGCGATATTCACTTCGACGGCAGTGAGACTTGGGCAATAAAACCTGGTTCTAATCAAGAAGACATTCTAGAAACAGCAGTACACGAAATTGGTCACGCTTTAGGGCTTGACCATGAACCTTCAACTGAGGAGGGTGGCACTAATGCGATCATGAATCCAAATATCGGTAATCGTTATTCTGGTTTAGGAAGCGCATTCCTGCTAAATGATGACATTAAGGGAATTCGAGACATCTACGGAACAGGTGTTGGTTTGGTTCAGCCACTACCTAGAATCTACGGTACTCCCAACAATGACAACATCATGGGCACGCCAGGTAATGAGATTATTTATGCTTTCGCTGGCAATGACACTCTAGATGGTGGCTTAGGTGAAGATACTGGGGACTACTCAAGTGCAACACAAGGGATAAATGTCAC
>NZ_JACJSI010000186.1 GCF_014698065.1 Nostoc flagelliforme FACHB-838
CTTCTGAGTCGCTTAAAGTGACGGGAGCAAGTTTGTTTTAACCCAAGATTGAACCTGAACCAACTTCCCATTGATATTTGAGCAGTTCCTGGTAAGTCTTTTCCCTTATCATCTCTTTGAAAGCATAGATTGACCGAAAACTTGATCGGACCAGGCTTCAAGATCAAGATACCGAACTGTTTCTAAGGCAAGTTTTACAACAGATCCTGTCAACTTCATAGTAGATAAAGAAATGCTCAAAATCATCTGGCCTATCTGCTTAAAAGGACATCGAGAAGAAAACTGTTTATATTTGCCAAAAAGCGATTCAATTACATCAGAAGTCGCAAGAATTGTCTGTTCTGACTGAATTTTAGAACTTTCAATCGTCAAATAGTCTATAATCTTTAGTTGGAAATTAACTAGAGAATTACCTCTCATTGTTAATTGCTGTAATTCCAAAACGCTGCTTAATTTTTGATTAAGCCCACAAGTTTTAAGATGAGTCTCTACAGTTCGAGTCACTTGAACCATTTGGCTCCAAATACTAAGCGACTCTTGATAATTGATTAACCATCCTAATTTGGATTTTAATTTTTGCCTCAAAATGGCAGGTTCAATATTTGGTACCAATTCTACTATTATGTCTATTGGAGAATCTAAAAGTTTAATAGCCCAATTAATCAGCCTTTCGATATTGAAATAACGACATTGAGAACGTTGAGATGGTGGAGATAAAAAAGATAGCTCTGTTTGTTGTAGTTGTTGTCGGCATTGTGTACATTGCTGGATAAAAGACTGATATTTCTCATCAGCTACTAACTCATGTTTGAGCAGTAAAGCCATTGCATGAGTCACATCATAGGTGTAAATCACTTCGGGATATTGTTGTTGATACAGCTTGATTCCTCTTTGGATATCACTACCGTGGTCAGCTATTATTTGTACTGGACGACCAACTTTTTTCGTTAGCTCAGAGAGTTTCTGCTCGATGTACTCTCCTTTAGTTGAGTACATAATTTCTAACGCCAGAAGTTCGACATCTTGATGTCCTAATCCTCGCTTTAAAGGGAAAACTTGTTCTTCAAGCAGTTGTTGTGAAACTCCCAACACTACTAAAGCTTTTTCTGTTCCAAGTTCTACAGTCAAATCAACGATAAAGATCCAATCACTCCGATATTCTTTTTTTCTATTGAGTTCGTACAGTCCAATTCGTCCTAACCATTTTCTAATACTACTAAAGCTTGGAGTTCCGTGTTCGGAAAAATCAACGTACAACTCAAACGTTTTCTCAACTCCTCGCAAGCTATTGCCACAATTGATAACTTGTTGTAACGATATTTGAATTGTTTCAACTGAATAATGATGCCCCTTTGCTATCTGAGCAAGAGCCTGTCCACTTGTTTCCAAGTTAGCTAGAGCGCTTATAATTATCTCTTTTTTTTTCGTCGCCTATCTCAATATTCTGTTTGAGTAGCTTTGATTCCGCATCTTTTGCTCTGCTTTTCCAATAGTCTCGTGAGGCTGATAAATCTCTAACTTTTATTTCTAATGCTCTGAGTTTTTTCTGTTTTTCTAAAGCTCTCTCTTTCCAATTGTCTCGACCATTGCGAAACAATCTTGCTAATCGGCTGGTTGGGCTTTTAAACTCTTGCATTAACTTCTATGCAGCTACATACTTCTTGTGTGAAAATTTACCACCTTAAAACCCTCAGAGTCAACACCCTAGTCTGCCCCTTCAGGATATAGCTACACTCTCATTACAAGTCAAACTCTTCGCCCTTGTCGTGCGTGGAACAGAGTAAATCAAAACGTGGGACGTTGCCAAAGCGGGGCGATTACGCTTCCTCAGTTGCCGCAACAACTGAAAAACATTACTCCTGTTGACCGAGAGCTAATCTGTCTCTCGTCGTTAAAGCTGTAGGCGTAGCTGATGGTGAGCTAATAAAGAACAAATTGGGCACTAGCAAGTTGCTCTACTTCCAGTTGTTTTGGAGCTTGCCCCAGGAATTATCGAGTGTACAAAGCTGATTCGATGATTGGGGTGATATTTCAACACATTACCCACTGGTCTAACGGAGTGGATTCTCTTCGATACGCCGAGCCGATTGATGCAGCAGTTGGGTTGGATGAATTTTTGAACGTGGCAAGGATATCAAAAACCCCTACAGAACAACGAGAAAAAAAGTGTTCTTTACTTGAGGAATGCCCTGTCACAATTGATTGACACTAACCGATTGTGCGGAAATGAAAAAGATAGTTTTAGCGTTAGTAGTGTTAACCAGTAACATTCGTCACAGTTCCCGTGGAGTTCTGGTCAAGTTCCGGTCGAGTTCCGGTATTCTTGCATCTGTCGGCGTTTTGAATGGGTGCGACGGCAGAGGATTGTGCTGGCGATGTTGGGTGTGGTTGTTTATACGTTCCTCTGGCTTTTCTCGCTAAGTCGTGAGACAACGAAATAGCAAGGGTTTCACACTATATATGCTTTTCAACAAATTAGTTTTAATGACAATAAATCACGAGATGAAATAGGACTTTTGAATAAAGGTATAGTAAGCGACACCGAGCAGCCCATCGTAAATATCAATGTAGGCATCGCTTCGTCAAGGAGGTAATGGATGGGGGAAGGAGTGAAAAACTACACTGTGCCCCGATATTTTAGTTATCTTGATAGATGCTTCTACGTGTTTACTTGCCTTCACATAGGTTGTTTTTTCTTGGGCACTTACTCAAAAAAGTGTTTTTTATTCGCTCTCATTCAAGTTTGACAACTTGTCATTTGACATCTTTGCTACAAAAGGCAAACATTTTAGTAAGGAGGTATTTAAGAAAAAATCAAGAGCCATGCTTTCAATTTAGTCCTATTTTCTACTTGACTACAGTTAATTTTCTAATTATCCATTTTTTATTAAAAAGTATTACTGTTAGCATAAAGTATGATATTTAATTAATAACAAAAAAAGTATTACAGCTACTAAGATTTGCCAACTATTTTTGGTAGTTGGAAGTTCGTCGCTGTTCAAACTACTTTAGTGTGAGGACGTTGAGAAATTCATGAACCAACTGTATCTACTAAGGGATCTAGGGCTAACTATAGTCATAGTAGCGATTTTCAATCAGCAAGCATTAGCAGAAGCTAATACTACAAAAACAAGTCATACAGCAGAACTAGTCACTATTAAATATATTCCCCAAGCTAAAAATATCCAACATCCTTACACCAATATTAAGGAGTGGCTAGCGCAGCAAGAGCAATCGAGTCCGATTATTCAAGTAACAGGAGTCAGGCTAAATCAAACACAAAGTGGTTTAGAAATCATTTTAGAAACATCTGTTACATCTGACAAGCTGCAAACTTCATTTAAAAGTGAAGGTAATACCCTGACTGCTCTGATCACCAATGCTCAATTAAAACTGAGTAGTGGTAATTTTTTGCGCTCTGAAAAACCCATTGCGGGAATTAAGCTCTTACAAGTCACAAATCAGAATCCTGGTACTGTCCAAGTAACACTGACAGGTGAAGACGGATTACCAACAGCCGAGCTGTTTGACAGCGATGAAGGTTTGGTTTTCGCGGTGACACCAGCTGTAACCTCAGCAGAGAAGCCCACCCCTAGCCCTTCCCCGCCTACAGCACCCCTACCCACAGACGAGGAAAGCTTACCATTACCTGGTAGTGAAACACAGCCTGCAAAACCATCAGATGCTGGTGAAGAACCGATTGAGCTAGTAGTGACGGGAGAGCGAGAGGAAGGGTATTGGGTTCAAGAGTCAACGACCGGAACCAAGATACCTGTGCCGCAACGCGACCTACCCTTATCAGTACAAGTAGTACCACAAGCCGTGATTCGCGATCGCGGGCTGACACGTGTGGAAGAGTTCACTGAAAATATCAGTGGTGTGACTCGGTTCCCTGGCTTTCCGTTTGCGCCCGGATACCGGGTGCGGGGCTTCGGGGAAAGTTACCAACAACTCCGCAATGGTTTTCCAGACTCGGCTTTTATCAATCCACACGGATTTGCCAATGTCGAACGGGTAGAAGTTCTTAAAGGGCCAGCTTCGGCAATCTATGGGGGGAATTTTGCCTTCGGTGGTGTTGTAAACACAGTCACAAAGAAGCCCTTAGATCAACCATTTTACCAACTGAATTTCACGGCCGGGAACTATAATTTTTTTCGTCCAGCATTCGATATAGGAGGTCCTCTCACCGCAAATGGTTCTCTCACCTACCGTTTGAATGCTTCCTACGAATCCGCAAACAGCTTTCGGGATTTTGTCTTTAACGAGGACTATTTCATTGCCCCAGCTTTTACCTGGCGCGTTAGTCCGCGAACAACGTTAACAGTAGAGTATGAGTATTTCAAAATTTCTAATAACATTTTTGGTGCTAACTTTCCACCAGAGCGAGAGTTTTTGCAAGTGCCTATTAGCAGGTACCTTAGCGAACCAGACTTAGGACCCACTACAGGAACAACACACTGGGGATATTACGACTTTGAACATCGCTTTAGTGATAATTGGAGATTTCGGCAGGGGTTTAGCGTACTCGTTGCCGATCTCAATGTTGGCTCGGAACGATTGGCTAGCACTGCGCTAGAACCGGATCGGCGAACGCTCAACCGTGAATCCGTTAAGGGACCGCAGAATAATCAGCTCTACACGCTGCAAAACGAAGTCATTGGCAAGTTCAATACAGGCTCCGTGCGACACAATCTTCTGTTTGGCGTGGAATTAAGTCGATTTGTCTATCCCTATACCCGGAGCAGCGCGCCTCTGGCTTCCATCGATATCTTTAATCCTGTTTATGGTGCTAGACCTGGAGCCTACACTCTGTTGGACTCTGCGGAATTTGGCAACGATAGTCTCGGAATTTACATACAAGACTTGGTTGAGCTTGCCTCAAATCTCAAGGTGCTAGGTGGCATTCGCTTTGACTCCGTTTATTCCTTCAATGAAAATAGACTAACAAATGAGTTAACAGACCGATCGGATACAAAAATCTCTCCCCGCGTGGGCATTGTCTACCAGCCAACGAATTCTACTTCTGTTTATTTCAACTATGCACAAGCCTTCGCTCCTAACACTGGTTACATCACCCGGACGGAAGAATTATTACAACCGCAGACCGGAGACCAGTTTGAGTTTGGACTTAAACAAGATTTCTTCGAGAACCGAGTTTCAGCAACCTTGGCGTTTTACCAGATTACCAGACAGAATGTGCCAACAGCTGACCCTGACCCGGAATTTCGAGACTTTTTCAGTGTTGCAACGGGCGAACAACGCAGTCGTGGGATTGAATTGGATATTGCCGGAGAAATTTTGCCAGGATGGAATATCATCGCTAGCTATGCTTACACGGACACAAAAGTAACAAAGGATACGAACCCAGAGATAGTTAGCGATCGCTTGCCTGGTGTTCCATATCATAGTGCCAGTTTATGGACGACTTATGAGTTGCAAAGTGGAAATTTGCAAGGATTGGGATTTGGCTTGGGGCTGACGTATGCAGAAGATGCTGAGGTGATACTACCCAATACTTTCCAGATTCCCTCTTACCTCAAAGCAGACGCGGCTCTTTTCTACCGTCGAGACAACTATAGATTCGGACTAAATTTCAAAAATCTCTTTAGCACAAGATATTACGACGTTGATAACGGCTTTGCGTTGATTCCTGGAGCACCTTTGACAGTGTTGGGAACGGTGTCTATCAATTTCTAAATTGAGCGTGTTCTATGAATCGCAAGACAATATCGAATTTAGTAGCACTCTTAATGAGCAATGTACAAAAATTATTCCAGTAGTAGGCAATGCCTATCCGGTAAAACTTATCAGCGCACGTCTCATCTCCTTCGCTTGCTGGTGGTGGTGCTGCTGTTAGTAGGAGCGGCTGCTTGTAGTCGGGTTTCCCAAAACCGCTCACTGGTTAACGCCACCTCTGGGCCCAAGGAGCAGATTATGGTGGACTTGGGGTGGGACGAATATCATATATATGAGAAAGGGTTCGACCCAACAATGGGTTGGCATTACGCCGGTCCTCCTCTGTTTCAAAGTACACTCCTAAGCCGCAATGAAAATTTTGAACTGGTCAACGACCTAGCCCAGAGCTACACCATCAGCAGCGATCGCTTGGTCTGGACAGTGAAAATCCGCCAAGATGTCCGGTTCACAGATGGTCAGCCTCTCTTGGCAGAAGATGTCGCTTACACGTTCAATACAACCAAAGACAGTCTTGGGCGACTGGATATGGAGATTTTGGATCGTGCTGTTGCTACAGGTAAGTATCAAGTCGAACTACACCTCAAACGACCCGATATTACCTTTGTCAATCAACTTGCCAGTTTGGGTATTGTACCCAAGTATGCCCATAACAAAGACTATGCACGCAACCCAATCGGTTCCGGTCCTTACAAACTAGTGCAATGGAACCAGGGCGAGCAGGTGATCATCGAAGTCAATCCTGACTACTACGGGCACAAACCAGTTATTAAGCGTGTTATCCTCCTCTTCACTCAGGGAGATGCTGCTTTTGCCGCCGCCAGAGCAGGTCAAGTTCAGGTGGCTGCAATTCCCAATCACCTAGCCTCACAGCCAGTGGAGGGCATGAAGACCTATGTCATTAAAAGCCTCGGTCACGCTGGGCTTATGTTTCCCTATCCTCCCCGTACAGGGAGGAAGACACCTGATGGCAACCCAATTGGCAACGATGTCACCTCAAACCGAGCGATTCGTCAGGCAGTCAATTATGCGATTGACCGCCAAACTTTGGTTCAAACCTTGTTTAATGGTTACGGTTCCCCAGCGATGAGTCCTGCTAGTGGTCTTCCCTGGGACGAGCCAACAGCAGACATTCAAGACGGGGATATCAACAAAGCCAAGCAAATCCTGAGTGAGGATGGTTGGCGGGATACGAATGGTGACGGCATCGTAGAAAAGCAACGGTTAAAGGCAGAATTCACTCTCCTTTACAATGCCCAAGACGCTTTCAGGCAGGGACTGGCTTTAGCAGTTGCCCAAATGCTCAAACCTGTCGGAATTAAGGTAAACGTTGAGGGTAGGAGCTGGACTGAGATTGAACGCCGGATGCAAAGCAATGTTGTCCTTTACGCACTGGAAACCCACGACTCGCAGCAGTTATCCTTTCTCTTTAAAAGCTCTTTGGCTCAAGGAAAATACCAAAATCCCGGTTACTATAGCAACTCAGTGGTTGATAGAGCGCTTGACCGAGCAGCAGCATCCGCTACAGAGACAGAAGCAATCCAATTTTGGAAGCAGGTGCAATGGGATGGTCAAACCGGAGTAACCACTAAAGGCGATGCAGCCTCTGCCTGGCTAGTTAATATCGATAAAACTTACCTTATCAGCACCTGTCTCGACGTTAGTAAAGCTACCGAAAAATCCCGCCACTACACGCTAACGCTTCTATATAACTTGCCTAACTGGAAATGGATTTGTCAATAGCAGCCCATCCTTTACTCTTCTGGGTAACTTTATCATGCACTTCCTAATTCGATTTATTCTGCAAAAATTCTTGTATTTGTTGTTGCTCTTACTAACCGTCGCTGTCCTTACTTTCGTACTAGTTAGCTTATCTCCGGTTGATACTGTCAATGCTTATGTTGGTTCTGACGTGATTCGCCTCGGTTCAGAACAAAGAGAATTAATTATCCAGCGTTGGGGGCTTGACAAACCTTTGATTATGCGATTTTTTCTCTGGCTGGGGCAACTGCTTCAAGGCAACCTTGGAACTTCCATGACTTACAATCAGCCAGTTTCTGATGTCATTGCCGAGCGCTTTCAAGCCTCACTCTGGTTAATGGCATTGGCGTGGTTGGGTTCAGGTATTTTAGGAGTCGCTTTAGGTGTCTTAGCAGGAGCGAAAGAAACTTCACTGCTGGATCAAGCAATTCGGCTGTATGCTTACACTTTGTCCTCTGCTCCCACCTTTTGGATTGCATTGCTGCTGCTTATTACCTTCTCCGCCACTTTAAAAGTCACTCCTATGTGTTGTGCTACTCCACCAGGAGTATTGCTTAAAGATGTCACTTTTTGGCAACGTCTATACCATTTGTTACTACCTGCTCTAGCTCTCAGCGTTATTGGGGTTGCAAATATTGCTCTGCAAACCCGCGAAAAACTGATCCAAGTCCTCAATAGTAACTATGTCCTGTTTGCTTACGCTCAGGGAGAAACAACAACTGGAGTCATTTTGCACCACGGTTTACGCAATATTGCTTTACCAGCCCTGACTTTGCAATTTGCATCTCTTAGCGAACTGTTCGGTGGTACTGTGTTAGTTGAGAAGGTCTTTGGCTATCCTGGGTTAGGTAGTGCCACCTTACAGGCAGGTTTGCGTAATGATGTCCCGCTACTGGTGGGTATTGTTTTGTTCAGCGCCATCTTTGTGTTTATCGGCAACACCTTGGCAGACCTCAGCTACCAAGTGATTGATCCCCGCATCCGCATAGGAGGTACCAGAGCATGAAACTTCCCACTGCGATTTCAAACCATCAAACTTTAGGGCGCAAACTACCACTCATCTTCAGTAATCGTCGTAGTCGGACATTGATGCTTATTGCTCTGTGCGCGATCATTCTGAGCATCCTGCTGCTTGGCACCCAACTGATTGGTAAAGCTGGTTTGGAAATTTCCTTACAAGAACGCAACCAACCTCCAACGCTTGCTCACCCGTTTGGCACTGACTGGTTGGGACGAGATATGTTCACCCGTACCGTCCACGGTTTGAGCTTAAGCTTATGGGTGGGGCTGTTAACCGCTAGCTTTAGCGCCGTGATCGCCTTGCTACTGGGAACGCTCTCAGCTACACTGGGTGGTAAAGTTGATGCCTTTATCATCTGGATAATCGATGTATTCTTCAGCCTGCCTCACCTAGTATTAGTTATCCTAATTGCCTTTGCTCTTGGGGGCGGAGTCAAAGGGTTGATCATCGCCATCACCATCACCCATTGGATGAACTTGGCTCGTCTGCTGCGGGCTGAGGTGCTTCAGATCAAAAGTTCTGATTACGTGCAACTCTCTTCTAAATTAGGACACTCGTCCCTGTGGATTGCCCGCAATCACATACTGCCCCACCTAGTGCCCCAGTTCCTCGTTGGGTTGATTTTGTTGTTTCCCCACGCAATTTTGCACGAGGCTGGGCTTACCTTTTTGGGTTTGGGTCTACCGCCAGAGATTCCGGCAATCGGGATTATCCTCTCGGAGTCAATGCGATACCTATCCACTGGCTACTGGTGGCTGGCGGTAATGCCAGGAGTAGCGTTGCTGCTCGCGGTGAAAAGCTTCGACATCTTGGGTCAGAGCCTACTTGCTTTGTTCGACCCAAAAACAAGCCAAGGGTAACATTATACTATGCTATCAGTTCAAAACCTCGGTGTCACTTTCACCATGTACGATGTGGGTCTGACCCAAAAACGGCTGACCGTCATTATGGATTTGGATTTAGAGGTTGGTGCGGGTGAAGTGGTGGCAGTGGTTGGTTCTAGTGGCTCTGGTAAAAGTCTGCTAGCTCACGCCATCTTGGGCATTTTGCCTTATAATGCCTTGGTTACAGGCAAGATAGTTTTTAAAGGAGAACTCCTGACCCCAGAGCGTCAGACCAAGTTGCGGGGCAAAGAAATTGCCTTGATTCCCCAGTCAGTCAGTTATCTTGACCCCCTAATGAGAGTGGGTTCGCAGGTACATCGGGCATCTCGTTTGAGTGGATTGCCTGCTACCGAAGCAAGAGGAGTTGTTAATCAAATCTTTGAACGCTATGCTCTTCCCCTGCCAGTTAAACACCTTTACCCCTTTCAACTTTCAGGTGGTATGGCTCGGCGAGTACTAGTTGCTACAGCAGCCGTCGGACGGGCTGAACTGTTGATTGCTGATGAACCGACTCCTGGTTTACATATAGATGTAGTTGTTGAGACACTTAACCATCTACGTGAACTGGCAAATGAGGGCAAAGCGATAATTCTTATCACCCATGATCTGGAAGCGGCTATGCGAGTTGCAGACAAAGTAGCTGTCTTTTACGCAGGCACGACGTTGGAAGTAGCGGCGGCAGAGGATTTTACTGATGGTCATCTGCGTCATCCCTACACACAAGCGCTGTGGCGATCGCTGCCCCAAAATGGTTTCATACCGGTTAAAGGCACCCAACCCAGCCCAGAGGCGCTTCCTGATGGTTGTCTGTTTGCTGACCGATGTCCCTTGGTGACTGACGCTTGCCAAAAAGCCCGACCCCAGTTTCATATCGTGCGAGGCGCTCCTGTGAGGTGTATTCATGCTGAAGGGTGAACAGTTGTCTTTTCGCTATCGAGTCAATCAACCTTGGATTTTGCGTGATTTCAGTATTGAAATCAACAAGAGTGAAATTGTGGGCTTGCAAGGTCCAAGCGGTCAGGGCAAAACGACTATAGGTAAGCTACTAGCTGGGTATCTTCAACCAACGGAGGGTAGAGTCACAATCGACGGTAAGCCTTTGCCAAATCAAGGCTATTGCCCGGTACAGCTCATCTTTCAGCACCCAGAACTAGCAATGAACCCCCGATGGACGATTAGCCAAATCCTAGCAGAGGGAAAAGGAACATCTAGAGAACTTCTGCAAGGTTTGGGAATTCACTCTAATTGGCTAAGTCGCTTTCCTCATGAACTCAGCGGAGGAGAGTTGCAGCGCATCGCAGTCGCACGCTCGCTCAATAGAGCGACTCGCTACTTAATTGCTGACGAGATGACTGCTATGCTGGATACCAACACTCAAGCACTCATCTGGCGTGCAGTCATTGACTATGCCTGCCAGGTTGAAATAGGTATTTTGGTTATAAGTCATGACATTGCGCTACTCAAGTACCTGTGCCATCGTAGGATTGATTTAAAAGCAGCGCATTGAATTATATCTTCAGATTGAGCCATTTCCCTAGCGACTGACTCCTCTTGAATTTTTGAATTTGGAATTGCTGGTTGAATTGCAGATGTTGTAGAAAGCGCGTAGATGCAGTCGTTGCATATCTATATGTCTTTACCACTCTTGTAAGTCATAGCTCTGGGTTTTCTCTTTTTGAGAGGGACTACTTTCGATTGCTTGGGAGGTTGTGGCGGACGGCATTTCTCGCAATATAGAGGTCGGACACCAAAGGTTTCTCGTTGTGTGGGCTGTTCGCACTGCTTACATACGAAGTTGAAAACGCGAGTGTGAATTTCCCGCTTGTGCGCTCTGACGGTGTACTCTCTGACTTCAATAGTTTTGCTGGGCATCGGTTCTGTAATCGGTGTTCTATTTCTAAGGATAGTTTCTGGTATCAATATATTCATGCACCATTTGATTGAAACAGTGACAATCTGATGGTTTTTCGCCGGGGACTAAGCAAAGGCAATGCCACCGGAAAAAGCGGGTACACCATCGCCATCAGTTCATGGCGGCTACGCGATCGCAACCAGAGTGGCAACTTGTTTGCAGTCTTTGGAGTAGCGAGTTCGACTTATATAAATGAAACTAGAGTCCAACAACCCTTAGTTAGTCCTAATTACAATACCTTAGCCAAAAGAAGAGGGTGAAGAGATAGGGCGCTCTGTAGTAGAGTTATTGTCTACCACAACGACAACTCAAACGCTACAATTCGCCCATGTTCGATATCCTATCACTCTTACAATGCCTATTACCCCAGATAAATGCTACGACGATGCGTCAGTTGAACCAGATAATAATGGCGATGCTAGCAATGAATGGGAGAATAACGATGTTAGGAATCTCCCGTTGGACAGGCGCTGGTGGTAGTTACCCTTCGATGTTGCGGTTCTTTCATACAGTAATTCCTTGGGCGACGTTGTTTTGGCTATTTTTCCGCAAGCATTTGTTCCGTGCGAATGAGGTGTAAATGCTTGCAGGAGATGAAGTTGTAGTGAGTAAATCAGGGAAAAAGACTTATG
>NZ_JACJSI010000187.1 GCF_014698065.1 Nostoc flagelliforme FACHB-838
CTAATTCTGGCTCAAGCTGGTTTCAATGGAATAATTTTACACCTTGGAGATAAAAGCGATCGCTATTAAACAAGTCGCAATCGCCACGTTAAACACTTTTTCATATTTGGCATTTGGCATAACCAACATGAGAGTCATTGTTACAGTCACCGAAAAGATTATTAGTAAAGCTCACATTGATATCCCCGATGGGCTTTCAGAATCAGGTATTAAGCAGCATATTGTAGACCGCTATAACAGTGGCGAGATGCTGATTGATATGAACATTTTTCAAGTGGATTTTGAATCAATCAGCGCTCAAGTTGTCAAACAAGCGGGACAAAGTTTATGACTGTTGCACAACTGCTGACACCACAACCATACTCTCCTAAATCTACAGGAGAAGCTGTTGGTAGGCATCCTCTGAACTTTTATGAGTCTCCTTCATGGTTCACTACAGAACTACTGCGCCATGTTCCGTTATCTGGTGTCATTGGTGAGCCTTGTGTAGGGATGGGGGCGATCGCTTCTTTACTCAGAGTGTGGCCCTACACCAAGCAAATGTGGACGAACGATATTGATCCACATAAAGCGGCTGATTACCAAATGGATGCAATACTATCCTTATTTCCCGAATCTGTTCCTACTTTACCAGTCAACTATTATCCAGAATTTTTGAACAAGGAGGAAGCCGACGAACTCTATCAACATTGCCAAGAACTGCAATGGAAAAAAAATCAAATCAGGATGCTGGGTAAAACTATGCCTGTACCTCGTTTGGAATGTATTTACGGGGATGAAGGCTGTGATTACCTCTACTCCAAGAGCGTACTACTCAAACCACTACCTTGGACTTCATCGCTAGCCCAACTGCGAGATAGGATTACATCTGCCACTGGTTACAGCTTCCGCATCGTCATCGGCAATCAGTATAGGAGTGGCCAAGATTCTATCGGCTGGCACTCTGACAACGAGCCATCAATGGGATTTAACCCTGCGATCGCATCCGTCAGTCTGGGTTCATGTCGCAAATTCCAGATAAAACCCATCGGCGGCAAACCAACGGATTTCTAGCTCGAACACGGCAGTTTACTCGTGATGCACCCAGGCTGTCAGTCTATACATCTTCACCAAGTTCCCAAGACCAACAAAGTGGTTAGCACACGTATTAATTTGACTTTTCGACCGCATACAGGGAGAAGGATCTGAAGAAGGCAGCTTGTTTTGAGTTTCAATCCAATTTTTCAAAATGGTGTATTATATTCTCGCTTAGTTCAGATGTACTATTATGTCTGCTTTAAAGCCAATCACTCCAACTAACAAGATATTTCTCATCTGACGGCTGAACTAAAAACAACAGTCCTTTAACCCGTGTCTGCGTAACAAACCTTAAAAGCGGTATGACCATATACCGCAAAATTCTCATGCGTCAAAATATTGGAGGGAATATGACATTTTTACCGACCGATTCTCAAGCCAAGCACCTACAAGAGTGGCTCAGTAGCGGGGTTGATGAAGAAATCATTGCGCTGGATGTGCGTTCGCTCTTTGGGACTTTGCCCTACGAATATCTGCTCTACAGTCCCAAAATCTCCCGTCGTAACGATGGACGATTACGCGATCGCGATTTAAAGAAGTACCAGCACATTGAACTAGGCGGCTGGTGGTGCAATGGCATTGACCCCCTCAACAACTACGTGCTGATGATGTGGGGCTGCTTTAAACCCGACCATCCCAGACGCGACCGCCAAAAGATCCACAAATTCATCAAGTACGAGCATCCTTACAGAGAAGAGACACGCGCTTTCTTCCTTTTATTACCGAATCGCATTTGGGTGAAAGTTTCTAATCGTAGCGGTATCCCTATCACCGAAGAAGACCTACAGCATCCTGGGGGTTTTTGGCACTGGGTATGGAAGCATAATGTACCAGTCACAATCGTCGAAGGTGTCAAAAAAGCGGGAGCGTTACTGACTGCTGGTTATGCAGCGATCGCAATTCCGGGAGTAAACGCTGGATACCGCACACCTACTGATGAGTACGGTACTGCCATCGGTAAACCATACCTCATCCCCGACTTGAAACACTTTGCAACTCTTGGGAGACAGGTTAACATCTGCTTTGACCAGGACAACAAACCTGAGACAGTCCAACGTGTCAGAACCGCTATCAGTCGCATGGGACGGCTGCTGGTAAATGAGGGTTGTTCGCTGCGAGGATTTACCATTAGGGGCAGAGAAAGGGGTTGATGATTTTATTGTTGCTCACGGTCAGCCGGCATTTGATGCACTCTACAATACGGCTGTTGCACTGGAGTTGTGGGAGATTAAGCTGTTTACCTTGTTGACTTACCCGCCAGCGATCGCACTCAATCAAAGATTCTTGGGCCAGCTTCTCGTCCCCGAAGGCGAAAAACTGATTATCCTCAAAGCTCCAAAAGGTACTGGTAAAACCGAATGGTTGGCAACTGAGGTAGCGAAAGCACACGACCAAGAGAGACGGGTATTAATTATCACTCATCGCATCCAGCTAGGTGAGGCATTGTGTAATCGGTTTGGTGTTAACTATGTTACCGAAGTCCGCACGAATGAAACAGGCACATTGTTGGGATATGGCGTGTGTGTGGATTCGCTGCATCAGGAAAGTCAGGCGCGATTCAATCCCAATGAATGGTCAAATGATGTCATTATTATTGACGAATGCGACCAAGTTTTTTGGCATTTGCTCAACTCTGGTACTGAAGTGCAGAAGCGTCGGGTGTCCGTTCTAAAAAATCTCAAACAACTGGTACAGAATGTTTTAGGCAGCAGTCAGGGAAAGATTTACTTGTCCAGTGCCGATGTTTCCGACACAGATGTAAAGTATGTTTTATCACTCGCTGGTGAATATCGAGTTAATCCGTTCGTCATCGTCAACAACTATCGGCACGTAGCTGGAAACTGTTACAACTATTCTGGCAGTAACCCGAAGAATCTCATCGCTGCACTCGACAAAGCGATAGCCAAAGGGGGGCATCATTTATTATGTTGCTCTGCTCAAAAGGCTAAGTCTAAGTGGGGAACTCAAGCATTGGAAGAACGTTTTCGCCGGAAATACCCACACCTGCGAATCCTGAGAATTGACAGCGAATCTGTTGCTGATCCCTCTCATGCGGCTTTCGGTTGTATCGCTCACCTGAACGAAATTCTCACCCAGTACGATTTGGTTATCGCCTCCCCAAGTTTAGAAACTGGAGTATCCATCGACATTCGAGGACATTTTGATGGTGTTTGGGGAATATTTCAGGGAGTGCAGCCGGTTAACTCTGTGCGTCAGATGTTGGCAAGGGTTAGGGAAACTGTTGACCGCCACATTTGGGTTAGAGAGTGGGGGATGTCGGTTGTAGGCAATGGCTCCACATCCATAGGAGGATTACTCAGAAACACGTTGCTACACAGGCTAACATTGCGCTATTGTCGGCGGCGGACAATGATGACTACAGCTATGTTGACCAGAATTTTCAGCCAGAGTCATTGCAGACTTGGGGCAAGCGTGGTTCTGTAATCAACGTTGAGATGAGGCGTTATCGAGAGTCTGTGCTTGCGGGTTTGGTCGAAGATGGGTACACCGTTATCGATGCTGACGATGCTGATGATGATGAGAGTGGGGCAGTAATTGAGTCGGTTAAGGCGGCATCTGTTGAATTGTATACTGCGGAGTGTAAAGCGATCGCAGATTCTGATGAACTCTCCCCAACCGAACTGAAAAAACTGCAAGATAAAAGGGCGAAAACGAAAACCGAACGACATCAGCAGCGCAAGGCTGAATTGTCCCGTCGCTATGAAGTTGATGTTACCCCTGAGCTTGTGGAGAAAGATGACGACGGCTGGTATCCTCAACTGAGAATGCACTACTATTTGACGCTGGGGCGAAAGTTTTTGACAACCCGTGATGCCAAAAGAGCTGCATCGCAGTTAGAGGCGGGAGAGAATTCGATTTGGAAACCAGATTTTAACAAGGGGCAGTTATTACCTGCCGTGTTGTTACTCGAAAATCTGAATCTGTTGCAGTTTCTTACACCAGATGTTCAGTTACGTGGAACTGATGAGAAAATGGTGGAGTTTAAAGCGCTGGCTGTAACGCATCGGCACGTTATCAAGAATTACTTGAATGTCAGTATCTCAGAAAAACTTACGCCGATTGCAATCGCACAGAAATTACTTGCGAAAATTGATTTGAAACTGGATTATGTTGGTCGATTGGGCAAGCGTGAAAATCGGGAGTGCGTTTATCGGTTTGTTGCCCCTGATGACGAGCGTGATTCGATTTTTCGCCACTGGTTCAATCGGGATGAAGCGTTTTCAAGGGAATCGGTGTCAGTCACTAATAATATAGTTTTATCGACACCCATCAGTGACACAAACTCCCAAATATTAGAAGAAGTAGTGTCCAGTCCCCAAGGACAAACCTGGAAAGGGTTGAAACTGAAATTGCAGCAAGGCTTGGACAGTATTGGCTCTTCCTACAGCGAGTTAATCTCCAAGGTAGGTGAGGCTGTCGGCGTTGCTGATGGGGAGCCTTACTGGAACGCATACCTTGGGCAGTGGCAGATTTGGGTTAAGTTTGCAGACGAGTGTAGGTCTGTGGTGTGCGATTGGTTGGCGGTGGTGTAGGCAATATCCTCACAAATTTATAGCCAAAAGCTAGACTCCGTGACCATTCAAGCTATTACATTCTCCCAAAATGACAAAACAGGAGTATGTTTATTAGTTTTTTCACCTGATGATGTTTACTCCCCTAAGATTCAGGCAGGCTTTGAGAATTGTTTCTGAAGCATTAAAAGTTACATTAGTAGTACGTTCAAAAGTACAGAGGTTTTCTAGTTGTGCCTGAAGCAGTGTTGAAAGGTCGTGTTGCCCTAGTTACAGGTGTAAGTCGGCGTAAAGGAATAGGATTTGCGATCGCGCAACAATTAGCAATGTTGGGTGCAGACGTTTTCATTCACTCTTATTCACCCTATGATGCTACTCAAACGTGGGGAGCCGATCCTGATGGAATTTCTGCATTGATTGCTCTGCTTCAAAAGCATGGTACTCGGATTGCACACGCCCAAGGAAATTTTCTCGATCCTGCTGTACCAGGTCAAATTATGGGTACTGCGGTTCAAACATTTGGACACATCGATATTTTGATTGCGAATCATGCCTACAGTAAGATGGGAAATTTGGAGCAACTGACCGCAGCAGAAATTGACACGCATTTGCAAGTTAATGTCCGAGGAACGTTATTATTAGTGCAAGCATTCGCTGCTCAACATAGTGGTTGTTCTGCTGGTCGAGTGGTTCTTCTCACCTCTGGGCAGCATCTCAATCCGATGCCAGAGGAACTATCATACATTGCATCTAAAGGTGCATTATATCAACTCACACTTTCGTTATCAGCTTATCTAATAGGGCGCGGGATCACGGTCAATGCCATAAATCCAGGAGCAACAGATACAGGCTACGCAAATAGTGAACTTTATGAGTCAGTTTTAAGAGCCAACCCTCAAGGGCGATGGGGGCAACCCGAAGATGCAGCCCGTTTAATTGGTTGGTTAGTAACAGATGACGCACAATGGGTAACTGGACAAGTAATCAACTCTACAGGAGGTGGAGTTTGATTATTTGTACGGGCTATCTCCAGCCAAATTGCTCTTATGCTGCTGTGATAAACAGAGTAGTCGGGTTATCAATGAACCTCAAATATTTGGACAAGTGGCAGCATCTGCTCCTAATCGGATGTGCTGGATGGGGTAAAAGCTAAAAAATTGCTTTAGTTTTGTTTTGTAGCAGTTCTCTTGCGCCCCTTAAGCGAATGAACAGCCAATGCGCCAAACCCTAGAAGCGTACTTGGTTTGGGCGATCGCCTTTGTTGGAAACATAAATAACACCGTCAGGGTCAATAGTTGAAGATTACTACGACAAACAGACCACCCATAAAGGCATTTTTGAAGTTTCAGTTTTTAAAAGTCGGTTTAAGTAGGGCTTGCTGAAAAAAAAGAAAAGGTTACAGTCCCTAGATTCTCAGACTGAAGAAGTATATTTAGGTGCAATACAAGAAGGTAAAATAGCCCAAAATCCTTGGCTCACAGCACTGACCTACTTAGTAATGAGACGACTATTAATAAGATTGTTTGATGAACAATTTGGATAGTTTAAAAACTTAGCTAAGAGCCTGTCAAGAAACAACTTTTACAATTTATTATCTGGAAAGTTTACTGAGAAAGCATTTCTAGCCAAAAAGAGGCAAGGTTGTTACTTGACAAGCTCTAAGTCGAGTATTTGAGCAACGGAGTAGTTTAAACGAGAGTGTTAAATCACAATTATTATTTTTTGCAGAGAAAAGGAGAAATCAATTGAGTTACGATAATCCTGCTAAAGTTGATGAATTATTCGTTCAGTGGGATAAACCTAATTCACCTGGCTGTGCTATTGCTATTATTCAAAATGGGCAAATAATTTACCAACATGGTTATGGAATGGCTAACTTGGAATATAACATTCCCCTAACCCCTAATTCTGTCTTTGATATCGCTTCTAACTCTAAGCAATTCACAGCAATGTGTATCGTTTTATTAGCTAGACAAAAATTGCTGAACTTAGATGATGAAATGCAGAAATATATTCCAGAAATCCCTCAATATAATTATTCCATTACTATCCGTCATTTAATCGAACACACCAGTGGTTTGCGCGACTATTTAATTCTAATCTTCTTTGCGGGAATGATATTTGAAAACAACTATTTAAATGAAGAAATTATTGCCTTAATTGCTCGGCAACAAAGCTTAAATTTCGAGCCGGGAAGCGAGCAATCATATTGCAATTCTGGTTACATTTTACTAGCAGAAGTTGTCAGACGTGTCTCTGGCAAATCTTTACGTGTATTCGCTCAAGAACATATTTTTGCCCCATTAAAAATGAAGAATACCCATTTTCACGATAATTTCAAGGAAATTGTGGAAAATAGAGCCAATGGATACGCTCCGAAAGACGGAGGTGGTTTCCAGATAGATATGTCTTTTCACGATTTCTGTGGAGACGGACAACTTTACACCACAATCCAAGATTTAGTACTTTGGGATCAAAACTTCTACCATAATATCTTAGGTGGGCACGGACAAGATTTAATTGAAGAGGTAACTACTCCACGCAAACTCAATAATGGCGAAGTTATATCAGGTTCGTTTGGGTTGCAGATTGGCAATTACGGCGGCTTGAAAACAATTAGGCATGGAGGCTCATGGACGGGCTATCGGAGTGACTTTATTCGATTTCCCGAACACCAATTTTCTGTTATTTGTCTGGCTAATTTAAGTACGCTTAACCCAACTAAATTAGCTTTATCAGTGGCCGACATATATTTAAAGAAGTACTTTATTGAGGATATTATTAAACCTATTTCGCGTTCTACTAGCCCTATTCTTTTACCTATAGAGGAACTACATCTCAAAACTGGATTTTACTATAACCCCACGACTGAAAGTATATGGGAGTTAGAAATAAAAGATGAAAAATTAATGGCTAAACTAGCATGGATGTATTTTCAACTTGTTCCAATTGATATCAACCATTTTCAATCTATTGATAATGAAATTGACTATGTTATTGAGTTTTGTAAGGATTCTCCTGAAATGATAGTGAAAGTAAATATTAACAATAGTATTAAAACTTCTACTCTTGAAAAAATGCTAGATTCTCCAAGAGATTCGTTGACAGGTTATCTGGGAACTTATTATGCTGCTGAATTAGATTCTAGCTTTAAAATAATTTTAGCAAATAGTAAATTATATATTAAGAGCAAAGGCTATCCACCATTTCATCTTAGAGTTGCTGGACAAAACCTTTTTCTTATATATCTTAACCATGTAGATAAGTTTGAATTTGTCCGAGATAAAGAAGGTCGAATTATGGGTTTATATCGTTGTTGTAACAGGGTACGAAAACTCTATTTTAGCAAACAGTGAATAATCCGGATCAGTAACAAGGCATATTCGACTATTAAATGAAGTTACAGTGTTGAAAAATGCAGAAATATCACAAATATATGCTTGATTATTGAACAAAAGTATTAACACTCTTTAAGAGCTTGAATAACATTAATGCTAACTGTATTAACTATTGGCTGAAAATGTAATGTTTAGACAGTTGAATTTTGTTCTTCTAACAGTTATTCATGTCGGCACAAAGTATTTTGAAAGGAGCAAAACTATGATCCCAAAGTTCTTGAGCAGGCTTTTACAATTTTCCATGCAACCGTTTCGTAGGGCCAGAATACGGTGGAGTAGGGGGGTAAATCTTTCGGTAGGTCGTCCCAGTTGCAACCATTTTTTAGTTGATAAAGGATGCCATTCAAGATTTGACGCTTTGTCCACTTTGGGGGTATAGTTTTCTTCTTTTGAGGCAGGAGTGACTCAATGATTTCCCACTCTTTGTCGGTTAAGCTACTGGAGTATGGCATTTATTATTGATTTTAGCTCTGATGATGAAACACAACAAGAAATCCTCAAACAATTAGGGAGTATGATAATTGATTCTAGGCAATTTAAAGACTTGAAGTTTGGACAAGTTAAATCTGAAGTAATCTATAGCTCAGATGAATATTTAACTCTGTTAAATACTTATTCACCGTATTTAAAGTTAGAACCACAAAAAAAAGAATTGCTATTTGCCGGGTTAAAGCAACGAATAGATAATGACTTTGGAGGACAGCTTAAACTTTCATATATTTCGGCTTTTCATATTGCCCAAAAGAATTAAAATGTTGGACTACTGCCTCAGAGGATATTTAAAAAATTCTTAAGTGTGTGTTTAACTACTCTGGCTACGGGGAAACTGCCACGAGAGAATCGGAGTTTTGGGATTTGAGATCGCGCCTCTGAGTCGCACTTGAAGCTCAAGCCGACCCTTTTCAAACAACCTTTAAGGATAAAAGCGCAGCTTACGTTGCCAAGTCTGCTGAATCTTTGCCATTGCTTAAATCCCTGTACTAGGAGTTTTACTGGGGATCAGGGTTTCTGCTTGCTACACTTGAGATTAACGCTTTTACGGACTCTAGCGCAATATTCCGGTTACAGCGAGTGAACAACGCACTGCATGTGTAACTCGATTGTTGGCAGTGGGTGCAAACTGTATTTTGCCTACCTATACAAAAAAACTGCCCTGGGGCAAGGAGTCCAGAGCAGCGCTTCAAAGGGGGAATTAAATAAAGGACTTTTAAAAGCTTGTCCATGTTTTACATATAATTCGTTCGCTATGTAATACTCTTCAGTTCAAGTCTTGTAATTTATGCAAAAAGAGCGAGAAACTTTTAAAGCTGCACTATACAAAGATTAGACGCAATCAACCAAGCCCAATGCAACACCCTTGGCTGAATGCATCTAAACCAATGGTTATCAAAATTTGGCCAAACAGCATAAATCCACTGGGCACGGAAACAGCAGCTTTTCGTGTGCAGATATTAGCTTGTTGTGTTCCCTTGAAGACTGGGGATTTCTGCCACAGGTACATCGCCCTTGCGGGAAGTGGTTGAGCGTTCGTCTTTGACGTTGCCGGAGGCATCGCTACCAGAACTCTGGGGTGGGGAAGTTGGGTTAGTGACTGACCAAATGTCCACAAATAGGACACAAAATGATTCTAAACTTGCACAATTAAGTAATGGTATCGGTCAGCCCGATACCTTAACTACTACCATACTTGTTGAAACATATTACACTCGTACTCCTACTGAGTCAATCACACTACAAACCAGCAGTAACAACGGTACAGCGACCCAAATCACCGTCCTGGCAAGGGAACAGCCTACAGTTAAACCCTTGAGTACTGGCAATGGCAGTACCATTACACCAGTCAAATCTACTACTAAACACTTGACCATTCCCAAACTGCTTGGTGGGGTCAAGAGTTACGACTATCTTCCTCCCGGCTGGAAGAACGTTGAGGCGATCGCTTACATTAACCGCACTTTCACAAAAATACTCTACCGAGTTATTCACATCAAAGGATATTGCTGAATTCGACTCAAATCCTGGCTCGTCAATATATATTTAGAGTTTGCCCTGGGGCGGCATGGAGTTCAAGAAATTCCGATGATCTGGGAAGACTAACTTTATGTTGATGCGGTTATGGTTGAGCTATAGCAATGAAAATTTCTCACAAACTGGTTGGAAGTTTTGTTAGTGTTTCCTTATTAACAAGTATTGTTGGTACGGTTTCAATTACCCAAAGCCAAAAAATTGCTGAAACTTTGGCGATTGCCGAAGCTGAACATGTTGCCCAAGCGCTTGCCCTTTCTATGGTTCATGATGCTTATTACGATAAAAAATCTATTACCCTTGAACATTCAGACGAACTGCAACACTACGTAAATTTACTACATAGTCTACAAAAACGCGACCTCGTGGTAGTCAATCGGCAGAAGCTAATTTTGGCGGATGCCGTGCCTGAAAATATCGGTACTACTTTTGAACATGATACAGGCAATGAAATCCACCAATCGATGCAGTTTGGCAAGACTAAAACCTTTTTGGAAAAGAGTGTTGATTATCCACAAGGAATTAAACTCATTGTCACTCCGCTCAAGAATGACCAAAATCAGATCAATGGTGCTGTTATTCTAGAATGGTCATCGCTTTATGAGCAAGCAATTGCCCAAGCCAGACCCACGATGGTGGTGATTGGTGTCACGAGTTTAAGCTGTATTATTTTGGCATTGAGCCTGGGGTGGCAAATTTCGAGTAGCATTGCTAAACCACTGCAATTAGTGACAGCAGTCGCACAGCAAGTAACCCGAGAATCCAACTTTGACTTGCAAGTTCCTATGATCGCCAAGGATGAAACAGGCATCTTAGCAGCTGCATTCAATGATCTGATCCAACGTGTGAAAACACTGCTGACTGAAAAAGAGCAGCGTTCAACAGAACTTCAGCAAGCTTTAACTCAGCTTCACAAAACTCAACTTCAACTAGTCCAAACTGAAAAGATGTCAAGTCTGGGGCAACTGGTTGCTGGAGTTGCCCACGAAATTAACAACCCTGTGAGTTTTATTCATGGCAATATTACCTATCTTGATAACTACACTCAAAACCTGCTGGAATTAGTTCAGGCGTATCAGGCGCACTACCCTAATCCACCCCAAACGCTCCAGACAATTTTGGATAAGGTGGAACTCGACTTTCTAAATGAAGACCTGCTCAAGCTACTGCAATCAATGAAAGTTGGCACTGAACGGATTGTACAAATTGTTTTATCTTTGCGTAACTTCTCCCGCCTTGATGAATCTGAATCCAAGCCTGTTGACCTTCACCAAGGCATTGACAATACATTGCTGATTTTGCAACATCGCTTCCAGGCAAGACCAGATTTTCCTGCAATTGAAGTAATTAAAAATTACAGTCAATTGCCTTTAGTTAAATGCTATGCCGGACAACTCAATCAGGTATTCATGAACTTACTGGCGAATGCGATCGATGCTTTGGAAGAATCTGCTTTAGAGCAGATGAAAGCCAATCTACAAACACAGCCTGGTACAATTTGGATTTCAACTCAAGTGAAGGCTGATAATCAGGTACAAATTGCGATCGCAGACAATGGGCCGGGGATACCTGAAACAGTACGAACGCGCATTTTTGATCCCTTCTTTACGACTAAGCCTATCGGCAAAGGTACAGGCTTGGGCTTATCCATTAGCTACCAGATTGGTAACCGTTCACAGGATAAGAAACGCTACAGTCAAAAATGGGTTACTGAGATGGTAGATTAAGAGGCATGGATGAAAACTGCCTCGCCTACGGAATTGAAATTTCCGACTCAGATTGGGAAAAGACTCCAGCCAGCATCAAACAACTGGTGGAGAAAATGGGGCAGCATATAAAGCAATCAGAA
>NZ_JACJSI010000188.1 GCF_014698065.1 Nostoc flagelliforme FACHB-838
TAAGTCGGAAATTTCGATTCCGTAGGCGAGGCAGTTTTCATTCATGCCTCTTAATCTACCATTTACGTGTACTTATTTTTTACAGTAGCAGGATAACTCCTGTGAACGTTTACATAATTTCTTTTTGGAATTCATCTCGAATACCTGTGAATTTGTTAAACTCTGGTTCTACTGAATCAATCCGTTTTTTTAATTCATTTACATCTTGGTCAAGTAATGGTATACGTCTAGCAACTGCTTCACGGGTATGATTGCAGGCAAGTCTTGCCAAGGTTCTAACTTGACGGAGTTCTGCGATCGCACGTTCTCTGGTAAGAAAAGTATTAAGCGAATCCATAAACTTTGGAAAGCCAGTCCCCTCTAAATCAGCCTGGGGATTTTTTAACCGTCGTCTGAGTGCTTGAATTGAGGAAAGCTCAAACACCCGTTCGTCATAAATATTCTGACCTTCTACAGTACAATATTCTGCTAAATTCGCGTTAAATACTTGCCGTAATCTATTCTCAGATGCTTGTAATTCTTCAACATCATCAGGATCAATCAATGATTCTCGCACCTGATCCCAAGCATTAACTAAGAAGAAAACTGTCAACCCTCGACCTTTGATATAATTTTCTAGGTAGCGGCGCTCACCCAAGGTACAAGGTTGAGAAGCTCTCATCACAAACAAAATTGCATGGCAGTTATTTACATAGCCTAAAGATAATTCGTTTCGCGCTTCTGTATCATTCAATCCTGGACTATCGACAATTTCAATTCCCTTTTCTAGTAGCGTTAAGGGATACTGAACTACTGCATAATCAACATCGGGAAACGCTTGTTTTTTCTCCTGCTCTAGTTTCTTAGCTTCAGCCGGATCAATAGTATATTTATATTTAAAGTTCTGAAAATCTAGCTGTTGTGGGCTTTTTCCATCATTAAAATGAATGGTAACTTTCTTTTCTGGGCCATAGCGTAAAACTGTTAAGACTGCGGTACAAGGGTTAACATCGCTCGGTAGTAGGTTTTCCCCAATTAATGCGTTGAGAAACGTACTTTTACCGCGTTTCATATCGCCCAATACTAAAAGGCGAAATACACCTTGGCGGAGGTTTTTACTAGCTATTGTAATATCTTCAATATCTCGCTCTAAACTGAGTTTTCCCGATGAAGAGTCTCCAGCCAACTCAGCTTGATTAATTGTTTCAGCTAGTTTAGTTAAACACACAGAAATCTCCGATCGCACTTGAGCAACGCGCTCTAAGTCTTGGATAAATCTATCAGTTGCTACCCGATCACTCATCATAATTATTACACCTTAATCAAAGATTGGTTTTTTTAGATTCCAAAAATAATTTGTAAGACATCCACCCCAGCGCACCAACAATAATAAATCCAGCTAACACTGAGGCTATTCTCACAGCAACTAGCGCTACCACACCAAGAGCAAACAGTTTCCCACCCAAAATCACTTTATTCATCCAAGGTTTTTGGGAATTTTCTGGCTGATGCTTCACAGTTTGATGAAAAGCCGCATCGTTAGCATGGATGTTAGTTTCCATTTCCCGGAGTCGCAATTCAACTTCTCGTTCTTGTAATGTACGTTCTCGCTGTTCAAGTTCTTTTTCGCGATCGCTTTCAGATGTCATCGGTATCCACCCCGTCTAAGACAAAGAAAAGATGTCAGCATTTGTATCATATCCGCTTAATTGCTTATTAAACTTGAAGAACCCCACCCCGCCAAAGCTATGCTTTGTCTCCCCTCCCCGCTTGCGGGGAGGGATTAGGGGGTGGGGTGTAATGACTGTGGTTAGCATAACTATTTATACGGACATGATATTACTCGTTAATTATGCTGTATCGTAACTTACGTAAATATTTAAAAACCCCAGTAAAATTACTATTTAAATTTTCATTACCTACTAAACTCATAGAGTTAGCTACCACAAAATGCACCTGCTTTCCAGAATCAAAGCGAAGTGCCTAACAGTACGATCATGCAATGCCTGCGGCGGACTACGCCTATGCAATGGGCATCATTCACTGTAAATGATGCCTAATTTTTGTTGGTTACGCCGTCTGTTTAGAAGTTGCTTTTAAGTCTGCGGTGGATTTTAACCGGGTGATGGTGGCTTTACGAATGCGATCGCTTTTGCGTGTCCCGCCTGTCATTTCGTATTCCCGGCTGTCTTTGCCATACTTCAATGCTACACCACTAACCAAGCGCTCTGAAGTTTCCCGAATGCTCTTTTCAAGGGTTTCTATTTTTCCCTTTGCTGAGTCAATGGCAGTTAGCATCATATTATACTCGTCAATCTGGTTGCGGAGTTGCCCGATTAACTCAGTTAAATTCTTTAAACTGATCGAATCACCAAAATCAAGGCTGGAATCAATCGATTTAAATCCGATTACTCTCTGTTCTGTTTTTTCTAGCACAGGAGAGGTTCTTTTTTGGCGTGGCATCAATGCATACCTTTTACTAAACTTATCTTTATAGAGTGGCTCAATGGGATAATGTAGTGGTTCAGTAAAGCTTGCAAAAATAAGTATTTTTTTTAATAAGATTTGATTATTAGCTCAGTAATTACACGACAGTAAACAACAAATAGTTGAGAAAAAACTCGTGTTCTGAACGAATGGACTTGCGTTCTGGACGAATGGACTTGTGTTCTGAACGAATGGACTTGCGTTCTGGACGAACGGACTCGTGTTCTGAACGAACGGACTCGTGTTCTGAACGAATGGACTTGTGTTCTGGACGAATGGACTTGTGTTCTGAACGAATAGACTTGTGTTCTGAACGAATGGACTTGTGTTCTGGACGAACGGACTTGTGTTCTGAACGAATATAACAATTAATCAATATAGTCACAGCCCTAACAACAGCAAAGATTTGCCCCCATCTGTCCTGATTTTATAGTTGAACTGCGATCGCATCAATGCAGTATCTCGCCAATCACGCGATTTGTACCAGCTTATCGGCGATCGCGGCGACGAATATCGACGATAACCATTAAGGCATTAGCTTTGTTGACGATTGAATTTACTGATAATACGGTGAAGGTTATTGTGCAATCTACCCTTGAAACCATGCCCCTAAACTTCACCTTCGCCCTCAGTCAACAGCAAACTTTTGAACTGCGCTGTGATTATGGCTCACGTCGCCTGGATAAAACGGAGTTGGCAGCGCTGATTAATTTGTGTGAGCAAAATTATTATGCTCAACAAAGAGATCATCTACCTTATCTCACCCAGTTAGGACGGCAACTTTATCAATGGCTGGATGGTAAAGAAGGATGGCTGAGAAAGGCGCTGGATGAGGCGGATGAGCAAACGATTTATCTAGATTTGATTCAAACCAGCGAAGCGCAGGGGTTGAACCCGGAAACAGAACGTGTAGCGTTGGGATTGGCACATTTGCCTTGGGAATTGCTAGATGATGGCAGTGGGTTTTTAATAGAACGCCAGAATCTTTCCGTTTTACCAGTGCGTTCTGTGCAGCAGCGTCAAACCCAAGTAATTGGCGTGCAAAATCGCCCATTGCGGTTGCTGTTCATGGCGACTTCTCCTGAAGATCCCAGAGTTCCACCACTAGGGTTTGAGCGGGAAGAAGCGAACATTTTGCAAGCAACTAAGGATCAGCCTTTAGCGTTGATTGTCGAGGAAAGCGGCTCGGTTGCAGAGTTGGCTAATTTGGTGAAATCCTACCCAGAAGACTATTTTGATATCTTTCACCTCACGGGACACGGGATAATTTATACCAAAAAAGATTACGGCTCTTTGCTGTCAACAGGTGTAACGCTGGCAGACAATACCCCCTGCTTCATCACTGAACATGAGGTGGGGAATATGCAACTTACTACTGTCACTGATTTAGCTAAAGCCTTTCGCGGACGTTGGCCGCGTGTAACTTTTCTCTCTGGTTGTCATACGGGACAGGTTCCTAATAAGGGGACAGTACCCTCGATGGCGCAGGCATTGGTGAAGGCGGGAGCAGGTATAGTTTTAGGCTGGGCGCGTCCGGTATTTGACCGCACGGGTATTGTAGCGGCACAGGCACTTTATCAAGCTTTGGCGACGGGGGCAACTGTTGAAGAAGCGGTGAAAGCGGCGCAGCAGGAGATGATTGACCAAGAATGCACCGACTGGCATCTGTTACGAATGTATCGGGATACGCGCCCCATTGCAGAACTGGTGACAGCGCTGAGAACAAGAAATCGTGAAAGGCTGAAGTTCACAGCGCCAGAGCAAGAATTTCTGGATGAAAATAATCAAGTTAAAGTTGCCAGTCGGTTTGAATTTGTCGGACGCAGACGACCTTTGCAACGGTGTCTCAAGGCTTTGCAGGAAACCAGCGATCAAATCGGCGTGTTTATTGCGGGGATGGGTGGATTGGGCAAAAGTACCCTGGCGGCGCGGTTATGTACGCGGGTGCAGATGCAGCGTTCTAATTTTGCGCGAGTTGTGGTGATTGGGCCTTTGGATGAGATAGGTTTGCTGACTAAGCTTTCTAATAAGTATGAGCGGTTTGCAGATGTGCCCGCACTTTTGAACGAACCAAAGGTGTCTCTAAAAGGACGGTTGCAAAACTTTTTTGAAGCAATAGAAAAAAAACACAACCAACCCTTACTGCTGGTGCTGGATGACTTTGAGCAAAATATTCCCGTTAAAGATGGCTCACTGCGGATGACGGCAGAGGCTTACGAGATTTTAGGGGCGATTTGTGCAGCATTGGAGGAAAACGCGGCAGAAAGTCGGCTGATTGTCACCTGTCGTTATTTGAATGAAGACACCTTGCCACCTCATCGCCTGCACTTGGAATCTTTGGCAACCATGAGCAGTAGTGATATTGATAAAATCTGCTTTCCTTTAGATAAAGAAGTTAGACAACAGTTAAGAACTCAAAAGATTATCCACATTGCCGATGGTAATCCCCGCTTCTTGAAGTGGTTGTTAGAGGTGATTCAGCAACCAGGAATAGCGGCGGATGAATTATTGAATCGGCTGGAGGCGACTGAGCATAAATTCCGCGAAAATATCTTGGCACAAACTCTGCTGGATGCCTTGGAACCAGAAGAACAAAAGTTTCTTGCACGGTTGAGTGTGTTTAATTTGCCCGTTACTGTTGAAATCATTAACGCCATCTCCCCCTCTGTTACTTCTCTGCAAAAGCAGCTTAGTCGAATCTGCCACCACTCACCCCACCCAGCCAGCTAATTATCGGGTGACGACAATTTTAGAATCGTTACTAGAAAAAGTGTTGATTCAAGAAGAATGGCAAACAACGCGACAGCACGCGGTGAGGGAAATCCATAAAGTTTGGTGGGAGGAGAATGACAACCGCACAGAAGCAGAAGGACTGGAAATTGTACGTTTGGGACTGCTGGCAAAAGAGCAGGAAATTGCTGTCAGCGTTGGAGATATGATTGCAAGCAATTGGGTGAACAATTCCCGCTTTGTGGAAGCTTTGGAGTTATGTAAGCAAGTTCTGGCAGTTTTTCAGGATTACCGCATCTTGGGAACCATTGCCAATGCCGAAAGGGTTTTGGGTTTTGTACAAGAGGCTGTTACTCATTATCAGCAAGCTTTAGGCCTTTGCCCTGAAGAGGAATTGCAAGAAAAAGCCACTATCCTCAACAACATGGCACTGGTATTTGCCCAACAAGGGGACATCCCAAAAGCGATCGCACTCTGGGAACAAAACTTAGAAATATCTGAGCAAATTGGCGATGTCCAAGGTAAAGCCGCTACCCTCAACAACATGGCACTGGTATTCGCCCAACAAGGGGACATCCCAAAAGCGATCGCACTCTACGAGCAAAACTTGGAAATATCTGAGCAGATTGGCGATGTCCAAGGTAAAGCTACTACCCTCAACAACATGGCACAGGTATTCGCCCAACAAGGGGACATCCCAAAAGCGATCGCACTCTACGAGCAATCCTTGGAAATATCTGAGCAGATTGGCGATGTCAAACTTAAAGCCACTACCCTCAACAACATGGCACTGGTATTCGCTCAACAAGGGGACATCCCAAAAGCGATCGCACTCTGGGAGCAAAACTTAGAAATAACTGAGCAGATTGGCGATGTCAAACTTAAAGCTACTACCCTCAACAACATGGCACAGGTATTCGCCCAACAAGGGGACATCCCAAAAGCGATCGCACTCTGGGAGCAAGACTTGAAAATATCTGAGCAGATTGGCGATGTCAAAGGTAAAGCCACTACCCTCAACAACATGGCACAGGTATTCGCCCAACAAGGGGACATCCCAAAAGCGATCGCACTCTGGGAGCAATCCTTGGAAATAAACGAGCAGATTGGCAATGTCCAACTTAAAGCCAGTACCCTCAACTGCATGGCACAGGTATTCGCCCAACAAGGGGACATTTCAAAAGCGATCGCACTCTACGAGCAATCCTTGGAAATATCTGAGCAGATTGGCGATGTCCAACTTAAAGCCAGTACCCTCAACTGCATGGCACAGGTATTCGCCCAACAAGGGGACATCCCAAAAGCGATCGCACTCTGGGAGCAAGTTGTTTCAACACTTGCACAAATAAGTGCATACAGTAATTTGGTAACAGCTCTGGGTAGTTTAGGCTTCACGGATGAAAGTAACGGTTTGGTTTACCTAGCTCAAGCAATCTGGTTGACGCTAAGAATTCAAGCACCTTTAGTAGATACCATTCTGTTAATCCGTGTTTTATATAATAAAGTGCCTCAAGGCGATGAACTACAAGCCGTGTTAGGAGCAACGGCAATGTTCTTTTGCAAACTTCGAGGTGAAGGTCATCCGCAGTTAGAGGAACTTCAAGAGCATAGTTTCAACATGATAGCAGGTGCGGCAAGTGCCCAAGGAATTGAAACAGAGGAAGCGTTTGGTAATTGGTATGTTCAGCAACGGCTAAATGATCCAGATTATTTCCTCCCGCGACTTAATCAACGCCTAGAGGAGATAGTTGGCGATGGGTGGTTGTTTGACCGCAGTCAAGTTTCAATGGGTGAATAAAGGGAAATGCGATCGCGTTACTCTTAAATTAATTGACGACAATATAACCACCTTATGCAATCCCTAAATATTACACTGCCAGATGCGATCGCTAATGCTCTCAATGCTTACATCGGCGATCAAGAAGTTTCCTTACCTGCTAACGCTATCGTAGAAAATGCCCTCGAAGAATTCCTCAGCCAACGTGGTTATTTACCTCCACAAAAGCAAGGTTTACGCCTTACTCCTGCACCCAAGGGAAGCGGATTTAAAGATACGTCAGTAAATCACGATAAAATTCTAGCTGAACAAACGTTTTTGCAGTCATTGCCACCAAACACACCTTGAGAGCCGTAATTGCTGACACTGGGCCTTTATATGCTGCTGTAGATATAGACGACCAATATCATGAGCGCTCCCAAGCCGAACTACAACGTATAAATACAGAAAATTTAATAATCCTAGTTCCCTTTCCTGTTTACCTGGAAACATATAATCTTTTGCTATATCGTCTCGGAACTGAACAAGCGATTAGCTTTGCTAGACAATGTATAGGAGCAGTTCATTTCGTTAATCCTTCACAGGAACAATATATGGCAGCAGTTGAAAAAGCTGCAAGTTTTCCAGATCAACGGATTACCGTCTGCGATGCTGTCACTGCCGTTTTGTCAGAAAAAATGAAGCTACCAGTGTGGACGTATGACTTTCATTTTGATCTGATGCTGGCTCAGGTATAGCGGTAAACAACTATGATTATTGTTGGATTGCTCAGAGACGAAATGCGATCGCGTTAATCTTAAATTAATTGACGACAATATAACCCAATACGCTTGGGTTAAGACAGAATCGTAGGTTGGGTTGAACTTTAGTGTTACCCAACAAAGCTTTGATAATGTTGGGTTTCGTTCCTCAACCCAACCTACACCAGTTTTATGTTTTAGCTTTAACCCAAGCGTATTGCAATATAACCAGCTTATGCAACCCTTAAATATCACACTGCCAGATGCGATCGCTTAGGCAACTATGATTATTATTGGATTGCCGAGTGGGGAAATGCGATCGCTATAAGCCAAAATTTTTATAGATACTCACACAGGTATAGTCAAAATGGATATTAAGAATGGCTTCGTCGGCGCTGTTGGCAACACACCCCTAATTCGCTTAAACAGTTTCAGTGAAGAAACAGGATGTGAAATCCTCGCTAAAGCTGAATTTCTCAATCCTGGCGGTTCCGTCAAAGACCGCGCCGCACTTTATATTATCGAAGATGCAGAAGAGAAAGGTTTACTCAAACCCGGTGGCACAGTTGTAGAAGGAACTGCTGGTAATACTGGCATTGGGCTGGCGCATATTTGCAACGCCAAAGGCTACAAATGCCTAATTATTATTCCGGATACTCAGTCACAAGAAAAAATAAATGCACTGACAGCACTAGGCGCAGAAGTTCGTCCCGTCCCTGCTGTACCCTACAAAGACCCAAACAATTACGTCAAACTATCTGGCAGAGTCGCTGCTGAGTTGGAAAACGCTATTTGGGCGAATCAGTTTGATAACTTAGCTAACCGCCGCGCCCACTACGAAACCACAGGGCCGGAAATTTGGACACAGACAGATGGTAAAATAGATGCATGGACAACTGCAACTGGTACTGGTGGTACTTATGCTGGTGTGGCGTTGTACTTGAAAGAACAAAATCCGGCGATTAAATGCGTTGTTGCCGATCCACTGGGTAGCGCACTTTATAGCTATGTCAAAACCGGCGAACTCAATACAGAAGGAAATTCCATCACCGAAGGCATTGGTAACGGTCGCGTCACAGCCAATATGGAAGGCGCACCTGCTGATGATGCCATTCAAATCGATGACCAAGAAGCTTTACGGGTAGTTTACCAACTGCTGAAGAAAGATGGGCTGTTAATGGGCGGCTCAACCGGCATTAATGTCGGCGCAGCTGTTGCCCTAGCGAAGCAGTTGGGGCCAGGACATACCATTGTCACCATCTTATGTGATAGTGGTTCCCGCTATCAGTCGCGGATATTCAACCCTGAATGGCTAGCCTCAAAAGGACTTTCAATAGATTAGTTATGGGGAATTGGGCATTGGGCATTAGGCATTAGGCATGAATTAATATTTCTTTCTTCTGCCTCCCCTGCTTTTTCCTCTCTCCTCCGTGTCCTCTGCGCCTCTGTGGTTCGTTAAAAAATGTCAAACATAACTCAACCATCAAACTTCCCCACAATAGATCAACCCTCTTCTCCTAAATGTGTGCGGGTTTGTCAAAATCGCACTTGCAAAAAGCAAGGTGCAGTTAAGGTTTTAGCAGCTTTTGCAGCTTTGCCAATCCCCGATGTAACAATAACGCCTAGCAGCTGTTTGGGACAATGCGGCAATGGGCCGATGGTGCTGGTATTACCCGATATGGTCTGGTATAGCGGCGTTCAACCTGATGAAGTATCTCTACTGATAGAAAATCATTTGCTAGGTGGTCAAAGAGTCCAACAGATGCTCTATTATCGGTTTCATCCCCAGAAATAAAGCCAAATTTTCAATATCAATCTCTGCAATATTGTTAACTGAAGTGAGGCATCTAATGAATATCCAAGAGCTGCGTCAATCCTTAAAGCAAAAATGGCTAAGTTACTACGAGCAAAATATTTCCTGGCTGGTCAAAATGCGAATTTGGGGCACTTATGATGATTTGCGCCGTCCTTTGTCTAGTTTTATTTTGGCAACACTGTCTGTTTTAGAACCCCAGTTTGATGAAATACTTGCTTTTATGCTGGATCTGAATAACGATCCAGATAAAATAGTCGCCGCTTTAGGTCTTAACTTCAATCCTGATGAAGAGTTACATTTAACAAAATCAGACCATTCTATGGCTATAACCCAAGTTGAAAGCGAGTTGCCAAATGAGAAGCATTTTGAGGATAAACATCTCTCATCGGCTGTAACTGCCAGCAAGATTGCGTTTCATTCTCTTGCCAATACTCTAGACTCCAACTTGTCACGCGCCGATGAACTTGTGCCATCGATTACAGCTACCACTGAAGTAGTGCGCACACGCAAACCTGAGTTGATAGTAGCAAATGCAACTAAAATTGCTCCAGATACTCCGGCAAAAACGCCATCCTCCGGTTTGCTAAGGGAATATCGACCAGTACGCTGGCACTCTGGTCAGTTACCTTCACGAGGATCGGCGACAATGACCAGTGAGGTTAACAGCAAAGCCAAAACTATGTCATCTGTGGCATTAGCTACCGAGGTTAAGAGCAACGCACCACCTGTCCGAATCCCTGTGGGCGCATCATTGGCAATTACCACTGAGATTAATAGTAATGGTAAACCAGAGCGATCACTAGCAATTACTACTGAGGTTAAAGACAACGGCAAACATCCGAATATTCAACCAGAAAATGTTAACAGCAAAGTGAATCTTGAAACCACTAATGCCCGTAGTATAGCTTCTTGGGTAGATGAATTTTGTTACGGCGCTAGGAATAAAGAAGAAGATATTTTGACTTGAATTAGTTATGGGTAATCGTGAGAAACAAACGGGATTTCTATGACTTCACCTTCAGTTTCTCCTACTTTAACTTTCAACCCCACGCCACCCGCTTTAGTGCGAATGTAACCTAATCCAAAATAACCATCAGCCGTTTCTGTGTAACTGGTAAGTTTGCCGACCTTTTCATCTCCAACTGCGATCGCACTTCCAACTTCCGCCGGGGCGCTGAGTCGTATACCCAAAAGGTGTTGTTTTACACCTTTATATGTATTTAATCGAGCAATAGTTTCTTGCCCAATATAGCAACCCTTAGTAAAAGAAATTGTTTGCCATAAACCAACTTCCAGAGGATTGTAATCATCTGTAAGTTCCGCATCTGGGGCGGGGCGGCCTTGTAATATTCGCAAGGCATCCCAGGCGCGATCTCTCATTTCTACCGCCCCAGCTTCTAACAATTTATTCCACACCGTTTCTTTGTCAGTATTGGGGAAAGTAAAAGTGTATCCGGGCGCAGCTAACCCACTACCCACAGCAATCCGCACTCCCTCAGCAGGAGTAATGGTGTATACTTTATGACTTCCATAAGGTTGCCCAATGAGTTCGCCAATACCCAACTTTTCTAAAACAGCGTCGCTTCCTGGGCCAATGAGGCTGAAGGTGTTGGTGTCTTGTGTAATATCAGATAATTCCACCTTGTCAGCATAGAAAATATATTTATCCAGCCATTCCATGAGATATTGGCGGCGGTTAGGTGAAACTAGCAGGATTACTGCATCTTCTGTAACGTAGGCGGTTGCTAAATCGATTGTCCTGGCTGTGGAAGTGACAAAAACCGTATCACAACCTTGTCCTGGCTTGAGTATTTGGAAATTGTTAGTACTTTGGTTGTGCAAGAAATTGAGGCGATCGTCGCCAGATACTTTGATACGTCCCCAGGCGGTGCGATCGCATATTGCAACCCCAACTCTAGCGGCTTGGATAGCTGCTACGTCTTTATCGTCAATTGTAGATGTTGGCATGGTGATGAGAAGTTGCCCTGTTTCAATGTTGTCGCACTGGAAATCTTAGGTAGGGTCGAGGTGTGCATTACTGCATCACCCCTCCCATCCGAAACCGTGCTTGCGACTTTCACCGCACACGGCTACTCAGTGTTTTATCCATTTTGTCATATCGGACTCCC
>NZ_JACJSI010000189.1 GCF_014698065.1 Nostoc flagelliforme FACHB-838
TTATGAGTTATTGCCCGAAACCTCTGAGACTTTTATCTACCTTTCCATGATCCGTATTATGGTGAGGCGACTTGCTTAAATTTTGACTCCCTAAAACTTTTCAAACACCCTCTTAGGGTTGCATATCAGTGGGAAGATACAAGCTAGTAATATTCTCAACAATAAAATAGCTCTTGATGCTGCTGGAGTCAAACAAAGTTATCAGCAACTTTTAACAGAAATGTCCCAACAAAAACAGAAAGCTGGTACACTGAATACCGCAATCGATAACTTTATAAAAACCACCCATAACTACTGGTCTGGACTTTTTCATTGTTATGAAATTGAAGATTTTCCCAGAACTAATAATGACTTAGAACATGCTTTTGGTATGCTACGTCATCATCAACGTCGTTGTACCGGTCGTAAGGTTGCCCCCTCATCCCTCGTTATTCGTGGCTCTGTCAAACTTGCCTGTGCGTAGGCGTAGCCCGTCGTAGACATCGCTACTAAGCTTCATTCTTTTACCGCATCTGATTTAGCACAAGTTGATATTCATGCTTGGCTCGAATTACGCTCTCAACTGCAAAAACACCACAAAGCCAGAATTGAACAATATCGATTTCGCAGAGACCCCAAGGGTTACTTAGCTAATTTAGAGAGTCGTCTTCTCTAGTAAGTTTTACCACACTAGCTTTTAACTTCTCTACATCCCACGGTGATGTAGTTAAAAAATGATGCAAACCTTGCTGATTATCGAATCCTACAATTTTTGCTATTTCTGGTAGGGTTTTCCGTATTAGTTCAGAAATACACCCTACATGAAGGTATTTAAAAGCCTCGAAGCTCCTAACATCTGGAAATAGGCTTTTATACCATTGGCAATATTCGTCCACGAATTTTACTGTTGGTGCGGCTGGACGAGGCTGTACATACTCTGTGTCTTGGTTCTAGCGTTTGTACCTTATTATACTACTGCCAGAGTGACAAAACAGGGATAATCACTGGGAAAAAGTTTTTTAAAATTTGGTGATGGGTAAAAGCGGAAAGTCTGAGCTAAGGTTTTCTTAAATCAGAACTTTCCAAGACAGCCCCCACCATAATTTTCGATTTGGCACCCAATCCCTAATCCCTAGAACACCGATTCAGTATTCAGAGTCATGACGAAAAACTCGGGTTTCTTTTAGGCACAAGAAAGAAACTGTGGTTGAAATGACCTAAAAATCCGGTTTTTCAACCTCGCGTTTTATTAGTGAATCGGTGTTTTAGTCCCCAGCCCCTTTTACTTCAAAGTTCACAACTCATAGTGATATGTGTTTAGACGAAATCAAAGCCACTGCTAAAATCTGAAATTGAAACTCCTTCAACAACCGCGATTAAGTCGTTGTTAAAAGATATCCCTGTCCCTACGGCATTATTAATAGAGATAATACCCAAGCTAAAAGTAGATTCAGGTAGTTCAATAGAGTCCTGGCTGATATTGAAGTCAGTAATTAGGGCGTAGTCACTATTATTACCATTATCATAGAAAATTTCATTACCTGCTCCCAAAACAAAGGTATCACCATTAGCCCCGCCAGTTAAGGTATCAACTTCGTTAACAATCGATCCGAATCCTGGGGCAAAAGGTTCAACGCCGATCAGACGATCACTCCCATCACCACCCCATAAAGAGTCGTTACCAGCTCCACCAATCAATAAGTCCGTGCCAGTTCCACCAGTAAGGGTGTCATTTCCAACTCCAGTCCCACCAAATACGGTGTCGTTACCAGCTTCACCCTGAACAACATCATTGCCTGCATCACCATTGAGTTGGTCATTCCTCCCGCCACCTGATACTGTGTCGTTACCAGTACCCGCAAAAACTCGATCATTTCCAGCGTCACCAGAAATTACGTCGGCGCCATCAGAGCCATTGAGGATGTCATCTCCATCATTACCATTAATGGTGTCATTCCCTGCATCACCGAATATGCGGTCATTGTCATTGTTACCAATGATGCGATCATTGCCGTTCCCCCCATTGATCACGTCAACCCCATTGTCGCCATCAATAGAGTCATTCCCAGCATCTCCAAATACTAAATCGTCGCCATTTCCACCATCAATTGTGTCGTTTCCTGCTCCAGCAACGATCAGATCTTCGTCATCGTTACCAAAGATTACGTCGTCACCGGCTAAGGCTACAATAGTATCGTCATCATCGAAAGCATCAATGCGATCATTGCCAATAGTGCCAGCAAGAAAATCGTCCTCATTTGTACCAGTAATATTCATGTGTTTTTTCCTTTCAACTTTCAGGAATTGATTTCAAAAGGCATCAGGTAATTTTCAACTATGTTCCGTCTTTGCGCCAGTTACAAAAATAGGTGTACACCGTGTGCTATACGGGAAAGTCACCGGGTAAAGCTCACCATCGCACTCCCTTTACAAGAACACAAAAGATTGCGTTGAGAACTTGCCACATATCTACTTCACGCTTCTGACCACCGGGTTTTGGTTCTGAAATCATGTCGCTGAGAAATTCATATTAGGCACGGGTCAGATTGCTAGGGTAAGCTTTACTCATGTTGCTCTTTCGGTGCTGTTTACTATTTATTCACAGCGTATACTGAGAGAGCTTTTTTACAACCTATCAAAGTTTTTAAACAACCTCTTAACACATCTGAAAACTACCTTGTGAATGGATGTTTTACGATGTAAAACCCCCTCTGTGGGATGTCGTTGATGGTGAAGCCGTTAGCGCCGTTGAGGTGAATAGGTTGAGAGTGGCATCAAAGCCTGTACTCTTGCAAAACACCACGTAGCTTTGCCCAGAAAGTCGTCGTTGGGTTTGGTACCTGCTACCCCAATAATCAAGTCAGCGATGCCGTCATTGTTGACATCTCCGGTACTGTTGACAGAATAGCCTGATCTGTCATCCGCTGCAAAGCCATTAGTGCCGTCGAGGTTAGAGAAATTAAATGATGAATTAACCATGCTTTTCTCCTATGTTTATAGTAGGAAGTCGAGAGCCTTGGTAAATGGAATTGGCGGCTACACAAAGTCTTTTTGTCTAAGTCCCACTAACAAAAAATTCCAGTTTTGAAACCTGCGATCCCTTAGCATCCCCTTCGCGGAGTGTCCCGTAGGGAAGGAACGGCACGAGCAAAGTAGTTCGTGAAGTACTAGACAAATAAGTATTGAAGTACTTCTATTTATCTATCAGCTTTTTTAGGTGGGCTTTTATGCAAAATTTGGATTTTGTTGCAAAACTTCAAGCTAGGTAAATGTAAACTTTTGTAACGATAAAAATTCTTTTGCATAAAATTTGCCCTCTGTTGCCAGAAATAAATATAGAGGGAAAGCAAAGTTTTGGAGTGCTAAGTGAATCAAACCTCGTTTGATGAAATAGATATTTTGCTTCAACAACTAGCTTCAACAGCGCAGCAATATCTGCACATGGCTCAACCTATCTAAGTATTGTAGTACTTTCCCCTTTACGGTAAAACGACGGTTGGGCATTTTATTCCTTGTGAGTCTCCGAACTTTAATCTAGTAGTTTTTTTTAAGCCTAGTGGAGTTAATTACAATGCATTTTATTAAGAACTAAATGAGTTATTTTTACTTGTCTACTTGATGTTCCATTTATTGATTTAAAAGTAGAAACAAGCAATGCTAAGAAATTTTTGGTATGCGTGTGAATTTAGTTCAGCGCTCACAAACAAGCCTAAGCGGTTAACCATGCTTAATCTTGAGTTTGTTTTGTACCGCAACTCTAAAGGGCAGGTGCTTGCTTTGTTAGATAGATGCCCGCATCGTGGTGCATCTCTATCTCACGGGTGGGTAGAGGACGACTGCATCCGCTGTCCTTATCATGGTTGGAAATATCAAGCAGACGGTACTTGTATTGAAATTCCTGCTAATCAACCGGGTCTGCCTATTCCTAAGAAGGCACGTTTAAATACTTACCCAATCCAAGAAAAATATGGTTTTATCTGGTTGTTCTGGGGAGACCTACCTGAAAAAGAACGTCCTCCAATTCCACCACTTCCTGAATTTGATACTCTTGGTTGGCGTGCTGTTTACGGCCACTTGCAATGGAATACTCACTATACTCGCGTATTGGAAAACTCAATTGATATCTCTCATGTGCCTTTTATTCATCATAATTCTATTGGCAGTGGTATCACTCACCAACCAAGTATTGAAGAGTATGATGTGCGTGTAGGAGAGTGGAGTGCGAGTGCTACTATCACAGCAAATCAGTCCAAGAAAACTAGAGGTTTCTGGAAAACCATACTCAACAAACAGCACTCACGCCCTTTGAGAGTAACCCTTTCCTTTTATATGCCTACTATTAGCCGATTGGAATTTGACTTTCCTATTGGTAATTTCAAAATAATTCTCTTCATTGCTCATATCCCAATTGATGATAATACAACGCTTACTAAATGGATTGTTCTTCGTAACTTTATAACCTTACCGTTTGCTGATGGGGATGCGCGAAAACGGGCTTTAAAAACCATGTTAGAAGATAAGCCAATTATTGAGTCTCAAATTCCCAAACTTGTGCCTGATCATTTAGCTAGCGAATTCCATGTTGCCTCAGATAACTTATCAATAGCCTATCGCAAGTTTCGCAAGAAATGTCTAGACATAGGCTGGGGCACGGAATCTGAGCCTAATATACCAACTTATGCAGATGTTCAAACATCAACAGAATTCCTATATCAGCAAATTCAGGAGATTTCTACGTTAGAGAATACTTAGTGTCTTTTAGCAATTAGACGTTATGAACCTAAATGCACAACTACAGATAGAAATATTTGTTCCCCATGCCCGAATACGGTTCCCATAAGAAATTTACTCATGAAGGCAAGCAAGGGAGCAAAGATGCAGAGAGGAATGCATCTCCTCTGCTGTCTCAACGAAGAGATATCTCAATCGAACCGTATTGCCCCAATACTGCTCGGGTTTTGCATTTTTAACTCGGCATTGGATTTGGGGAAAGGTTAAAGGGTAAAGATTAAAGGTTTTTTCTTTCTTCTTTTCCCTTCTCCTTTTCCCCAAAACCCGACAAGTATTGCGTATTGCCTCATGCCTAATTTTTAAAATAAGTAGACATTCTGTAAAAATATGAAAAATCCAGGAATGGCAGCTTTTTTGCATCCCACTTATACATTAGCCAATTTGGGGTTAGTGATTTGGAGCCTTAACTTATTTAGACACTCGGATAACATTAATACAACATTGCTAATTTTGGTACTAGTTGGAATGACCTATGACAATTTGATAATTTCTATAGGCCGTTTCATTGATCAAGGTGCTTTATTGGAATTGCTTAATCGCTTGCGTTTTCTGTTACACAATTTATTTGTACCTCTGTTGGTAGTGGTTGCTGTCAAACTAGCTAGCAATGCTGGAGTTGTATGGGCAAATAACTCAAATGTGTACTATGGATGCTGGGCGATCGCTTTGGGACTAATTACGTTTGGATTGATGAGTGACTTTGTTGGTTTAGAATTAGTACCAATAACTTTTGCTGGAAGCTTGCGTTATAAACCTAAAAGTTGTGGCTTGCCAATGCTACCAATTTTGACTGCTCTACTGGTAGGGGTAATAGGGTTTTTTATCTGGCGTGAAACAAATTGGCCGTGGATGTTAGTAGGAACCCTAGTTATGTTTTCTGGCAATGCTTTACCTCCACGCATTTTTGGTACCCTAGTTAGTTCAGCAGTTGATTTTATATTTGTCTTGACTCTACTAGCAACACAGTTAATAGTTTATTGATTTTACTTTTACCAACCATTTGATTGTCCGGCGTTTAGTAAAACACTTTAAAGACAAGCATTTAGCATTTGCTAGCTTTGGAATGATGATTATGGAATTTACTTTAATTGCTTTTGTCTCAACAATATCAATGCTTTATCCAGCGTTGATTTTTATTCCAATGGATATTAGTTTGGTGACACCAACACTCACTCATGGGGCTGATTTCTAAATAAGTTGCTATTGGAGAACAAGGTACGATTCGGGAGCAAGCCAGCGATCGCTAGTTTGGCACAAGTAATTGCCCCAATGTAGGTAGGTGCAGTATTTGACTATGTTGGTATCGAACCACCTTATTGGACAGGAACTATCTGATTAATAGTTGCTTTGTGTTTAGTGGTGATATGCCGGATAAAAACCAAACAATCAGCAATTTTCTTCGTGATTGGCTCTGCTCATATTTTTTAGTGTAAAAACAGAAAGTGAGTATGTTAAAAAATTTCTGGTATGCGTGTGAGTTCAGTTCAGCTATTACCAACAAGCCTAAGCGAGTTCCTCTTTTAAACCAGCAATTTGTTCTATACCGTAATTCACAAACACAGGTAGTGGCTTTTTTAGATCAATGTCCCCACCAAGGTGCTGCTTTATCCAATGGCTGGCTTAAAAATGATTGTATTCGTTGTCCTTATCATGGCTGGAAATTTCAAAATGACGGTACTTGTATTGAAGCTCCCGCTAATCAACCTGGAGTGTCTATTCCTAAAAAAGCGAGTCTCAAGGTTTACTCAGTCCTGGAAAAATACGGTTTTGTCTGGCTATTTTGGGGAGATTTGCCTGAAAAAGAACGTCCCCCACTGCCATCATTTCCCGAAGTTAAAAACCCGGCTTTGCGACCTTTGCAATTTGAGTTTAAATGGAATGCTCATTATACCCGCTTAGTCGAAAACTCTATTGATCCTGCTCACTCAGCTTTTGTTCATGCTAATTCTTTTGGTAGTGGCATGGCCCAACAACCGCAACTTCCAGAGTATGAAACTTATCTAGAAGATTGGGGTGGGAGTAGCTTGATTAATCTCAAACAGCACACTCCTAAAGGTATTTTCTGGAGATACACTCACCGCAAAAACTACTCAGAAATTAAGACTATACGTTCTTTCTATATGCCTAATATCATTTTTAGTGATTTTGAACGGTTCATTAGCTTTGTTGCCCATGTCCCCGTCAATGAATACACTACTGTTTCTAAATTTATTCAATTTCGTAGTTTTTTAACTCAACCTTGGGCAGATGCTATCTTCCGAAAATATAGTGTCAAAATCAACCAGGAAGATAAGTTGGTAGTTGAATCTCAACGCCCTAAAATAATTCCCTACAACTTAACGGATGAAATTCATACTTCCTCTGATGCCTTATCACTTGCCTATCGCAAACTACGCAAAAAATGCCTAGACATGGGCTGGGCGACTGCGCCATTTTAAGCCTTTCAAATCATGAAGAACGCATCTTTAACCAAGCGGCGGTTGCTTTACTCAAACATTTTTCAGACTCTAGCATGGGTGCAGAAAAACCTTTATCGCAGCTTCGAGCGCCTGGGTATGTTCATAGTGCTGGCGGTCGCAGGTCAATTGCTGTTTCCAATGCAAGTTTTACCTGCTTGTTCGATACTTTGGTTGCCTGTGAAGATAGTTCAGCAAAAATTGTATTTAAACTTATTTAGCATTGCCGCTCACTCAAAGGATTGTCGTCAACATCACGTGAAACCACAACATAAATAATAATGGCTATCGATTCCAATCTACTAACTCCCTATACACAATCTGACTTTTCCCGTTAAGCGTGAGCCGTCTCCTCACAGGGCAAAATCTGTGTAAGCGTGCCAGAGAAACATCTCACAAATTCATCAAATGAGTTTGTGAAATGTTTTTGAGTAGTTCGTGAGGGTTCACAGAACCTCTACTTTGACTGACTTTCACCTGAGATAGACGCTTTGTACAAACAATTTTGGACAACCCGTGCATTTAATTCCACTGTCTGGAGTCAGGCACAACTTAGTTTACTGCCGCAGGTATCGTTATAAAGCAGGCTGGTAAGCCATTACACAGGAAGCTCAACTTTGTTTGCAGTGATCGCTGCACTGCACCAAGGAAAATCATTTGCCCCATGCCTACACTGTTCATAGCTTTAAAGGCTGTAGTACTTATCCTGCAAAGATTACAGATGAATGGCACTAAGAAAAGCTCTAAACTATGCAGGATATGGACTACAGCTTTAATGCTCACTCCCGCAGTCATGGCATAAGTCAGGTAAGCGCGGATGGAGGGATGATGTACAATCTAAAAATTTTTTGGAGGTAGAAAAAGCTTACTCGTTCATGAAATACTTTCTTTGAGACGAGCAAGCAAATACCATAATTACTACTGTGACACTACGAGTACAAATCCTCAAGGATAAATTTAGTCAGGGTTTAGGGCTACCTTTTAAAGAATTGCTGCCAGAATCTACAATAAAACTTGCAATATCTGAACTAAAAATCAAATATAAAAAACGGTTATTTGACCCATTCGTAACTTTATGGGCATTTTTATCTCAAGTATTAGATACAGACAAAACTTGCCATAATGCTGTTCCCGACCGCCCAGGTCGTAGTCAACCACGAGTTCGTAAACGTCGCCCCAAAATTTACCCCTTGATGACCAAACCCCGGCATGAATTACGTAAACAATTACAAACTGCTTAATTGATAAGGGTTTCCGCTTTTCTTAGTGCCATTCGGCTGTATACCCAGATCCCAAATGTTGGTGGTTAGTGCTGGGCTAAACGAAATAGAGCAGAAGCTAAGAAGCAGCACAGATTTAACCAAAGCAACTGAGGAATAGCGCTCGCCTGTCCTCTCTCCCCTTCATTCCCAATACCCAATGCTACACTTGAATCACGAGTGGGGTTAATTTTGCGATTCTAGACATGTGTATGGTGTTGACTGTGGGGATTGACAGGCGCGCTCGTCCAATGCCCTAAAAATAGATTGGAGGTTTTGGGCTTTTAGTAGTTATGGTCTGGTAGTTATAATCTAGTTGTCATAGTGAATTATCAATATCTACTTATCCCTCTTTTGTCACTTTGGGAAAAGCCAATCGTTGAAAATCTTTCAGAGCTTTAATTTTCAGATTTTTGCTACAAAACCTTAGTTATTGTTAGAAAATAAAAGTTTAAAGCGTTATCAAATCAAAGTTTCAGAATTTAGCTTCGATTATTGTTTTCCGAGAGTGACAAAACAGGGTTATATAGAACGCGTGACTACGGTATTAAATTCTGAGGCAAAAAATCACCCAGCAATGCCTTTGCCACTCTTGTAGTTCGTAGCTCTGGGTTTCCTCTTGCGTATAGGGACTACTTTCGATTGCTTGGGTGCTTGTGGCGGACGGCATTTCTGGCAATATAGAGGTCGGACACCAAAGGTTTCTCGTTGTGTGGGTTGTTCGCACTGCTTACACACAAAGTTAAAAACGCGAGTATGAATTTCCCGCTTGTGCGCTCTGACGGTGTACTCTCGGACATCAATTGTTTTGCTGGGCATCGGTTCTGTAATCGCTGTTCTATTTATAAGGATAGTTTCTGGCATCAATATATTCATGCATCATTTGATTGAAACAGTGACAATCTGATGGTTTTTCGCCGGGGATTAAGCAGAGGCGATGCCGCCGGAAAGTGCGGGTACGCGATCGCCACCGACTCATGACGGATATGCGATCGCAACCAGACAGAGGCAAGGGGTTCCCTTTTCCCCTCTTTTTCATTGGGTCGTTTCTTGTTGTCTAGTCTCAACTCAGAACTTAACTTGATACCTGTAAATCCTGACTGTAAACAATAAAAACGAAAATTCCAACGAAAATGAAGAGGATTAAAGTAGCTATAAAACCACGGTGTCGAGAGATAACGTTAAGAACTACTAGTAGCCAGAATAAAGCAATCTCAACTGCGCTAGCAATAAACAAAAGTATGAGAGTTAGTTCAGTTTGTCGAGCCTGAGAAGCTAAAATAAGCCCTCTGGCTAAACCGCCTTGAAGAGGAGAGGATGATATCCTTAGCTGCAACTGTATAAAGTTAGCTACTAACCAAATAATTACTATGCCTCCCATTACTGTCAAGACAACAGCCAATCCTTTAAATAATCGATTTATAAGCATCATTTTTTGCTCATAGAAGAAAATGTCGGCTAACTAGTTCCCAATCGGATCTGACCTGACAAAACAGAACAACTCACGAGTAAACTGCTGTTCTTCCTTATTCAGTCTTCTGGCTTTTCACAGGATGTGGAAAGTCAGGTAGTCTGCCAACCAAAAATACGTTTTTTCAGACTGAGAAAAGGGGATACAACTCTTGGAGAGGCTACGCCCTAAGCGTAGCTATGCCGTAGGCTTTACGACTGCGCTCAGTAACCAGAATACTGGGTAAAGGGATTTAAACCCTTTACCCCGCTTTCGTCACGAAAGCGAACTACTAGAGTCCAACAACCCTTAGTTAGTCCTAATTAAGAAGATAGTCTTCAATCTTGTTTTGATGAGAGCGCAAAATAGAGAGAGCAAGATGTTCAGTTTTGCGAATTGTTTCCGGGCTTTGATTTAGGCGTTTTGCAACTTGACTCAAAGTTAATTCTTGATTATCTTCCAATCCAAAACGTAGAGTCAATACTTCTCGTTGCCTTGGATTGAGCAACATCAGCAAATTGCTCAAGTCTTGGTGTAAAAGCTCAAGAGTTATTTGTTCATCTAGGGAAATACCATCCATCGGTAAAATATCAGCTAGTTCAGTTTCACGCTCATTCCCGACTCGCATTTCTAGCGAGACTGGAGTGCGAGATACCGTTATATGCTATTAGGGGTCGAGTAGATAGATGTGGTAGCAATAAATAAATCATTATAGAAGAGTTGCCAATACCCGAATATCGTATTAATCAAGACTTGTTCTGTCTATTACTTGTCGGTTTCTTCAGTATCCTGTTCTAGAAGGGCGATTAATTCAGACACACGCATATTTTCACCAGTCCAGACTTGATCTAATAAGCGCAGATAGGTATAAAACTGACTGACCAGGTTACAGTTTAGCCTACCCCATGTCTATAAAACCCTTATAGAGCAAGGGTTAAATCAGGTTACACTTTCTGCAAAATATACGGTTAAAACAATAAGTATATGCATTCAAAAACTAACTTAAGATAGACTATTATTCATACTTAAGTTAGTTGTAAAAAGTGCTAATGTAAAAAAAAACTTCCAGAAGGTCTATAACTAGGCTTGATCTGTTAGTTCCACTTATAAAGTATTTATACTTGTTCTCATTATGAGAATAGCTACTTTATTAATATTCAGCAAACGCGACTGCACATTAAAATGACTACCAGCAAGATTCATTCAGTTGTCTGTATTCAATCTCGTGTTTTAGTCGTATTCTACACTCTGGGTAAATGTTGGCAGTTTCGGATTATTAGCCCCGATGGAACGGTGGTTGGCGGCTATCCAATTTACTATAATGCTGAAGCAGCAGCAAAAGCTGGGCGTGATTCGATTTATCAAAACCGTTAAAGTGGAATGGCACGCTTGAAAAGGGAAAATTGTTGAGGCAGCTCTTGTGCAGAGGAGCAGAGGAACAGGGGAGAAAGAAGAAGTTTTAGGTATACAAACGGATATTTAGAAATTCCCCTCTGCACCCTTGCCCCTCTGCAATCCTTACGCTGCATACTCTTTAGCTTAACAAGCGTACCATTCAACTATGAGGCTTATTATATATGCATCCTAGCCTTTTTTATCCTCGCAAGGGATCTTTCCCAAACCAGGCTGACAGGTCGATTATGTGTAGCAACCTAGATTCTAGCCAACGGCTCGTGCAAAAGAGAGACTTGGGTCTGGTCTTGTCGCCCGCAGCGCTT
>NZ_JACJSI010000019.1 GCF_014698065.1 Nostoc flagelliforme FACHB-838
TTCCACATTGCTTGACCGCACGAAGGGCATTTTTTTTGAACACAATCGAGTACTTCAAACGATGTTGCCTCTGGTTTTAAACTTTTTCTTGCCAAGTTTTTGCACCATTATTTCGCTACAAGGTCAAGATTACAGGATTTCCGCTCTTCTCTAGTAAGTTTTGCCACGCTAGAAAATAACAAATATACACTGCCTGCGGCGGTAGAATCGTATTACTGTTAAGACTGTCTTGAAAGTTAAGCGATCGCTACCAATTAATTTCAGCGCGATCGCTACTCTTATAGAGTGAAACGAAGTGCGATCACTTTGTTTAGTTTAATCCTGGAAAATAGTCCCATTATTTAATGCAGAAGTTGCTACAGACTGCGCGATACACCGAAACGTGAAGGCGGAAGTTGCTACAGACTGCACGGAACACCGAAACGTAAAGACGGAAGTTGCTACAGGGAAGACGGAAGCTGCTACAGATGCAATCGCATATCTTCTAGGTTAGGGAAATGGACATGAAATTGCCAAATTCTCAGAATTTGCCCACCCTACACCTCTTGAAGTGCAGTAATAAGTGCGATCGCTGTTGTCGGGTGTGTTAACTAATTAATAAACTTCTCGAAAACTTAGACTTTGGGTGAATTACTCCATGAGTGCGATCGCTATATTATAGATGTTGCTATTAACAAGTTACTCGCCCGTTTGCTGCTCGGTCATCAGGAGAATAAAATGGGAGAACACGTAGGACAGCACAAAAAAGGTATCACCGCTTCCTTCTCAATACCTACACTCAAACAACCAACACGCGGTTTTGGTTTAGAGTCCTCTGGTGCTTCGTCCCAAGCAACTACTGACGTGCAGCTTAAAAAACCTCTAGGGCACGACATTAGCCGAATGTCACTGCGCCCACAAACAAAACTTACAGTTAACCAGCCTGGAGATGTTTACGAGCAGGAAGCTGATAAAGTAGCACAGCAGGTAATGCAGAGGATGAGCGAACCTGCTGGAAATCAGCAATCTATCCAACGGGAAGAATTGCTAGAGGAAGAAGAAGAATTACAAATGAAATCCCTGGCGGGTTCCAGTATTTCCCTGCAACGGGAAGAATTGCCAGAGGAAGAAGAAGAATTACAAATGAAATCCCTGGCGGGTTCCAGTATTTCCCTGCAACGGGAAGAATTGCCAGAGGAAAAGGAAGAATTACAAATGAAACCCCTAACTGCTTCGTCTCAAGCAGTTAGTAGGGTGCAACCCTCAAACAAACCTCTCACCCACGACATTAGTCGAATGTCACTGCGTTTACAAACAAGACTCACAGTTAACCAGCCTGGAGACGTTTACGAGCAGGAAGCTGATAGAGTAGCAGGTCAGGTAATACAGAGAATGAGCGAGTCGGTGAATCGCCAGTCTATCCGAAGGGAAGCATTACCAGAGGAAGAAGACCAATTACAAATGAAATCTCTGGCGGATTCCATTACTCCTGTAGTGCAGCGTAAAGGTGGCGGAGGAATAGCAGCAACATCTGAGCTAGAAACTTCTATTCAACAGGCACGTGGAGGTGGACAGCCACTCTCAGACGACATCCGCCAACCAATGGAGGTGGCGTTTGGAACTGACTTCAGCAGTGTTAAAGTCCACACAGATAGCCGCTCCGATCAGCTGAACCAATCCGTCCAAGCTCGTGCTTTCACCACCGGACAGGATATTTTCTTCCGTCAAGGAGAATATTCTCCAGGGAGTCATGGAGGTAAGGAATTACTTGCCCATGAGTTGACCCATGTTGTCCAACAAAATGGTAGTGCAGTTCAGACGAAGGCAGACCAAGCAATCAGACGGAAGCCTGATTCTTTAAAAACAGAAGCAGTGAGGGTTTCTGAACTATCTCATCAAGATATAGATATTCAGCGGCTTTGCTCAGAGTGTGAGCAAGAGCAACAAGTTCTGCAAGCCAAAGAACTCCCTAGTCGCACTATCCAACTTGCTCCTCATTTACAAGCCGTAAACACTCAATCCTCGCAAACTATAGAGCAAGATGCAGCTGAATATGTTGATAAGGATGTACGTCAGAGACTTGATAATAATTTCTCAGCTAAAGGAAATGCTGGCGTAAAATTTTCTCTGGCTAGTGGGACAACAGAACCACCACCAGATGACAACCCGCAAGAGCAAGATCAGTCTCCCACAAAGGCACAAGAAGCTAAAAAAGCGTTAACTTCGGGTGAGGCTGGCAATGAAAATTCAGTTGAAATCGCTGCACCCCAGGATGAATCTTCAGCAGTAGTTGAAACTGGTTCAGCAGCAAAGACTGAAGGCGGAGCTAATGTGACAGCAGAAGCTGTTGAAGCTGCAAAAACTGAGAGCAAAAAGACCAAAAGCGAAAAGAGCGTAAACAAAGACGGTGATGTTAAAGGTGAGGAATTAGAGAATTTACCTCAATTGAAAGCAGTTACATCTGTTGCAACTGAAGAAAAAGCGCCTAAACCCAATCCAAAAGGAATAACTAAAGCCCTTAACCCTGAAACTAAAGCAGATAAAGGAAAGCAACTCAAAGGTGAAGAAAGCGTACAAAAAGCTGGTGCTGTCAAAGGTGAAGGCTTAGAAAAACCACTTCAATCAAAAGCAGCTGCAACAGATGTTACTGGAGAGAAAGCCACTAAGCTAAATCCAGAAGGAATAGCTAAAGCCGTTAACCCCAAAACTGTGGCAGAGAAAGAACAAGCCACAAACGCCGTTTTAGAAGCAAAAGCAAAGCAAAATGCTGTAAATACTAAAACCTCCCAATTGGCAGCGACAGGAATTAATTTTGCTCCCCCTCAGCAGGAAGAGACACCGGAGCAGGAAGAAGAAAATGCTATCTTCCAAGAACAGCAAAAAGCTGCGGCTATCAGCATAACAAATAGCTTTTTGGCTGACGCGGCTTTGCGAGTGCAGACAATTACACAACTAGGGCAAGGAATTGGCGCACGTATCCAAAATTCGGCTGAAAATACCAAAGCTTCTATTATGGGGTCAGTTCAGCAACAAAAGGCAACTGTTTCTGCCCAAATTGCTCAACAGCGTGATCAAGCGCAAAGTGAAGCCCAAGCTACAATAGCTCAAATTCAGGCACAGTATCAGGCAGCAACAGCAACAACTTCTCAGGCAACTGCCACAAGCCGTCAAAAAGTTGGAACAGAATATACAACGTCTCTTCAGAAAGTGGACGCGAGTGAAAATAAGCAATTAGCACGGATTGAGGAATTTTACACCCAGGCTAGAGAGAAATACCGTGCTGCTGGTGTCAAGATAGGAAATGAAGCGATCGCTTTTGGCGAGCAAAAGGCTACTCAATGGGAATCTCAAATTACTGGTAAAGATGACAGTTTCTTGGACGGCCCACTTACCGATAACCGACTCAAAGCGAGAGCGAAGGCTGCCAGAGAAGTAGCCAAACAATACAAAGACGGTTTAATTGAAGAAGGCAATAAACAGGCTGATGGAGTCGCTCAAGGCAAGCCGAAAGATATTGAAGCTATCCATGACATAGCTAAGAAGTCTCGTGAACAACTGCAAACTCTGCAACAGCAAAGCCTGGACAATTTAAATGCAGTTGAACAGCAGACTCTTTCTCAACTGGCAGAAGCTCAAAACCAGTTGACTCAAACGGCTAACCAGACCCTACAGGGTACATTACAGTCTTTAAACCAACAGGAAGTTGCCCAATTACAATTGTTAGAGGGTTATGGGCAACGCCAAGTATCGGCAATTGAGCGGGATGCCGAAAAAGCGATCGCCTCCATCCAAGATGGAATTAACCAAGCTGCTGCCAATCTCCAAAATGCAATACAAGATACCCAAGCTCAACTTGAAGGAATGCCAGTTCCTAATCCAGATGAGTTAGGTGTAACTTTAGCAGAAATGCTCGCGCAGTTTGACAGTTCTGTTGCTAAAGTCCAGGAGCAAACCGAACAGGGCATTACAGCCTCAGAACAGGGGATTGTCCAAGGAGGGCAGCAAGTTGTTGGTGGAATAAGTAAGATTGCTCAAAGTGGGCTGGAAGAGTCTGCGGCTGTTACTCAAGAAGCAAAGTCTACTTTAACGAATCTCAATCAAGGCGCTACAGACACCTTCAACCAGATTCAGCAAGCTGTGACAAAAACAGTCACAAATACCACCGAAACAGCCGTTACAGGTTTTGGTCAAACTACCCAAGGGGTTCAGACTGCTTTCGATCAAGTTAACCAAAATTTGGATAGCAACTTCCAAAAGAGTGTCAATGACCTGGAAGAAGGTCTGCGTGGAGCTATACAAGGCTCGAAGCAACCGAATCTTGACTCCGATATTCAGAAATATGCAGACGAAGCAGCAGATAAAGAAGAACCGCGCTGGAAAACAGTCCTCAAGGTTTTGCTAGTTATTGCTGTCATTGTTGTGGCAATAATTGTGGCTCCGGCAGTTATTGGTGCCGTTGGCGCGGTAGCTGGGGCACTGGGAGCAGGAGCCGCAGCAGGTGCGATCGGTACAGTTGTTGGTGGTGCAATTGTTGGTGCTGTTGCTGGTGCCGTTATTCAGATGGGCAACAACGCCATCGACGGCAAGAACCTGCTAGACGGTGTAGGTAAAGCTGCCTTGGTGGGTGCGATCGGTGGTGCGCTGGGTGGTGCAGGTGGCTTATTGGGTAACGCATTGGGTCAAGCAGGTAGACTTGGTGCCGGACTGACTCAATCTGTCCTAAAGTTTGGCATTGATGTGGCATTCGATATTGCTGGCGCGATTGCTGGTGACTTGGCAGTGGGGAACCCAATTACTGTAGAAGGAATTCTGATTGGTGCGGGTATCGGTGCAGCCGTCCAAATCTCTACAGCTAATCTGGGTAAACTGGGTAAATTTGGTCGCAGTGTTCAAGGTATGCAAACCAGGACATTCCAAGCAGGAGAGCGGTTTGGCACTTCGCTGGGAGATGGAATTAAAAGCGGTTTTGGCGGCAAAGTTGATGCACCTACAGTTGGTCGCCCCGATGTGGATGTGCCTGGTGTTCAGCGCCCTGCAACTGAAATTCCAAGAGGCGATCGCTTAGTGGCAGATACGCCCAATTCCACCAGACCTGATATGGATATGCCTGGTGGCAAGCAACCTGAAATAGAGGTGAAAGCTCCTGAGACAACCACACAAACTGGACGCAGCACTCATGTGGATGAGCCGGAAGTTGAGCCTGGTGTTGTTGCCAAAGAAACAACGGCCGATGGACATGAAATCAAAGTTCTCAAAGATGGTCGCGTCGTTCGCTGCTCAACCTGTGGAGAAATAAGGCAAGAATACAAAGAAATACTTGAACAAAACCCCGATCTCAAACAACGTCTCGACGAGATTGAAAACATAAAAGATGCGGATGCAAAAGCTAAAGCAGCAGAGCAGTTTGCAGATGAATTATCTCAAAAGAAACAAACTGAGCAATCATCTAATGACATTAGGCAGGATGAGAATATACCTGGAGCTAAAGCACAAACGTCCGATGTCAATACTACAGACTTGAAGCCACCGGAGGCAAATATACCTACTAAAGGAAACACATCAGAGGTAGAGCAGTCAGCATCATATGCCTACCGTGTCCAAGGAGGCACAGCTTTGCCAAAGATCAGCCATGAGCGGTTACAAGTTGGCGGAAATGGTGAAATAAAAGTGATACCCGAACCTGGTAAAACAAAACAGACAAAATTATACATAACCTTTGATGATCCACAACGGATGAGGGTGTATTTAAGAGACAATCGCCCTGGTGCATACCTTATATCTTTTGAAGTAGATCCTGCATTCGTTCAACAAGTTCGCGCAAATGCGGTAAGACAAGCGGAAATTCGTGGAAACAGGGGGGCACCAGAAATTTCTGATCCATCAAAGACAACTCCTGAAGTTCGTGAGCAATTAGGTTTACAAAAACATGAGTCTACTGCTTATGGATTGCCAGAAAAGTGGATCGAACAGCTAGAAAAGGCTGCTCGCCCCGGTACAGTAAAAATAGAGAGGGATGAAAAATGAAACCAGAAGATTTAGATCCTGACGACCTGATTGGTGCTGTAAAATACAACTCGAAGTGGCGGTTCTTTGGTGGCACTGTGGCTGAGTGGATCTTAGATTATGCCTCATATGACCCAGACTTCGATCCTTCAAAAAGTGATGTTGTATTCCGAAATAACTTGCTCAAAGTAGATGAGACGAACGCCGTGCATTTCCTTAAAGCAATGGAACCATATGAACTACTTGTTACAGATTTACAACAGTTAATTAAGCAAGAAGGAGCTAATAATTGGCCACTGACCACAGTTGTTGACTTTGACAAAAAAACATACGTCAACGGTTTTTCTGAAATACCTTTACATCAATATGTTCCTACTGGTTGGACAGGATATGAAGGTTATACTCTTGACTATGTACCAGAAAACATTAGAGCTTTTTGGCAGCAATAAAATGCTTTTTTAGTTTAGAAACATTGCAACACTTGAACACAGCCTGTTGGATAGTGAAATGATGGAACTGTCTGGTAAAAAATAGCTGCATTGTAGTCTAAACCAGGAGTTAGCTATGAAACCCAAGGATAAAAGTTCCCTCTGGACTGATTCCAAGCGATCGCGTTACTTTCTCATTCCCAAAAACCAAAAGCTATCGAGGGGAAGCTTCATCATCTGTACGCTGACTGGTACTACAAAGAAAGTCACACAAACTGCGATCGCTCCCTTTGAAATTCCAGAAAAAGAAGCAAAAGCATACCTCAAGGCTGAGATGAATAAGGCAATGCAGGAAGCAAAAACTGCTTTATCCAACTTCACTTCAGTCTCAACACAGACATTAGAAGATGATCAAGCCGCATCAATCCCAAATATCATCTCCTCACTTTTGGGTATCACACCTGAAGAGTTGCAAAATAACCCAGAAGCAGCGCAAACTGCCTTTGTTAATCTCTACACTGATCTCAAAGGCTTGTTGAGTGAATCAACCGATCAAAATCCTGCCCAAGTTGAGGCTAGGCGATCGCGTGTACGTTCCCTGCGAGAAACACTACAAGCCGAAGCAATTAACAACGAGGAAATTGAAGAACTACCCGGAAAGCTGCAAGAGACGCTTTCCTCCGCAGAAATTGAAGGATACCTACACGAAATAGTTGCTAAACTACGGGATTTGACAGGCCAAATCCACCAATCCCCTGATAGAGTTAGTCAGAAAATTGATGAAACTATTGAATCTTTGATCAAAGATTTTTTTGTCGAGGAAGAAAAGTGCCTGGAAGAAAAAAGAAAGCAAGATTACAAACAATCAGCACAAGATGCAATCAGCCAATCTTTGCGAACCCGTGGTTTTGTCTCATTTGCTAGTGGCGGCTTCAATTCACCAACAAAAGCAACCCTTGAAGATGAGCAAAATTTACACCCAGGTTGAAAGGTAAGCCAATTATTCAGCATTGGAGATTTTTAGTATATTTATATGGAGTAAACCCAGATTAAGGTTCTACTATAACAGTTGTACTAAGTTTGACCATTTCATACAGTTCACGAACATCCTCGTTATACATCCGAACGCAACCATGAGAAGCTGCTTTCCCGACAGATGTTCTATCAGGAGTACCATGAAATCCGATGTATTGTCTGCCAACATTCCAAAATGCAATCCAGCGTTCTCCCAAGGGATTATTTGCACCTGGAAGAACTAATTTTCCAGTCTGAGGATGTGTCCAATCTGGATTTTTCAACATCTCAATAACTTTGAACTTTCCTATTGGCGTTTCCCACCCTGGTTTACCAACCGCGACTGGGTAGCTAGCTTGTAAGCTGTCTCCTTTGTATACATACAGCTTCCGCATACTTCGTTTAAGTACCAGATGGATGTGTTGTTTAGAAACTGGGAGAACAGTTGGCTTGACTATAGAAGATGCTGGCTTCTCAATTGTTTTTTGGGAATCTGCGCGTTTCTCAATACTCACCCTAGCAGTATGCTGTAATTGCAGCCAGAACAACAGCGCAATTGCACCAAAACCAATACTTAAACCAGTACAAAGTTCCAGGTTCTTCTTGATTATCTTGTTTTGCATAAACTATTCAGCTTGGAGCGAAGCTAGCTATTTAAGTTAAAATAATCACTTTTTTTAATCAACTGTAAGAAAGTATACCAATTTCAAAAAAGAATGCGGCATATATATACTCCTCAACCCTTGTTATGTATGGCTTTCTCAATGAGCGTTTGAGTGAATTGGTATTATCTGATTCATCAAAGGGCATACATCGTACAATTCCAAATCTGAGAGGATGTTTGAAAAGCGTTTTGTCGGTATCAAAAGTTTTAGAACCCTCTAAATCCCCGGATAAATTGGGGGAATTTGATTCCGGTTTCCTCCTTTTTAAGCAGTTGGGGGTCTAAAAGTACCTAAAGTCACGGCGAAACACTTTTCAAACAACCTCTGAGGCAATGCTTAAAGCCTTAATCAGGCTACCTGATATATTGTTCTATCTTCATTACTACCTTAAAATATGCTTTTTCTCAACAATGCAAAATTAAAGAATCAGCAAGCTTAATTCCTAAATTCTAATTACAAGATAAATTATCGCTTCCTTCTAATTTATCTTGACTCCAGATTCCATCTCGTTCAGCTTTATCTGCAAATATGTAAACTCCTTCTCCTTGACATTTATTCTTAGCAAAGTTTCCTCGATATTCGCTTCCGTTTCTCAATTTTAAATGTCCCAACCCTTGCAATTGATCATTTTTAAACTGACCTAAGTAATAGTTAATATTACTTTCTACCGGATATGATAATCTCCCACAACCATTACGTTTATTGTTTTTAAAGTCTCCATAATATTGAAAACCATTCTGCTTAAAAACCATCAACCCTCTACCGTTGGCTTCTTTCGTTTTTGGATTGATTTGCCCGTAATATCTATAGATGTTAGTTTCCCAGGTTGGCTTGCCTGTAGCTGGGGGGGGCGAGGATAGCTGTTGATCATTATTGCAAGGTAGTTGGGAGAATTCTGAAGAAGTTGGTATCGTATTTGGTGCTGTTGTGGGAACTGGTGCAGCACTTGGCGTAGAGGATGGTGCTGTTGGGGAACGTGGTATAGTCATTGGTTCAGGAGATACTGGCGATGATTGTTGCCCTAGTATTTCCTGTATCGGAAGAAGACTTAAACTTGTAGAAATAAGTAAGCAATAAGTAGAAAGTAGAAATTTTATCTTCATAAAACACCTTTCTTCTTTTTATAATGTGTATTAATTGAAACTCATTAATAAATACTAACTCTCTAGAAAATCGTACTTAATGAATACTTATAAATAACGATAGTATGCTAATATTGCAGCCAGACTATTACAAAATATATTAACTATGTCTTAATAGAGATTTAGTATGAAATTCACTTCATCAAAATATAATTCATAAATTAAGTGTAAACTATGAAATTTATTTAATTGCTATACATGAAAATAAACTTAATGTTTCATACATAATAAAAATATTTATATAGATAGATGTTTGGCTTTTAAACACAGTAATAAAATAGAGTCTTTGGTTAATATCTTTTTTACAAAATTTGAAAATTGATAAAAGCCTTTATCAAGTAAAACTAGTATATATACTCACGTAGAATCAAAGAGAATCTGTATAAGATACAGGCTGCCAAAAAATAGATGGTAGAGATTGAAGTCGAACTTTAGTAAGGACAAGTTGAACAAGCAATAACCAAGCTTAACAACATTAATCAAGTGGGAGATACCCAATTTAAAAACTACCTCCGCTCTCCATAAGCATCGGTTGGTAAATTAGATATACTTCCAAACCTAACAATTATCTCCATCACAGAGCGATACCTTCTCTACGAAACACTGCACGAACGCTAATGCAGAATTTTTCGGTCTACTGAATTTACTATTTTTGAATGCAATTCGGTCTGAGGAATTTAAACCACCGTCAACGTCTGAAATTAAATTGATGGAGAAACTGTTTCCTAAGCAAAGAAACTGAAAACTAGTTAAAAGGATTTTGGGTTGAGAAAGCTGATACTTGGCATACTAGGCGTTGAAGGTTCCTTATTACATAATAAGTTACTTCCTTCTAATTTATCTTCATACCAGGCTCCATCTCGCTCAGTTTTATCTGCAAATATATATACTCCTTCTCCTTGGCATCTATTATTAGCAAAGTTTCCTCTATATTCGTTTCCATTCCTCCATTTTAAATATCCTAGCCCTTGCAATTCATCATTTTTAAACTGCCCTAAATAATAGTTAATATTACTGTTGACCGGATATAATAATTTTCCACAACCATTACGTTTATTATTTTTAAAGTCTCCATAGTATTGAAAATTATTCTGCTTAAAAACCATCAACCCTCTACCGTTGGCTTCTTTTGTTTGTGGATTGATCTGCCCATAATATCTATAGATGTTAGTTTCCCAGGTTGGCTCTCCTGTAGCTGTAGGGAGTGAGGCTAGCTGTTGCTCGCTATCGCAAGGTAGCTGAGGGAATTTTTTGATTGTAGAAAGCGATTTTGGAGTAACTGCTTGTGGCTTTGGGGGAGTTGGTGATTGAATGATATATCTAGACACCACATACAAAGACACGATAGATCCAAGTAAAACTGCTCCGCCTGTTACCATAACTTTGCCATTAGATAGCGATCGCCAGCGATCTAACTTTGGTTTTGGTGATGGTGATGATGGTGGCGGTGGCGGTGGTGATTGAGTAAGTGCTTGCAACGCTTCTGCTGCTGTTTGGTAACGCTGGCTAAAGTGAGAGCGCACCATAGTTGCTAACACCTCGGCAAATCTGTCGCTGACATTCGCCTGATCCCGCCAAATTATTTCACCTGTTACGGGATCTTCGGGTAAATCTCGAGGTGCCATGCCTGTCAGGGCTTGAATACCCAGCATACCTACTGCATACACATCACTACATAGTTTTGGCTTGCCATTAGCTTGTTCATTTGGCATGTAGCCATTTGTGCCGATGAGAATGCTTGATGTGACTTGACTTTGAGTATTTGTATCCAAGCATTTAATTTCTTTCACTGCTCCAAAATCAATCAGCACAATCTTTCCGTCTTGATGACGCATGATATTCTGTGGCTTAATATCACGATGAATAATATTTTGTTGATGGATAACTGCTAAGATTTCTAAAACATCTCTAAGCAGTTTTTTTACTTGTGCTTCATCCCAAGGCTGACCTGCTATTATTTCTTTGCTTAAGTCATGCCCATCAATAAATTCTTGTACTAGGTAAAATTCGCCGTTTTCTTCAAAATGGGCAAATAGTTTGGGAACTTGGTTATGAATCTTGTCTAAGCGATATAAAATTTCAGCTTCCCGATTAAATAAACTTTTAGCAACCTTCAGAAGTGCTTCATCCTGATTTTGCGGTTTCAGATGTTTGACAACACATTTAGGCTTGGGATTTGTAGGTATATCCAAATCTTCTGCCAAATATGTCTTGCCAAATCCACCGCTTCCCAAGGGTTGAATAATTTTATAACGACTGCGGAGTACTGTGCCAGTAGGATGCATCAGATTTATCCGGCATTAAATAAGGAATATAGTAAGGTGACAGTACATCATGTACGTAAGTAGATACATATATTATAAACTCTTAAAAACATAGCCACTAAATCACGAACAATTAGGAAGCCGATCGCTGCTGGTCAATTTGCAGTGGAATATTTTCCCGCACGAGTTGCCAAAAGTGCTTGATGGGTGGAATTTGCAGACGGTCTTGAGTTGTTACCATAACTACCCGACGAGTCAAACTGGAACCATCTGCTAAACCACTAATGTTATTGCTAGCTAAAGAACGAATCGCCAGAGTAGGGTCAAGACGAGCTTCCAGTAATGCTGATTGAGGTAGCAAAGCTATCAGTTCTCCTTGGCGCACCACTCCCCGGAAGGCATCTAGCGTATTTACCTCTAAAGCCGACTGGAGTGTAGCTTCTATTCGCTCAAATCTATCTTGTATTAAGCGTTGCATCCCATAACCATCTTTAAAAACCACTTGGGGATAACGAATTAGCTCCGACCAAGGGATGAATTCATATTGGGCTAATGGATGATTGGCTGCGGTTAGAACTTCTATCGGTTCATCATAAAGCACTTCGACCACCATTTCTCTACTAGTGGTTAAAAAGCGATTATTCATCACAATTGCTAAATCCACCAATCCATCTTTAAGGACTTTCAAGGCGCGATCGCTTCCCAATGAAGTCACCCGCAATTGCACATCTGGATAATCACGACAAAATTTTTGCAACACTGGTGGTAAGTAAGATCCGCACAGGGAATGAATTACGGCAATGCAAAGTTCTGGTTGCTTGCCGGCGATTAAATCGGCTAATTCTTCTGTAGCAGTCTGCCACTCTTGGCAAATTTTGCGGACGCGGGGTAGCAAACGTTCACCTCCCAGCGTCAGCTTGGCATGACTGCTTCTGTGAAACAGTTCTATCCCCAAATCTGCTTCTAATGCCTGAATTTGGCGGCTAATCGTCGATTGGGTAACACCACATGTTCGCGCTGCTTGTTGAAAGCTGCCGGTTTGGGCGATCGCTAGAAAGGCTTGCAACTGCTCTAGGCGCATTTTGTATGTAGCCTGAATTACATTTATCGGTTTTATTAAGTTAACGGATTTTTAACCGCAATTTAGTAGAATTTGTTACAGGTCGTTGACTCTAATTGATATTTAAGTAAATCAGTTTTTACCGCCTTTATCGTCCATTATGCGCTTTACATCGATTTTTTCGGCAAATACCGCCAAAAAATAATTGACTATTTTCTGCTGAAATATATGAATTTTTAGATAAGACTTTTAGAGAAACCTATTGCAAAAATACTTAAACCGCCAGAGACTTAAGCCCCTGGCGGTTTTCCAACTTTTGCAATAGGTGTAGTGTCAATACGGTTCGGTTAAAGGGGAAAGGTTTTAAATACACCCCTTATCCTTTCCCCAGACCACAAGGAAAGTGAAAAATGCTTATCCCAACCGTATTGGGTGTAGTGTGGTTAATACTATCTGGGGCGAGAACTTGTTACTTCATTAGGATCGCTATAAGCACGGGGTTTTTCCCGATTACGAGTTAGACCTGCTAAACCAGCTAGACCAACCAAACCTAGCCAACCCCAATTGAAACTGCGATCTCTAGTTCTTTGGTAAGTTGTGCTATCTATACTTCTGTTAGTGCCTGTGGTATCAGTGCCAGTTGTGCCAGTACCTGTGGTATCAGTACCTGTTCCAGTTCCTGTAGAATCAGTGCCTGTTCCAGTTCCTAGACCACTAGTACCACTACCTGTAGTTCCAGTACCTGTACCTGTGCCTGTGCCGCTACCTATACCACTGCCTGTAGTTCCAGTACCCGTAGAATCAGTGCCTGTTCCAGTACCTAGACCACTAGTACCACTACCTGTAGTTCCAGTACCTGTACCTGTGCCTGTGCCGCTACCTATACCACTGCCTGTAGTTCCAGTACCCGTGGAATCAGTGCCTGTTCCGGTACCTAGACCACTGCTACCACTACCTGTAGTTCCAGTACCTGTGCCTGTGCCGCTACCTAGACCACCGCCTGTAGTTCCAGTACCTGTGGAATCAGTACCTGTTCCAGTGCCTAGACCACTGCTACCACTACCTGTAGTTCCAGTACCTGTGCCTGTGCCGCTACCTAGACCACTGCTACCACTGCCTGTAGTTCCAGTACCTGTTCCAGTGCCTAGACCACTGCTACCACTACCTGTAGTTCCAGTACCTGTGCCTGTGCCACTACCTAGACCACTGCTACCACTACCTGTAGTTCCAGTACCTGTGCCACTGCCTGTAGTTCCAGTACCTGAGCTAGTGCCACCACTGCTGGAGCCTGCACTGCCAGAGCCTCCACTTTGGGCAAAAACAGAAGGAGGTAAAGACACAGAAGCGAAACTGATGGCAAAGGCAGTAGCTAAAACAGCTTTAGATAAATCGGAAGGCTTCATACTTAATGTTTCCTTTTATGTTCTAGATTTCTGGGTTGATTGATTTTCAAAACCGATATTGTCTACTCAATCCACTGCTAAATAGGTAAATTCTCACAAGAGTTCAGCAGTCTTTCACCTAACTTCTTTTGGAAAACTTGAAAGCATTTGAAGATTCCATAAAAACTTAACTAAGTATTGTTCAGATTAAACAAAACAATTCATAATTGGTAATTACTAATTCAAGGTTAAGAACTTACAACTAAAGTCGCTTGTTCATAATAGATAAGGAATGACGATATTTATTTTTAATATATAACTACATTCATTTCTATCCCATTTTGAATTACTTATTATGAATTATTTTGTTCTTGCTACACAGCAAGCATAACTGTTAGTTTTTTGCTTGACTTCTACCATAAGAGTAAAACCGTTTATATCGCAGGAATTAATTTGGCATTAAAGTTAGTCTATGAGTGTCAAAAGAATCAATCAAACGTTTTGGAGGTTGTAAAGTTATTTGGTTATAAATGAACTAAAAACTATAAGCAGCCAGATGCTGCCAACGGTTAATACTCTATTAAGGAGACTCCACAAGCTTATTTCACCTGAGAACTTATAAGTTCATACTTCAGGTGTGTCTTACTTTAGACTTAAGGAATACTTTTGTTCTCAGTTAAGTAGGACGGCGTAAATAATTTAAGGTTTGTAGCAACAGCTTTAGTTCTCTCTTATTTATCTACCAAAGGCTGTACCAACGAGAGACTAGGCGATTAAAAGTTACAGTTCTAAAATTTACCATTCGGCTAAAGCGATCGCTATTCCTTGTTGCAAATCTGGTGTGAGTGTGGCATTGTTTGCTAACTGCTGCAATTGTTGATGTGTGGCTTCCTCATCCAGATTTTTTAGTGCAGCGATCGCATGCAGTCTCACCGATGTATTACGATCGGCTAGCAGCGAAATCAAGGGTTCAATTGCTTGCATTTTACCTAACTGCCCTAAAGACAAGGCGATCGCACTTCTGATGCTGGCAATCTCTGTGACTGGATGTTGCAATCGCAGTATTTGCAATAAGATTTCGGCGGCTGGTGTCGTTAACTGCGATTCTTGCACTCGTCCCAAAACTGTGACAATTTCTTGCCAGAGTGTCTCAGAATTGCTTTGATTCAGTGCTGTTTGCAAATATTCTAAACTGGATAACGTTCCTATCCAACTTAAAGCGCGGATACTTTCTAATTGCAGTGGTAGAGGTGTATGAGGTGAGATTAGCAGATCAAATAAGTATTTAGCAGCCTCATTACTACCAATTCGAGAAAGGGCAACTGCGGCTGCACAACAAACTTCAAGGTTAAAGTCGTACAGCTTTGGTTGTAGTCTTTTCACTAAATCTAATGCTTGGTGTAAATCAGGGCGAAAACTTAAACCAAGTACTGCTGCACGCCTAACTGTGGCAGCTATATCATCCAAAGCGTTCAACAGAATTGGTGGTACACGTTCGTCATGAAAACTGCTGAGGGCTTCAATTGCAGCGGCGCGGACTGCTACTTGGGGATCTTGGACTACACTCAACAGTGGTGCGATGGTTTCTGCTTGCCGAATACAACAAAGCGATCGCACTGCCAAAAGCCGTGTATCTTCATCTAATAGAAGCTCTGTTAGTGAAGCGATGGCAACAGTACCCATTTGTCCCAGTGCTGTAGCTGCGATTGCTTTGAGTTCTTCATCCTCATCAGTTTTCAACAATTCCACTAAAGACGCGATTGCATTTGGCTGCTGAAATTCACCCAAAGTCCTTGCTGCATACCAGCGTAATTCTTCTTCTGCATCTTCATCTTCTAATATCTCAATAAGTGGTGGGATGGAAATATTTCCCAAGTGAGTCAACACTTTGGTAATTTCCCAGCGTTGGTGAAAATCCCCCATTTCTAAGATTGAAAGTGTTAATTTCAGCAGATATTCTCGATTTTTAACTATCTCTGGGTGTTCCGAATCTGCCCCTAAAGTTAACTGTTGTAAATATTGAATTAGCAATGACCAATCATCTGCATTATATGCTGCCTCAGCTTGCACCAAAAGCTGTTTGATGCTATTCACAATATCTTGCCTCCTGCCTCCTGCCTTCTGCCTTCTGCCTTCACTAGGTTGGCTTAACTACAACTGAATCACCCTCAATTTTGGCGGCATAAGTTTTTAGCGGATTTGTCGCTGGGCCTTTTTGCACTTTTCCATCAACCCCAAATTCAGAACCATGACAGGGGCAAGCGAATTTTTTTGCCTCAGCTTTCCATGCTACGGTGCAGCCTGCGTGAGTACAAGTAGGATCAACAGCAGTCAGATTGCCGGCTTTAGATGTACCGACTACCAACACAGGGCCAGCAGGTGAGTTTTTTGCCAACAATTGACCTGTTTTATCTAATTCTGCCCTTGTACCCACTGCTTGCCAATCCCCAGATGCTGGAGTTGTTTGAGAAGAACAAGCTGCGATCGCTACAGGTAAAGAACTCGCAATCAAACCCAAACCTACCCAATTAATAAAATCACGACGTTTCATAGTTGCTGAAATAATATCTAGGTTTTAGCTCACATCTGCCACTGAATTTTGGATTTTCGATTTTCGATTAATCTATGGCAATCTAAAATCGCTTTCGTCATCTCAAATAGCGTTAATTAAGGGTTCTGCATCGCTTATTAGTGAGTTTGATGCAAAAAATGCATATTATTCATGTGTGTTTCGCAATTTTATCCAAAAAACGTAACAATTTATACGATTTTAACAAAAATCTCGCCTTAAGTTATGAGTATCGAAATTGTTACATGAACATTATCTAAACCTGCTTGACAAATTCCCAAGATGTAAATGACGCCAAACGCACCTCTGTGCGCCCCTACAAACCAACCATATTCTACAGAATTTAAAAAAGTTCTAAATTTTCATCCTTAATCTTCGTAGATACAGCACCTGATGTAACTACGGCTCGATTGATATTGGGCAATTACCACTACAGATCCTCACCATATCAATAATTTGTAACGAGAGTCAGCCTAATGACAGAAACAGCAACTACCACTACCAGCCTTAATAAGTTTGAGAAACTAAAAGCACAAAAAGATGGACTAGCCATCAAGAGTGAAATAGAGAAATTTGCCGCCTTGGGTTGGGAGGCAATGGACGAAACAGATCGCGATCATCGGCTTAAGTGGATGGGTGTGTTTTTTCGCCCAGTTACCCCAGGTAAGTTTATGATGCGGTTACGGATGCCTAACGGTATTCTCACCAGCAGTCAGATGCGTGTTTTAGCTCAAGTGGTGCAGCGTTACGGTGATGATGGTTGTGCTGATATTACTACGAGACAGAATATCCAATTACGGGGGATCAGAATTGAAGATTTACCAGATATCTTTAATAGATTTCACGCAGTTGGCCTAACCAGCGTCCAGTCAGGGATGGATAACGTTCGCAATATCACAGGCGATCCTGTGGCGGGGTTAGATGCAGATGAGTTGTATGACACACGAGAGTTAGTACAGCAAATTCAAGATATGCTCACCAACAAAGGAGAAGGGAACCCAGAGTTTAGCAACTTACCACGGAAGTTTAATATTGCGATCGCCGGGGGAAGAGACAATTCAGTTCATGCTGAAATTAACGATTTAGCTTTTGTTCCAGCATTTAAGGAAGGGAGTGAAGACTGGGTACTAGGTGCTGGACAAGAATTTTCCCAATCACCCATATTTGGCTTCAACATCGTTGTCGGTGGCTTTTTCTCAGCTAAACGTTGTGAGGCGGCGATTCCTCTGAATGCTTGGATACTTCCCGAAGATGTAGTAGCTGTATGTAGAGCGGTTTTGGAAGTTTTTCGCGATCATGGCCCGCGTGCTAATCGGCAAAAATCGCGCTTGATGTGGCTAATGGATGAATGGGGTTTAGAAAAGTTTCGAGCAGAAGTAGAAAGCCGTTTGGGTAAATCATTGTTATCCGCAGCAGCAAAAGACGAAATCGACTGGGAAAAACGCGACCACATCGGGGTATATAAACAAAAACAAGCAGGATTAAATTACGCAGGCTTGAACATTCCCGTCGGTCGGTTGTATGCCGAAGATATGTTTGAAATCGCCCGTTTAGCAGAAGTTTACGGCAGTGGTGAAATCCGTTTCACGGTTGAGCAAAATATCGTTATCCCGAACATTTCTGACTCGCGGTTAGCAACATTTTTAACAGAGTCTTTGCTAGAAAGGTTTTCTATTGATCCAGGTTTGCTGACGCGATCGCTAGTATCTTGCACAGGCGCACAATTTTGCAACTTTGCCCTCATCGAAACCAAAAACCGCGCCTTGGCAATGATTAAAGCCTTAGAAGAAGACTTAACCTTCACCAATCCAGTCCGAATTCACTGGACAGGTTGCCCCAACTCATGCGGACAGCCTCAAGTTGCAGATATTGGCTTAATGGGAACTAAAACTCGTAAAAATGGCAAAACCTTGGAAGGCGTTGACATATATATGGGTGGCAAAGTCGGCAAAGATGCTCATTTGGGAACTTGCGTTACCAAAGGCATACCATGCGAAGACTTGCAGCCAGTATTGCAAGATTTACTAATCAAAAACTTTGGGGCAAAACTCAAGCAAGAAGCTTTAGTAATTAACAGTTAGTAAGTAGCTGGGGAGCATGAAATAGGAAATAAAATCCTAGTTCGTAGTGAGTGAGCAAGGTTTATTATGACTAAAGTCCTCACTACAAACTTGAATTTATTTACGCCTCGCTACTTAATCGGTAGTGATTAATAAATGACAAAGACTAAAGGACAAATGAAAAATATTTCGCGTAGAAAATTTATTTTAACCACCACTACTGCGGCGGCGGCTTCTATCCTGGCTCATGGTTGTTCTTCCGGTAGCAATACAGCATCAACAGGTGGTAATGCACCCTCTGCGGCTCCGGCTGCCAATGTCTCTACAGTAGCTAATGCGCCAAAGGTAGAAACAACCAAAGCCAAATTAGGATTCATTGCTCTAACTGATGCTGCTCCCCTAATTATTGCTAAAGAAAAGGGTTTCTTTGCCAAATATGGTATGACTGATGTTGAGGTCATCAAACAAAAATCTTGGCCTGTCACCCGTGATAATTTAAAAATAGGCTCATCTGGCGGTGGTATTGATGGCGCACACATCCTCAGCCCCATGCCTTATTTGATGACCATTAACGATAAAGTGCCAATGTATATTTTGGCAAGATTAAATACCAATGGTCAGGCTATTTCTGTTGCAAATAAATTTAAAAACCTGAATGTAAAATTAGAAAGTAAGGCGCTGAAAGAAACTGCGAATCTTGCCAAAGCCGAGCAAAAAGCCTTGAAATTTGGTATGACCTTTCCTGGCGGCACCCACGATTTATGGATGCGTTATTGGCTAGCAGCTGGCGGTATTAATCCAGATCAAGATGTGGTTTTATCACCTGTACCACCACCACAAATGGTGGCAAATATGAAAGTCAGCACTATCGATTCTTTCTGTGTAGGAGAGCCTTGGAACGCTCAATTGGTCAACCAAAAATTAGGCTATTCAGCTTTAGTTACAGGCGAGTTGTGGAAAGATCATCCAGAAAAAGCCTTTGCGATGCGGAAAGATTGGGTTGATCAAAATCCTAATGCTGCACAGGCATTGTTGATGGCAACTTTGGAAGCTCAACAATGGTGCGATCGCGCCGAAAATAAAGAGGAAATGTGCAAAATCTGTTCTGATCGTAAATACTTTAACGTTGCGGTTGCAGATATTTTAGAAAGGTCTAAAGGCAATATTGACTTCGGCGATGGACGGACTGAGCAAAACTTTTCACATCCGATGAAGTTCTGGGTAGATAATGCTTCTTATCCTTTCAAAAGTCATGATATTTGGTTTTTAACAGAAGAAATTCGCTGGGGCTATTTACCAAAAGATACTAAAGTTCAAGAAATAGTTAATCAAGTGAATAAAGAGAACTTGTGGAAACAAGCAGCTAAAGCTATTGGTGTTGCTGATTCTGAGATTCCTAAGAGTAGTTCTCGTGGAGTTGAAACTTTCTTCGATGGTGTAAAATTTGACCCTGAGAAACCAGAAGAATATTTACAAAGTTTAAAAATCAAGAAAGTTTAATGAAGTATTTAGGCACAATCTCCCTTTGTGATAACACTGCGCTAACTCACTACAAACTTTAATTTTTCGCCTAGCTACGTCGTAAAGACAACCGGAGAACAAAGAAAATGGCAGCTATTCTTGGAAGTCGCAATTTCAGAAAAAATAACCGCAAAAGTTTCAATAAATTAGTTTCGCAAAAAATTGTGCCACCACTGGTAGCATTAGCTATTTTTCTAGTGATTTGGCAACTAGTTTGTTTAACTCCTAACTTTGGTTTACCCGGCCCAATAGAAACATTTTCAGAAACTTGGAATCCTTTTATCATCGATCCATTTTTTGATAATGGTGAAAGTGATAAAGGCTTGGGCTGGCAGATACTTAGTAGTTTGGGAAGGGTCGCTTTAGGTTTTTCCCTAGCAGCAATTGTTGGCATTGCATTAGGGATTTTTGTTGGTGCTAACAAGTTACTCTATAATGCCGTTGATCCTATTTTCCAAGTGTTGCGGACAGTACCGCCTCTAGCATGGCTACCAATTTCTCTGGCAGCATTTCAACAAGCGAATCCTTCAGCTATTTTCGTGATTTTCATTACATCCATTTGGCCGATTGTGATCAACACTACGGTGGGCGTACAACAAATTCCTCAAGACTATGTAAACGTAGCTAGAGTTTTACGTTTGAAAGGGCTAAAGTATTTCCTAAAAGTTGTGTTTCCTGCAACTGTTCCTTATATATTCACAGGATTACGCATTGGCATTGGTTTATCTTGGCTAGCAATCGTTGCAGCAGAAATGTTAGTCGGTGGCGTAGGAATTGGTTCATTTATTTGGGATGCTTACAATACAACCACAGAAACTAACTTAAGCGAAATTATCCTCGCACTAATTTATGTTGGTTTAGTCGGATTGATTCTAGATAGAATGGTTGGCTTTATAGCTAGCAAAGTTGTCCCAGAGTAGGGAATAGTAAATAAGCTACTTCCCCATTACGAATTACGTTAGCGCAGCGTTAGCGAGTCTTCGAGCGTCATTACGAATTACGAATTAACAAATGACTACTTTTGTTGAAGTTGACCACATTGACCGTGTATTTGAACTTCCGAATGGCGGCAAATATATTGCTCTAAAAAATATTGATTTGAAAATCCAAGAAGGGGAATTTGTTTCTCTAATTGGACATTCTGGTTGTGGTAAGTCTACTTTGCTCAACATCATTGCAGGTTTAGATAGAGCAAGTGTTGGAGGTGTGACGTTAGAAGGGCGGGAAGTTAGAGAACCCAGTCCAGATCGGATGGTTGTGTTTCAAAACTACTCTTTGCTGCCTTGGTTAACAGTACGGGAAAATATTGCCCTAGCTGTGGATGAAGTGTACAAGGATAAACCCAAAGGCGATCGCAGAAGCATTATCGAAGAACATATCGATATGGTGGGGCTACGTCTGGCGGCGAATAAACGTCCTAGCGAGTTATCTGGGGGAATGAAACAACGGGTAGCGATCGCTCGCGCCTTAGCAACTCGTCCCAAGTTATTACTGCTAGACGAACCCTTTGGGGCGTTGGATGCCCTAACACGGGGTAGTTTGCAAGAACAACTGATGAAAATTTGCAACGAACACAACGTTACTTGTGTGATGGTGACACACGATGTAGATGAGGCGCTGTTGTTGAGCGATCGCGTTGTCATGCTCACTAATGGCCCAGAAGCTCATATCGGGCAAATCCTCGAAGTTCCAATCCCTCGGCCGCGTCAACGCTTGGAAGTCGTCAAACATCCCAGCTACTACAGTCTGCGGAATGAAATGATTTACTTCCTCAACCAACAAAAACTGGTTAAGAAACGCAAAGCACAGCAGACTTCAGCACCAGTAGCCATATCCCGCAACGGCTTAGAAAAAGTCAATTTAGAAATTGGCTTTATGCCTCTGACTGATGCTGCACCTTTAATCGTTGCTCAAGAAAAAGGCTTCTTTGCTCAGTACGGTTTAGAAAACATCACCCTCACTCGTGCCAATACCTGGAAGGAAATAGCTCAAGGCGTTGTTACTGGCAAATTAGACGCAGCCCAAATGCTGGCGGGAATGCCCTTAGCCCTAACTTTGGGTGCTGGTGGTAAAAAACCAATTCCTATAATCAATGCCCTAAATATCTCTCGCAATGCGAACGCCATCACCTTAAGCAAAAGATTGTATAGCCAAGGTGTTAGAAATCTGGCTGGCTTAAAAACAGCAATTAACGCTGCTCCCGACCAAATTCTAACTTTGGGTGTAGCTCACTCTACTTCAATGGTGAACCTAATCCTGCGTTATTGGCTGGCGGCTGGTGGCATCGATCCCGATCGAGATGTCAGCTTAACGGTGATTCCACCAATGGAAATGGTTTCTCAACTCAAAGCCGGAAATATTGACGGTTACTGTGCTGGAGAACCTTGGAATTATCTTGCTGTTCATCAAAACTTAGGCTTTGTTGCCGCCACAGCTTTAGAAATTTGGTCAGGACAGCCAAAAAAAGTGTTGGGAGTGCGGGAAGATTGGGCGCAGAAATATCCAGAAACTTATCTTGCTCTGCTTAAAGCACTGTTAGAAGCTTGTAAATACTGTGATGATTTCCGCAACCGCGAAGAAATTTTAGAAATAATCTGCCGTCCTGAGTACTTAGACATAGATCCTGTATATGTTCGTCCTGGTTTCGTCGATCGCTACGATCGCGGCGACGGTACAGAACCACAAGAATTCAAAGCCTACAACCAGTTTTATCTCAATCAAACCAACTATCCCAACCGCACTGAAATTTTGTGGATGGCCACTCAGATGGCACGTTGGGGTTTAACACCCTTCCCAAAAAACTGGGTGGAAGTAATTGAAAGAGTCTGTCGCACAGATATATTTGGTGCTGCTGCCCGCGAACTCGGCTTACTCGATATCGGAGAAGATGACCCTGTTCACTTATTTGATGGGAAAGTTTTTAACCCATCAGAGCCGATAGAGTATCTCAAAAGTCTGGAAATTAAACGACAAATACGTATTGAAGAAGTATTTATTTAGTCATTGGTCATTAGTCATTGGTCATTGGTCATTTGTGACTGACAAAGAACAAATAACAAACTACCCATAGATAAACTTACGATGCAAATAGTAAACAGCAAAACCCAAATTAATAAACTGCAAACGAAAAAAGCAGAAGATTTTTTGGTGATTGAAGGTGTAAGCAAAATTTATCCAACTTCTGAAGGCCCTTACACCGTACTGGATGGAGTTGACCTGAAAGTGCGCGAGGGTGAATTTGTTTGCATAATCGGTCACTCTGGCTGCGGCAAATCAACCCTGCTCAACATGGTTTCCGGGTTTAACACTCCCACCGATGGTATTGTCCTGCTGCAAGACAAACCCATCACCGAACCAGGCCCAGACCGGATGATGGTATTCCAAAATTATTGTCTACTGCCTTGGCTGAGTGTCTTTGATAACGTTTATCTCGCGGTTGATTCGGTGTTTCCTAAAAAACCCCAGGCAGAAAAACGGGCGATTGTTAGAGAACATTTGGCAATGGTGGGACTCACAGAAGCGGCTGACAAAAAACCCAATCAGCTTTCTGGTGGGATGAAGCAGAGAGTTGCGATCGCTCGTGCCCTTTCCATCCGTCCGCAAGTATTGATTCTTGATGAACCCTTTGGGGCATTAGATGCCATCACAAAAGAAGAATTACAAGAAGAACTCCTGCAAATCTGGCGTGAACATCAAGTCACCGTACTGATGATTACTCATGACATAGATGAGGCGCTTTTCCTCGCAGACAGAGTTGTGATGATGACTAACGGCCCATCTGCTCACATTGGTGAAATCCTGAATATTCCCTTCTCCCGTCCCCGCAATCGTCGCCGCATCATGGAAGATCCAGAATACTACAACCTGCGAAACTACGCTCTAGACTTCCTATTCCGCCGATTTGCTCATGCTGACGAGTAACTACCGCTTCGCAGAGTCATTTGTCAAGAGTTAAGAAATTTTCTTCTGCTTCCCTACCTTCTTCTGTGTGTCCTCTTCAATTAGGAAGATTTGAATGCTTAAAAATTTATTTTCATTCAGCGATCGCTATCGCATCTTACATCTAACTTGGTTTGCCTTCTTTCTATCATTTGTAGTCTGGTTTAACTTTGCCCCGTTTCAAACAGCCATCAAAGAAGCATTTAGCTTAAGTGAAGGACAAGTTAGAACTATCGCTATTTGTAACGTCGCCCTGACTGTGCCAGCCCGCATCATTATTGGTATGGTTTTAGACAAATATGGGCCAAGAATTACTTACTCAATCTTGCTGATGTATGCTGCCATTCCCTGCCTGGCTTTTGCATTCGCCCAAAACTTCAGCCAGTTGATCATCAGTCGCTTGGCATTAAGTATAGTAGGTGCTGGTTTTGTGATTGGTATTCGGATGGTTGCTGAATGGTTTCCTCCGAAAGAAATTGGCATCGCAGAGGGGATTTATGGTGGCTGGGGTAATTTTGGTTCAGCAGGTGCGGCTTTTACCTTACCTTCAATAGCGGCGTTAACAGCTTTTTTCGCTGCTGGTCAACTTAACTGGCGGCTAGCGATCGCTTTAACTGGGATAATAGCCGCTATCTATGGAGTAATCTATTTCTTCAACGTTCAAGATACTCCCCCTGGCAAAGTTTATCAGCGCCCCTCTCGTCACGGCGGCATAGAAGTTACTAGCAAGAAAAGCTTTTGGTTGCTGATGTTGACTAATATTCCCTTAGTTGGCATCTTAGCCCTGCTAGCTTGGCGCATCTCTCAAATTGGTTTACTTTCTCCAACCCAGTTATTTATTGTCTATCTATTGTTAATTGGTCTGTACCTCTTCCAAGCCTATAAGTGTTGGAACGTGAATCAAGACTTGATGATAGGTAAAAAACAATATGCCCCTAAAGACCGCTATGAATTTTCTCAGGTGGCAATACTAGAACTAACTTACTTCGTCAACTTTGGTTCAGAATTAGCAGTTGTTTCCATGCTACCGGCATTTTTTGAATCAACTTTCACTCTCAGCAAAGTATTGGCAGGGATGATTGCTGCTAGTTACGCATTCATGAACTTATTTGCACGTCCCGGCGGCGGTTGGGTATCTGATACAGTAGGTAGTCGCAAATGGACAATGACCATATTGACTGGTGGCATGGGTATTGCTTATCTATTGATGAGCGGTGTCAGTAGTAATTGGTGGTTGCCTATAGCAATTATGCTGACTATGGCTTGTTCATTTTTTGTCCAAGCTGGGGAAGGTTCTACTTTTGCAATCGTGCCTTTGGTAAAGCGGCGAGTTACTGGTCAGATTGCTGGCAATGTTGGTGCTTACGGCAATGTAGGAGCCGTAGCCTACCTTACTTTATACAGTTTTTTACCGCCGGGTGACATTGGTAATCAAATCTTTTTTCAGACTCTCGGTGTTACTGCATTGATTGTTACTTTCCTTTGTGCCTTCTTGTTGAAAGAACCTAAAGGCTCATTTGCTGAACACCATGAAGGTGATGAACCAGAACTCGCAGCAGAAAACTTCCCTGTTTTCGCTGAAGAAAAGAAGTATTAATTACGAATTAGGGACATCCAAGAATTAAATTAGTCAATTCCTGCATCCAACGTCACTATCCAATTTTTTCTCCCCCTGCTTTCCAAAACGATTGATTATTTTTTTACTTGGAAGTCCCTTATTTGTCGAGTATTAAAAAAAATTCTTCCCTTGTTCCCCCACCTCCCACACTCTCCACTCAAAGCAAACTGCCATGACTGAATTTACCAAAACTCTTTGTCCTTACTGTGGTGTGGGCTGTGGACTGGAAGTTTCGCCCCCAGCCCAACATAACAAAGCAACTAATCGAGATAGTCAAGGTAATCCAATTTGGCGGGTGCGCGGCGATAAAGCCCATCCATCTAGCCAAGGAATGGTTTGCGTCAAAGGCGCAACGATCGCAGAATCTTTAGATAAAAATAGATTACATTACCCAATGGTGCGAGACTCCTTAGATCAAGAGTTTCGCCAGGTTAGTTGGGATGAAGCCTTTAATATAATCACGCAGCGCATTCAAACCGTGCGCTTCACCCAAGGGCCAGAAGCCTTATGTATGTATGGTTCCGGCCAGTTTCAAACTGAGGATTATTACATAGCCCAGAAACTGTTGAAAGGCTGTCTGGGTACTAATAATTTTGATGCCAACTCTCGCTTATGTATGTCTAGTGCGGTGTCTGGCTACATTCAAAGCTTTGGCGCAGATGGCCCACCCTGTTGTTACGAAGACCTGGAGTTAACTGACTGTGCATTTTTAATTGGTACTAATACAGCCGAATGTCACCCCATCGTTTTTAATCGGCTGGAAAAATATCACAAAAAGAACCGCAAAGTCAAAATGATTGTGGTCGATCCCCGTCGCACGCCAACCGCAGAAGCAGCTGATTTGCATTTAGCCATTCGTCCCGGTACAGATATCGATTTGTTAAACGGCATCGCCCACTTGTTGATGCGCTGGAATTACATCGATACCATCTTCATGGACGACTGCACCAGCAATTTTCCCGCTTATGCTGAGGTGATTCGCCACTATCCGCCAGAAATAGTAGCTCATCGATGTGGAATCAGCATTGAAGATTTAGAAACAGCCGCTCGTTATTGGGGTGAATCGCAGCGAGTATTGTCTTTATGGTCAATGGGTGTGAATCAATCGTCAGAAGGGACGGCTAAGGTAAGAACTATCATTAACCTGCACCTGATGACTGGACAGATTGGCAAACCTGGGGCTGGGCCTTTCTCCCTCACTGGTCAACCGAACGCAATGGGAGGAAGGGAAGCCGGAGGTTTGGCGCATTTATTACCAGGTTATCGGGTGGTAAAAAATCCTCAGCACCGCGCAGAAGTTGAGGAGTTTTGGGGACTTAAGCCGGGACAGATTTCGCCCAATCCCGGTTTGACTGCTTGGGATATGATTACTGGTTTGGAAAATGGCGCTGTAGAGTTATTGTGGATTGCGGCTACTAATCCAGCTGTGAGTATGCCAGATTTGGAGCGCACGAAAAAGGCATTATTGCGATCGCCTTTCACCATCTACCAAGACGCTTATTATCCCACAGAAACCGCTGCCTACGCTCACGTTTTGCTACCAGCCGCCCAGTGGGGTGAAAAAACTGGCGTGATGACAAACTCTGAACGAGTAGTAACTCTTTGTTCAGCATTCCACCAACCGCCAAGAGAAGCTAAAGCAGACTGGGAAATTTTTGCCGAAGTTGGGCGTAGATTAGGTTTTGAGAAAGAATTTGCCTTTGCTAACTCTGCTGAAGTTTATGCTGAGTTTGTCAAACTAACTAAAAATCGCCCTTGCGATATGACGGGTATCAGTCACGCGCAATTAAAGACGCATGGCCCGACTCAATGGCCCCATCCTGAAGAGAGCAGGGGAAGCAGAGGAGCAGGGGAAGACAATCGCTCTGGGAAACGGTTATATACTAACTTGCGTTTCCACACCTCTGATGGACGCGCTCGATTTGGGGCATATTACTCAAAGGGATTAGCAGAACCACCAGACCCAGATTATCCTTTTGTGCTAACTAATGGGCGACTTTACGGACACTGGCATACGCAGACACGTACCGGGCGGATTGAAAAAATTTGTAAAATGCATCCCGAACCGTTTATCGAAATTCATCCCCGTGATGCTACTCGGTTAGGTATTGTAGATAGTATGTATGTAGAAGTGCGATCGCGTCGGGGTAAAGCCAAGTTTCCTGCTAAAGTGACAAAAGCGATCGCACCTGGTACAGTTTTTGTCCCCATGCACTGGGGTTCGCTGTGGGCAGATAATGCCGAAGCCAACGCCCTCACCCATCCAGAGGCGTGCCCCGATTCACTGCAACCAGAATTAAAAGCCTGTGCTGTGCAACTGATACCAATCTCTGTGGAAGTTACAGTCAAAGATTATCAACTCCAGTCCTCACAATGGTAAGCTACACTTTGTAGCTCTATGGTAATCAATAATCACCAATAGGTAATTTAGTCAATAAGCAATAGCTAATAGTTATTATCATTTTTTATGGTTCTCTACTCTTGACTCATACCAATTACTATATCTAAAGAGGGCAAGTTTCTACTAAGCACAGGTTTTACCAGCGCCGAGTTGAGCTATAGTAAAGAGTAAAAATAAGATAATAAACTTACAAATCATCTTTTTTTAATCCTCTAGATTTATCTATGGGATTTTCTTTTATTTGAAAATTGGGTGCATTACATGAAAAGGTTACTTAGGCGAATTTTAGTAGCTACCAAAGATGACAACTTCATGCACTTTATTGAAAACATAGAAGTGCTAGTTTCTAAAGCTCTATCTCTATTCATGGTAGTTGTGATTTTGGTAGCGATCGCAGATTTAGGAGTATTTATTTTTAAAGAGTTATTTACAGCGCCTTATGGAAAGTTTAATACAACATTATATAAAATATTTGGTTTGTTTTTAAATATTTTAATTGCTTTAGAAATATTAGAAAACATTACAGCCTATTTGCGAAAACACGTTTTTCAGGTTGAATTAGTTATTGTTACATCTTTGATTGCTGTTGCCAGAAAAATTATTATTCTTGACTTAGAGAAAGTTGGAGGTATTGATATAATTGGTTTAGGAATTGCTATTCTCGCTTTATCAATTAGTTATTTAATAATTCGTCTTAGTAATTCTAGAGACGCAAGATAAAAAACCTTTTGTGGATTTAAAAAATATTTTTTACTCCCTACTCCCAATACTCATTCAGTAGTTTTAAATTTGTTGAGCAACAACATAATAAACTAATTTTAAATACTTTCTTCTGACCGAAAAGCAAAAGGATATAAACCCCTAAATTTATGGGGATTGTTAATTTTGAATTTTGAACTATAAATTCGGAGCGAAGCAACGTGACAGATTTCTTTGAATTTGAAGCAGATTTTGTTGATTCCCTGCGTTGTATCCCTATGCAGGTGCGTTGCAAATTAGATACCTGTGGCATTAAGCTAAAATTATCTGATTGGAATCAAATGACTACAGCCGAGCGTCAAGCTTTTGTCGAATTACCTTGCACTACAGAAACGGAAATTCAATCTTACCGCGAGCATATCCAGCAATTAATTCTACAACGTACAGGTATACCTGCTACAAAATTGCCCATCGAGCCACATCCCGCATGGCTAGACTCTGCCACTGTACCAGCCAGCATCCAGGAAAAAGCTCAAGAAATAGGTGTAATCCTGACAGAGCAACATTGGGCAGCTTTAACACCCTTACAGCGTTTTGCCTTGATTAAACTCAGCCGCCCAGGACATGAAAGCAAAAACTTTAAAAGAGCGATCGCAGAATTCCATCTGCTTTAATTAGTCAATAGTCACTAATATCATGTCCGGCAAATTACTTGTGATATGTCATTGCGAGTGCAACGAAGTGGAACGAAGCAATCGCAAGGCTTTTGGGATTGCTTTACTTCGTTGGCAATGACAATTATTTAACCGGACATGATATAACAGAAAAAATCTGTAGTGTGCATTACGCTTTGTTAACTTGCCGCCCTCAAATCATACATTACGGGATTAACTGTGCTGTAATGTATCAAAAATTCGCATATAGGTTAATACATAACGTAGCGTACTAACTTGATCGATTCACCCCCAATGGCTGGCAAAATTCCTCAGAGTATTTGGCACTAAGATTGAACACCCAGAACTAGCTACAGTTGTTTGAAGCAAAATACCGGAAATCTTTTGGTTCAATCTTCAGAGCAATTTCTTTCCCTATTACCCACTCCAAAGGAGATTAGTCAATTACCAATAGCAAAAACGGTCTTTCAGGTTCGCCAGTTACTCATGGGAAAAACCTCCAACCCGGATTTTTCAAAACAGACGGTTAAAAATTATATATTTTTGAAATGGAACTAAATGCAGTAAAAACTACTATTTTTGAGAAATTGCCGTGGGTTTAATTTACAGCTAGGATGCCAAAAGTACAGTACCGATACAATCTGATTTATCCGCCTAACAAGCCAGGTTTAGAACAAAGTCTCACTAGATGGAATACTTATTTACATTAGGTGGAACAATTTAAAATTTTGCATCGATAATTTTAAATTTCTTAGCAGTAAGTGAAGCTATAGTGGATTTAGCAATGCTGCTGTTAATGTGGCTAAGGTTAGTCCTGCCACCAAATTATGTGAAGAATTAGTTTAGAAACGCACTCTAACTTGATGACAGGCAAAAACGCAAGACATAATGCATTTCTGCGGCTAGTGTCTGGTAATGGGGCAACTTTTGGAGCCGAATCTCGCTACTCACTGCCCCCCAGTAAAGAAATGGTAATTGGACGCGACCCCAGCTGCCAAGTTGTCTTGGATGCCATGACGTACCGGATGGTTTCTCGTCGTCATGCGGTGGTTCGTCCCCTTTCTCTATCCCCAGATAGCAAATTTAGCTGGGTGCTTTGTGATTTAAATAGTGCTAATGGCACTTATTTAAATGGACAACGCTTGTATGAATGTCAGGAATTGCACCCAGGCGATCGCATTTCTTTAGGTGCTGATGGCCCACAATACGTTTTTGAATACGAGTATACCTCAATCACCCCAGCGACGACAGTGAACCAAGTTGTACCACTGCCTTCGGCGACGAACTACCACGGCCACACGCAATTAAAGCAGCCAGATTATGTTAGCTTCACGCAGCTTTTTCCAATTATTTCCACTGGTAAAGATTTAACTCGTAAAGCTTACCTCATACCGGGAATACTGACTGTAATCTTTGTGGTGCTGATGTTTGCTACAGTCGGTCGGCCCCAAGCTAATCAAGTGATCGTCGCAACTTACATCGCTTTTGCTGCCTACTATTTTGTTTACCAACTTTGCGGCAAACAGAAGCCTTGGTGGGTGCTAATGGCTGCGGCAATGAGTACGATACTGATTTTGCTCAGTCCCCTGCTGGATCTATTTATCTTCTTTTTTCGCGGCATCCTACCTGGAACCTTGCCCACACCCCAAGAATCTATCACCTTCACAGAGTTGCTGGTACGGATGTTTTTTGGCGCTGGGCTGATGGAGGAATTACTTAAGGCATTGCCTATATTAGGGGCCTTTGCTATCGGTAGAATATTGTCTTCACCTTGGCGGGAACGTATAGGGGTTTGGGAACCTCTAGATGGTATTCTCTTGGGAACAGCTTCAGCTGTGGGCTTCACTCTGCTAGAAACTCTCGGTCAGTATGTGCCAGATATTACTCAAAATGTCACGCAACAAGTTGGTATAGGCGCTGCTGGTCAACTGGCGGGTTTACAACTGCTAATTCCGCGTATTTTAGGCTCTGTAGCCGGACACATGGCTTATAGTGGCTACCTGGGTTATTTTATCGGCTTGGCTGTTCTCAAACCTAGTAGAAGTTGGCAAATTCTTTCTATTGGTTATCTTAGTGCCTCTGCGCTCCATGCTCTGTGGAATGCTACAGGATCAATAAATGCCTTGCTGCTGGTAGTTGTTGGGGTGTTATCTTACGCCTTTTTGATGGCAGCAATTCTTAAAGCACGCGCACTGTCACCGACGCGATCGCAAAATTTTGCTACCCGATTTCTGGGGCCAAAATAAGAGATAGGGAGCAGGAGGAGATGAGGAAGAACAATCAATGCCCAATGCTTGAATATTTATCTCTTGGGATAGATGGCTTAGTTTGAAAATCAGCCTACCGTAAATTTATTATGGGTGATTATACTTAAAAAATAAAGATGTTTAACTTGTTGCAAAAGTCTTAATTTTCGATTCATTCTTTGCGCTTCTGCATAAGGGAAACCAGCATCTTTGTAAGAGATGCCTTGAGCAGCATTACAGCAAAGCGCAGGTGACGATGAAAATTTTAGCTTTCTCTACTCCTACTCCCTATTCCCCATTCCCCATTCCCCATTCCCCATTCATAATTCAGACTCACAGTTATTGAGTTGAATAAAAGCATAAGAAGCGATCGCTAAAGTAGCCTTCGCTTGCTCTATTTCTGATAAAGCTGTCCACTCATTATTGTTGAGATTACTAAGTGCAGATGCGGCATTTTGCGATTCGCTACTTCGCATAGCGTAGGCGAAAGGACGAGCCAAAACTAAAAGATCCTCTGTTTCCCAAGTTGGTAATACTGTCTGAACACACTCAACCAGTTGCTCACTGATTAATTGGCGAGCAGCAAATATCTCAGCAGCTTTGGTTGCAATAGTGTTAAGTAGTGTTTGGGGGACACAGGCGGAAAAAGTAGCACGTAATGTTTCTTGAAGATTAAGCACCACTGCCTGTTGTCGATTGTCATTATCCTCTGACGTAGAAGTAATCCCCGACCAAAGTGCGTCTAGATGGCTATAAAAATCTTGCGATCGCCTCGTCAGTTCTTCATCAAGCAAATCTTGCATTCCGAACTGTTGTTCTAGTTCCTGAAAATAAGCTTCTGATTCCTCATCTGCTGGATTCCAAGGATAAGTAGCATCTTCTGGTTCTAGTAATGCTTCTAATAATTCTAAATCTATTTGAGATGGCAAAGGGGAGAAAGTGTCTGAGCCGTTAATCTTATTAGCCATATTTTCTAACCTCACGATTCTTTGGTGGTATTGACAGCTACAAGTTCTCAGAGGAGATTTCCGCAAAAAATATTGATTTTTTCTCCCAAAAAAGCATATTTTAAAGGCTGATGGCACTTAACATAAAAATTCATTTACGCAATAGCTTTGCTATGAGTTTTCAATAACAAACTCCCAGATTTCACCTCTAGCACTTCCAAACTTTAACTGCATTCCCGATTTCAATGGGACTTCCTCTCGGAGGATTTGTTGCCAACCATTAGGGCCTAAAAACCAGGTTGTCCCGTAGGTGGAAAAATCTTGCAAGTAATAAGTTCGCACTAATGTAGCATCAGTAAGAGTATTGCGGCAGAATATTTCCGCATGGCGTTTGGATACAGATGGTTCGGGGATGATAATATCATTGTCTTTCGTGCGCCCGATACGGGTAACTCCATAATGCAATAACCAGGTTTTGCCTTTTGGAGCAAGCGATCGTAAAGTTGCAGTGAAAACCGGAGAACCTACATCAGGAATGGCTGTGTCTGGTAGTTCTGTAATACCTTCGTCCATATTTTTAATGAGTTCGCCATTAAAATCTGGATGCAGGTAGAGAACAGGCAAAGTCCAAGCAGGTTGATTAAATTTATACAGTGTTAACAACTCTTGTCTAGCCTGTGCTACGGCTTCATCAATTGGCTTGTGCGATCGCAAAGCTTCGGTAAAGGCTTGAATAAAACTGTGGCTTTCATGGTCAGCGATTTCATCGCGCATTCCTAAAACCGCAGGTACACCATGACGAATCAGGACTTCTGCTAAACTGCTGGCAGGTATCGCTTGATTATTAATTGCAGCTGGTTGTGCGCCCCAACAGGCGTTAAAAACCGCTAGTTTCACACCTGTACGGGTCAATACTTGCGCCAATTCTATGCCATTGAGGGGCATATCTGGTCGCAAAAACAGTAACCCCCCGTCTGGGTCTGGCAAACCATGCCCCGCGTAAAAGAAAACATTGTATGGTCTGCTTTCTAATTCTTGAATCAACTCTTGTGGAGTTGGTTGTAAGAGTTTATTCACTATACAAGGTGCATATCTTGAAGAATTACCACCCACAGGCGTATCCGCAAGACTTTGCTGCAAAATAGCGGCTTCTTGTTCTAGTTGTAGCTTGTCATCATGACCTAAAACCAGCAGAATACTTAAAGCTTGGTCAGTTCGCAAATAGGGTAAGGGGTCAACTTCAGTGCTGGTGCGACTAAATAGTAAATCTTGAGAAAGAGACATAGCCGATTGACCAGGCTCACGCTGCATAATTTCCCAAGGCAAAGCGATGAGATCCGGGTCACGAATTTCTAGTCGAAAGCGCAAACGTGTATGCTGACCCATCGCAATCCCGCGACTGCGTTCTAAACTACCGAGAATTTGTCCGTCGAATACCCAACGCCATAAATTCATTCCCAAGTATTGCATCAGACGACTGCTGTAAGGGCTAGTGGTCTGACCTGAAGAGGGTAAAATCCAATCTACGGGGAATGGGTTGGACTTTTGAGATGTTGAGTTTGGGGAAATATCTAAGCGACCATGACCAGCAAACATCTGCTGCCATTCTCGCCAAGCTTGGGTCAGTTCAACGGGCCATACACAGTCACGTAAAACGTAGCCACTGGGATAGGGAGCCTTGACCACCCAAATGGCGAAGTTGTCAGTGCCAGTGTTTAGAAGACGGGCGATCGCCAAATTCAGGGATGGCATGGATTCACTAAACTAAAAGCTAATAAACAAATAATTTTAAGAGAAGAATTCAGAAGCCAGAATTCAGAATTCAGAATAAATGAGTGGGGGATTTAAACCCGGCATTAATTGTTTTGCACCAAATCAGAGATATAGTGGGGGTTTTGAACTCGGTTATTCAGACGTTCGCGGACTCGCTTTCCGCGTCGCTATCCACTAATCGTACATAATTCATTCTGGATTCTGACTCCTGACTCCTGAATTCTGTTTTGATAACAATTCTCCAAGGTAAAAATTTTCTATTTTTTTGACCTTGGAAGTTTTTTACTCTGATTGTTACCTGTTATTATTCCAGGTTTTTACCAGTTTATCGAGTATTGGACTAAGTTGGGCTGGTATCAGGTGGTTCAATAACTGGCGGTTGCGTGACAGTTCTACATGGATTTGGTGCGTCTGATTGTAAAACATCGCCAAAACGGTTGAGTTGGGACAAGTTTAGCAATACTGTTTTCTCTGTTGCTGGCAAAAGTTTAGAATTTGGTGGAACTGAAGCGGTTACGGCTGGTTTATTAGTATTAGCAGGAGTTTGTGTACTTTTATTGGCACAGACTCGCATAGATACTAAAAAATCTCCCGAAGTAGGTTTGGGGTTTGATTTTTTCTCAATAACTTCTAAAAAAGTCCCACGGGGAAGTGGTGATTGGTTGTTTCCCAAGGAGATTTCATTGTTGGTTTTAATTACCCAACCAGGAGACAAGTTAGCAAGCGATCGCGCTGCGGGTGTCGCTCCGATGGTAGGATTTTGAGTTTGTAACGGATTGGAAAAAACTGGAAATCGCCATGATTGCGATCGCAGTTGCTTTACGTACAATCCTAAAGAACCTGCTGTTACCACAAATATTAACGGAACTATCCACTGTAGCGGTACTTGGCGAGCTTTGGCAGGCTCAGTGTCTGGAATCACTTGAGTTTTATGGTTTGGGCTACCTAAAAGTGTCGCATCTGTCGCTTTGGATGCTAAATTAACAGTTTTGGCAGAATAACTCTCGGGAATCACTGCTTTGATCGTGATTTCTGGTTCCCAGTATTGGACTTGATAGTGAACTAAAGCGACGGTGACATTATCGTGTCCATTTTTAGTATTAGCGATTTCGATTAATTTATCAGCAACAGTTGCTATATTTGCTTCTCCACCCAGAATCGGTAAAATTTCTGTTTCCCAGTACTCCTCCACCCGATCAAAATCACTCAAACCATCGGAGGTGAGCAGAAAAACTGCATCTTCATCTAGCATAAATCGCCCCGATGTCGGATGCAATGAATTGCTGGGCCCCATGCCCAAAGCCTGGACGAGAGAGCCAGCAGCACTTTGTTGTACAGCCTCGCGGTAAATGGCATAACCTAGCCGCACTTCGCGGGAGGCGACATCATCATCAAGGGTAACTTGATAACAGCCGTGGCGTGTAATCCAGTAAGCACGACTATCGCCAACGTGGGTAATGTACATTTCATGAGCAACAGGCAATGCCATGACTAAAGTCGTGCCCATACGCTGCCGCCCTTGGCGATTTTCACCGTCATTGCGCTGACTAATTTTGTCATTGGCAATTGCCACTGCTTTTTCTAAGTCACTAAGCAGTAGTGAAGGGTCTATGTGGTCGTAAGGAACTTTTGTTAGTTGCTGTACCTGCTGTTGGATCGTTTCAATGGCTAAATTTGAGGCGACATTACCGCCCTCGTGGCCACCGATGCCATCACAGACAATTGCCAAGGCTGTTGGCTGGGGCGGTTTGCTTACCAAAGTACCACTGGGTGGACTACAGGCATCTTCGTTACGTTGGCGACTTGGCCCGGTGTCGGTTCTGGTGACAATTTGGATCGTAGGCGTTTGCGATCGCCCTAACCCAGCCAGTCCCTGGTCTAAAACTGCGATTAATTGCTCGGTTGAGTGAATTTCTCCCTGAATCAAGGAACGGCTAACCCGATCAACAAATTCAGTTATAGCTGGTTTGGCTTCATGTACTAACTGCTGCCAAAATTCACCTAATTGGGGCAATTCTGGGGATGTTTCATCGTCGAAACGCAAATCCAACAAACGTACTAATGAGCCTTCTACCCGTAATACATAAGAGTCAAGTAAGCTGGAGGCGACACCTTCACTTGTAAGAGGTTGCCACAGATGAGCGATTTGCCATAACCAATTGAGTTGGCGCATTGATGTTGCATCACGCCAAGCAGTGGTTAACTCGCTGCACAAACGCACTTGTTGGCTTGTGTCATCTATTAATATTGGCGGTTTTTCTAAGAGTAATATTTCTCGATGGGAGGGCCCGTCAGTTAGAAAAAGCACTCCATATACCTGCGGTACGTGTAAGCGGTAGGGAATGAGTCTCAGGTAAGCTCTTAGAGGCTGTAAATTATCTAACTCAAGGGTTAGGGCTAATAAACCGGGCTTCGTATCTAAAAGAACAAATTTATCAACGACTAGATAGCGATCGGCTAATATTTCTCCAGGGCTACCCACACTTGGGCTATCTACCACAGCCCAGAGGTAATTTTTGGGTAGGGGCGTGGAACATCGCTGGCAAAACTTATGAGTCAGGGGGTTAGCAGCCTGACAATTTTCGTTTGGACAGTAGAGCGTTGCCGCGTCATTTTCCATAGTTTTCGCACCGATCAGCGATTGGCAATTTCTTTAATAGCATTAGTAGGGACAATCTAGACCGCTCATCTTTCTTAAACTTGACATACCCAGAGTTTAGATGATGATTTTAGCTGGCGGATATAAGCAGGTGCTAATACTTACTTATCCAAAGAATACGCCCCCAAGTCAACCCTACAGCCTCATCATAGCTTTTATTGCCCTGTGACTCTTCATCGCCAAAGCAACTAACTTCAACCCTGTTACCAAAGCATAACCCAACCATAACTGCGCTATTTGTTTTTGCTAAATTACCCCATCATTAAGAGGCAGATCATCTTGGTATTTATTTAGTTTATAAGTAGGATAGCAACAATTAACTTTAATTAAGAATTAAGAATAGCAAATATAATTTTGGCAGAAGTAGCTGACAAGGGACTTCCAGAGAATAAATTACCCAATTTCTTCAAATGATATTTTTCTTTTCCCCTGCTCCCTGCCCCTTGCTCCCCTACCTACACAGCGATTGATTATTTTTTTTAACTGGAAGTCCCCAAATAAGTGGCTTGCCCTTCAAAGTCGCTTTTTTCAAGGGGAATTTAGAGGAATCGTTAACGATTTTGTTTTTAGACAAAGATGTATGTACACCGTAGCCGAAAAGGAGAGAGTTTTAATTTTCCCCCTTCCCGTGTCGGGAAGGGGGTTAAGGGGTTAGGATTTTTGTGGGCTTTTCCAGACGACATCAGAAGTCAGAAGGGTTCCGTCAGCCCGTTACCTCATTCGCTTATTGCTTGTCGTCAATTGCAACTTGGGGGACTCCCATGCTGTAGTTGGTAACACGGGCAGAAAGATTGTAGCTGATTTCGCCGGCTTGCAGGAGCGATCGCAGATAATGCTCTAAGTCTGATCCCACACGGCGCAGGTTATAGTCTGTGAGGTCTGCGCCACTAGATGCTTCTACAAGTTCATCAAATTTTCGATAAACTTTTTGCAGCGCATCTTCATTCCAATTAAATTCGTTATCTGGGTCAATATCTAACGTTAGGACTTGTTGACTAGGAATCAGTTCGCCATCCCGGTCAATTTCACCTGCAAAAATGCGGACATGCCGGGTTGTGGACTTGAGCAGCATCGGGTTATCCATAAAAGGGTGTAAGATTTGGGTGGATTACACTGAAATTATTGTAAACGCTATATCTAAGCTTGGATGCTCTCAATTTACAAGCTTTGAACACAGTTTCAAAAGGGTATATTGAATGGGCATAAGTAAAAATATCACCTGTACTGATTTTCTTGCTACCTCTGTTATCAGTTGAAGATACAATTAGCTGCTAGTACTGACAGTAGTCAAAATATTTTTTCTGTAAAAACTTTTGGGTTAAGTATTTTTTTTGGTGTAATAATCTTGTTTACTGCCAAAATTTTTGCACCCACAAAGCTCAAAACCCAGTAGGGCAAAGCATTCTGTAGGAATAATTTGATCTATGTACTTTTTTTTTGGGGAGAACAAAATGTTTTTACATTAATAATTATGTTTATCAATTTCTCCTGATTTTTATATTGAAGAAAACGTACATATAGTAATTTTACTGAATCAGGCTACATCGACCTCTGGCTATAATAAATTCAAAAAAAATAAGCGTTTTTACTTACGTATAAACACCAAAATTAGAGTAACAAGTCAAACTGTTGTTGACGTTAACATAAAGTTGATGTAAAAACCTTTAAAAAGGTTGGGCAACTTCTTACAGAAACTTTATTGTGTAGAATCTTAAAAACTGAATAATAGTTATGGCTTACCATAAGCTACATCTGGCACAGAAACATCAGAATTTAGACAGGGAAAGTTTAGCTTGTAAATAGAACACAGGAGAGTGAAATGGAATACAAAGGTGATTGATGAAGAAAAATTCTTAATTCAAGCACTTTGGATTCAAAAGAGATATAAAGAATTTTTGCTGGACATCTACCTCCTTACCCTCATGACAACCAAGTAAAGGAATCTCAATAGTTATGAACTCCAAAGCATTACCACGCCAGATAAATAATCTCGAAGTAGGTGTTTATGAGTGCGAAATCCATCTCAAATTCCGGTTGATTGAGGAAAAGAGTCTATTGAGCGATCGCGAGCAGCTCTTACAGGTGCTACTTGATGCTTTAACCGAAGGTTCTGATGACTTTCTAGAGACGCTACAAGCGTCCGTTAAAGCGCAGGAAATATCTGAGTTTAAAGCCTCACCTCAAATGCGACGTCAGCTAATGCGCTTGCGTAATGTTGCCGAAAATTCCCAGACTTAAAGGTGTAATTTAAGTAGTGAAAAACGTGACTTGGGCATCAAATCAAATGTTGATCCCATACCCCCGTTGGCATAAAACTAAGCAGCAAGTAGAATTCATAAAATATTGTGATTTCTACTTTGTAAATGTCTTAAGCAGCACAAAGTCCCAGGAACAGTTTCCGCTATTAAAAACTTTGTAGCAAAGGGTACTGGTAGAATCTGTGAGCAAATTCAGCCGGGTGCATTTTACCGAGTTTTTATCAGAACATTGCCGGAAGAACAAAACCCTGTGTCTTTACAGATGGGGAATTGGACAGCAGGCGCGAATCAAATGAAAATCTAAAAGACCAAAGTAAAAATAAATAACATTCCTTTTAGCTTTTGCTTTAGCTAAGTGCCTGATTTGCTGAAATACTTATGTTTTATGTATTACTGGTAATAGCTCATGGTTTAGCAGCCAGTTACCTGTTACCAATTACCCAGGGTCATGGGAGCAGGGAGCAGAGGGGAAAGAGTAATATATTAGACTTCTTGCATAAGTCGGGAAAAGGTGAAGGGGGAAGGTGGGGCCCCCTCTAGGGATAAGGGGCGGGGGAAAAGGTTCTGTATTGTCTCCTTCCCATTTAACCTTTACCCTTTTCCCCCCTCTTGCAAAAAACACTTTTGCAAGAGGTCTATTCTTCCCCTTACCCCTCTGCCGCTTCTCAATTCCCAATACCTATTTAGCAAGACCGTGTTCTAGAGCAAAACGAACTAATTCTGTACGGCTATTGGTGCCGGTTTTACTAAATAAACGACTGACGTATTTTTCTACATTGCGGACGCTGGTTTCTAAGCGACGGGCGATTTCTTTGTTCATCAACCCTTCTGCGACCAAATTTAAAACACTTTGTTCTCTCGGTGTCAAATCAATTTTAAAAGGGGCTGGCGATTGGGAAATGGCATTTCTTTGAGTTAACAATGCCTTAATTTGGGCAATCTGATTGGCTAGTTCGGCAAGATCAGGGGTTTCAGCGTCATCTCCAGTACTTGTGGCCTTCGCGGCGCGGCGGGCGAGTAAATTTTCGACTATGGCGACTAACTCATCTGGATCAAAAGGTTTGGGTAAATAGGCATCAACACCAGCGTGATAACCTTGGATGCGATCGCCTGTCATACCTTTAGCAGTTAAAAATACTACCGGGAGTGCTTGGAAGCGGGGGTCTTCTCGTAGTTGCTTCAGGAACTGATAGCCATCCACTTGAGGCATCATCACATCGGAAATCACTAAATCAGGTGTATTCAGCTGCATCCATTCCCAACCTTCAAGGGCGTTACTGGCGACTTGAACGCTGAAACCGCTCTCTTGCAGATAGTCTTTCACGGCTTCCCGTATCCCTGGTTCATCATCCACCAGTAACAATTGTGCTGACATTTAAAATTTCCTTAAGTTTACCTTTTTCCAATTTAGCGAAAGTTGACAGTCATTGAACAAAAGGGATAAAGGAAAAACTATTGCTTGTTAACGTTGGGCGATAGCTGACCAAGTATTCAGAACAGATGCCTGTTTTAACATCCCACTGTTTAACTATCTTTTCATAGCCACTACTGAAGAGAGTTTTGCCGTCAGGGCTAAAAGCGATCGCCAATATGAGTTACTATTTTTGCTCCACCCCTTTCAAAGCATCGCTGACTACTGGATGCCGATGCTAACCAAATGCTGCCCCCTTTTTATCAAGCTTGGGTCTGCAAATACCGCTCAAAAATCCTCTTCACCTACTTTACATCCGACTTGTGTATACACGATTCCGCTAAGAGAAGGGGATTAAGGGGTAGGGTATAATCACTGGGGGAATTACCCGGACTTGATATTATATATTTATATCGGCTATTGAGTTAAATAGTATAACGTATATTTAATTCCACCAGATATCTAATATTTAATCATTCATGAATAATCAGATCCCTGACTTCTTTATAAAGTCGAGGATTTTAGTTCTTACCAATGATTTAGATTACTTATATAGATTTTTATGTATTAGATTTAAGTACTGATCAATTTTATCCGTGTTTGTACTCTATCATAACTTCACGGATACTCTTAGGATAAACCTAAATTTATTTCCGTAAGGAGTTGGATATGAAGACTTATAATATGTCTTTCATAAAGACCAATGGACTCACGAGTTTGTTGATATTTATCTCAGTTCTCTTTATTGTATCATTTACTCTAATTTTATCCTTTATTGCAACCATTCAAGGTTTTTCTACTCAAGATAAAATCGAATATATCACCCAAGCATTAACAACTATTGCCATAATCATTGGGGGATTGGCATTAATTATTAATGCTTACTATACTTCCAAAGTCTCTCTGGATGAGAGTCAGAGCCTGTTAACACAACTCCTGGCTGGAACATTAGCTTGGGATAAGAATATCGAAAATGGAATCAATCACCCACAACTAACTCCACAAGAAATTGTTTCCGAACGCTTTTCTAAAGCAATTGAACAACTGGGGAGTGAAAAGATTGAGACGCGATTTGCCGCAATTTATGCTTTAGAAAGAATTGCTAAAGATTCTTCAAAAGACCATTGGACAATTATGGAAATTCTCGCTGCTTTTATCCGCGAAAATGCCTCAGTGAATCAGGAATATGAGGGCGAACCACGGGAATCATCAAAACTTCCTACAGATATTCAAACAGCTTTAACTGTAATTGGACGACGCGATTCATACAAAGATCCGGTCAATCAAAAACTTGATTTACGCAATACAGACCTGAGTAATGCAGACTTAACGGAAGCTAACCTCTCTAGAGCAATCCTTGGAGGAGCTAACTTGCAATGGGTCAATTTTACACGAGCAAATCTTTCTGAGGCAGACTTATCAGTAACCTATCTTTGTGGGTCAATCCTTTATCAAGCCAACCTCTCGAAAGCAATCCTCGCAGAAGCCAATCTCCAAGGCGTAGTCCTCAGAAAAGCGAACCTCTCTAAGGCAATCCTTTATGATGCCAACTTAGAAGGGGTAGTTCTTTGTGATGCTAACTTGGAAGGGGCAGTTCTTTGTGATGCCAACTTAGAAGGGGCAGTTCTTTGTGATGCTAACTTGGAAGAAGCCAACTTCGAGGGTAGCAATCTCCAAGATGCAAACCTGATTGGCACTAACTTGCAAAGGGCAAAACTTACTGTCGCTAATCTAGAAAATGCATTACTTAGTACAGCTAACCTGCAAGAAGCTAACCTCCAAGAAGCTAACCTGTGTGGAGCAAACTTAAGCGGCTCAGAAAATGTAGAATCACAGCAGATTGAGCAAGCAATTGGCGATCGCACCACAATCCTACCGGAAAATCTGAAAATACCCCAACATTGGCGGTAATAACAGGCTAAAGTTTCAGCATTTAAAACTTGATCGTACAGTAGGGGCGCATAAGTATGCGCCCCTACTGCGTTTAATTTAGTACCCAAAACTAAAAAATTGCCAAAAACCTGATAAATATTCTCTATCAGGCTAAATTTTCTGCAATTTAAATCACGAACAATTATGAAACGCCGAGAGATTTTTAACACAGCTGCGATCGCTACTGCAACTGCTGCTACTCTAGTTTCCTGTACTCAAACTGGTAAATCCCCTAGTGTACAAGCAGGACTGCCAAATATCCGTTGGCGGATGGCAACTAGCTGGCCCAAATCTTTAGGTACTTTTATCGGCGCTCAAACAGTTTCCCGGCGAGTTGAAGAAATGACCAATGGACGCTTCCAGATTACGCCCTTTGCTGCTGGAGAGTTAGTACCAGGATTGCAAGTACTCGATGCTGTGCAAGCTGGGACAGTTGAATGCGGTCACACATCCAGCTACTATTACATCGGCAAAAGTTCAGCATTAGCCTTCGCCACCTCCGTACCCTTCGGTTTAAATGCCCAACAGCAGAATGCTTGGCTTTATAACGGTGGTGGATTAGAAGCCATACACAAAATTTATACCAACTTTAATGTAATTAGTTTTCCCGCAGGTAGCACCGGCGCACAGATGGGGGGATGGTTCAAAAAAGAAATCAAGTCTATTTCTGACCTTAAAGGTTTGAAAATGCGAATTCCCGGATTGGGTGGCGAAGTCATGTCCCGTTTAGGGGTGAATGTGCAAGTATTGCCTGGAGGCGAAGTTTATTTAGCATTGGATAGGGGAGCAATTGATGCTGCTGAGTGGGTAGGCCCTTACGATGACGAAAAACTCGGTTTAAATAAAGCCGCGCAATTCTACTATTATCCTGGCTGGTGGGAACCAGGGCCGACCTTGGATGTGTTAGTTAACCTAACCGCGTGGAATCGCCTACCCAAAGAATATCAACAGGTTTTGAAAACAGCGAGTTTTGAAGCCAATTTGAATATGCTGAGTCAATACGATTCCTTGAATGGGCAAGCGCTAACGCGGTTACTGGCTGGTGGTACAAAGCTAGTTCCTTACAGCCAGGAAATTCTGCAAGCTGCCCAGAAAATCTCCTTTGACTTATTTGAAGAAAATGCCAGTAAAGATGCTGCTTTTAAGCAAGTTTACGAACAGTGGAAAGCCTTTCGCCAGCAAATTTTTAATTGGAATCGTGTTAACGAATTAAGTTATGCCAATTTTGTCACTTCTAATAACATCAGGTAACTTACAGCAGTTTGCAAGTAAATGACATACAAAGCCTAGCCCTAGAATCTCTGATTTTACTCGTCGTCACCCACATCGACGAGCCAGATGCAGACAGCCGCCCCTCATGGAGCATTTTGACCTTTTCTACCGCATTTCTGAAAACCTATTTTAGAAGAAAAAGCTTCCCAGTAGCGCTGGGGAAGATTAAAGAAAATTTTGACTCAGAGGGACATTACTTGTGGTTGTGCGAACCCATGCAGCAGGGTATAAACGCTAACTATATTAAATTTAAGATTGCAATCTTGAATTGTATTGTAGAGACACAATTCACTAACTATTACCTGAACCAGCAGCAATGGTTTTGAGAACATTTAAATAGCTCTCTAGACAGAGTAAGTATTTAAAACAATTACTTAGGATTCCAACATATACTAGTAACGTATATTTAACTAAAATTAAGGTACTATAGCGATTTTCGTTTGAATACCATCGGCGGTAGGGTAGCACATCTATGCGCCCCTACGAAGGACATTACTGTTTTACGCGTATTAGAAAAATGAGATTTAAAGACTGGGCGACTAGGGTGCTACTAATCTCGCTGATGTTCATGGCTTTAATTGTAGTGCTGCTAATTGGACGAGCGACAAAATTACAAAATAATCTGACAACATCCCGTATATCCAATCCACAGGTTACAGCCTGGAGTCAATATCCCCAGGCGCAATTCCAATCAGCGAAAGAGCCAGAGAAGAAATCTCAAAATGTTATCAAGTCGCCGGTTAAGACTAACAGTCCTGTAGCTAACAAGTCTGTAGCAAGGTACGTAACCACTCAAGCTTTTGCACAGTATAGACCTAATTATCAAGTTGTTGCAGTTAACCCAACTAACTATGGAGAAAGGTACGCCCAAGATGTTAACGGCCTTCCTCTCACCAATCAACCGATTATCGTCCTCCATGAAACTGGTTATTCTGCTTCCAGCGCCATCAATTTCTTTCAAGTAGCCCATGATGATGAAAATGTACAAGCAAGCTACCACGCTTTAGTTAAGTTAGACGGAACGGTAGTTTATCTAGTACCGCCAGACAAGCGGGCTTTTGGTGCAGCTAACTCAGTGTTTGAGACTCCACAGGGAGTAGAAACTGTGCAGACTAATCCGAATTTACCCGCGTCTGTGAATAATTTTGCTTATCACGTTTCTTTGGAAACACCGCCAGATGGTTATGACGGTAGCAGCCAGCAAACCCATAGCGGCTATACGGAAGCTCAATATAATTCTCTTGCTTGGTTAATTGCTCAAAGTCAAGTCCCGGACGATCGCATCACTACGCACCATTTAGTAGACCGTTCTGGTAAAAAAGTTGACCCGATAAATTTTGATGGGAATAAATTTCTCAGCTTACTTAATACTTATCGTCAGGTTAAACCAATTTATCGAGTCAGCAAATAATTCAGGAGTCAGAAGTAAAACAGGCTTTATACCTAGCTTATAGATAGAATTTTGAATTGTTAACTTGCTCAAGAAGGCGCGATCGCGTCAAAATAAGAGTTAACGCTGTAATCTAACTTAACAATGACCATAACGCAGCTTGAGCAAATTTCCCCTCAACCAACACCGCCAAATGAGCGGGGATATGAATATGATTTGGTAATTGTCGGCGGTGGGATTATTGGGTTAACTCTAGCCTCTGCTTTAAAAAATTCTGGTTTGAGTGTCTTGCTGATCGAGGCAAAAGTGGCATCAGCGGCAGTAGCCAAGGGACAAGCTTATGCAGTTCATCAGCTTTCGTCGCTAATTTATGAAGGAATTGGCGTTTGGGACAAAATGTTGCCTCAAATCGCCAAGTATTGCCGAGTTCGTCTTTCTGATGCCGATTATCCGAATGTGGTGGAATTTACCACAGATGATATAAATACGCCAGAATTGGGTTATGTGGCGGAACACCAAGCCCTGTTGCAGCCGTTGCAAGACTTTATCCAAGATTGCCCAAATGTGACTTATCTGTGTCCGGCGGAAGTGGTAAATACGCAATACCAGCAGAATATAGTCACGATAGATATAAAAGTTGCTGATCAGCTAAAGACGGTTCGCAGCAAATTAGTTGTAGCAGCAGATGGATCGCGATCGCCAATTCGCCAAGCTGCTGGAATCAAAACTTCGGGCTGGAAATATTGGCAATCTTGCATCGTGGCATTTGTCAAACCAGAAAAGCCCCACAACGACACTGCTTACGAAAGATTTTGGTCTAGTGGGCCATTTGCGATTTTACCTTTACCGGGGAACCGTTGCCGCATTGTCTGGACAGCCCCTCACGAAGAAGCAAAAGCTTTGTGTGCTTTAAATGATGAGCAATTTTTGGCAGAATTAAGCCGTCGCTATGGCGATCAGATGGGAAAATTGGAATTACTAGGCGATCGCTTTGTTTTTCAAGTACAACTCATGCAAAGCGATCGCTACGTTCTTCCCCGACTAGCATTAATTGGTGATGCGGCGCACAATTGCCATCCCGTCGGCGGACAAGGTTTAAATTTGGGGATTCGGGATGCAGCAGCTTTGGCACAAGTAATTCAAGCAGCGCACAAAGCGGGTAAAGATATTGGCCATATTCAGATTCTCAAAGGTTATGAACGCTGGCGCAAACTAGAGAATCTGACGATTTTAGGTTTCACCGATTTGTTAGATCGGATGTTTTCTAATAATTTCTTTCCTGTAGTAGTGGTTCGTCGCCTGGGTTTGTGGCTTTTGCAACGAGTACCTATATTAAAGGTATTTATGCTGAAATTGATGATTGGCTTGAAGGGGCGGACTCCAGAATTAGCAAAACGATAAGAAACAGGAGGCAGAAAGCCTCCTGAACTTTCATTTCTTCGCTTGTATCACTTGCAAACTACCACCTGCATATAAAGTTGGCTTACTCACTTCAAAGCCAGTCTCAGTTAATAATTCAGGCAAATCAGTTTTTAATAATTGCCAAGCTGTTTCCGTCTCAAACAACAATAAAAACACTGATACACCAGGCCAAAATAGCGGATTTGTCGGAGCGTGAAAATCCACGAACGTAAATACCCCTGCTGGCTTCAACACGCGATGAACTTCATTAATAATTTTTCGTAATTGTTCAGGTTCCATCTCGTGTAATGCAACGCTGGTATGCACTACATCAAACAAATTATCTGTAAATGGCATCTTCTCAGCAAAAGCTTCTATGTATGAAGCTTCGGGTACATTATGCCGCGCCCGTTGCAAAGACTTGGGTGAAGCATCTAATCCCGTTACATTTTGTGAAAACTTTACTAAAAACTCCGTTGTTTGACCACTGCCACAACATAAATCTAAAACTTGAGTATCTGAGTGAATTGTTAAGCCTTGCAAAGCAAGTTGTCGAAAACGCGCTTCACCACCTACACTTAAGGCTGCTAAACGCGAAATACCATCATATAGCCACTGATAGCGGTAACTCCAATCCCTTAAAATTGTTGCCATTGCATATTTCCTTGCTATTAAGCTTTATATTTAATAAAGATATATGGTTAACATTAGTAAAAAACCTGAAAAGATTGGGGGAAAGTAACTGCTATGGGTCGTGTAGGCGTCTTATTACTCAATCTCGGTGGCCCCGATAAGCTAGAGGATGTCGGGCCGTTTTTATACAACCTATTTTCCGATCCGGAAATTATTCGCCTACCATTTCGTTGGTTGCAAAAGCCCTTAGCCTGGTTAATTGCCACGCGGCGAACCAGAACGTCTCAAGAAAATTATAAGCAAATCGGTGGTGGTTCTCCATTGCGGCAGATTACAGAAGCGCAAGGAGAAGCCTTAAAAAAACAGTTGAGTCATTTGGGGCAAGAAGTTAAAATTTACGTGGGAATGCGTTATTGGCATCCCTATACAGAAGAAGCGATCGCACAAGTTACCCAAGATAATGTAGAACACCTAGTAATATTACCGCTATATCCCCAGTTCTCTATCAGTACCAGTGGTTCCAGCTTCCGGCTATTAGACAAGCTCTGGCAAGAAGATCCAAAACTTCAACCGATTGATTACACTGTCATTCCTTCTTGGTACAAACAACCAGGCTATCTCCAAGCAATGGCGCAACTCATAGCCCAAGAGCTTGAGCAGTTTCCTAACCCGGATGAGGTTCATATATTCTTCAGCGCTCACGGCGTTCCTAAAAGCTACGTTGAAGAAGCAGGCGACCCTTACCAACAAGAAATTGAGGAATGTACTGCGTTGATTATGCAGACCCTCAATCGACCCAATCCCCACACTTTAGCTTACCAAAGTCGTGTCGGCCCAGTAGAATGGCTCCAACCCTATACTGAAGATGCCCTCAAAGAACTAGGCGCACAAGGCGTGAAAGATTTGGTTGTCGTACCTATCAGTTTTGTCTCAGAGCATATTGAGACACTACAAGAAATTGATATTGAGTATCGGGAAGTAGCTGAAGAATCAGGAATTCACAACTTCCGCCGCGTACCTGCTCCTAATACCAATCCAGTATTTATTAATGCACTAGCAGAATTAGTGATTGATGCGCTGAAAAACCCCAGTTTCAAGCTTTCGCAAGCTGCCCAAATAAAGAAAATGGTAAAAATGTACCCTCAAGAACGTTGGGAGTGGGGTTTGACAACTAGTGCTGAAGTATGGAATGGTCGGATTGCTATGCTAGGTTTTATTGCCTTAATCATAGAGTTGATTACCGGTCACGGCTTCTTGCACATGATTGGAATTTTGCAGTAAAGAACATTGAGGAAGAGGCAAAAGGGCAGAGGGAGATGAAGGGAGAAGGAGATAAACAAAACTCTTCACTCTTAAGGAACGTGGATTAAGGGACTTCCAGTTAAAAAATATCCAATTGTAAGGGCGTAAGTCCTTGCGCCCCTACAAATCTAGAAATAATTTGGGATAATTTATTTTTTGGGCGTTGCATATTTGCGGGATGATTTGGCAACTTCTAAAATTCTCCCCCTGCTTCCTCTGCCTCCCCTGCCTCCCCTGCTTGCCTCAATTCATCCCACTGTTCTGCAACGCCATTTTTTGCAAGTCCCTAAATAAAATAACATTTCTAAAATGTCACTAACTCTAATTCTCATACCTCGAATGCAAGGACGACCCCCACATTGACCAGGAATTTGCGTAATACGATTCTAATAATTCATTCATTTAGTTAACTCACCACGGGCGAAACTTTCTGCTATTGCTAACAGCACTCAGTATTCAGTACTTTTTTGTCCTATCTCTATTCCCTAAGTGATACCAGTCATACCACTGCTTCGCGCTACGAAGTGCAAACCAAAGCAGTATTAAAGCAATTAATCCTCCTTGCCAGGGAGCATCAAAGGCAAAAAGTACTAAAGCAACGCACAAGGTGTCTTGAAGAAATACTGCCCACAATGGTAAGCCACGTAAGCGATAGAACCAACCAACTTGGACTAACTGGAGTACCAAAGCTAATAAACCTCCAATCATGGCAACCAGCCAGTTCGGTGTTGCTGTTGCTGTCGCTACTGCTAACCCCATAATTGCGCCTGCTAGGGGAGACATGAATAACTGAACTAGTTGTAGCAATCTTTGCCCCCACAGCTTTTTTGAGGCTAATAATTCAACTAAAGACCAACAGCTGAGGCAACCTAATAATATTGGTGGATAAATGTGAGATAGAATTGGAACTTGTGACCACAAGTTACTGCCCTGCAATAGTCCAATAATCAGCAGAGGTGTACCTATTCTCATTCCTGCTGCTGCCGATGCTGAAAGTGTGGCTAGGATTTCAATCATCAAAGCACTCGTAACACTAATAAACAAGTAAGTATTTGTTTGTATATACTACCCAGTGCTTGCAATAATTCCAGCATCAAAAAGAAACTGTTCAGCAATGCAATATTAATTATTTTTGGTATCTTTAAATATATTTTTTTTTGATAATATCTGCGTATTTTTTGGGTAACAAGTAACAGGTTCGTAGTAAGCGCTCAAGCGCTCACTACAAGCAAATTAATCTTAAATTCCCAATCGTTGGTAAACTTCTTCTAAATGCCGCAGATGTTGCTGGGGGTCGAAACAAATCTCAAGTTCAGCTGGAGATAACTTTTGGGTAACACGCGGATCTTTGCTAATCAAGTCTTGGAAGTTGCCTTCTGGCTGATTCCAAGCGGCGTGAGCGCTTTCTTGAACGATCGCATAAGCCTCTTCTCGGCTGCTTCCCTTGTCTATCAAAGCCAGTAACACTTTTTGGCTGAACACAACGCCGCCGTAGCAGTTGAGATTCCGTTTCATGTTCTCAGGATAGACCAACAGGTTTTTCACCAAGTCGGTTATTTCTGACAACATAAAATGCGTTAAGGTGCAAGCATCTGGCAAAATTACCCGTTCTACAGAACTGTGGGAAATGTCCCGCTCATGCCATAAAGCAACGTTTTCTAAAGCTGCACCAGCATGACTTCTGACGAGTCGTGCCATTCCTGTCAGGCGTTCTGAACGGATGGGATTGCGCTTGTGTGGCATTGCTGAGGAGCCTTTTTGACCTTTGGCGAAGAATTCTTCAACTTCCAAAACGTCTGTTTTTTGCAGATTGCGAATTTCTACAGCAAAGCGATCGATGGTTGCGGCTACCAAAGCTAATTGTTGCACGTAGTCGGCGTGGCGATCGCGGGAAATAACTTGGGTTGAGGCCGTATCGGGTTTGAGTCCGAGTTTTTGGCAAGCGATCGCTTCTACACGCGGTTCAATATTGGCATAAGTTCCCACTGCACCAGAAATCTTACCCACAGCGATCGTTTGCCGGAGTATTGTCAGCCGTTCTTGATGTCGCAACACTTCTGCTAACCAGCCAGCTAGCTTAAAACCAAAAGTGATCGGTTCAGCGTGAATACCATGCGATCGGCCGGCCATCACTGTATGACGATGTTCCCGTGCTTTTTGGCGAATTGCCTGAATCAAATCTTCCAGACGTTGCAATAATATATCCAGGCTGGCAACTAATTGCAGTGCTAAAGCTGTATCCAAAACATCCGAACTAGTTAAACCCAGGTGAATGTAGCGTCCGGCATCACCAACATATTCATTAACATTTGTCAAGAAAGCAATGACATCGTGGCGGACTACAGCCTCAATTTCCAGCACCCGCTTTGGGTCAAAATCTGCCTTGGCCTTAATTTCTTCAACCGCCTCAGATGGAATGTAACCAAGTTCAGCTTGAGCCTCACAAACAGCAATTTCCACTTGCAGCCAAGTTTTTAGTTTATGGGCTTCACTCCACAGATTAGCCATTTCGGGCAAAGTATAGCGCTCAATCACAGTTCGGCACAGAATACAACCGTCATATTTTACAGTTTAATTAATGTAGATCACTTTTTAACGCTATTTTTTGCTCAGGGACGGGAGTAGTTTTTGAATCCGATGTGATGATACTAATCCTACCGTCAGCTTCCATATATGCCAACTTCACATCAGCCAAAAATTCCACACCTTGCTGACGTAACTTGCTCATTAATTCATCATCTGTAATTAACTCTCGTTGCAGATTACGCTGAATCATCCGACCATTTTTTACCAGTAGCAACGGTGGTGGATTCAAAAAACGTTGAAACTGGGGAAGTTTGTAGCCCAACCAGTTCAGCAAATAACTCCAAAAAATCACTGTCCCTACCAGGATAGCGCCTTCAGTAATCGATGTGTAATTAGTTGCCATAGCATTTTGGGCAGCTTCAGCAAATAGCACAACTACGAGTAAATCAGTAATTCCTAGTGTTCCTAGTTGTCGGCTAGGAAGCAGACGTAACACTGAAAACAGCGCTAAATAAACCAGCGAACCACGGATCATCAACTCAAAGACGCTGATGCTAGGAACAAAAATTGCCTGCCAATCGATAAAAAACCATTTTTCCATTAGCGCTGATTTTCTTCCTTTTTCAATAGACTTCTGGAAAAATCCAGTATCAGGTTATTTATCTGTAGTCTTATTTCATAAAACTGACTTTTATTAGAGGTCAAATACTTCAATCTCTATCAGAGTTACAAATATATAATCCCAGTATTCAGAGATTAAAATCGCTGATTTTTTCTTCTCTGTTTTAAGCGCTTGGGCTTCTTGAAAGACCGGAACAAGCGATTAATAAAATTAGAAGAGGGCTTTTTATTAGTCGATGTTTGTTTTGTTGGAGCTTTGCCATTAGATTGTGTCTTATCAGATAGAGGTATGGCATGTTTACTTGGCGTTATGCCGCTGCCGTACCTTCTGGCATAAACTTGGGTAAACTCTGCACCGAAGAAAAGAATCTGCGCGGCATAGTTAACCCAAGCTAAGATTACCACCAGTGAACCTGCTGCACCATAGGCTGAACCAAAACTGCCATTACCTAAGTATTGTCCTAAGAAAAATCTACCGATAGAGAACAAAAAGGAGGTGAGCATAGCTCCAATTAAAACATCGCTCCAACCAATTTCGACATCTGGTAGAACTTTAAAAATAAGTCCGAACAGGAATGTAGTGATGGCAAAAGAGAGGATGAAGTTGATAATCTGCCAGAGAAAATCTACACCTGGCACTAAGTTGCTAAAGTATGTTAATAATGCTGCTAATGCCGTACTAATTACCAGAGAAACTAAAAGTAAAAAGCCAATACCAATCACCATTGCAAAGGACAAAACCCGTAGGCGAATAATGTTAGTAACGCCTCGTCCGGGTTTCGGTTTCACTTCCCAAATCGTATTCAGGGAATCTTGCAACTCGGTAAATAAACCAGTAGCACCTACTAGGAGAACTACGATACTAATGATAGAAGCGATCGCTCCTGTTTGTGGTTTGTTAGCATTCTGAATCGCTGTTTGAATAAATTCTGCCCCATCTGGGCCAACTAAACCTTGAATTTGTCCGACAATTTGACCCCTTGCTGCTTCTTCGCCAAATACTGCCCCGGCGATCGCAATTACAATAATTAGCAATGGTGCAATAGAAAAAATTGTGTAATAAGCTAACGCCGCCGCTAACCGTGAGGCTTTATCCTCACTCCATTCTTTGAACGTCTCTTGTAATAACTTCCAAATCGCCTGTATATTCATCCAATCAGCTTCCTTCTACGAGGTGTTGCTTAGTCCCTGATATATTGGATACTGATTTCCTAAGTTGCAGCATCCTCCCAAGGGTGTTTGTGAAGCGTTCTTGGGGAGGAATTTAGAATTTTATAGTGACATGGAGTCGAAAAAAACCACACTTTCAGTTTGGTCAGCTGTACCGCAAGCCCTAGCTTATATGATAGCTAACTCCAACCCCAGTAAACCTGTGTTTGGGATAGTAACGAATGGAGACGATATTTTATTTGTCAAAGTGATGCAAACAAATACACCACAGTACGATTTGTCAAAAGTCTTTGCTCCGTTTGCATCCGCGAGAGAACTGTACGCAATTTTGCAAATTCTCAAGCGTATTGGTCAGTTAATTTCTTCTAGGTCTTAGAGGGTGTTTGAGATTACCTTAAAAATAGCTATTACTACTGCATCCTATCGATTGTGCGATACTGAATTGCTTCGCTACATGATTGGTTTTTAGCTCATCTTCTCCTGCTAAATCTGCAATAGTCCGTGCTACTTTGAGAATGCGATCGCTTGCTCTTGCTGATAAACCTAATTTTCTAATTGCTGCTTCTAATAAATTGCGACTAGCATCATCTAACTTGCACCATTTCTGGAGATGGCGACTTTGCATGTGGGCATTGCAACGCAGATTTACTTCTCCTTGGAAACGGGTGATTGCGCGATCGCTTGCTTGTTGCACTCGTTCGCGTACTGATATTGATGTTTCTCCCGTCGGTTGTTGGGTAATTTCTTCTGGTTTCAAGCGATTCACTGCAACTTGTAAATCAATTCGATCCATCAACGGCCCAGAAAGTTTTGCCCAATATTGCTCGCGTTGGCGGGGAGAACAAGTACATTGTTGGATAGTATCGCCATAGTAACCGCAAGGACAGGGATTAGTACTCGCCACCAAAGTAAACTGCGCGGGAAACATTACCGATAATTTGGTGCGGGAAATTGTGACGTAGCCATCTTCTAGAGGTTGACGCAGAAATTCCAACACATCACGTTTGAACTCAGTGAGTTCATCAAGAAACAGCACGCCCCTATGAGATAATGAGATTTCTCCAGGACGAGGGAAGCTTCCACCACCAACTAGAGAAGGCCCAGATGCCGAGTGGTGGGGACTGCGAAAAGGGCGATCGCGTACTAATGAACCGCGATTTCTCAATAAACCAGCTACCGAATGAATGCGAGTCACTTCCAAAGATTCGGCAAAGCTCAATGGCGGTAAAATTCCCGGTAAGCGCCTTGCTAGCATGGTTTTCCCACTACCAGGCGGCCCGACAAAAATGAGATTATGCCCACCAGCCGCAGCAATTTCTAAAGCACGACGCGCATGAGCTTGTCCTTTCACATCATGCAAATCTGTGCCAGGGTAGGATGCTGTTGTTGTCTGTGTTGTACTATCTATCTGCACAGGTTTGTAACGCCCCGGATTATTTAAAAAATCCACCACCTCAGACAAATGCTTGCAGCCGTAAACAGACAAATCTTCAACCACTGCCGCTTCTTGGGCATTATCAGCAGGGAGAACTAAACCTGCAATTCCCATCTTTTGGGCTGCTGCTGCGATCGGTAAGACACCAGCCACGGGACGCAAACTGCCATCTAAAGAGACTTCGCCCAAAAATAGATAATCCCCTAACAAATCAGCGCTAACTTGCTCAGAAGCCGCCAAAATTCCCACACTAATAGGCAAATCGAAACAGGGGCCTTCTTTGCGTAAATCTGCCGGAGTTAAATTAATAACTATTTTACGCATCGGAAAGGCAAAGCCAGTATTTTTCAAAGTTGCTTTGACTCTTTCTCTTGATTCTTGAATCGCCGAATCTGGCAGTCCCAAGACAACAATTCCCGGTAATCCTCCTGACACGTCGACTTCTACGCCGACTTTGACGGCATCGATGCCCACAATTGATGCACTCCAGACTCTAGCAAGCATTGCTTATATAACACTAAACCTTTAGAATCTCTAGCAGATGAGTTGGTAGATTGGCATTAGTGAAACCACATAGACGATTTTTCGGAATTAAGGCTAGTGGTCTGTCCCATTAATCTTGAGGGATAAAAGAACGAACCGCATTCGTGTTAGCGTCTCCCCTTCTCCCAAAGGGAGAGGCTAGCGCCAAGGGAGAAGGGCGCAAAAAGCGCAAAGGAAGAAAAGTTAAGAATGAGTTCACCCATTATATTTAATGGGACAGATCACCGATGGTCTGTCAATTTGAAATTGATGGGTAAGTTTACGTGAGTTACACCCGTAAGGGCACGGCACTGCGTGCCCCTATACCTTGCAATATAATCTTGTACCGCATCTGAATGGGAACCGCTATACAAACCCTTAAAACTATAAAGAAGTCTTTTACAACAATTCGAGAGGTAAAATAACTATTGGAAAAATTATTAAGAATATCAAATATTATTGATAATTGCATTGAACGCATTGGTCGATTTACTAGTTGGCTAGTACTAGTAATGATCGTGCTTGGCGTGTGGAATGTTATCGGGCGATATCTCGGAAGAATTAGCGGTAACAACTTCACTTCTAACGCCTACATAGAATCTCAATGGTACATTTTTGATTTAGTTTTCTTGTTGGGAGCAGCTTACACCCTGAAGCACAACGAACACGTCCGGGTTGATATTTTTTACAGTAATTGGCCGTCTCGGCGAAAGGCACTTGCAGACTTAGTAGGGACTATATTTTTCCTCATCCCATTTTGTATCATGACGATTGTTTTTTCTTGGGATGCGGTTGTGGCTTCATGGCTAATTAAGGAAGCCTCATCTGATCCTGGGGGATTGCCTCGTTACCCCATTAAAGCAATGATTATTGTTGGCTTTGTGCTGCTGATTTTCCAGGGAATTTCTCAGGCGATCAAAAACTTGGCAATTCTTCAAAGCAGGGAGGAAAATCATGACGCTGGCTTATGAATGGCTGGGGCCAGTGATGTTTGCTGGTGCTTTGGTGTTGCTGTCGCTGGGGTATCCGGTGGCTTTTTCTTTGGGTGGTGTGGCAATTTTATTTGGAATATTGGGAATTAGCTTAGGTGTATTTGACCCAGTGTTTCTAACTGCCATGCCACAGCGGATTTTTGGCATCATGGCAAACTATACCTTATTAGCTATCCCTTACTTCATCTTCATGGGAGCAATGCTGGAGAAATCGGGGATAGCGGAGAGACTCTTAGAAACGATGGGGATTTTGTTGGGACGCTTGCGCGGCGGACTGGCTTTAGCTGTGATTTTGGTGGGTGCGCTGTTAGCAGCAACTACTGGGGTAGTAGCGGCGACTGTGGTGGCAATGGGTTTGATTTCTCTGCCAATTATGCTCCGCTATGGTTACAACAAAGAATTAGCTACTGGTGTGATAGTTGCATCAGGAACTTTGGGGCAAATTATCCCGCCGAGTGTGGTGTTGGTAGTGCTGGGCGATCAATTGGGTGTATCGGTAGGCGATTTGTTTCTCGGTTCGGTGATTCCCGGTTTGATGATGGCTGGTGCATTTGCCGTACACGTGCTGATTGTGGCATTTTTGAAGCCAGATTTAGCACCAGCTTTACCTGCTGAGGTGAGAGATATTGGTGGTAAAGCTTTGGGAAGGCGGATAATTCGGGTGATGATACCGCCTTTGATCCTGATTTTGTTAGTTTTGGGGAGTATATTTTTTGGCATTGCTACGCCGACAGAAGCGGGTGCAGTTGGTTGTGGTGGTGCGATCGCACTGGCGGCTGCTAATCGTAAACTTACCTTAGAATCTCTGCGTCAAGTTTGTGATGCTACTTTGCGAATCACTAGTATGGTAGTTTTTATCCTATTTGGTTCCACAGCTTTTAGTTTAGTCTTTCGGGGATTAAATGGCGATCGCTTCATGTTCGATGTTCTTGCCAATCTCCCCGGCGGTAAAACTGGCTTTTTGATTGTCAGCATGGCGGTAGTATTTATCCTCGGCTTTTTCATCGACTTTTTCGAGATTGCCTTTATTGTCGTGCCGTTGTTTGTACCAGTTGCCCAAAACTTAGGTATTGACTTGATTTGGTATGGTGTAGTTTTGGGAGCAAATTTGCAAACATCTTTCCTCACTCCTCCCTTTGGCTTTGCGCTGTTTTACTTGCGGGGTGTCGCGCCACCAGAAGTTACTACAAAGGATATCTATCGTGGTGTAATACCATTTATTTTGTTGCAGCTATTAGTGGTGGTGTTAATTATTATTTTCCCTGGAATTGTCAGTTTCTTGCCTTCTTTGGGAAACTAGTGCGGTAAGGCGGAAGTCAAAAATCAAAAGGCTTTAATTTGGGACTTTTTGGTTGTTTTGAATGTAGGGAGACGCAAACTAAGTTTACCGCTCCCTCTTTTTCTTTGAGATGCCTAAGCCCAAAAATACCATTGCGATCGCAACTCCAAAATGTACTGCAATATAACGCTTGGAGAAAGCGGACGACAAAAAAATCAATTCAAGAAGCAATTGCCACAACGCAACAACTGCGGCAAGAAGTAGCTTTAGATAAAACCTCAATCCGCAAAATGCTTAAAGAGGGACGAATATTTTAAACCGGGGAATTGCGTTCCCTGTGAAAGTCAGGGAACGAGAAAAACACGAAAATTTAAACTTTCGCAGCCGCAGCGCTTGGTAAACTCACTTTCAATCGCTTAAACATCGCTTCTCTTGCTTGTGCAGCGAGGCTATCGTCAAATGGTTTTAAGGTAATTTCCTGCTGATACTTTAGCCGCAGCGCTGTTTGAATTAACCAATCGGCGACAAAAGGATTTTTCGGCAATAAAGGGCCGTGAGAATAAGTAGCGATCGCATTCTGATAAAATGCTCCTTCTGTACCATCTTCACCATTATTTCCCAAACCGTACACCACGCGCCCCAAAGCTTCCACTTTTCCTAGTTTGGTACGTCCGCCGTGATTTTCAAAGCCTACCAAATATGGTATGCTACCCGTCATCTCTTTTAAATCTCGCGCCAGGCGTGATGCTGTCACTTCAATTACCAAGTTACCAATACACCGCTTAGTATTTTCACCAGGATGCACGGAAACTAAATCGAGTATTCCCAAACCATCAATCCGTTGTCCCAAACCTGGTTCATAATAATGTCCGAGTAATTGGGGGGAACCGCAAGTAAAAACTCCTGGTGTTCCATTTTCGATTTTCTCACGCATCGCGTCAGCTTTTGCACCCTGCAAATCACGCATGACAATTTCTTGCTGACGATCTTGTGCGCCACCACCAACGATTACATCTACAGTTTTAATATCTGCGGCTGTGGAATTTTGATCCAGGGGTAACACTTTAACATCGTATCCCCGCCACTCGGCGCGACGTTCTATAGTAATTACATTACCGCGATCGCCATAGGTACTCATCAGCGTCGGGTACAACCAACCAATTGTTAATTCCAAATTTTGAGAACTCATATTCATAATTCGTAATTCGTAATTCGTAATGACGCTCGATGACTCGCTACCGCTACGCTAACGTAATTCGTAATTGGATTGGATCGTGGGAACTGGGGAATGGGAAAAATTTTTCTAATTCCCACTGTCCAATTTAAAGAATTTTACGACCAGTCAGAACTTCTCGCACTTCTAGCATGGCTGAGTAGGTAGGCAGAATATGCAAAGTTTCATTCTCTGGTGTATGCTCTAATGCAGTAGCGATCGCTTGTCGCAAATCTTCTTCGACAATTAAATTTAAATTACTTTGATGAGACTTTTGGCTGTAACGTAGACGTAGTGCCATATCATAGACGCGATCGCCACTCACTACTAAAGTCCCGCCGCGTTCGACTAATTTCTCGGTATCTACGTCCCAAATCCAGGATACATCAGTGCCATCGGGTGTGCGATCGTTCAAGACTAGCAGCGTGGTTTTATCTGTGCTTTGAGTAACTACGCGAATAGTTTCATTCGTTCCCACAGGATTTTTTGATAACAATATCCGCACGCGTTTACCGTTAATTACTAAATCTTCCGCACGACCAAAGGCAGCTTGAAAGGTATTAATAGTATCTCTGATTGTTACTTCATCAACCCCCAACTCAATAGCCGCAGTAGCAGCAGCTAAAGTATTATATTTGTTGTACAAACCAACCAGAATTTGCGACCATTCATTACTTTCTAGAATCGGTTTGCTTTTACTAAAACCACATTTAGGACAAGTAAAATCTCCCAAATGAGACAAATAAACACCCTTGTAATCTAAAGAATGTCCACATTTGGGACAATAAATAGAATCAACAGCGTGAGGAATAGCTTCTAAATAATGTTCTGGTTCATTCAAGCCAAAGAATAACACCCGTTGGGGTAACTGCTGACCGAGGTTAGATAAAGTTGGGTCGTCAGCATTAGGAATTACCACTGTTTCTGCTGGTAGCGTAGAAATAACTTTTGTCCAACGCTTACTAATTGTGTCTACTTCCCCGTACCTATCAAGTTGGTCACGGAACAAGTTTAAACAGAGAATAATTCGCGGCTGGAGTGGCGCTAATACTCTTGGGACAATATTTTCATCAACTTCCAAAATGGCGTAATCAGTATTTAGCGTACCTAGTAAGTTGGTGCTTTCTAACAGCGCCGTCATTAAGCCATTTTCCAGATTTGCACCTGTAGAATTATGAGTGACGCGAAAACCTTTGCGTTCTAGTATTGTGCATAAAAGCAGGGCTGTAGTGGTTTTGCCGTTAGTACCAGCAATTAAAATCACTCCATTTTTAACTTGCTGACTCAATAATTGTAAAAGTCGGGGTTCAATGCGACGAGCAATCGAGCCTGGTAATACACTAGCAGCACCCAGACGGAGCGATCGCACTATAAACGTCACACTTTTTGCCACTGATACCGCGAAACCCAATCGCAGCCTATCTATGAATTGTATTTTGTTGCCCACATCGGTATCCTAGTCTTCTGGCAGTTGCTAATTAAGAGTATTTAATTGCAAATTTAATATGCGTGAGTTTAGCGAATCCTGGCTGAAAAAGCCAGCCTCAAAATCAAGTTGCAGGAAATCAGGGGAGTGGAGGCAAAGGGACATACTTCGACTCCCTTCCCTACGGGACAGCGTAGCTTGCTTCCTCGCAGGGGTACGACTACGCTCAGGGCAAGTCGCTCAGTACAAGGGGGCAAGGAGCAGGGGAGAGTTAGAATCATACTTCATCCACCTCAGAACTCCGTTCATCCACCTCGGAACTCCGTTCATCCACCTCGGAACTCCGTTCATCCACCTCAGAACTCCGTTCATACACTTCGGAACTCCGTTCATCCACCTCAGAACTCCGTTCATCCACCTCAGAACTCCGTTCATCCACCTCGGAACTCCGTTCATCCACCTCAGAACTCCGTTCATCCACCTCGGAACTCCGTTCATCCACCTCAGAACTGGATTCATCCACCTCAGAACCTCGTTTATTTCCATCATCCACTTACAAGAGATAATCTCAGTAGGCGTTATCTTAAAAAGTAGTGCGCGGGCATAATTACATATCCAGCCCAGTTTGCCGAATTCAGCACAAACTCACGACAAGTAGTAGCTTGCAAGGTTCTTTTTGATGAATAGCACAAAGTTTCTTTTTTTACATAAACAAATTACTGGCTGGCAAAGGTGGTTGTCCAAATGCCTGTTGTTGCTTGCAAGTCTTTTCATTATAAGTATGCAACCTGCATACGCTGGTCTTAATAATGATTTATATGATGGCAACATCTTTGTCGTTTATGCTGGTAATGGTTCATTGGTTCCTCCCAGGCAGACACTGGCACAGGCTTTAGCAGAACATAAACCCATATTTTTGGCCTTTTATTTGGATGACAGCAGCGATTCCAAAAGGTATGCCATTTCCATTTCACGGGTACAGGAATTCTATGGTCGGGTAGCAGAAATTATGCCTATTAATGTAGATGCTATCCCGCTTAAACAGACCTACGACCCTACAGAAACAGGATATTACTATTCTGGGGCTGTTCCTCAGGTCGTGGTGTTTAATAAATCAGGTGAGGTCGTTTTGAATAAGAAGGGTCAAGTACCTTTTGAAGAAATAGACGAGCAATTTCGCAAAATCTTTGATTTGTTACCCAGCACGGAAACAGGACAGTTAAAACGGCGAGCCTTCAATGAGTTTAGTAGTGAGTTAGCTAGGTAACTTATGGGGTAGACCAAATTGGTCTGCCCTAATTTTTAGTGATATCTGTTACTACATTGCCGTCAATGTCAAAGCATAATATTGAAATATCTGTGTTCATAATTGAGGAAATTAATCCATAGTCTATAGTCCGTAATCAATGCCCAATGCCCATGACTAAATAGAGTGTACTCTGATGTCAAAAGTTTACACCACCCAGGAGCTAATTCAAATTTTGGCAGCCGAACGCCAAGCTTGCCTCAAAGGAAAACGCCTAAAATTAGAAATAACAGCCTCTGGCAATCCTGTAATTGACCAGTTTATCAGAACTGATGGGCTGCAACAGTTCACTGCTTATCAAGATTTCAAAACTGCAATTCACGAGTATCAGAAAGAAAATCGAGTTTCCGGTATTATCTGGCGGGAATTGACAGTTAAAGGAAAAATCTTGCACTATCCCGAAATAGATACTGACTTAATTGCCCTCAATGGTGACTTAGAGATATTAAAAGCCGCTAAAAATTCCATCGTAGAATTTTGGTATGAAGTCTCTATCGGGATGGATTTGTACTTGAGTTTCAATAATAGTAAACAATACCAACAAATTGTCACATCCGATGTAGAGAGAATTGTTCAAAGAACAGAGTGGGCAAGTTTGTGTAAGTGGGAAAATACTAGCTTTTTGGAAATGATTTTGCAGCTAGGATGGGGTAAACCAGAAGAAGCTTATTATAAACGAGGAAGGCCGCGATCGGGTAGTGAATATATTCATGCAGTCAATCCCGGAAATCGCCCCATTGGTTAATTGAATATGTATGGTGGCAATGCTGAAACCCACGACAAAATGACGGACATAATTGCGTTTACTTTGCTTCCTTAATAAGGCACGCTATCTGTAACAGAAATTTCAGCTGTACAGATAAGTAGTAGCATAAAAGTACGCATACGCAAGGTGTAGGGGCACGGCATGCCGTGCCCCTACGCGTGTACCTCACCTAAACGAGAACCGCTATAAGCACTTTAGTCCTTACTACGAACTTGTAGACAAACAATGCTTATCGACTTTGAACTATGGACTCTTGACTAGAGTTTTCAAACTCTGGAAGCTCTACCCTGGTAGGCTGCCAACCTCCCACCCAAGCGAGGCATAACTGACGGAAACGATCGCCCCGCACCTCAAAATTCGGGTACTGGTCGAAACTCGCGCAAGCCGGAGACAGCAACACCACCCGCGCTTGATACTGCTTGGCTAATTCCGCCGATTTGGGAACTGCCCTTTCTATAGTTTCCACAATATGGTATGTATGATACCCCACCTCTTGGAGACGTTTGGCAAATGCAGGTGCAGCAGAGCCAATTAATAACACAGCAGCAGCTTTGGTTTGAATTTGTGCTAGCCAACCAGTATCATCTCCTGCTTTAGCTTCTCCACCAGCAATTAAAATTGCTGGACTGTCAACGGATGCTAAACCAACTTCGGCAGCATCGTAGTTAGTGGCTTTGCTATCGTTAACGAAATCAATACCTTCCCAAGTGCAGATATGCTCCAAACGATGAGCAACGCCAGGAAATTCTCGAATTGCAAGTGCGATCGCATCACGATTAATTCCCGCTAATCTTGCCGTTGCTACTGCCATCAAAAGATTTTGCTGGTTATGTTCTCCCACCATCCGTAAAGTAGATACTTTCACAATCGGTTCTGGTGTAGAGGTTGCAGTCAACTTTTCCACAACCCAGTCGTCTTCGATGTAAAAGCCTTTTTCGCTAATCAGGAAGTCTTTTCCTTTGACACTTGTCCAGTAGGCATTAGGCCAAGCACTTAAACCTTGCTGCCTCAAGTAGGCATCATCGCCATTGAACACTTGCAACTCGGACTGACGCAACAGCTTGGCTTTGATGTTGTAATAATTCTCTAAAGTCTGATGGCGACTAAGATGATCCGGCGTGAAAGTCGTCCATACACCGATGCGTGGTGCAAGAGAACTCGAAGATTCTATTTGATAGCTGCTAATTTCCACAATCACCCAGTCCAGTGAAGAGTTAGGAGTTAAAAGTGAGGAGTGAGAAGTTAAAAGTGAGGAATTATCAAATGCTTCCTCTGCCTCCCCTGCCTCCCCTGCTCCCTGCTTCCTCCAAGATAGGACAACATCACAAGCGGCGTAGCCAATGTTACCGCAGGCAGGTGCATTTAAACCCGCTGCTTGAAAAATGGCAGCAATTAAAGCTGCGGTAGTAGTTTTGCCGTTAGTGCCAGTAATTCCTACCCAAGGTAGCGATTGCAAATTTCGCCAAGCGAGTTCCATTTCCCCAATGGTTTCAATACCTAATTGGCGTGCCTTGATTAATACGGGAATATCCCAAGGCACGCCAGGACTAACGACTATTAATTGGGGTAAATTAGCACCATTCAATTCTAGGGATTGGCCTAGTTTTACGGTTATTTGCTCGGCAGCGAGTTCTTGTTGTTGTTGCAGGAGGGTTTCGGAGGTGTTGCTATCACTCAGCTCTACCTCCCAACCTTCCTGTTTCAACAATCTCGCCGCAGCAACACCGGACTTTCCCAATCCAATTACAGTAGCTCTAGGCATAGATTGCAGCAGAGTCCCTGGTTAAGCACTCCCTATAGTAGCGCTTCTTTGCAAAAATTACACAACTTTTTGTTGACCTACGCTACAGATTTTTGACGATCGCACCAAAATCAGCTAAAACACGGGCATGATTGCGAACTAGTCCCAGCAAATGTAATCGATTACGCTTGACTTCTGGATCGGAGTCCATAACTAAAACGCTATCTGGCCCATCAAAGAAATTACTAACTGTCGGAGCAATTTTTGTGAGTGCTGCTACTAATAATTGATAATTTCGCGTCTGTTGTGCTGCTTGAGTTTGCGGTACTGATTCGATTAGGGCATTATACAAAGCTGTCTCAGAGGGCTTTTGGAATAGTTCTTGACGAACTACGGTTGTTGGTTCTAGCTGTTTTGTATCCAAATCACCTTGTGCAGCTAATCGGGTAGAACGGTTAACTGTTTCGTAGATGTTATCTAAGGTACTGTCATTACGGATTTGTTGTAAGTATAAGGCGCGATCGCGTACATCCAATAAATCCTTTAATGTCCGTTCTGTATATTCTGGGTCATTTTCTCCCAAAACTGCATTTACCAAGTCGTAATCAATCTGTTTTTCTTCTTGTAGTAAAGTGCGGATGCGTTGTAAGAAAAAGTCTTGTAATGCTGCGGTTAATGATGCTTGATCTTTGTGATGTTTCGCTGCAAAATCCGTGGCTATTTGTGCCAATAAATCATCTAAGTTTATCGGCAAATTATAAAACCAAGTAATTTTAACTACGGCATTAGCAGCACGGCGCAAAGCATAGGGATCAGAGGAACCAGAGGGAATTAAACCTAAACCAAAGATACTCACTAAAGTATCTAATCTATCTGCCAAAGCGACAATTTGACCCGTGAGCGTTTCGGGGAAATTATCACTGGCTCCCATTGGCAAATAATGTTGATAAATTGCCTTTGCTACATCGGCATCTTCACCACTGGCTAAGGCATATTTTTCTCCCATGATGCCTTGCAATTCGGGAAATTCATACACCATTTGGCTAACCAAATCTGCTTTACATAATAAAGCAGCACGTTGAATTCTTTGGCTTTGATTTTCCGTTAATTCTAATTGAGTGGTTATTCGTTCGGCAATCTTAACTACTCTATCTACCTTGGTACGCACCGAACCCAATTCTTCTTGGAAAGTAACTTTTTCTAACTGCGGTAAAAAGCTATCTATTGGCTTAGTTAAATCAGCTTCGTAGAAAAATCTGCCATCAGCTAATCTGGCACGAATTACCCTTTCATTGCCGACGGAAACAATATCTGATTTCTGGGGATCAGCATTAGAAATGGTAATGAAGTTGGGCAATAATTCTTGCTCAGAACTATCTGGTTTAAATACAGGGAAATAACGCTGATGAGTAACCATAACTTCAGTAATTACCTCGCTTGGTAATTCCAAAAATTCTGGTTCAAATTTACCGACAACTGCGGAAGGATATTCTACAAGGTTGGTTACTTCCGCTAATAAATCGGGGTAAATTACTGTATACCCGCCTAAATTATCTGCAACTGCATTTACTTGCTCTTTGATAATATTTGCCCGTTCTTCTGGGTCAACGTTGACAAATACAGACTTGAGAGCGGTAACATAATCAGTAGCTTGGGCAATTGTCACAGGTTCAGGATGCAAGACCCGATGACCTTGAGAAATGCGATCGCTCTGAATCGTTTTAGAACCATTTACTAATTCTAGAGGCAGCACTGTCTCATCTAACAAAGCGACCAACCAACGAATTGGTCGGGAAAACCTCGCATCTCCATTTCCCCAACGCATTAACCGTTTACCTTCTAATCCCCAAATCCACTGGGAAACAAGTTCTGTCAAAATTTCCGCCACAGGACGACCAGAAATTCTTTTTTGTACAAATACAAATTCGCCTTTGTCAGTGGGGCGAATAGACAGCGCATCCAGTTCCACACCTTGCTTTTTGGCAAAACCTACCGCTGCTGGTGTCGGCTGACCATTTTTAAAGGCGGCTTGGGCGGGAGGCCCTTTAATTTCTTCTTCTCGGTCTGGTTGCTGAGATGGTAAACCTGTAATTAGTACCGCCAGCCGCCGGGGAGTACCGTATACCTGGACACTTTCGCCCTTGAGGGTGTTTGCTTCCAAGCTTTGGGGAATGCGTTCCTGCCATTGCACTAAAGCATCACTGAGAAAACTTGCAGGTAGTTCTTCTGTACCAACTTCTAATAGAAACCCAGGCATATAACACTGTTTTCAACTTTGCGTAGCTCAACTTTATCAGGTATTCTCAGGCGATCGCTCGTGATTTTTAGCTGAATGGGTCATTGCAGAAGACAAAAGGAAAACCCTATACATAAATGAGGAATGAAAGTTAGGTCAGAGTGTATTGCATACAAACGACCGTAGAGGCAAAGCAGCTTGTCGTAAAACATCGCTATAAACTTAGTATTTTATGCAAAACTTCACAAAAATAGTGCTTTTCTTCATTAATTCATTACATCTACTACCGTGATTTTGTGCAGTATATACGGATACATATTTTTATTGTAAGCTTAGTTTTGTTTGATGCATTGATATCTGCCAACTCGTTGGTTCGTCATCAAGACTTTTACGTTCAGTCTTGAATGCAATTAATTTTACTTTTCACTCAGCGCTGTTTTAGTCAGTGCCTTTGAAATACTCAAAAAACTAGGATGCTGTCCAATGAAGACAATACAGATGATCCAGTTAAAAATACTTCATGTGCCAGTTTACAAGGCGGAATGAGGGTTATATGCACAACCGTGAATCTAATGCTACAATCCCTCAAGTGGAAATTTAGGCATTAGTTCAGAAACAACTAGACCAACTATTGTCATAATCACTAGAAATTAAAGCCTATGTTTATAACAAGCTAACCTATTTACATAAGGTGATGTTTTGATTTTTAATTGTTTTATACAGTGTAAAAATTACCTTTTAAAAATCATGATAAATTATAGCCAATGTTTAAGTAAGTGGGCGTAAATAATTAAATGTTTGTATGTAGTAAGCGGCTCTTGCCTTGAATATAGGGCTGGAGCCGCTTACTACGAGCCCATTTCATTAAAATCACATTGCAAAACACATAGTTTGATTTATTCTTGCCCACTTAGTTAACGCAATTTTAATCAAGCAATCTTACAACGTTAAAATAAGTAATCGCCAGTAGTAGCAACTACTAGCTATTAAGGAGTAAATCGATCATCTGAGACTGTCTTTATTAAATTTATAAATAGCTCATGCATATTCTGATTTATTCCTACAACTATCATCCAGAGCCAATTGGAATTGCTCCGTTAATGACTGAATTGGCAGAAGGACTAGTAAAGCGAGATCATGAAGTGCGAGTGATTACGGGAATGCCCAACTATCCTCAGCGCGAAATTTACGATGGGTATCGGGGGAAATGGTATAGTAATGAACAAAAAAATGGTGTTACTATTCAGCGAAGTTATCTAAGAATTAAGTCTAAACCTAACCTTGTAGATCGTCTATTACTAGAGTTGAGCTTTGTTTTTACGAGCTTACCCCAAGTCTTTAAAGGCGAACGCCCCGATGTAATTATCTTAACAATTCCCCCCTTACTAGGGACACTACCAGCAACAATATTTGGTTGGTTATACAACTGCCCAGTAGTTTTAAATGTACAAGATATTCTACCAGAAGCTGCGGTACGTATCGGGCTATTGAAAAACAAGTGGATGATCCGAACTCTTGCAGCTCTGGAGAAATTTGCATATCAGTCTGCACACACTATTAGTGTCATTGCCGATGCTTTTCATGAGAATTTAGTGAATAAAGGAGTACCTGTTAATAAAATCGTTTGTATTCCCAATTGGGTAAATGTAAATTTCATCCACCCTTTACCGAAAGAGAATAACTCGTGGATATCTAGCCATCAACTAGATGGCAAATTTGTAGTACTTTATTCGGGAAACATTGCTTTAACGCAAGGTTTAGAAACAGTAATAAAAGCGGCCGTTTGCTTACGTCATATCAAGGAGATTGTCTTTGTCATCGTTGGCGAGTCAATAGCATTGCAAAGATTGCAGGAATATTGTCTCTTAAATGGAGCAGACAATGTTTTGCTATTACCGTTACAGCCGCGAGAAAAACTACCCGAAATGCTAGCAGCATCTGATGTGGGGCTAATTGTGCAAAAGCGCAATGTGATTTCGTTCAATATGCCTTCAAAAATACCACTGCTGTTGGCGAGTGGTCGTCCGATTGTGGGTTCAGTTCCCGCCACTGGTACAGCTGCTAAAGCAATCCAACTTAGTGGTGGTGGGATAATTGTTGAGCCAGAATCACCTGATGCAATGGCCGCTGCGGTACATAATTTATATGCTAATCCTGCTCTAAGTGCGAGGCTAGGTAACACAGGAAGACAGTTTGCCGAAGAAAACTATTCTTTGGAGCAAGCACTTGATCGTTATGAAGGGTTGCTTTCTTATGTTGTTACTAACCGAAAATCATCTGTAGGAATTTTACCAAAATTAGATTCTAAAAAATCAGTTGTGGATGGTTGAAGGGCATAGGACACTTGTACTTGACTATGCAGTTATTTGGAAGCTGATGAGATGTTCACAATACTTTTCGGTTAAGGGGAAAAGGGAAAGAAAAAACCTTTCACCTTTCACCTTTCCCCCAAACCAAATTCCTCTTTTGAACTGCAAAAACCGATAAGTATTATGAAAAGACGTTTTGAAAGAGACTTTTGCTCTCTATAGTTAGCATAGCGAAGCATCTCAGTATATAGTTAAAACTTTGATTTGGTGTTATACTTAACCCAATAGAGACGGCAAAATTATACCCTTTAGAGAGAGAATTTTAAAACCTCCTCTGAGACGTTCTCTATGTTCAAAATAGACACCCAGTGAAAATAGCTCACAAAGAGGTGATAAAAATCTCTTTACCCATCAAGAGTCAACCGTTAAATATTTTCTATACTTAAGATTTAGGCGCTGGCAAAAAAACAAATATCAAGGGTATATTTTAGGTATGCAATTGCCAGATTTTTTAATCATCTTTGTTCAGTGATTTCTACTGAATAAAAATGATTAAAAAGCATGAAATCACAGATTCTCGTGAATGCGCTCCTGAAATTGTACAGTGCTTAAGACTTAGATAGTTTGAGATAGTTAAACAAGTGATAGGTAAAAGCCTTGGAATAGGGTGAATTTTCGATAATTTACTTATCCTCAAGTTGACATATAAAATATGCAGATTCCGGTGAATTTTTGTGTTTTCAAACACAAATTGCAAATTGACAACTGAATTTACTGAAAAAATAGATTGAGGTAGGCAAAAGTTATGGCAAATATCATTGGAACCAACAGTAATGATACTTTAGTGGGCAGCAACGATTACAACGATACGATTAACGGTAAAGCAGGCAACGATACCATCATACCTAACGGGAACGGCGACACGGTAACTGGTGGAGGCGGCAAAGATGAATTTGTTTACAGCTTAAACAACGACTCATACAATGAGCGCTATACCATCACTGATTTCAGTGGCGTAGGTAAAGGAACAAATCCGACAGCAGAAGTCATTGCCGAAGTGGATACGATAAAACTCAAAGGCGATATTTTAACTGCCCGAAATCTGCTACTGGCTCAGAATGGCGACGATCTGGAAATCACCTTTGAAGGGCAGTTAGATAACGGCAAAGTCATCCTGCAAAACTTTGCCCTGGAAAACCTGGATAACCTCAGCAAAACTACAGGAGCTGCTGTAGACTTGGGTAACATCCTGTTTGATGGGCAAACTAGCATCACTGACAGCTTTGATGTATTTAATGGCAACTCCACCCAAAGCACTATCTTCAACAAAAACACAGTCACCTTCCTTAACGACCTCTCCAATAACGTTAACGGCTTTGACAACTCAGATGATGTCATCAATGGTCAGGGGGGTGATGATGTCATTGACGGCTTAAGTGGCAACGACATACTCAGGGGTGGTGCAGGCAATGATACTCTCAACGGTGGTGCAGGTAATGATACCTTGAGTGTTGACTATCGTGCTGGTGAGGATACCTCGAATGCTGACTATTCAGAAGGTGATAACGTACTCTCTGGGGGCGATGGCAATGATTATCTCTCTGTCTTTAACTTCTCTCCCAGTCCGCCGTTCTTCTCTCAGGAAGAACGCCCATCTTACAAAAACACCCTCAACGGTGGTGCAGGTGACGATACCTTGAGTACTAGTGGTTTATCAGGTGATAACCTGCTGTCTGGAGACGATGGCAATGATACTCTCTCTGCCTCTGATGCCTTTGGTAATAATACCCTCAATGGTGGTGCAGGTGACGATATCCTCACAGGTGGTAATGGCAATGATATCCTCACAGGTGGCGGTGGCAAGGATAAATTTTACAATCCTTTTGGTAGTATCATTACTGATTTCGGTGGCGTAGGTAAAGGAATAAAGCCGACAGCAGGCATCATTGCGGAAGTGGATACCATAACATTTCAAGGTTCAGGTTTCACTGCCAAAAATCTCCTGCTGACCCAGAATGCCAACAATCTGGAAATCAGTTTTTCTCAGGGGTTAGATAACAGCAAAGTCATCCTGCAAAACTTTGCCTTGGAAAACCTGGATAACCTCAGCAAAACTACAGGAGCTGCTGTAGACTTGGGTAACATCTTGTTTGATGGGCAAACTAGCATCACTGACAGCTTTGATGTATTTAATGGCAACTCCACCCAAAGCACTATCTTCAACAAAAACACAGTCACCTTCCTTAACGACCTCTCCAATAACGTTAACGGCTTTGACAACTCAGATGATGTCATCAATGGTCAGGGGGGTGATGATATCATTGACGGCTTAAGTGGCAACGACTTTTTGAGGGGTGGTGCAGGCAATAATACTCTCAATGGTGGTGCCGATAACGACACCTTAAATGTTGACTCATTACTAGGCAATAATTTGCTCTCTGGGGGCGATGGCAATGATTCTCTTTTTGCCTTTGGCTATCGGTACTACCAAAGCTACGGGCCACAAGAACAAGAAGAAGACCTTCGCTACTTAGGCAATAATACGCTCAACGGTGATGCAGGTAACGATACCTTGAATGTTAGCGGTTCATTAGGCGATAACCTGCTCTCTGGGGGCGATGGCAATGATTCTCTCTCAGTCTCTGGCTATCAGCAAGGAAGTAGCGACCCGTATAGCGGCACCTCCGTCTTCGACTCTCGATCCTTTGGCAATAATACACTCGACGGTGGTGCTGGTAATGATACCTTGGATGCTAGCGGTTCATCAGGCGATAATGTACTCTCTGGGGGCGACGGCAATGATTCTCTCTCCGTCTCTGGCATAGATTATATAGGTCTTGACACCGCCTATTTGAGTCGTTCGTCTGGCAATAACACCCTTAACGGTGGCGCTGGTAATGATACCTTGGATGCTAGCGGTTCATCAGGCGATAATGTACTCTCTGGTGGCGATGGCAATGATACCTTCTATCTAGGCTTATCAGAAGGACTTGATACTATTTATGATTTCGACGCTACTAATGAACTCATTCAAGTATCATCTGCTGGTTTTGATTATGGGTTATCAATAGGTTCGCTCTCAGCTAGCCAGTTTATAATCGGAACATCTGCAACGACAAGTAATCAACGATTTATCTATGACAATATTACAGGTGCATTGTACTTTGACCAAGATGGCAATGCGGGTGCATTTGCTCAGGTACAATTTGCACAACTATCAAAGGGATTGTCACTAACCGAAAACAATTTTGTGGTTGTTTAATCTTGACTAGCGCTCTGCGATCGCGAAGCAGTACAGTTGGCGAGGTGCTATTTTTAGCACCTCGCATTTTATTACTCAATGCAAGCCGCATAAGTGGCTTGATTGAGATAAATTAAATCACCCATTTGGGTGAATTATAAACCAACCGATCGGGTGAACTAACTGTAGGAAGTTGAGACTGCTCAAAAGTAGGACTCTAGAGAACACTGATTGATTGCACGTCGTTCTTAGTGAGGATAACTTGATGAAACTTGCAAGCTTGATTAATAAAGCTGAATTAAGCAGCGTACTACTTGCCTACCGCACGCTCCCCGAACGTGTAAGCAAGCTACGCGCAGTGTTTCGCAGACAAGCCTCTGCGAAAGTTGGCATCGCTCCATACCCTTCTCTTCCCTAAGATCAATATTCACTAATACTTAAGAGCGATAAACTCATCTGTAACTTATACACAATCTCGTTTAGCAAGTAAGTAGGCATAATAAAAGCAAAGTATGTGAAAAAAAGTAAATACAGCTTAAACCCTTTTTCCCCTGCTCCCTGCTTTTTCCCTCCCCCTTTATCCCAATGATAATTATTTACACCCATCTACTTATCTGGTTATAATGCAAGCAAGCACTTGCAAACATTTATGGAAGACTTAGTATCAAGAAGGGCACAAACTGCTGGACGCTTGATCAAGGCGGCAATTAAGGTGTTTGCAATCTTATACGAAACTGACAAATCGCTGCGCGAACAAGTGGTTGTTTACTTACGCAAGAGTCGAGAACAGGGCGCAGTGTCTGCGGATATAGATTGGAAAGCATCTCTGGGTAATTTCACGGCTATGTTGCTTCCCGGTATGCTGCATTTTAGCCATATACTTAGCACACAAGACTACAGTAGTAAATGCTACATAAAAAATTTTGTGAATTTATTTGTGCGCGGTATTAGCACTTTGCCATTGCAGGAAGCAAGCGTTTCAGTTGATTGGTCTGCAACAATATGAACTCTGTTTCTCTTTGAACTAAGGCACTGGGTTTATGCTAGTAAAAAAAGTTTTATAAATTACACTTTGACAATGATTTTAGCTAAGTAATGTACAAAATAACCATAATGCGCTAAACGATATTTATTTCAGGTGCTAGACAACATGAGCGATCGCCCAAATACCCAATATATATATTTGACACCAACATCAAAAACAAAGGGCTAAAAAACTATTCAAACAACGCTTTTTTAGCGAAGAGTAGATTGCCCAAGTCTAAATCCCCAAGACGAGAAACCGAATATGTCCCATTCTGAGTTCCCTGATTCTCCCCTACCCATTGAAACAGAACAGGCTTCTGTTAACGATTCTAGTCAAGAGTCACAACCATTGTTAGAGCGATCGCCTAAGCCACCTCAAAAACGGCGTTGGCCCATGATATTGGGAATTGTTCTGCTAGTTGCAGGTATTGGTTTTGGTTGGCGCTGGTGGCAAACTAGTAATGCTAGTAATGCAGGAGCAGGTGGGCCTGCTGCTGGTCAACCGATGGCAATTCCCGTCAAGCTAGCGACTGTGCAAACTGAAACAGTGCAGGAAAGTTCTGAGTTTATTGGCTCCTTAGAAGCTCCACGTTCGGTAATCATCAGGCCACAGGTTGATGGACGAATTACCAATATTTTCATTCAAGAGGGCAACCGTGTTCAACAGGGGCAAGCTATTATTAGCCTAGAAAGTGATAGTGTCCAAGCGCAATTATTACAAGCAAAAGCTGGACTAGCACAAGCTCAAGCACGTCTTGCTGAATTGGAAGCTGGTACACGAAAAGAAGAAATTGCCCAAGCTAGAGCGCAGTTAACCCAAGCTCAAGCTCGTCTTCGAGATGCCCAATCAGGATCGCAACCACAAGAAATTGCTCAGGCTGAGGCTCAAATTGAATCAGCTAAATCTGATGTGGAATTAGCACAATCACGAGCCAAGCGCTACGCACAATTGAGAAAAGAGGGCGCAGTTTCTCAAGATACCTTAGAAGGATATGTCAAAGAACAGCAAAGTGCTGAAGCTGCCCTTGTCGTTGCCCAGAAACGCCTAGACCAACTTCGCCAAAGCAGAACTTCTAGTGTTAATGAGCTAGCTGGAGCCTTAGAACAACAGAAGCAGAACTTAAGGCAACTAGAAAATGGTTCCCGTCCAGAAGAAATTGCCCAAGCGCGATCGCAAGTAAGTCAAGCAGCTGCCCAAGTCCAAGCTGCCCAAGTCCAGCTACAATACACAAAAGTCATTGCACCTTTCACTGGTATTGTTGGTGATATTCCTACGAAGGTGGGAGATTATGTGGAAAGAGCAGATCAGCTCACTACACTAACTAGAAATGACTCTTTAGAACTGAATATTTCCGTTCCTATAGAAGAAGCCAAAAAGCTGCGCTTGGGATTACCAGTGCAAATGCTCAACGCCCAAGGTCTACCTACAGCAAGGGGTAAGGTGAATTTCATCTCTCCAAATGCCAGTTCAGATTCGCAAACAGTTTTGGTTAAAGCCAACTTTGGTAATTCTAGAAGTCAACTGCTCAATCGCCAGTCAGTCCAAACCAAAGTGATTTGGAACCAACGCCCAGGAATTTTAATTCCAGTTACAGCAGTATCTCGCCTAGGTGGAGAGACTTTTGTATTTGTAGCCGAAGCGCCAACAGAAAAGAAAGCTGAAGCGCCAGCAGAAAAGCCTAAAGCTGAAGCACCTAAACTGGTAGCTCAACAAAAACCTGTGAAATTGGGAGTTATTGAGGGGAATAATTATCAAGTTATCGAAGGACTAAAAGCTGGAGACAAAATTGTTGTTTCTGGTATTCTCAACCTAACTAATGGCGCTCCCATTACCCCTGCACCGCAAGAAGTGGGTAGTCGGAAGCTTTAGTTGAAGATGGGAAATGAGGAAGTAGGGGGGCAGAGGGGAGAATAAAAAATTAGCTCTTTCCCCTCTGCTGCACCTCGCCCCTCTGCCTCTTTTCAATGCCCAATGCCAAATACCCAATGCCCAATTTGTTAAGCTATGTTTGTTGACTTCTTTATTAAGCGGCCAATCTTTGCGTCAGTCAGTGCGATCATCATCCTTTTAATAGGATTAATTAGTATTCCCTCACTACCGATCGCTAGGTTTCCAGAAATTAGTCCCACTCAAATCAGTGTAACTTCCAACTATAGCGGAGTTAGTGCAGAAGTCGTAGAAAGCGGAGTTACAAATATCTTAGAAAGGCAAATCAACGGGATTGAAGGACTAAGATATCTCACTTCTAGTAGCAGTAACGATGGTACTAGTACTATTACAGCCACCTTTGATTCATCGCGGGATAAAGATATTGCGGCTGTGGATGTGCAAAATCAAATCGTATTTCTATTGCCCAACCACAACTACCAGACTCTGTGCAACGCACGGGAGTGCGGGTATCTAAAGAATCTAGCAACATTCTCTTAGCAATTGGTTTATTCGCTGAGAAGAATCAATACGACAATACATTCTTAAGCAATTATGCCGACCTTTACATAGCAGATGCTGTAAAAAGAGTCAAAGGGGTGAGCAACGCTCAAATTTTTGGTGAACGTCGCTACGCAATGCGCCTGTGGCTAGATCCGAGTCGCCTTGCTAGTCGGGGGCTAACAACCAAGGATGTAGGAAATGCCTTATCCGAACAAAACTTGCAAGTTGGTGCAGGGAGAATTGGACAAGAACCAGCTCCTGAAGGGCAGAGGTATCAACTTGATGTGCGTGCTGCTAGCCGATTATCAGAACCATCAGAATTTGAAGAAATTGTCCTCAAAACTGAAGGTGATGGTACTTTAGTCAAGCTCAAAGATGTCGGTAAAGCCGAACTGGGCGCAGAAAATTACAACACATTTCTGCGATTTCGGGGTAATGATGCTGTAGGTTTAGGGATTTATCAGGTTCCTGGTAGTAATGCTTTAGATGTAGCTAAGGGAGTCAAAGCTGAACTGGCCCGATTGGCACCGAGCTTTCCACCAGGAATGAAATATCAAGTAGCTTTTGACACAACATCCTTCGTAGAAGAGTCAATGGCAGAAGTGGTCAAGACTCTGATTGAAGCGGTAGTGCTGGTTGTGATTGTAATTTTTGTGTTTTTGCAAGATTGGCGAACCACTTTAATTCCAGCCCTGACTATTCCCCTAGCACTAATTGGGACATTTGTTTTCATCAAAATTTTTAACTTTTCCATTAATAGTTTGACTTTGTTTGGTCTGACTCTAGCATCAGGCATGGTGGTAGACGATGCGATCGTTGTGGTGGAGCAAATTAGCCGTTTTATTCAGGATAAAGGAGTTAGTCCTCGCCGAGCCGCAAGTGAATCAATGGCGGAACTGTTTAGTGCGGTTATTGCCACTTCATTAGTGTTGATGGCGGTGTTTGTGCCAGTGGCATTTTTCCCGGGAACAACAGGCGCACTTTATCGGCAATTTGCCCTGACGATCGCTTTCTCTATTGCGATTTCAACTTTTTTGGCTTTGACCCTAACGCCATCTTTATGTGGGGTGTTGCTACGTCAAGGACAAAGACCGCCCAGGTGGATTGGCTGGCTGTTTGACCTAATTAATCGGTTCTTGGAATGGGTAAGGTCAAGCTATGAGCGATCGCTTACCTGGATGGTACGATTCAAAAGCATCGTCATTGGACTGTTTATCGTTTCTTTGGGAATGACTGCTTGGCTGTACACCACAGTACCGACAGCCTTTCTCCCCGATGAAGACGAAGGTTACTTCATCACAATTATCCAAGGGCCGCAAGGGGTTTCGCTGCAATACACCAGCGATGTCATGGCACAAGTAGAAAAAGAAATCCTGCCACTTCCAGAAGTGCTAGGGACTTTCGCTGTAGGAGGATTTGGCTTTAGTGGTAGCACCGCCAATAGCGGCATCATCTTTACAACTTTAAAACCTTGGGCAGAACGTTCAAGACCCGATCAATCAGTGCAGGCGATTATTGGCAAATTGCAAGGGAAGTTGTTGTCAATCCCAGAAGCCAGAGTTTTTCCTATGAACCCGCCACCAATTCAAGGTTTAGGCAACTTTGGCGGCTTCGTCTTTCAACTGCAAGACCGCAGAGGTAACGCTGGCTTACAAAATTTAGTAGAGTCGATGGGTAAGTTGCTAGGTCGCGCCAATCAAACACCAGGATTACAAGCTGTATTTAGTACTTTTGCCGCAGATACACCGCAATTGCTTGTGGAAGTAGACCGCAATAAAGCCAAATCATTGCAAGTTTCTATAGATGATGTCTTCAGTACTTTACAAACTGCTTTGGGATCGCAATATGTGAATGATTTCAATCTCCAGCAGCGCAATTATCGCGTGTATATCCAGGCAGATCAACAGTTTCGTTCCAACCCCAAAGATATTGGTAAACTATACGTTCGTTCTCAAACGAATCAAATGATTCCTTTGAGTAACTTAGTCACAGTTACTCCGACTGTGGGAGCGCAAACTATCAATCACTACAATCTGTTCCGCTCAATTGAAATTAATGGTTCCGCCGCTCCTGGCTCTAGTTCTGGAGACGCAATTAAGGCAATGGAACAAGTTGCAAAAGAAGTTTTACCAGCAGGTTATGGCTACGAATGGTCAGGGACTGCATTAGAAGAAATAGATTCTGGTGGTTTAGCACCCCTAATCTTTGGATTAGGAATAATCTTTGTGTTTTTGGTATTAGCCGCTCAATACGAAAACTACATTGACCCCTTTATCATTTTGTTATCAGTTCCCTTAGCTATCTTTGGAGCGTTGATAGCTCAATCATTGCGCGGTTTTGCTAATGATGTTTACTGTCAAATTGGACTGGTAATGTTGATTGGTTTGGCTAGTAAAAACGCAATTTTGATTGTGGAATTTGCTAACCAATTGCGAGACCAAGGACTTTCGATTACCAAAGCAGTAATTGAAGCTTCACAAGAGCGGTTACGTCCAATTTTGATGACTGCCTTTTCTACACTCTTGGGGATTTTTCCGTTAGCTATTGCTACAGGTGCTGGTGCGGGAAGTCGGCAATCTCTGGGAACAACAGTATTTGGTGGAATGTTAATTGCTACTTTTTTAAGTTTGTTTGTAGTGCCAATTTTGTACATTGTAATTAAGACGACAACAGAGCGATTTATCAAACCAAATCGGCATCAAGAAATATCAGCACAAGCTGTGTCATAAAATGGTAGCACTGCTGTATATTCATCCAAATCTGAGGATTAAGTGTTTCTCTTTTTTAGATCATTTAGTCCAATTGTAGCGGCAGTTAATCACCCTATTAACTGTCACTACATATCGTCATATCATGTTCGATTTAATACTTATGTCATTGCGAACGTAGCGCGGCAATCCCAAACCTTTGCAATTGCTTCATCCCACTTCGTTGCATTCGCAATGACATATTATAAGTGATTTGCCGAACATGATATCAGATGAAGTTTTAATTTTGCCAGTGCTTTTTCAATTAAGTTATACCAATTCTGCATGAAGCATCTGGAACCCAAATTATGGTGCTATATTGCTGAATTTGGTATTTGAAATATCGCTGTTTTATTCCTATGGGGATATAGACTATATGTGTAGTTATCTGATGCAAGTAACTTGGTATTTTTTGAGTAACTCTTTAACTTGAGCAGCTACCAAAGGATGTGGATCTTTTTGCAACTGGGGTAAAATTTGTAAGAGAACGCGATGTGAAACCATATTCAAGTATGCGATCGCAGCTTCTCTAACAAAGCCTGTTGGATGACGCAAACTCACTAAAATCTCCGAACTGGTTAGTCGGATACGCGTAACTTCCGCATAATGAAAACAGCACGCTAGGCACCAGTCAGAAAGGAAGTTACCTAACATCAGCAATTTGTGCAGGCGATCGCTAACTAACATATTCTCATATTCTACGATCTTGGCTTCTACGAGATGTTGCAGTTTTTCTGACTGCGGTCGGTTATCTAAAATATTCAGCAATATAGACTTTGAAGAGAGAGTTATAGTATGCTCTAAAATTTCTAACCCCCGCGCTAAGTTTACCACTGAGAGCGATCGCAGATTGAAGGATGCTGCCTGCATCTTTTCTGGTGAGTAAAGCAGTCTCAGTAATAGTAACAGCCGCTCTTTGACATCCAATTCCAATTCTAAAAGGGCGCGTTGCATTAACTCAGACACAACCCCAACCCTCTGGTTTGATTGATGATTTTCTTTTAGGTCTAATGTTTTAAAGTCTATGTATGCAGCGTAAATCTCACCTAAAAACTTTAATTCTTGTTTGATTAAATTTTCTACCCGATTTTCATAAAACCGATCTACTAAACCTGTAATTCCTGGTTTTTTGTGGATTTTTAGTAAGCTGCGGAGAATATGATCTCTGTTAGTACCCCAGGATGTCTCCAAGTTTTCCCATAAAGTCTCCAATGCTTCCTGGGTGCCGACTTGAGCAATGGTACGCCAAGCGTACATCCGCACTACTTCTGGTTTGTAAATATTGGTAGCCAACTGTAGCAGCATTTCTAAAGCTTCATTTTCCAGTCGCATTAGAGCTGACATGGCTGTACTGCGAGTTGATTTGTAATAAAGTGCTGCAATCAGTGCCGAATAGTACTCTTCTAAATGGGTGGCTGCAATCATTTCCAAAACGGCACATCGCACCCGTAATGACTCATCTTGTAATAAATTTGGGATGTGAATCCGCAACGCCTGCAAATAAACTGCTTCTCTAAGCGCTCTAACTCCATTTACCCGTTCCCGTTCTTGCTTATGAGTCAGCATCCGGCGCATGGTTTGGGTCGCTGCGACCTTTTGCATGGGTGTTCCCTGGCGTAAGACTAAAGCGGCGGCGGTGGCGCGGATGAGTGAGTTTTGCCGGGGGTTCAAGTATTCTTCTAGGAGGCTTAAATTGGGATTTGGTTCCGCCAGCCAAACGTAGCGCAGCGCTAAGGCAAAAACTTCGGGGCTAGTTTCTTGAGATTCTTCTAATAAAGGACGGATGGCAGATAGATAAGCAGGATTTGCACCTCCCATCAGCATTACTTCCAAACTTTGGCGCTGCAAATCTGGGGTTAACTTGACTAGTAGAGGTGCTAAAACTTCGGCGGCTCCAAGGGAATCCATTTGGGCTAAAAGTTCAATGCAAGAGCGTTTATCAGCCTCACTGCCTTTTTCTGCCAAAGCTTTGACTACTCCCTGTTTGAAGAATCGTAAGCCCATGTTGGCTGCACTTAATTGACCTCGTGCCACACTCAAGACTAACAGTTCAACATAACGCGATCGCAATTCCCAAACTACTGTTAAACAAGTGCCAGCTATCAGCATTGTTTCTGCTACTAACACCCACTTTTGCAATGGTACAGGTATAAACCGCCCACAAAATAATAGAGTTGCAAAAATGAGCGCTCCTGTCAAACCTGTAGCGATCGCTTCAGCAGTTCCACCAGATAAAGTCTGCATCCGGCTGCGAATTGCCTCTGGAATCGGTTGGTACAGGATGGGGCCACTACTCATGACAAAGGTGTAGCGCAGAAGTTCATCGCAGAATTTGACAATTATCAAACCCCAGAAAAAGCTTTGCGATTGGATGGCTGGAATTAAATGCAGAAATATCAGCACACCTGGTAGTGAAAAGCCTACGGTGATTGGTAAAAGCGTGGCAGTGAAAAATACCCCCATTCGTTCGATAAGTCGGCTGGAAATAAACCACTGCAACAATAACTCGCACAGTCCTAACATCCCACCAAATAGACCCAAGAAGCTGGCGAGTTCTCGTTCGCCCAAATTGGATTGGAGTTCGCGCAGATACTGAAAATCTATTAATAACCCAATGACTTGCAACAGACCGACAAAGGCAAACAACTGCCAGACATACCGTTTCAGCGGACTTTTAATAAAACGCTGTCGTGAAGCTTGTTCTTCAGGAATTAGTTTTTGTGGGGTTTCAGGAAAAGCTGCTCGATAATGATGCGTCAAATAAAATAAAATCCCCGATCCTAGTAAAATCACCACACAAGCGATGAGGATGATCTTGTTCAGTGTCATGTATTGCACTAGCCAAGGCAAACTAAAGCCACTGATTACATCTGCAACCAAAAGACCACTACTCACTAGTGGGTAAGTGCGTTTAATCTCCCGAATGTTAAATAGTTGGTTAGCGACAATGGAGATATTAAGGTCATTGACCACATAAAGCGCATCTACCCACAGCCGGAGCAGAAATACCGAAATAACTGCCAGATAGGAAAAATGAGATCCCCAACGTAATGCAACTAATAAGACTAATGGCATCAACATACAAGGTGCGATCGCCACAATCACCCGCCGTAAGGGAAAAATCTTTTGCAGCCAGGAGTATAAAAACACCAGCCCGGCACTCATAACAGCACTGCCAATATACATCCACGGCAGCAGATTAGTTCCATATTCATCCAAAAACAGCGCCACCGTACTGTCCTCTGCCCACCGCAATCCTACAGATACAGTTGTGTAAAAAATAAACATTATCTGAGTTCGTTCGCTCTCCTCTGGTCGGAGATTCACCCACTGTAATAGTCGTGGTAAAGCAACTTTATTTGCAGCCAACCAGTAATTTTTCAGTTCCATGCAGTTTTATTTTCTGGTAGTATCACCGCGTAATGGGAGCGGGGCAGGGGGAAGCAGGGGGAGCAGGGGAAGCAGGGGAAGCAGGGGAAGAAAATACTTCCTTGTCCTACTTGTCCCCTTAATCTCCTCGAAATAGCAAAAATCCTGAGCAACTGAGTATTATGTTTCCCACTTAGCCTTCAGGATTATCGATTTTAGATAAATTTAAATAACCTCAGAGCCTTGGGCGCATATCGAAACATCAAAAAATCCCCTGACTTTTAGTCAGGGGATTTTCAAACTTGGTCTATTAAACAATTAGAGGATTATTTTTTGGGGGAGATGAGCATCATCATGTTTCGCCCTTCTTTTTTAGGCGCTTGTTGAAGCTCACCATAAGGCTCCAAATCCGTTGCCATTCGCTTGAGCAAATCTTCTGCTAGGTCGCTGTGCTGAATTTCTCGACCCCGGAACATCACAGTCGCTTTGACTTTATCACCATCTTTTAAAAAGCGCTCTGCTTGCTTGACACGCACGTTGTAGTCGTGTTCTTCTATTTTGTAGCGCATCTTAACTTCTTTGACATCAGCTGTGTGTTGTTTTTTCCGGGCTTCCCGCGCCTTTTTCTCCTGCTCAAACTTATATTTCCCGTAGTCCATAATCCGACAAACTGGCGGGTCAGCTTTGTCACTTATTAGCACCAAATCTAACTCTTTCTCTTCTGCTAGTTGTAGTGCTTCCTGTGGGAGCATAATTCCCAGTTGGGCACCATCAGTATCAATTACCCGAATTTTCGGGAAGCGAATTCGTTCGTTAATTTGGGGCAGATCGCGAGTTCTTTTCTTCTCAATCACAGGCATTATGATTTGTGGGAGCTCTTAATGAAGGATTTGGTGTGTCTAAATTTGGTATGCCTCGGAGGCAAAATACAGAAGTAACTCAGGACTGAAAACATAGTCTACAGTTCTAGGGTAACTAATCCATAAAATAGTTGCGTCCTCGTATTTGTCATTTTACTAACTCTCAGAGAACTTCTCTGCAATAGTTAATCTAAATTACACAACCTAGACTATGTTAAATATTATTACAATTATTTAGCAATACTTTATTGCGATCGCAGCCACAATTAGCTTAGCGGATTAAGTTTTCTCTGGGGCAGTTTAAGCCATTCTGATTCTCCTAAGGTTTTGACACTGTACTTAACAGTCACACCCTTCTTTATTGCTTAAGTATTGATTTATACTTTTTTACTTAGCCATTAAATCTAAATGCTAAATTCAATACACAATTAAACATAAAGTAAAATTTGTTTATTTTTAATCATAATCAAGATATTTTGTCAAGTCGCCAAACTCCTACATCACTATGGTGCCACCCTGATGAACGGATCAGGTAAATTAAGATAAGTAAAGAAAACGCTTTGAACTAAATGGCAGCTCTAAGCTTAGAAGAAATTTCGACTCAGTTAGAAAGTCCGAATTTGCGCGATCGCATGGTAGCCCTTGCTAATCTGCGTAATGTTTCCCCTGAGGATGCAGTCCCTTTGATTAAAAAGGTACTAGACGACGAATCTTTGCAACTGCGATCAATGGCAATATTTGCCCTCGGAATCAAGCCGACAGCAGAATGTTATTCGATTTTGGTCAGAATTCTCGAAAATGACCCAGATTATGGTATTAGGGCTGATGCCGCCGGTGCATTAGGATATTTAGGTGATGCCAGAGCCTTTGAGGTACTATCGCGGGCATTTTATGAAGATACTGATTGGCTAGTACGCTTTAGTGCAGCAGTATCTCTTGGTAATATTAAAGACCCCCGTGCCCGTCAAATTCTTCTTCAGGCATTGGATAGCAAAGAAGTAGTATTGCAACAAGCTGCAATCTCTGCACTGGGAGAAATTAAAGACATTGAGTCTGTAGATAAAATCCTCCGCTTCGCCCAATCAGATGATTGGTTAGTAAGGCAGCGTTTGGCAGAAGCTTTAGGGAATCTTCCCACTCCCAAAAGCGTTTCAGCTTTAAAATACTTGGAAAAAGACAATCATTTCAACGTTGCTGAGGCAGCTAGGATTGGCCTCAAGAAGCTTGAAGAAATAGACAATCAAGCTTAATATAAAAACCTCCTGCTACCTTTTAATAAATAATTAAGTGAGAATCTTAGCATTTTGATGCAGGGTAATTTCATTCATGAATATTGAAGAGTTTTTTCAGTTAAGTGCCGGTAAATGGTTTTCTCATCGAACTAGTCAACATTTGGCTTTTAATCAATCGGAAAATAGCAAGTCAGACATCATCATTGAGACGCTGGCAGTAGATCATCCAGAAGTGAGCAAGCTGTGTCAAAATTACAATATTAATCCTAGTTCTGCTTCCTGTGCTACTAAAATTAGCTGGAACGGCACAATGGACAAGGATCAAGCAAAACACAGTGGTTCAACTATGTTAGTTTCGGTACCTGATGCGGATAATCCGGCCCAAGGAAAATTACTGCGAGAAATAGTTGATGCCAAGAAAACTCCAGTTGCCGGACGCTATAAATTTGACAGTGATGGTGCTTTGATCTTAACTATAGAGGATGAAACCATCTGGTCAGAAGAGCGCCTGTGGTTTGCTAGCCCAAATTTGCGAATGCGGGTAAATGTCCTCAAGAGTTTTGGTGGATTTAGTATCACTTCGTTTACTTCTGAGATTCGCATGGGTGGTTTTCCGGCAGCCGAGAAGCCTTCGGAAGCGGCTAATTCAGTATCTAGTTAGTTTAATTACAAAACATTCCCTCCAGAAATGGGGGGAATTAACTAGATATCTATCCGCATGAGGGAATTACGAATTAAAACGCTAAATCATACCAGCTTGAAAAATCTGGTTTGGGGTAAGATTTAATTCGGGGAAAGTTTGGGAAATAATGGCATCGCTATATCGAAACTTACTTATCTGATATTCGCCATCAACTAAGTTACACACAGAGATTGTCGGTTCTTTGGGATTACCGATAAAATTACGTCCACCCAAGGCAGCATAATCGACAATCCAGTATTCCGGGATACCCATTTCTTCGTAATCAGCATATTTTAAATAGTAATCGTCTCGCCAGTTGGTTGATACAACCTCAATTGCCAAAGGTATTGATGCACCTAAACTAACGATAGATTGTTTTTTCCATAATTTTTCGTTTTCTAGATATGTACGATTTAGCACCAACACATCTGGAATGTAACCAGAATCTTTTTCAGGAGGTCTAACTATAACTTGGTTGGACATGAAGTACGAGAGGTCTAATCGGTCAAACTCAACTGTTACTTTTCTTGCTAAAAAACCTTTAACTTCTTCATGTTCCCCCACTGGTTGCGCCATCTCAACAATGTCTCCGTTATGTAGTTCGTAGCGCACCCCTGAGTTTTCGGGTAGCCAATCGACAAATTCCTCAAAGGTTACTAGCTTGGGTATTGCTTGAGTCATGGCTTTTGAGAATTACTGATGATATAAATATTATCTCTAATCTTGGGCACTACTTTTCTACCACAGTGTGGCAACTAATTGCATTTATAATCTACCTAAGATAGATGTAATAGTATTTAATGTGTGCTACGAACTCAATACTGCCAACTGTAGGATTGAAAATTAGTATTTTTCTACATAAAATTAAAAATCTAAAATAAAAAATTGGTAACACTGATGGTTAGGAGTGTTAAAGTTTCAAGAAATTCACCGGAACTTTTCAGCGAGTATTCATGCTGAAGAAACTACAGAAAAAGCAAATTTCGATAATGGCGGGTGCGGCACTGTTTGCCTTTCTAGCTGGGGCAATGGTATCAGCACCTGAGATCGGCAAGTCTCTGGGAAAATGGCTCAAACTGAGTCAGAATCAAGCAGAGCAAACATCACAGGGTAGCATTGCCCAATCAGCCGTCTTTCCCCTGATCTCGCAATCGTTGCCAGAACGGGCGGCAAAACTAGCAGCGATCGCAGGGCAATCGCGATCGCCAGACCGAAATCGCGCTCGTTATCTTTTGGCGAGTGATTATATTGAAAGAACCCAAGCGCAAAAAGCCCTAGCTTTACTCCAAGGACTAGAGAAAGACTATCCCGTCCTCGCACCCTACATTTTGCTCAAACAAGCCCAGGCAGAGGGTATGCTGGGTGAGGACGGCAAAGCCTCGGATCTCAGGCAAAGCGTGGTGAAGCTGTATCCCAAAGAAGCGGCTACGGTAAAAGCGCTATATCTGATTGCTCAACCGAAGCAACAAGAAATAGCGATCGCTCAATTTCCTGCCAATCCTCTGACTTGGGAAATTATTCGCAAACGCTTACAAGAAAATCCCAATCAGCCACAATTACAGTTGATACTGGCTAAATATGCCTACGATCAACCAGGTATAGTGGGCGTTTTGGATCAGCTAGTAAAACAGCCTACCCTGACACCCGAAGACTGGGAACTGATTGGTACAAGCTATTGGGAAAATAGTCAATTTCTCAAAGCGGCAAATGCTTATGCCAAAGCACCCAAAACGTCGCGCAACCTCTACCGTACTGCACGGGGATTACAGGTAGGAGGCAAAGATAGAGAAAAAGCGATCGCTACCTATAAACAACTAGTGCAGCAGTTTCCAAATACTGAAGAAACTGGGACTGCACTACTGCGGTTAGCAGAAACTGCAAAAACAGCTAAAGACGGCTTACCCTATCTTGAGCAGGTAATTAGTAAATTTCCAAAACAAGCTAGTACTGCACTGGCACAAAAAGCCAAAACTCTCCAAACTCTCAAGGATCAAAATTTAGCTAGCGCGGCGTGGCAATTACTCATAGCCAAATACGGCAATTCTGATGAAGCCGCAGAGTATCGCTGGAAAATCGCCCAAGATAAAGCCAAAGCCAAAGATTACGTCGGTGCTTGGCAATGGGCAGAACCAATTGTCACCAATAACCCAAATCATATTTTGGCTCCGAGAGCAGGCTTTTGGGTAGGAAAATGGGCAGCTTCACTAGGGAAACAACAGGAATCTCAAACTGCTTATGAGTATGTGATTACTCAGTTTCCTTACTCTTACTATGCATGGCGAGCCGCGACAATGTTGGGGCTGAATGTGGGCAACTTCGATAATGTGCGCGTCATGAACCCGGAAATAATCACACCCCAGCGTCCAGTACCTCCTGCTGGTTCTGAAACTTTCAAAGAACTGTATCTGCTGGGTCAAGACCGCGATGCTTGGTTACAATGGCAAACAGAATTTCAGAACAAACTTCAGCCAACGGTAGCAGAGCAATTTACTGAAGGGTTGATGCACTTGGCAAGGGGAGAAAATCTCATAGGAATTGACAAAATTTCTAAATTGGAAGACCGGGAAACACCAGCTGAACTTGCCCAATATGAGGCTCTAAGCAAACAAATCACCTACTGGCAAGCCCGTTATCCATTTCCCTATTTCCGGGAAATTCAAAAGTGGTCTACCGAGCGTCAACTCAATCCCTTGCTAGTCACTGCTTTGATGCGACAAGAGTCACGGTTTGAACCAAAAATCAAATCCGTCGCTGATGCTACTGGCTTAATGCAGGTTTTGCCGAGTACAGCTAAATGGATCGCCCCACAAATCAAAGTGGATAGCAAAACAATAAACCTAGAAAACCCCAATGAGAATATCATGCTGGGTACATGGTATTTGGATCATACCCATGAGCAATATAACAATAACTCCTTGCTGGCGATCGCTAGTTACAATGCTGGCCCAGGCAATGTCTCTAAATGGCTACAAACTCTCACTACAAAAGATCCAGATGAGTTTGTTGAACAAATTCCTTTTGATGAAACCAAAAATTATGTGCGGCAAGTATTTGGCAACTACTGGAATTATCTGAGGCTTTACAACCCTGAGATTTCTGGCATTGTAGCAAAGTATTCGACTACACACCCAAAACTACCGTCGCAGTAATTTTGCTGTTTGAGGATAAAAAGTAGATTTGTAGAAGTAAGGGACTTGCAAAAAATAAATTATCCCAAATTATTTCTATATTTGTAGGGGCGCAAGGATTTGCGCCCCTACGTTTGCGGAGCGTACCGCAGGGATAAGATATTTTTTTAGCTGAAAATGATTAGTATCTTTTTATGCACAGTAATTCTCGCCTTCAGGGAGGGTGAGAATTTCAACACCATCTTCAGTTACAGCTAAAGTATGCTCACATTGAGCAGAAAGCTTGCGATCGCGCGTTACCGCAGTCCACTTATCGCCCAGAACCTCAACTTCGTAAGTGCCTTCGTTAATCATTGGCTCAATAGTAAAAACCATCCCTGGTCTGAGGCGCTTGCCCTTACCGCGTGTGCCATAGTGGGGAACATCCGGTGCAGTATGGAAAATGTTACTGATGCCATGTCCCACGAAATCTCGCACCACAGAAAAGCCTTGTCCTTCAGCATACTCTTGAATGGCTGCACCAATGTCGCCAATGCGTGCCCCAGGTTTAACTTCAGCAATACCCAGGCGCAAACACTCCTCTGTCACCTCTACCAGTTTCCTCGTTTTTGGGGAAGGAGTACCGACAAAGAATGTTTTGGATGTGTCGCCATGATAACCCTCAACAATCGGCGTTACATCAATATTAATGATGTCACCATCCTTGAGGATTTGTTTAGCGTTGGGAATGCCATGACAGATTACCTCATTTACACTGGTGCAAATCGATTTAGGATAACCTTTATAGCCAAGAGGTGCGCTTTTTGCTCCATGAGCTTGCGTCCAACGTTCGGCTTCATCATTTAGTTCAAGAGTACTCACCCCTGGCTTCACAAACGGTTCCAAATGTTGGAGAAGTTTAGCTGCTAAACGCCCAGCTTGACGCATTTTGTCTAATTCTCGTTGCGATAAAATAACAATTAGTTCAGTTTTCATTAACTTTTATCTAGATATCTTTCATAAACATAGTTAACCCTGTTTGTGCAGCTCTTTGTGCAGCATCAGCAACCTTTAGGGTATACAAGCTCTCCTCTGGGGTAACATACAAAGGAGTACCATCAAAAAGATGATCTAACACCATACTTGTGTCTTTGGCGAACAAACCTCGACGAGGGCCAACCTCTATAGATGTTGTTTCCCCTGGCTGGATAAAAGTTCCTGTGTCGCCATCAAAAATTAAACCACCTTTTTCACCGTGAACTTCAAACTTGCGTTCTGATCGCCAAATACTTTCGCCTTTGCCATAGACTACTTGGGCTAAAAGTCCACTGTCAAATGACAGCTCACTAGTGCAGAAACAGGTTTGGTAATATTCCGGTTCTATTTCCCAATATCGCTGGTGACAGTTAACTGTAAATACTTTACCAAATAAATCGGTGAGACGATGTAGGCGAGACAGCGCCCCCATTAAGGGAAAACCGAACAACTCGTGGTTATAAGTCCATTTGCGGGGTGCAGGATTCTGGGGATTGATGGTGCTGTAGCGAACATAAAACACCTCACCAATTTTGGCTAAGTTTTTCTTCAAGGCTTGATGCAAACCACCCAAAAGTTCCAGGTGTTCGACGTGCAGGAGTTTTTGTTGGGCTTTAGCTAAGGCAATCAGTTCTTCTGCTTCGATTACATCCAACGAAAGAGGATACTCTACAATCACATGTTTGCCGTTGGTAAGTGCTGCACGAGCGATCGCACCATGATCTCGATTAATAGTACATATCACCACTAGGTCGATATCTTCACGCTCTACTAACTGTTGCCAAGAACTCAACACTTCAATCTGATACTCTTTGGCAAAGGATTCGGTTTTTTCTGGGCTATGACCAACAACTGCAACTAAATGCGATCGCGATTGCTCATCACGGAGCAATGCCTCAACCCGAAATTTTGCCGCATACCCAGTACCTACCAAACCTACACGCACTCTTGCTTTTTCCAAAGCTGCTCCTAAATTATACATGATCCTCACTGGTTCTATTTTTGATCTTCTCACGCTTCTAATGGTGAGATTCTCTCTTCATAGGATTCACCAGTCTAGACTCTACAACATTCGTCTTACCTCCTCAAGGACGAACAAGACTTCATTTGAAGGTAGGCAGAAGTACGTATGCTCAAAATGGCAAACTTCAAAAAAAAGCCCTCTTTTTTAAAGCTGGGCTTCTAACCTTATAAAATAAAACCTTTGTCAAGATTATGAGCAAAAAATTTTGGAAAGAGAAAAATTACCGCTTCCTTCAACCAGAAAATTTAAGTGCGATCGCCACAGCTTGCTTCAAGAGTAGGAGTGCGCGATCGCCGTAATAATTTTCTAATCAAATTTTTTAATCACCTGATTTTTTGCGTACTAAATAACCCTTGCAAATCAGCGCCTTATAGGAAATGAAATAGTCCTGCTTTTTAAAGGAGTTGGGGGATCTCTTCTGCGTAAGTTCTACAAAATCCAAGTAACATTAATTTCACTCATGTTTTTTTAAATTAAATATAATTTTTTCTAATTGCAACCCCAAAAGGGTAGGAAATAATATAAAGAAAACTTATCGGGATTAAGCAACTAAATTTCATTACTAATCGGGTTCAATTTCCAGTTGCATCGTTTAATTTTTCTCGTAGTATCAGAATTGAAGCAAATTTAAACCAGCGGCTAATCCCAGAGAACAGCCGTTACCTTTGCCTTAAGATAACTTAATACTGCCGTTTGCAAAAGAGAGGATTACTCAATGCCAAGTTATAAAGTGACACTACTCAACGAGGCCGAAGGACTTAACACAACACTTGACGTTGATGATGATACCTATATTCTAGACGCTGCCGAAGAAGCTGGTATTGACCTGCCCTACTCTTGCCGCGCTGGTGCTTGCTCGACCTGTGCAGGTAAAATTGTCAAGGGTACTGTCGATCAGGGCGATCAGTCATTCTTAGATGATGAACAAATAGAAAAGGGATATGTACTGACTTGTGTTGCTTACCCAACCTCTGATGTAACAATCGAAACTCACAAAGAAGAAGACCTTTACTAAAAGTTAAGCGACTCAACCATAAACCTCTTGCAAGAGTTACTGATGTTGACAAAATACAAGCAGGGCATCTAGGGTCAATACCCTTTTAGTGTCCTGTGTGCCTCTAAAAGAGACTTTGACAAAAAGCTTAATTTTGTGTAGAGCAGGAACACAGTAGATATTGTGTTCCTGCTTAATTTTTTATAGCAATTTTCAGGTAAATAGACCACCTGGTAGGGGCGCAAGGCTTTGCGCTCCTAGGACAGACTTGCTTTAAGTATGGAGTTTCCAATTAGCTTAAAGTTTAATCTCTTTAGTAAGAATTTGAATCTGAGTACCAGGATAGTAAAATTGGAGAATTTTGGGACTTGACCAACCTAATTTAGCTAAATTTTGAGCGCCAGTTTGACTCAAGCCGACTCCATGTCCTAATCCACCACCAATAAAAGCGTATCCCCAGAGATCCGGTTCACCTTTGTTCAAAGGTTCTATGTAAAAAAGCGTACTTGTGGGAGCTGCAAAAGCACTGCGAACTTCGTCTTTGTGCAGAATAAAGGTGCTGAGATCAGTTTTAACTGCTAGTTCAAGGATGCGTCCACTCTGGCTTCGCTTTACTACTGCCATAGCTTGAATTGTCTTAAATTTGGCATGGGGACTGTTTTTCACCTGCAAAAATTTCTGCAAGTCTTTGATAATATCCTTTAAAGGGGTTTCCTTATGCCAACGAAACATATCCCACTTGCTTTCATTAAATCCTTGTTTCGTATTAATAAATTTTTGGAAGTTCTTTTCCTCTGCTAAATTCTGCTTAGACAAGTCCCAAAAATTAGTTGCAGCATCCAGTACAGGGCGCAGATAGGGACGATCGCTGCCATTCCAGACATCACTAAAGGAGGCAGTAACGCCACCAGTGGTAGAAGAATATAGAGCGTCTACCAGTTCATTTTTATAAGTTACTACTTTACCTCTGGTTGAGGCGATCGCTTGGTCTGTTTTGGCAGATGCTCCCTTCAGCCCATAATAGACTTGGCAATGAGTATCAGCACATAACTGATAGTTATCGGCGGCAAACCTACGTAAATTTCTTAAAGCATAAGTCCGGGCAAGAATCGCCTGGGCTTCTAGCGCCGCTTTTGGTGCATCCGTGCCGATTTCATAAGGCACAACGCCACGCAAATAAGTTTCTAAGGGTACTTGGTTAACTAGAGTGTATGTACCATAAGCATTTGGCTGCAAATTCAATCGACCCGCATAAAGACGAGCATTATCTGGTTTGTCGCTTTTATTCACCCGAATCAAATTTTTATCCGTGCTAATTTCCAAATCATTTGGGCTATAGCGATTACCATCCACCACCCAACTAACTCGCGGTACTTGTTTTAAAATTTTAGTATCAATATATACCTTTTCTTTGATAGAAGCTTGGATGTTCTGTAATAATAAGCGTCGCAGTAAAGGAGTGCTGTAAACATCTCGTTTTGCCCAAACCTGCCAGCGTTCTGGCTGGGCTATTTCCACTTCCATTCCCTGAGAACGCCATTTATTAGCACTGTCTTCCGCAGTTTCAAAAGTGCGGTATGTGCCCAAAACTACCACTTCTTCAACTGCTGACTGAGGTAAAGCTTGCATGACTGTTTCCAGCTTTACAGGGTTCTTGGTAAACAGGATTTGCTGCTTGTTACCTGCTTGAAATTTTAACCTTAAGCGATCGCCCTTTAGAGGTTCCAGTTGCAGCTTGGCTGCGGCCTCGGCGCCAAATCGCTGCACAATCCCAATTTTCAGTTCGATATCCTGGATATTGCTCTCGGGCCCTGATGCAGCAGTCAGTCCCAATAGACAAAATGTTGTCAGCACAGTGTGGGAAAAACGCCAAAAAGAAAATTTCATGGCTACCTGATAGTGAAGCGATAGCGAATAATCGTTCGCGCAGCGTCTGTCTACGACACGCTCCGCGAACGTAGAGAGCGTCTTCTGCCCCTTAATGCATCGTTGGAGCTGATTTTCCAACTGCTTTATAGCGCGGTTTTTTTGTCGCATGAGTGCTCCAATGATACCATTACCAATTTTGCCCCAAATATTACTTGCAAAACGAAGTCATAATGACTATGATTTGTTTAGAGGTACGAAACAGAACTAGTTGGATAAACTCTTTATGGTTAGAGTCCAAGAAATTCCATTAAATCAGATAAAACGGCCATTGCCCCGTGTAAACGATCCAAATAAAGTGCAAGCTTTAATGGAATCGATTGCGGAAATTGGGCAACAAGAACCTATTGATGTCCTAGAAGTAGATGGACAATATTATGGCTTTTCTGGTTGCCATCGGTATGAAGCTTGCCAGCGTTTAGGCAAAGAAACCGTTTTAGCCAGAGTCCGTAAAGCACCCCGCAGCGTTTTAAAGATGCACTTGGCATAGAGAATGGGAATAGAGGCTGAGGACTGGGAAGTGGGGACTTGATTTTCTTGCCAATGCCCAATCCCCAATTACATATAACCTAATTAGGAGAAAATTATGTCATCGAAAGTAACAGTCAAAAATTTAAATATCGGCATTGACGACGCGAGTAGGGCTAAAATTGCCGATGGTTTATCTCACCTGTTGGCTGACACTTATACACTGTATCTGAAAACTCATAACTTCCATTGGAATGTTACCGGGCCGATGTTCCAAACGTTACATCTGATGTTTGAAACCCAGTATACAGAGTTAGCCTTAGCAGTTGATTTAATAGCCGAGAGAATTAGAGCGCTTGGTTATCCTGCACCAGGAACCTACAGCGAATATGCCAAACTAAGTTCGATTCCAGAAACTCCCGGAGTTCCTAAAGCTGTAGAGATGATCGGCTTGCTAGTGGAAGGACAAGAAGCTGTAGTCAGAACTGCACGATCTATTTTCCCTCTGCTAGAGGAAGTTAACGACGAACCTACCGCCGATTTATTAACTCAACGGATGCAAGTACACGAAAAGACAGCTTGGATGTTGAGAAGTTTACTGGAAGAATAAAGAATAGGGAATAGGGCATAGGGAATAGGGAACAGAGAAAAAACTTAATCGCCAATGCCTAATTCCCAATGCCCAATGCCCCAAGTCCCATGCCCAATATTGATTTCACCCAAAAGTTGCAAAACTTAATGCAACAAGTAGGTATTTCTAGTTTTAAAGCGCTGAGTCGCGCGGCTGGTGTCTCAGAGCGTCAACTTTTGCGGTTACGCCAAGGAAAGCTAGAGCAGATGCGCGTAGATGTGCTGCTCAAGCTGTCGCCAGTGCTACAGATGCCATTGAGTGAATTAATCACAACTTTTTCAAGCGTAGAGTTGTTTCAAGAGAAAACAGCGCCTACCCAGGAACTGTTACAAGAAATTATAGATTTAAGAAAAGAGTACGATCGCTCGCAACTTCAATTAGAACAGCAGCGAGAGATATTACTACAAGAACTCCAGCAGTCGAGTTTGCAACTGCTGGAGTCTTTATTATTGCAATGGCCAACAGCAGCACAGAAAGCGCAAGAGAATCCCCAGCTAGCAGCAGTCAAAATAGTACCGTTGGTGCAGAAACCCCTAGAAAAGCTTTTGCAGGCGTGGGGAGTGGAAGCGATCGCACCCGTGGGAGCAGAATTACCTTATGATCCCCAACTGCACCAATTGATAGAGGGAGCAGCACAACCTGGAGAAACAGTTAAGGTACGCTACATTGGCTACTTTCAAGGTGAGAAGCTGCTTTACAGAGCTAAAGTGAGTCCTGTTTGAGAGAATTAGGAGTTACAAATTCATAACTCTTTACTTTTTGTGTTGTTTGCTGAGAAATGACAGATGTTGAGAATACTAAAATGACAGAGGCGAGATCGCTTCTGAGAAATTCTCTTAGAGCGTTGGTGTAGGTTCAGCCTTTCTTCGGGCTGTTGAAAGCGAAATCTTTGGCTCTAGAGGGGTAGTTCAGAGGTAAATTATTTCAATAATGTAAGTAATTGGACATAAATAAACGTAGCTCCTAGTTACTATCATAAATACTCAGTAGTTAAGAAATGATTATATCTAAATAATTATTTTGATCTTAAATCCTGATAGCTGAGTAATTTTCATAGTATTTTTGCTTGTAGTGCTGAATTGGGGGCTGGATATTGGGAAAATTTGCTGGGTGATGCAGACCTGCCGCTAAAATATAAAATCAATTTATACCCACTTAGTACTCAGTAATGAGGCAGAGGAACGCCCCTACTATACTCGGTTTAGCTGCGCGTAGGCGTAGCCCAACCTAGGCATCACTGAGATCCTCGGAATTTTGTATGGTTTAATGACGGCTACCACGATCAGATTTATTGGAGAATCTTAATTTGGCAAAAATATTTGGTAAATAATCTGAAAAACACTAACTTTAGCTTGTATAAGAGTATATGTTTAATTAATGAGATTTACCTTGTTTCTCTTGAACTGGTTTGTTCTTTATAGTAAAACAATACTTATGAAGTTAAGGGGTTTTAACTTTATAAAATCAGATTAAAATATTGATAATTCATCTTTATAATCATCTTAATTATCAATAATTACTCAATATTTAATCAGAGATTTTATTTTACAAGCATTTTTAAATGTTCTATAATGGCGAAATCAGAGCCTCATTTACAGAAACCAGCGTGACATAATTATGAGAGAACAAGTAAAAGTTATTAAGCTAAGTGGTAATTTAAATGCCACAACTTCACAAGATTTTCGACAAAAGATCACTGATATTTTAGAAAATGGTGCGAAAATTGTGTTAGTTGATTTTAAAGATGTAACCTTTATGGATAGTTCCGGTTTGGGAGCTTTGGTGTTAGCTTTCAAAACCTTGAGGGCTGCGGACACTAAGCTTGTTCTCTGCTCAATTAATGAGCAGGTCAGGATATTATTTGAATTGACTAATATGGATAAAGTATTTGAAATATTCCCCAGTCAAGATGCATTTAATCAAGTTTTAGTCTCCAAAACGTAATTAATCAAACTTCATTTGCAAAATAGATAAATCATCATCAAAAGCATCTTTGGAGTTCAGGGCAATTAAATAACTCAGTACATGATCCAGTTGGCAATCAAGCGGATTTTGTAAGCTAACTAGTAGCTGAATAAAAGCATCCAAACTCCAAAGCGTGCCATCTGATTTAGTGATTTCATAAGCGCCATCACTAAAAATATAAAGGGTACTGAATTTTTCAATATCGCAAAATTCATCAACATATTTTGCCTCTGTAAACATCCCAACTGGCATGCCGGGGGTTTTTAAGAGTTTAACTTTAGACTTCCTTGGAGATATGCCAGTTATTAAAACTGCTGGTGGATGGCCGGCGCTGGCATAAATTAGCTGGCGGTTAATTCGGTTGTAAACTCCGTACCAAATTGTAAAGTATTTGTCATTTTGATAATTCATTTGAAAGGTATCATTCAAAGCCTTCAATACTTCACTAGGTTGATAGTAATTCAGACTTTTTAGCGCACGAGAACGCAGCAAATTTAGCACCGAAACAGAGGGAAGGGTTGCTTTGAGTCCATGCCCGGCAGTATCGAGTAAGTAAATTGCCAGATAATCATCATCGAGCCAATAATAATCGAAACAGTCACCACCGAGTTGTCGTGAGGGAATAAATCGAAAATTTATATTGAAGGGTTCAGTCATAGAAACAGGCAGTAGCGATCGCACATATTCTGCTGCTTCTGACATTTCTGCTTCTAAAAGCAACTTTTGAGCCTGCAAATCTCTACTCAACTGATGCAAACGTAATCCTGCTCTTACCCGTGCTTGTAATTCATTGTGTTCAATAGGTTTGGAAATAAAGTCATCAGCACCAGCATCTAGACCTTTGACGCAATCGGCAACGGAATCTAAGGATGTTAATAAAATAAAGAATGTAGTAAAAAATTGGGGATCTGTCTTAATACGGTGGCAAACTTCCAAGCCAGTTAAACCAGGCATGATCCAATCACAAATAATTAGTGCTGGATGGTAAGCCAGTGCTTTTTCTATTCCTTCCTCCCCGCTACTGGCAGTAACTACCTCATAACCCTGTTTTTCTAACATCCTCTTGAGGAGTATTTTTATTGAATAGTCGTCATCAATTATTAGTATTTGAAACATAGGACGTTTTTGCAAAGACTCATTAATAATTTGCTGTCAAAATACAAAATAAAAATAAGATATGGGCTAATTAGTTAGTAGTATCAATATAGGGATGCTACTATAAGTAGATAAGCACAAATAAACTTAACTATGTAACCAAATCTAAAACGCTCAAAACCTTTGCGATTACTTCGCTCCGTTCGCAATGGCATAGTTATAACTTTTTTCGCCTACCTACTTAGCACTTATTGTTTGTATGCAATAGAATTTAACCTCTTTCCAAACCTTTCTTCTTTTAGAAGAGAGGCTTGGAATCTTACTCCCCTTCCTTTGTCGGGAAGGGGTTGGACGTTAGGTGTCTATTAGACTCAACTAAAAAGCGCTATAACTCATTTCTATTTACCTATCGAATTTACAACTGTTTGATAGTCATAAAACATTATGGTGCTGCCAGAGGATTTAGCCACAAGAGGATATTGCTTTTTAGCTGATTCAAGTCGCGGTATGCTTCTTGTTTGAACCATTGCCCTAAAGCGTCAAAGGGAGTGAAAGATGTTCCAGTTTGCCATTTAATATCTTGACCTAAAGGTGTTGTATGAGTTCCTGGTAATGTTTGTGTTGTCACCATCTCATCAAAACGTTCCTGTAAGATTTTGGTTAAAGCTGCCGATTGATCTATGGTGTCATTACTGAATTTTATTAATAAATTGCGCCGGATATTGTAACGCTCTTGGACAAGCTTGTTAGTTTCCAACGGTGAGGGAGTAAACTCGATGGCAAAAGTAGAATTGAACTGCTCTACTAAAGGGATAGCTTCTTTAGCGGCATAGTTGTTAAAGGATATTAGAATATTACCTGCGCGTTCTACTTCAAATAGGCTACCAATCAACAAGTGAAGTTTACAGCCCATACTGTGACCAATGCCGTAGATGGGGAAGTAAAGCTTGCGTAATGCTCCAGAGTCATGTAGGCGTTCGAGGGTGCGGTCAAAGTTTAACAGCACAGATTTTGCGATCGCAGTATGATCCAGTGTATTGACAAAAGGCGTAGCAATTACAACATAACCTTTACTTGCCAGTTGTTCAAGTAACCAGCGATAGGTAATGTGCGGTGCAGTGGCGACAAATGCACCTCCTAAAAAATGAACGATACCTATGGGATTTCGGGGAATGATTACCCAGTTCCCTCTAATTTCTTTCCAGTCCATGTGGATAAGCGATCGCTTTACGAATATTCTTTATGTTAGACCGGGGATTGCAACCGTGGGAAAGATTATGGAAAAAGCCATTAATATCTAACGAGTAGGCTAGAAACCAATCCACCCAGAACCGCCTATGCATTTATCAGGAGCATTTACGCCTTCCCCAACTCTTACTGAGTGCTGAGTAAATTCAGGAGTGCTTTCTAAATTTACATTACAAAACTTAATTACAAATTACGAATTACGAATTACGAACTATCTTAACGCTGAGTCTGCAATTTTTTCATTTCGTGTTGTACGTCTAATGCAATTTGTAATGCTTCATTGAGTAACCTTCCATGCTCAGTAGCCTGTTCATTTACTTGCATGGCTGTTAAAGTTGCTAAATTATTGACAAATAATTCTGTATTACTAAGAATAAAGTTCTTATTTTCCCTCAAAATCCTTTCTGTTTTTAAAGCGCGAACTAAATCAGATTTGGTAAGTTTCAGGGCTTTGATAACACCCTCTCTTTTCTTTATAACTACTTCTGGATTACCAGCTTCTTCTATTTGATCATTAATATTTATTACTTTAATAACAGTATTATATCTATTTACCTCATTTAACAAAATTTGCAGAGATTTTGTCATATTTTTTTTGACAAGTTTACTTCTACTTTTCCAAATAAAATATAAGATAGTTTGCGTAAGTCCACCAACCCAAAGACTTAATAAAATTAATAATATCCAAGATGGGATTGTTATCCATGTCATAAAAAACTTAATAGTTATCTCAAAGAAGATGTAAACAAAAACAAATGTAGATAAACCCATAAATACAACAGTTGCTCCTTCAGAGCTTTTAAGTTTTTGTATATATGTTTTTGCTAATCTATTCAGAGGATTTGTAATGATTAAAAGTTCCTCATTGACAGGCAAATTAGTCAGCTTTTGCAGCTCATCATGACTAATTTCCAAGCCCTGTAAATCATTCCGCACAACTTTTCAACCCTTGCCAGAATAGTTATTTAATCTAATATAGCAATCAAATTTCTGAAATGTTGGGATTTTGTCTAAACTTTTTTAAGCAAGTTAATACTTCTAGGCAGTATAAATATTTTTTGTACAATATGATACCTTTCTAAAAAAATATTTGTTGCCTGTAAATGTAATAAAAATTCAACGGATTATAGTCCTGGCAAACAGCCATTTGTAAATATAAGGAAGAATAATGGAAAAGTCCGCTAAAACGGACTTGATTTGTTTAGTTATAAATAATTGCGCCTCACTCGTTAAATTAACTTCGCTTGGGAGAAGATTGTTTCTGTTTTGAAACACCACACTGAGAATTTAGAAATGGAGGAATGGGACAGTCTAGCGTCATAGCGATCGCTCTGAGTAAATCTGCTTCTGATGCAGTAACTTTGTTATCTAATAGTACCGTGTGGGCGCAAGCATCAACAATAGCCTGCTTGAGTTTGGGACTGGCAAGACGGAGGCGATCAATACTCTTCTTAAGCTCAGTGAAATTACAAGTAAGTGGCGTGTCTGGTTTTTCTTGCTCTCCGGCTTTGGGAAGTCGAAAAACTCCAGAACGAAAAGCATAGGCGATGTCTTCGGTGGACGCATCTGGTTGGTAGTGTCCGACGCGGGCAATGACGGACAGTACTAATAGACTATCTGGCCAAATCTCTTCGATAGAGGTGAATTCTACCGTTGTAACCGAGGTGGGATTTATACTAGGTTGGAGGCGATGCCACAGTATTAACTGCAACACAAAATGCCATAGTGATAAACTTCCGGTAGCTACAACTAAACCGTGGACGCATTTGCACAGCCTTTGGCATTCCTTGGCAGAATTTTGACGCAATACGGGTACTGCTAAATCCACAAGTGGCAAGCGAATTTTGGGATCTAACTGGCTAATTTCGCTGCTCAATTCCAGGGTTTTGTCTACCAAATCAGCAGGCTGCACCTCGCGTAACCAAGCAATTTGACGTTCTTGGATCTGGAGATTTTCTGTATCTAACGTTAGCGCAAAAGCGATCGCCATTGCACTTTCCTGCTCCCGCGCACCCAAACGCAGGGATTCTGGTAATTGCGATAACAGCGCTTCAGCATGGGCAAAATGCTCTGGCGTGACGCTTCCCACCTGGTTTACAACCTGTTCTGGCGTGGGGCTGGAACCACCAGCAAAGCTCATTCTTAGAAATTCTTGGGAGGGGGAACGCACTTGATTGCGAGATGGCATTGCTGCTAAATTGCTGACGTTTAAACCTCCAACACGGCGGATACGTTCTGCTAAGGGTGGGTGGGTAGAAAACATATTTTCCCAGAAAGAGGGGTTGAGAGCATTGCCAAAAAACATGTGGCTAGCGGCTTCTGCACCCGGCGCAATCAAACGTGAATCCATCTGTTGGAGTTTTTGGAAGACTCCGGTAAGCCCGTTGGGGTTGCGAGTGAACTGTACAGCTGAAGCATCGGCGAGAAATTCCCGTTGGCGAGAGACGGCGGCTTTAATCAGGCGTCCGCAAAGTAATCCGATACCGCCAATTGCCATCAGTGCCAAACCAAAAGCCCAAATAGGTAAACCCTTGTCTTCCTTTCCTAAACGGAAGCTACCACGAATCCGCCAGAGCAATTCCCCGGTTAAGTAAATGAACAAAATGCCGTGGAGTAGTCCCACCAAACGTAGATTCAGCCGCATATCTCCATTGAGAATATGACTGAATTCGTGGCCGATGACTCCTTGTAGTTCATCTCTGTTCAGGTGTTGCAATGTTCCACGGGTAACTCCAATTACAGCATCATTGGGCGTAAATCCGGCAGCAAAGGCATTAATGCCGGTTTCTCTCTCAAGGAGATAAACTTCTGGGACGGAAATAAGCTGTTCCACATCTAATTTGCATAAAATGTAAATTAAATAAACTCGTGGACTTACTGCTATGCCAGCCAAAGGATACTTAAGTAAATTACAGAAAGAGAATTTACAA
>NZ_JACJSI010000190.1 GCF_014698065.1 Nostoc flagelliforme FACHB-838
ATTCTGGGGATTCATCTACAACGCTTTGGCATTCACCTGGAATCCGAATATCTCGAAGCGATCGCAGCTAATACCGCGAAGTTTTCAGGAGCAGAACTGGAAACCCTTGCTTCGGAAGCTGCTCTGCTGGCATTCGATGAGGGTAGACCACAGCAGGTAACGCTTGCTGACCTCGAAACCTGTCGTCAAACCATTACCCCACTTGCAATTCAGGATGCGGCGGCGGTTGAAAAAATGCAAGTATGGGCATCCACCGCACGACGAGCTAGTAGTCCTGTGGTTGCAGCGAAAACTCAGTCTTTGCGTGCTGCTAAGTTTCGCAATATGAACTGATGAGAAAGCGATTGTCTCCTGATTCTATGGGGGCGATCGCAATCACTAAAATACAAGAATCCTTACAAAGCAAGAAAAATATGAGCAGACTTAACATTCATGAATATTTAGCTAGACATCAGGCAGAATTTCCTAATAGTAAAATACATCATGAATTGCCAATGCCTACAAACTCAATATCTGTAGTTTCTGATCCTGAAAACTGGCATTGCTACCCACAGAATGTAGTACGAATATATTTAACAAATTACGACGAAAACCATTTAATTGGGATTGGCGATTTCAAGCATCCTACAATCTGTACAAAATTATTTAGTTCTTTAGATGATGCTTGTAGTTTTATAGCTAATCATCCTAGCGAAATTTCAAGAGAGTGGCTTGATCAGAACGGATTTGACTTTTTAGATACCCCAGTTTCAAAACCTTATCGTATCTAGTAAAAAATTAATTTGATAATCACGAAAAGTTGGCGATCTCTACTTGAAGGGTTGTAGCGATCGCCTTCAATGTATCTATCTCAGATGAAGCAATGCCTAATAGTCAGCGAGTATTGGAGTTCAAAAACATGGAAATTTATCTAGTCTTTGTTGATGCTATCCAGAACAGTAATAAATTCTGGTCTGCCAAAGTCGAAGATGGTAATTTAACAGTGCAGTGGGGCATAGTCGGTTATCAAGCGCAAACCAAAGTTCACCAATTAGTCAGTTATCAAAGAGCCGTTAGCAAATTCAACAATTTGGTAGCAGAAAAAAAAGCCAAAGGTTATAGCGAAAGCCAGCCAGAGATTGATGCTAGCCGCAGTGTTGCAGACATTAGACGAGCTATTCAATTGTTGAATATTCTCCGTCCGGCTGTTGCTCTCCATAATTTTGGTGATACCTACATATCTGCTCTTAATGAATATCTGAAAATCGTCCCAACACCTTTGGGGATGCAGATAAATTATCACAGAGTTTACCGCACAGTAGCAGATATTGACTATCAGCAAGAATTACTCAATTCTTTGTTAACGATACCTGCACCACAAGTTGCTACGGTGGCTGTTGGTCATGCCCCTGAAGCAACAACAGAACCCAAGGTAATCAGCCTCAAGACTATCAGCAAGAACTTCTGGCGACATTTGTAATTTTAAAAGCCCGGATGTAAGCTTTTGATAAAAATAGGAGCAAAAAAAATGTCTAACACAGCAACACTACATTACGATTATTCATCTGAAGAGGACGAAGAATTAAGTTGGTTGTGGATAGCAGAAATGAAAGAGCCAGGACTACCTGAACCTTATTGCTATTCACTGCTTTTTAGCGCCGAAGGAACTCATGCAGCAGTGTTAATTAAAAATTTTCAGCCTTTATCTGGAGATGAGGCACAAGAGTATGCCAAGCAATTAGCTTTTGGCTAAATAAAAAAAATAGAAGTTAAATATCCCCCAGTGCAGTATGTGCTGGGGGATATTTCTAACTGACTTTTAGCTTAATTACTTGTTTGTCCTCTGGGTTTATTCGTATGACATCGCCTACTTTAAGCCATTGCATTTTCAAAGTCATCGCTAAATTATCTATCGTCAGCGCTATGTTGTTCGGCATCAGTGCGTTGGGCTATTGGAGATTAGGAATCGTTGAAGCTAACATAATCCCGACGATAGAAGATAGATACGATTGGCAAACCCAAAAGCATATTTGTTTCGGTTGGATGCTGTTTACTTTTTCTAGCTTTCTTGGGAGTGCTTCTTTTGGTGGCGAGTTTAAGTAATCAGATTCATCAGGCAGAAATCCGGGTAGTAGTAAGTATACAATGAAGACTCTGATTTAGTAACTAACCATGCCTAGTTGAGAATTGGTGCAAGAATATACGGACTTTTGCTTATAAATCTACTTGTAGAAATTGCTCAAGCCTGCCCAGGTCGTCCAATTCATACAGGTCATCACAACCACCAATAGGTCGATCGTTGACAAAAATTTGAGGTACGGAATATCGACCGTTGGCACGCTCTGCCATAGCAGAGCGTGCTATCTTATCTCCATCAATGCTGTATTCAATAAACTCAACGCCTTTTTCTTTTAATAAAGCTTTGGCTTGACGGCAGTATGAGCAACTTTTACTCGTATAAATTTCAACTTTGGTAGTCATATATCCTCAACAAATTGATTGAATGAACAGTAATTGAACTTGTTGGAACTGTTGTATTTATTAGCAAAACAGTTCTATTAAATTAGGATTACTTGTAAACAGGACTGCTCGAAAATACTACTGTTTTACAAACTGTTATACAGTGCCGATGCTTGCGGTTAGCACGCTTGTCGCATTATGCGCTACTGGGCGTTGTTGAACGCAATCAAATATCTAACAAGCGTTTTAATCTCAACGCAACTTAAGCTGTTTCCTCTAAATATTTGTGAGCAAAAGTCACAGCCATCGCACCTTCGCCAACGGCTGAAGCCACACGCTTTACAGAACCGTGCCGGACATCACCCGCAGCAAAGGAACCTGGAACACTCGTTTCTAGGAAAAAAGGATCGCGTTCTAGAGTCCAGCACTGAGGTGAACGACCATCTTTAAGTAAGTCTGAGCCAGTAATTAAATAACCTGAGCGATCGCGGATAATATTAGTATCTTTTGCCCATTCAGTATTTGGCGCACCACCAATGCAAACAAATAGTCGCCCCGTATCGATTTGCTGCACTCCTCCGTCACTACAATTAGTAATTTCAATTTGCCGCAGCGATGTATCGCCAATTAACTTAGTAACTTGAGATTGAAACAGCACCTCAATATTGCTAGTATTTGTAATCCGGTTAATTAGATAATGCGACAAGGTTGCTGCCAAATTATTGCCGCGCACTAAAATTGTTACTTTCCGTGCATAGCGAGAGAAATACATAGCGGCTTGACCTGCGGAGTTACCGCCACCAACGATAAAAACGTGTTCATCTTGACACATTGGTGCTTCGCTTGCACCCGCACCGTAGAACAATCCGACTTTTAAAAATTGGTCTTCGTTGGGCAAATTCAGCCGCCGATATTCTACACCAGTTGCACAAATATTTGCTCGTGCGATCATTTTGCTGCCATCTGCCATATCTGTATAGATCCGATTATTCTTAAATTCCGATTTTATTCCCTCACGTAATAGTAGAAGCTCTATGCCAAACTTAACAGCCTGCTGCCGCGCGCGTTCGGCTAAATTAGCACCGCTAATTCCTTCAGGAAAGCCCATGTAGTTCTCAATTAGAGAACTCATGCCAGCTTGCCCTCCCACAGCATGACGCTCAACTAAAACTGTACGCAAACCCTCGGAAGCAGCATAAACCGCAGCGCTTAACCCCGCCGGACCTGCACCATAAATTGATACATCGTATTCTTTAAATTTTGGTTGCGTTACCCACCCCAAATGTTGAGCAATTTCGTGAATGGTGGGAGCAAATAACTGTGTTTTATCAGGCAATTCAACCACTGGCAATCGAACGTTGCTTAGAGATGGCAATCCCAGTTCTCTGTTGCAATCAGCATCACAAGTGAGTGCAACCCAATCAAATTCAACAACAGTACGGTTAAGAAAATCGCGAATTTCATAGGCTTGTGCTGAGTCTGGTTGACCGTAAAGCCGTACTTTCTTTTGATTTACTTGGGAAGAATCCAAATTTTTTAGTTGAGTCATTTCAGTTTCCTGGGATTATCTTTTCTAAACTATAAGCTTGTTTGTTGAACTACTCTTGAATGTAGTAGATAGATGAGAGCGCCTTGTGCGAACAAGTAGCAAAATTTTTAGGATAACTAGGTTTTTAAGCTATTTCACTATAGAGTTAGGAGGGCGACTCGTTGAGCGAATACGCTACTGTTTATCTAACTAACGCGAAAATTTACGCCTGATATCGTAGATACTGCAATTAATGCAGGTACTTTCAGCACTTTAGTAATGGCTATTACTACTGCTGGTCTTGATACAGCACTTAAGGGCACAGGACCATTTACCGTCTTTGCACCAACCGATGAGGCTTTTTCAAAGCTGCCATCAGGAACTGTTGAGTCACTATTAGAAGATGTCATTCAATTAAGAAAGGTATTAGAGTACCATGTCGTATCTGGCAAAGTAATGGCAGCCGATGTAGTGAAACTTGAATCAGCAACTACAACAGAAGGTTCAACGGTGAAAATTGATGCCTCCAATGGTGTCAAGGTAAATGAAGCTACAGTTGTTACACCAGATGTCGAAGCAGATAATGGCGTGATTCATATTATTGATACAGTGCTAATTCCTCGATAGGCACTGGGAACAAGTCTGTCTGGTTGCTTCAGACTTGTTCCATCAATTGCTTGTCAATAATTCCTGGCAGAAGATAAAACGAGGGAATGAGCGCGTAAAGTAGGATGCTCAAGTTGATGCTAATAAAAGCCAAACCTGCGGCAACAAGATAAGAAATTGGATAGTTAAGAGTCCAAATAGTTGCTTTTTGAACAACTTTTTGGTGAATGAGTTTTTCAGTCTTGATGTAGCGACGGACAACATAAAACCAGAGCGCGTTGTAAGCAAATCCAGTAATTGCTAACGAAAGCCCATAAAAAACAACGACGGGTAACGATGCTCCATACTCACCAATAAGCGCCGTAGAATAAGGGATAAAAGCAACGCACATCAATAATAGTAAATTGATTACTAAGATAGGGCGATCGACTCTTTTGATAAAATGAAAGAGCGCGTGATGATTAATCCAAATTACGCCAATCACAATAAAACTGGTGGCATAACTTAGAACGTGGGGTAATACTTGGAGAAGTTTGGTAATTGCTTCAGAGGAGGTTGCTTGCGATAGGTCAGGTACTTTAATTTCAATCACAAGTAAAGTTACAGCGATCGCAAATACACCGTCACTAAATGCTTCAAAACGGTTCAAACTCATCAACGGAACTTGTTTTGTATTCTCCGATTGCAGCATTTTAGTTTCCTGAAGTAGTTTAAATAAAGCTTGGAAGATTCTCTCATGGTTTCTAACCTATTACTCTATGCTTTTTGTTGCAGAGTATCTAAATTTTCACCAAATCGACTTGTGCCATAACTAAACTGAGAGCGTTCGCCCATTTGCTGACCGGATGCCATAAGTTGTCTGCCATAAGCTAATTGACTTGGCTGCCAAGCTGGCAGAGCTTTAGTAACATTGTGGTTGTACTTAACTAGGGCATCTGCTAGAGAAATCGCATTTGCCGCCGCTTTTGCGGTACTTGCTGCCGTATGGGGACGGGGAATAAAGGCAGCATCGCCAACTAGCGCCACCCGTCCAAAGGTCATTTGTGGCACTCCCAAATCCAAAATTGCTTGAACAAACGGCGCTTGGGTTGCGGCAACAAGTTTCTGAAATGGAGGAGCGAGTAAGGTATTGGCATAAAAACGCATCTCTTGCTCAACGGATGGTGCGATCGTTCCGGGTGGAATAGAATAATCTCGACGTTTGCCATCCTTGTCTGTCAAAATGCGAGGTAGTTCTGTTGTTTCATCGTAATTAACATACCAAACCCAGTTAAAACGGCGTTCTCCAGGCACTAAAGATTCGCGCTCACCAGGAATTACATATTGAAGGATGTGAGAGTTTGGGAATTGATAAAATACAAATCGCTCTGTAAACAAAGCAGCCGCCTCTGATTCTAGTTCATTTTCATTGACTAATCCCCGATAGGCAACATATCCAGCATAACGATAATGAGCATCTGGTAGAAAGTGTTGCCGTACAGTCGAATTTGGACCATCTGCACCAATCAATAAATCTGCCGTATCATCAGTTCCATCTGCAAAGATTGCTGTAACCTGTTCGCCGTTTTGCTGAATATCAGTTAAGTATTTCCCGTAATGATAATGCTTCGAGGGAAAATGCCGACGCATAGAACTATAAAGCAAATTCCAAGAGGTCAGCATTTGACGCATCGGCATTGGTTGGTCAATATTGCCATCGGAGTTTAGATAATAACGTTCGTGCGCTACTACACCCAGCGATTGAGTAGAGATACCCGCGCGTTGGAATGCTTCAACAACATCGCTTTGCAGTACAATGCCACCACCGCGACTATCAAGATTGTGATCGGAGCGTTCGTAAATATCTACATCCCAACCAATAGAGCGCAATATGATTCCGGTAAATAAACCGCCAAGCGATCCACCAATAACAATTGCCCGATTGCCTGTTGCTTTTATAGTCATTGAACCTCCTGTATCTTGTTATGCGACTTCTAGTTCATTCACTGCAATTTGCAAAGCTGCTAAAAAAACATCAACACTCTGTGCGCCAACAATCGTTTCTCGACCAATTTTGATTGACGGTACACCCCGTATATTTCGGCTTGCTGCTTGCTCCTCTAATGCTTTTACTTCCTCAACACCTTCAGTAGAATTTAGAAATGCTCTAACTTTGTCAGCGTCTAACCCAACTTCCTTAGCAAGTTTAGCTAGGGTTTCGACATTGGTAATATCTTGTCCTTGCGTAAAGTAAGCGTTCAAAATTCGCTCAACCATTTCCGTCACTTTGCCTTCCTGCTCGGCAAACCAACTCAAGCGATGAGCCTTTAGAGTATTTGGAGTAACCTGCATTAAGTCATAGCGAAATTCAATGCCGTCACCTATAGCTGCCTGCATTGTTTGAGCATCTAATGCTTGTGAATATTCCCAACTACCAAATTTGTTAGAACGATAGGTTTTACGATCTATGCCTGCTTCTGGCATAGTTGGGTTTAACTCAAACGGATACCAAAGGCGTTTAATCTCAATAGGAGTTTTTAGTTGCTCAATTGCTCGATTGAGTCTTTTATCTACTACTAAACACCAAGGACAGATAAAGTCTGAAGTGATTTCAATTGTTAAGGTCACGGGTTTCTTTCCATTAATTCCTGACCTTTTAACGATAACTCTATTCATAAAGAATGATAATATAGCTACTACGCTTAAGACCTTTGCGTTTGATGCAACGATGAAAATCTAGGAAAGTCGATGGATCAGTTTGCAGCGATGCGTGCTTTCGTCAAAGTGGTAGAAACTGACGGATTTTCTGAAGCTGCACGACAAATGCAGATGGCAGTTTCTTCCGTGACTCGTCAGGTAAATGCTCTAGAAGAAATGCTTAACACCCAATTACTCAACCGCTCAACTCGCAGCGTTACCCTGACAGCGCAAGGACGTAAATATTACGATAAGGCAGTTCGTATTCTGCAAGATGTGGAGGAAGCGAACTTGTGTGTGATGGAGCAGGATATTCCACGCGGATTATTGAAAGTTAATATACCAGTTGCCTTTGGAAGACTGCATATCGCACCTATCGTCAATGATTTTCTGATTCAGTATCCAGAAGTAACGTTAGATTTGAGATTAAGCGATGGATTGTCTAATCTAGTGGAAGAAGAGTTAGACATTGTAATTCGCATCGGAAACCTCGACAGGTCTGGGGCAAATCTAATTTTGCATAAAATTGCCTCGTATACACGCCTCGTCTGCGGCAGTTCAACGTATTTTCAACAGCATGGTAAACCGAAACATCCAGACGATTTAGTACATCACAACTGTCTATTGTTTACCTATTTCATGGGGTACGATATCTGGCGGTTCAAACGAGACACTGAATTTTGTGAGGTTAAAGTGAGTGGTTCCTTAATATCAAATAATTCTGAGGTACTCCGCCAAGTTTGTTTGGATGGTACGGGTTTGATTTTGATGCCAACTTGGTTAATTGGTGAAGACATCCGCAAAGGAAGTTTGCAAGCGGTACTGAGTGATTTTCAAGTGTATCCCCAAATCAGTGTAGATATGGGCATTTATGCGCTTTATTTGCCAAATCGGAGAAATTCGCTGCGGGTCAAAACCTTCATCGATTTTTTAATTAAACAATTTGGTAATCCGCCTTACTGGGAAGAAACCACGCTTTGAACTGGGTTATGTGTAGCGACCTGCAATGCTAATCGCTCAAACCTGCAATCTATGACATTTACAATACTCAAGCTGCAAAAGTCTCGCTCCAATTGATCAGCCATTTACCAAAACAACCCATTGAGTTGTGGGCTGACCCCGATTTGTTGCGGCAAGCTGTTGAAAACTTGCTTAACAACGCCTGCAAATACACTCCGTCTGCTGGAACTGTCTAGTTACGCTTAGAACCTCACCCAGATCGGGTAATAATTCAGGTCATCAATACTGGAATTGGAATTCCAGAGGCAGATTTACCTTACATTTTCAATCGCTCCTACCGAGTTGATACAGAACGGGCAATAGAAAGCGGCGGATTTGGTTTGGGATTGGCGATCGCTCAACAAATTGTCCAAGCTCATGGCGGTCGCATTCATGTGATGAGCAATAATGTTACGAAAATCTGTCAGAAGTGTCAGAAGATTTAAAATTATAATTCATTTACAGGTTTCAATAATTTGATACCACTTACATCATCTCTCCAATCTCCACTGCCTCACCCAAGGAGTGTATATATGACTCCCTGTAATATCGCCAGCACATGGACAAGAATTCATCCAATTTAACAACGGCAAGGAAATTTTGGTAGAGACGGCATGGCGTTGGGAGTGGGAACGGTTGCTGAAATATGCTAGTAGTTTAAGTGCAATCGCTCAAAGGGTTGTCGTAAACATTGCATGAAACCACAACATGAATGGTAATCGCTACCGATTCCAATCAGCCAGCAACCCATCCATACAAGCAATTCCCCACTGCGGATATTTCACCAATAGTTTTTTAACGACAATCTGCAAAGCAGGGTCATCACTCCAACACTCTTGCAAGAAGTCAAAACCCGGATTCTGCCCCGAATTCGCCGCTCGATTCAGTTTTTCCCTTCTTACAGGTCGCATATTTGACCGCGCAACAATCGCCTCACGCGACCATTTTTCAGTGACGGGTGCGACGGAACTTTCACCTGACTTGCTCTAGGAGATCAATAATATCTTTCTGCAAGTCCTGTATATTCGGCTTCAGTACCTCAGAAATCATCTATTCTTACTCCGCATCTAGTAAAGTACACTTATGCCAAGTCTGCCTTAGTAAAAACATAAGAACCTCAGTAACAATACGGCTTAGTTTATTACTTATCTATTTCAACTAAACAATTTCTCCTCAACCCACATAATTCTCTGCTCCAAGAACTTAGCTAACACCTTAGCACCCCATCCACAATCGCAATCCCCCACTGTGGAAACTTCACCAGCAATTTCTTGATCGCTATTTGCAAAGCAGGGTCATCATTCCAACACTCTTGCAAAAAGTCAAAACCCGGATTTTCCCCTGAATTCGCCACTCGATTCAGTTTTTCCCTTCTTACAGGTCGCATATTTGACCTCGCTACAATCGCCTCACGCGACCATTTTTCAGGATTTGGCACGGGCGCGGCGGAACTTTCACCCTCATCAACTATTTTGACTTCTCCACCCGAAACTGAATTTTCAACTAACAACGTAGCAGAATAACGCTGTTCTATCTGCCCCTGAGTTTGATTAGCGATGGCAACGAGAACACCGCAGGCATCGCTAATCAATGGTTTTCTCCAAGGCTTGCTTGACTGCTTAGTCAGCTACTGTCCAAAAACCATCTGTCAAATTATTTAAATATTTAGTATTTATTATTGCACCTAAGACCGAGGGAATTACAGAATTAGGTTTCTAAACTGATACTTGTATTTTTGTAAAGTTATTGCAATCAAATTTCCTCATGACAAGCAAAACAGAAAACCAAAGCAAGCACAGTGCAAATAATCAAGAAGCTACTAACAAAGCATCTCAAACAAATGGAGCAGATGCAAAAATCAATGGTGATTGGCAGCAAAAGCTAGAAGAATTACAATCTACTCTAAGTGGAGATTTGTCTACATTATCAAGTGAAGATGCTACCAGCTTAATTGATGAATGGTATAACTTCTTGCACAAGGCTAAAGAACCAGAAGCCAAAGAAATTGCTAATCAATTAAAACAACTTAAACAGCATCTCAAGAGCAATAAGGCTACCGGACATGAAATTAGCGAAGTGCTGATAGAAATCGGTGAGCAAACAGCTAACTTTGCATCTGATGCAGAAAAAGAGATTAGAACTCCTGTGCGGAGATTGGGCAAACAATTAACTAAAGTCGGGAACTCTTTAGCTAAAGCTGAAGAGCATGAAGAGATTGAAGAAATCGACTCTGTGATCGAAACTTTGGAAGAAGATTTAACTCAAGTCGAAACTGACGTAGCATTAGGCTCTGTTGACAAATGGTACAATTTGCTACATAAATCAGATAGCGAAAGCTTGCAAGAGATTGCTAATGGGTTGAAACAACTTAAACAAGTCTTAAAGCACAAAAATCCTAAACCATCCGACATTAGCCCTATCTTAGAAAAGCTAGGAGAACAGACAACTACTGTAGGACAAGAAGCCAAAAGAGGCTTTAAAGGCCCGCTTCAGAGACTAGGTAAGTTATTATCCAGAACTGGTAAATCTTTAGCCAGTTAAAGTTGAAAAATTTCTGCCCAATCAGTTACGGGTTTTCTGATTGGGTAGAGAAGTCTGATCTTTTATAGCGCTATGCAATAAATAGTATTCTTCCCCTCAAACTTCTGCCCACACCTGCCCTCTGACTCTGATTTTAGTTGAGCTTTCCCCATTCATACTGCTATAGGCGATCGCACAGTTTCAAGATGAGCCAGTGGCAAAAATAACCTTATTTTTTTAGTTCGCTTCCACTCTCAGATAAAATTGTGTAGCTACAAACTTAGTATCTCTCTTGATTGGATCTACGTTTTCTACTACCTCAGTTTTACCTACAGCAATCAAACCTTTACCAAAAATTTCGCTTGTTGCTGCGTCAAGTTGTTTTTGTGTTGCACTCGTTTGACTCAAATCGATTGACGAAACTTGAGAAATCTTCGGCTTATTTAGAACCAGATTATCTGTGGAGAAGCAAGGAGTTGTGATACAACGAATGTCATTGTCTTTTAGTGCCATAAAAGTACCTTTTGCTGGGACATTTGTCGCGGCATAGAAAGCTTATTTTACTCTCAAATTCCCAAACTCACCGAATCGAGGAAATGTTACTGGAACGATATTACCTCTGAGAATCACACGGCTACCGTCATCATTTTGAATTTTTACCAGTTGGGAAGGTGGGACTTTCAGGGAACTCCAATCAATTGCAGACACATAACATTCGGAGCGAAAAACACCATCTAAGAGGATGTTTTAAAAGTAGGGTAATGTTGTAAGAAAGCTCACAAAGCTTATGCTGAGATTTGTAGAAACCAGCACCTTGTGAGCAAATGACTAAAGCATACCGTAGCAATTTGA
>NZ_JACJSI010000191.1 GCF_014698065.1 Nostoc flagelliforme FACHB-838
TATTCGTCCACGAATTTGACTGTTGGTGCGGCTGGACGGGGCTGTACCATACTCTGTGTCTTGGTTCTAGCATTTGTACTCTATTATACTATTGCCAGAGTGACAAAATAGGGATAAGCGTCGTTGGCTTATTAATTGGCTTTTTGCTCTGTCTGCTGATATTTGTGCCATTGATCATTAACATGGCATTAGATCCGTTCAGATATCCAGATCATATTGTCATGAGTGCGATCGCTGCGGTGATTTTTGGTGCAATACTCTGGCTGGGGCAGTGGCTAATCCTGCGACAGACTGAGATGACACCAAGAATTTTTGCGCTGATCAATACGGTAGTTGGAATTTCCGTCTTCTCTGTGCTGGTATGGTTTAACCAAAAAAGTTTGCAGTGGAGCGGTGGGCCGATTGAAGGCTGGAAAACCGGACTCATCTTTCTAGCGGGTGGTACAGTTACCGGAGCGGCGACGGGTAAAGCATTAGATTTTTACTGTGGACGAGTTGAGCAACGATTAATCAGACTTGAGAGTGAAAGGATAGAACAAGAAACCCAAGAACGAGAAAGGCTTTTGAAAGAAAGAATTGAGAAGGAGAAATTAGAGCAAGAACGCCTAGAAGCAGAGATGGCAGAGCGGAAAAGGATACAGCGAGAGGCGGCTATTAAAGAAGAACGTCTGTGGTATGAGCAGCATGGGAAGGATTATGCAGATTATGAATACGAGGAAGAGGAGGAGGAAGATCAAGGTGAGGAGGAGTAAGCTTCTTAACTATGAATGAAGAAGATTTTAGCTATCAAGATTTTAAAAAAGTGGCCGACCTATGGCTGGAAAAAAATAAATAGCAGCAAGCAAAAGATTCTTCTGAGGCAGCCAACGTGATCTTGGATCAGCAATACGAAGCATTCTTTGCTGAATATCAAAAAGCGGTTACTCAAGGAGATTTACGCAGGCTCAAAGAGATTACACAACAATTGCAGTTTTTATTAATGGTGCGGCAACAGAACTCATGATGCTATTACTACATCGTTAGGGGTCAAGTAGGGTACAAAATTTAAATGTTTGAAATGTACCCTATACATCAGCTATATGGGGTATATATAGGTGCTAGAACTTGATAAATTTTTAAAACTATATTTGGGGTACATATAGCACCTATATGGGGTATATGTGCCTTATCGTTTAAATTTTGAAATCTTTTCATTAACCCGTAACCCAATAAAGAGACGAGGACGTTATCAGCTTCTAACTTAATCCTGCTACTAATGGTGAAATAGCGATTGACGCTGCTGTGATTTAGGTTGGCGTATCTCATCCTATCTTCAGTACTTACGGAATCTATATATTCTTTGACTACATTGTTTACTTGTTAAGTTAATGCTTTATTACAATGTTGCATTGTTGAAATGTTGCATTAATGTTTTATCTATACAATAATTTAACAAATCTAGCCTAGTAGTCTGGCAACCCAAAATTGTTGGGTTAGGGCTGGGAAAAGGGTTCATTTTAAAGGGTGAGGGGTTAAAATCTTTCCCTTTCCCCCTTATCCAATAAATAGCCAATTCACGAAAGCGTAATACTAGTGGTAAAAAAAGATATTCTTTATGAGCAAAAAGTTATGCATCTAAGGAGCAGTCTAAATATTCGTTGTATTTCCTAAGCAATGTGATTTTGTTAGCTTGTTGTATTACTACTTTGTTTATGTGGTAGTTTGTTGCATTGTTATTTTGTTGCATTAACACTACAGTATGAATAAAATATTTTATACCGTATGACAGACAATCTGGGTTAGCTCTATAAAAGCTGTACTGTTTGCTAGAAAGGGGTTATGCAGTTGTCTGGCAACCTAAATTATTAGTTCTATCTACTTAAATGGTGTAATTTTGTTAACTTGTCCTATTATTGCCTTGTTTATATAATGGTTTGTTGTATTGTTGTTTTGTTGCATTAGTGTTTAGTTGCATTAATTATTAAATTGTTGTAAATGGTACTGATTTTGAGAAAAGGAGGTTTAGGTGTTAATAATCACTGCTGCATCACTTGCTGGAGGACAGGGCAAAACTACTAGCTCCTTTTTCTTAGCTAGAGCTTTAGCTAAAAAAAAGTACAAGGTTTTAATGGTTGACGCAGACCCTCAATCAAGCTTGACCTTTTATTTAGGGCATGAGGTAGAACTTAATCAACCTACTCTGTTGGAGGTTTTAAAAAAACAGGTCAGTATTTTTGATGGTATTTACGAATCGAATTATTCAAATCTATGGCTAATTCCTTCAGATGATGGGTTAGAGACTATTCAAGATTATTTGTCCACTACAGCGATGGGTGAACTGGTTTTGAAAAAGCGATTGAAAGAGGTATCTGATACATTTGACGTTTGCTTGGTCGATTCTCCACCACAGCGAACTCAAATTTGTTTAACTACAGTAGTTGCAGCTGACGAGTTATTAATACCAGTCGAAGCCTCATCAAAAGGACTACACTCTCTAATGCGTACTTTGAATTTGGTAGAAGAACTCAAATCTGTAGATGCTTTTGAAGGAGCGATTCTAGGAATTTTACCCTTTCGTGACAGGTGGGTGGGCCGTACCCAAGCCAAACGCAGTGAAGCAAGTATCCAGGATATGCATGAGGTTGGACAAGGGCTTGATGTATTTCCTTCTATTTTAGAAAGTGAACGATACAAACAGGCGATTGACACTGGACGAACTTTAGAAGAACTAGGTCACTCTAATTTGGAGTTGCCTTTTAACAAACTTATTGAGGTACTAGAAAGAAAATGGTTGAAGAACAAGAACAACCCCTTGACGCAAACAGTAGGTTAAAAGCCCGTGTTCGAGCTACTGTTCCTCCAAGAGAAACTTCGCTTTTCAGAAAGCAAGCTGACGAGAATTTGGCAGTTAATGATAATTTGACAACAGATGATGACTTATCATTAGACCAAAGAGAAGAAAAATTAGAAGAAGTAATCCAAGCTGAAAATCCCAAGCCTACGCTAGGAACTGAGGCTCCTCAAAACCTCGTATCCTTCACTTTACGGGTTGAAGATACTGTAGATAAAGGATTAAAATATCTTTGTACGAATGAGAGTATTACTAAAGAAACTTTTTTAGAAGCTGCTTTTTTAGCTTGTTCACAAAACGAGCAGATGATGCAACAGGTTTTAGAAATAGCTAAAGCTCGTCGCCAGTTACGCAGGAGCGCTGGAATTCTCCGTCGGGCTGAAAGCATGACGAAATATTTACCAGGTAATTTAACTTGATCGCGGTAAGCCGTTGTCAGTTTACCGCATAACTTACTTAAACCCCCACCACTTGTTAAACCGTTTAATCCTGCTCTATGCTCCAAGGAATTTGCAGTGTAAAGGTGATCCACTTCTGCTCGCTAGATACAATAATGGTGCTTTGGAGTTTTTCCACTCGCTTACGAAGCAATGCCAGCCCCAATCCTGTTCCTTTATGCTTCCAAGAGTTATGACTGGGAATGCGGTAGAATTTATCGAAGAGATGAGAAAGTTCATCTGTCGAAATTTCTACACCAGAATTGCTCACGCTTAATCGCAAAGCTGACGGTGTGGCACGTAGTAATACTGCAATAGTTTCGTTGGCAGGAGTATATTTGTAGGCATTGTTGAATAGCTCCACCAGAATACCCTCTAATTGGAAGAAATCAGTAGTTAAGGCAGGTATTTCAGTCGGAATATCTATGTGCAGTTGTTGCTGCTGAGTACGAAATCGTTCTTCAAAAGGTTCAAGAATCTGAAGAATCCATGCACTAAGATTGTTGGTAGTCAGCATTAATGGTTCGGTGTTGATATCAAGACGAGTTAAATCCAGCAGGTCATTAATCAGACTCATTTCTCGCTGGCACTCATCTCGTAAAATTCGCAGATAGCGAGTGGCACTACTGTGTTTAGCTTCAAGTGTCTGTGATTGTTTCAAAATACCTTCTAACATCTCAATCGCCATTCTCATGTTAGTCATGGGTGTGCGTAACTCATGTGAAACTGTACTTACGAAATCATCTTTGAGATGATTTAATCGTTCAAGTTCCTCAATTTGCTGTTGAGATGCCTGATAAAAACGCGCTTGACGAATAGCAAAAGCACATTGATTTGCGACCTGTTGCACCAGCCCGATTTCTAGCTCATTAAAGGCATCCGTTTTCTGTTTGAATAGCCAGAGGTCTCCTAAAATGGCTTGATTATCAATAATCGGGCAAGCCAAAATTGCCAACGGCTTGGGAACCGTGCTGACATCTATTTCACAGAATTGGAAATGCTCACCTTGCAGAAGCTGACGGTACACTTCAGGGAAAGCGTTCATGAAAACTACTTGACCAACAGATGAAAGTGACGAGGCAATAGTTTCATATTCAGAGATTGTGTATTGATAACGGACAGTGGAAGTGGCAAATTCGAGGTTATAGGAAGCTGTATGGCAGCAGATTGTACCTAGCACCAGGGTTAATTCCTGCACAACCACTTGCAATATCTGACTTTCGTCCAGACTGTTGCGAATTTGCTCAGTGATCCGTTTGAGTCTTACTTCAAAGTCCAGTGCTTGCTGCAACTGAACGATTCGCTCTTGTACCTGGCGTTCAAGCTCCATATTGAGACGTTCTAATGGGAGACCACAAAAAAAAGATACCACCCGTCATAATTACCCAGATCCACGCTAGACAACGAATAAACTCGAAACACGGCTAGTATTTTCTTCAAGGCTTCTGTCTAAAAGCAGCTTCGCCTGCTTGCGCTCGGTGATGTCATGTAAGATTAAAGGCAAAATCAAATAACCTTGACTCAATTTTTGGGAAGTTTATCTGTATAATTTGATACTAACAAAATTTATTTCAACTCCATCTCCGGGTAATTACGTATTTTTGGTTAAAATAGTAAGTTAAGGTCTACCACTGTAATCAAGCAAGGCATTGTGCAATACCCATGCCATTAGCGTGCCATAATGGGAGCCAGTTTTAACCCTAATTCTCAATAGTCATAATTAGTTGAGAAATGAATTTTCACTCCTTCCATTGGTTTGCCATTGGCGTGCCATAAATTTGCCATAATGGAAGCCAATTTTTGACAATACATAAATTTGCCATAATGAGAGCCAGCGCTTTTGTGTTGTATTTTTTATCACTAGTAAACTTTACATCAAGCCATGCTTTATCTGCCTAAAGGTGTTCACCAGATAGAAGAAAAAATTCAGTAATGAAGAGTATTGTTTTGAAAACAAGATTAAGCCATTTTTTATCTAGTTTTAAAATAAGTCCTACATCTGTTTAGCAACGTCAAGTAATTTCTTTACACCAGTAGAAGAAAGAGAAAAAATATTTTGCACTGAACTGGTTCAATGCGGTGTGTCGTATGAAAAAGCGGTTCTTGCCACTAAAATTTTAGCTTCTGGTCAGGCAGATGAGCTTTTATCTTCATCAGAGATAAAAGTTGTCAAAGATGCCTGTGAAAAGTGGTTTGTACAGAATAAGCCCTATAAACGTTGAAGCTTATACACTCGTTTTGGGTTAGGCAACTCAGAATAATTAGAACGCTGAAGCTGGTGTAAGTTCGTAGACGCGTGTCAATCACAAAAGAGCAAATTTCAACAAGAGCCATGAGGTATTAGCTCTAGTAAAACCCCTTTGAATCGCCTATTACACGTTCTAGCCCATACGTGAAACTGCATATATTGATGTGATGATGTTTTAACTCATCTTGCTCCCTAATTGCATGACAGTCTCTCTAGCTTTACCTGGATTTCAACATTTCTGGTTGAAATCCCAACGCTTTTATTTTGTATTTTTTATCACTAGAAAACTTTACATGAAACCATGCCTTATCTGCCTGGACTTGTTCATTAGATAGAAGAAGAAGTTTGGCAACGAAGAGTATTATTTTGAAAACAAAACTCAGCAATGTTTTTATAGTTGATTCACAAACTACAGGCTTTTTTCTAACTTAAAGGAAATAATGAGCAAGATTAATCGAGAGAATTCTCCTAAACATATTTTAGTTTGTGATGATATTGAACCATTTGTTAAAATCATGAAACTTGCTTTAGAATCAGAAGGTTATAAGGTGTCAACTGCAAATAGGGGGTCGGAAGCCATTGAAAAAATTCAGATGAAAAAACCTAATTTACTAATTACAAATTTAATGATGCCAGATATGAGTGGTTGGGATGTAATTAATTATGTTCGGCAAAATTTAAAACTAAATACTCTACCGATTTTGATTGTATCAGCCACTAATGAAGAACACTTTCTTAACAATGAAATAGCTGGATTTCTTTGTAAGCCAGTTAAACTTGATGTATTTGTCAAAAAAGTCAAATCAATTTTATCGTTAAGTTAATTGATTTGATCCGGGTGTGAATAGCAAGCACGGGAAGGGTTGTGGAGAAAGTGGAAAAGTTTCAGAGTCGATGCAGGAATAGATGTCTTCACTCAGACTATTATTAAAGATGGATTGGGCGCAACAAGCTGTAAAAGAAGCGCTGTGGATGCGGTCAGAGGCACTGCGGATGCGCGATGCTTTCTGATGGCCTGTCGAGTCGAGTTCAGTTGATGAAGAGTATGTACTCTACTCTGCACTAGAACCAAATCCCAATTTCTCGCAGACTAGGTATTGAGCCATGATGAACGAGGTGAAATTTTTCGAGTGGCAGTCAACCGAAACCAGTTAGGTGAACTTGAGTATCCCTGTTTTGTCACTTTGGGAGAAACCAATCACTGAAAACCTTTGGGAGCTTAAATTTCCATATTTGAACTATAAACCTCATTTACTGTTAGAAAATAAAGGTTCAAAGCTTGACTCAATAAAAGTTTCAGAATTAAGCTTTGATTATTGTTTTCCGAGAGTGACAAAACAGGGTTAATTAATAAATTACCCCTTATGTTGCTAATTCCCTCATTACCAAGCTGGTCAAGCTCTTGGCAATCGCCTCTGGTGTCAGAACAAAATCTATTTTCCCGGTGTCAATAGCAGATGAAGGCATATCGAAGTACTCCGAAGTAGTTTCATCTTGAGCAATCGTTGTGCCGCCATATTTTTTCATTGCTATCACTCCTAAAGCACCATCTCTGCCAAACCCACTTAGAACAACAGCAATCGCCCGCATTCCGTAATTAAGTCCTACCGACATGAATAGTTTATCCACTGAGGGGCGAACAAAGTTCATCTTTGGCGACTCTAACAGAGACAGCTTACCGTTAGCACCGACTACTATATGCCGATTTGGAACATAAGTATAAACAGTCCCTGGACGCATTATCTCCCCTGATTTTGCCTGCTCTACCCGCAACGCTGTATGGCGGCTGAGGATATGTGCCAGACGACTAGGGTAGAGAGGATTCATGTGCTGAACTACAATAATCGCCGCCGGGAAATCTGCGGGTATTGCCGACAAAATTTCGATGATTGGCTTTTGCCCACCTGTAGAAGCTCCGATCGCCACTATGTTATAGGCAATATTGGGGAAGTGTGACAGAATTCGGTGTCGTTGTTGTAACGCCATTTTTTTCTTTGCGAATGTTTAGCGCTCAGTAGCGATCGTCTAATTAGTGCTATGGCAGTCTAACAAGTTACCTGCTATGTTAGCTAACTAACACATAATTATTGTATGTTATTTAAACAACAAATATAAGTTGTTGACAATAGATAAACCTTTTGCTATATGTTCTTGATTGCTGTCGGTTATTTAATAGAGATAAGACTGGCTTAAACAGCTTCGTGCTATCTCTGTTTCAAAAATCCTGCACTTGTGAAAAACCAACTTTTAGCTGCTCTACCCTCTAAGGAATACTCTCGTCTTGTTGCTTATATGGAGGTTGTGCCGCTAGAGTTCAAACAACACCTTTACCTACGTAACCAACCAATTGAGTATGTCTATTTCCTCAACTATGGCGTAGCCTCTATGCTCACCGTTCTGACAGACGGTTCGGCAATCGAAGTGGCTACGGTGGGCAATGAAGGAATGGTGGGTCTTCCAGTATTCCTGGGAGCCGATAGGATTCCGGGCGAGTGTTTTATACAAGTCCCTGGCTATGGATTGAGGATGAGAGTAGATGCATTTAAAACTCATGTCACTGCGAGTAGTCGGTTGCACGATCTGCTCCAACGATACACGCAAGGGCTGTTTAATCAAATCGCCCAATCAGCTGCGTGTAACCGCCTGCACTCAATAGAAGAGCGATTGTGCCGTTGGCTGCTGATGACTGCCGATCGAGTAGAAACAAACTCTTTTCCACTCACTCAAGAATTTCTCAGCAAAATGCTAGGTGTGAATCGCTCCAGTGTTAGCCTTAGTGCCTCTGTTCTTCAGAGGGCGGGGCTAATCAGCTATGTTCGCGGGCAAATGACTATCCTTGACCGCGATGGTCTAGAAGCTACCACCTGCGAGTGTTACCAAGTCGTCAAAGCGGAGTTTGAGCGTTTAGTCAACGGTAATTAAAGTCATTGGCTCCATCCTCAAAGTATGAGCCGACAACCACAGAGTATTTATTATATTCTGAATAAATAAGCTAGCCTAATACCAATTTAATATGAAGCTGCATAGAAAAGAGCTTCTAGAATAAAGTTATAAGAAGAGACAGAAATTACTTGCTCAAATGTAAGTTGGTCGAATATCTCTTGGATGCGTTCGCGTAAAGCTTGTAAAGAAGAGAAAAGTTGATTTTTGAGAGGTTTCTTGAGGAGTTGCCAAAGCCTTTCAATGGGATTGAGTTCAGGGGCTGATGGTGGTTGAAACAGAGGAATGATATTTTCTGGCCAACAAATTGCTGAACTGGTATGAGCGGGTGCTTTGTCAACCTGTAAAATAGCGTAATCCGAACCTAATTGTTGAGATAGCCAGTCCAAGAACTGTTGAAAACACTCGCCATCCAGTTTTGGGTACTCGTAATGTTGTGGTCTCCAGTTAATGGTTCAATTGCACCATAAATCCAAAAGTTGTCCCGTGGCCATATCACCTTAACGGTGGGCTTGACTCCGGAAGCTGTAATCACTTTGCCTGTAAGAGTTTTGAGTCCAACCCTTGTTTCATCCTGACACAAGTAGCGAACACACTTGCCAGGTGCGAGATGTTCTTCTAGACAGTTGAGAATGGTGCCGAGTTTTTTTTAAACTCAGATACCAATTTCTCGTCTTGTTTATGGCTTTGAGGGCGTGGGACTTTCAGCTTTGCTCCTAATCGATATCTCACCCACGCATAAACAGTTGCATATTCAACATCTTGCCCATGTTCTTGTTTCAACCATTCAACTATTGCACCATAGCTGGCAAACCCTTTCCCTGTTTTTAACTCCTCTGAGAGTGCTGCGATCGCAGCATCATCGATTTTCCGTTTTGCTCCTGGCGCTTTCTTGATTTCTAATAAGCCTGACATCCCATCAGTTCTGTACTTCTGCAACCATCTCGTGACTGTTGAAGTATCTTTTGCCAAGCGTTTTCCGATTTCTTGCTGCTCCTTAACTTGCCCGCTTTTTATCCACCACAGCATAATAAGCTTTTCTTTCTGGGTTCCTAAATTCGCTGTTTGTAAACGTTTTTTAAGTTCTTCTTCGCTCTCTGTGATTTCAATCTTAAAAGGGCGGCTCATGGTTATTTTAATTTATTGAGTTTGTTTTCTCTATTATATGCAGCCTCATATAAAATTGGTATAAGTAAGAAAATCTGCTGCCGTGCCGTGAAAGTGGCGATTCATTTGGGCTTGAACAGTTTTCGTGTTCAGGGGGCGGTTCTCAAGTAGTGTTTTCAAAAGCTCTTGACCAACACTTAATATTGATTGCCCATAATCTAATACTGTTTGGAAGTCGAACAGAAAACCTTGGGTGAAAAGTTGCTGTACCATTGCATCACTCACAATATTCTTTTTTCACTTTTGCTATGGCGAAGCCTTTCTCTTATTAATAAATGAGGCAATTACCAAGAAGGAGAAAAGGAAAAAGGGAAAGGGGGAAAAGGCACAGAACTTACAATTTTTCCCCACAAGGTATAAAGCCCCTATCTTAATTGTGAAGAACAAAAAAAGAAGATTTTTGAGACATGTAGTGCAAGAACTTAGCAGCGTTTTTATTTGAAATAAGAGCTTTTAAGTTACTGGTTCCCTTTCCCCTTTCCCCTTCTTCATTAGCCTCATTTGAGCTTTTAAACTTTCAGACATTTATTCTTCGGTGATCAGCCGAAGGTTAAAAAGCGAATTAGCCAGCTTTACGCGGTCTACCTGGCTTGCGCTTGCCTGAAGACTTTACATCAGCCTTTTTAGTTTTCGGTGACTTGTTGGCAGAATTGTTAGCTTTATTGGAACGAGTAGTACGTTTTGGTTGTGATGAAATCTCTTTAACTGGAGGCAGTAATCTCAATGTAGGGAATGAGATAATAACTGCTTCATTACTGGTACAATGAATGACTTCATCCTCTACCATCCAAGGATCTGGCAATTTTTCAAAAGTCCGAGCTTGTGGTGTGATTACTTCTGATACTGATGGGATTGTAGAAGCGGCTATATTTCCATTGCTAACCGAAACCACATTACTAGCGTAAGCAGCCGATACAAATAGTCCATTAATGAACTGGAACATAACGAGAGTAACGAATGCCCAAAAGATGGCTACGATTGCCAAGGTGAGTAGAGATTGGATATCCATGATTTTTTTCTCAACTAAATATTTGTAATTTTCAATTGATTTACGCAAAGCGTTTTTAAGGCTTGTTCAAATGCGAAGCGAATTTGAACACATCCTCTCTTCAAGAGAGGACTTCACTCAAAATTTAGCGTAGCGTCTCTTTTTATTAACTGAGCCAAAGTTCTTCGTTTTCACAAAACAAAACAGTTTTTACTATTTACCTTGTTAAAATTTTCGAGTATTATGTATACAAATTTATTTACCAATATAAATAATAATTTAAGTTTTTGATAAAGATTTGGTTTACTAGCTATTCCTTGAGATAAAATATGTAAGAATTCCGCACCCAGCAGTCAGAAGCAAAATATATAAGGAGTTTATTAAGACTAGGATATTTATTTATCAAGTCTTTATTTGATTCTTTAACTATTCAGAATAGTTGGATTATTACTCTTGAATTCTTACTAAAATATTTTACTCAACGAAAAATAAAAGTATTCGTCACAATTAATTGAAAGTATGTCCAGTTCAACTCCTGACTTAGTTCGCTCCTACCTTCAAGAAATCGGACGTTATCCTCTGCTAACTCCTGAGCAAGAAGTTACATTGGGGAGACTTGTGCAACAGATGATGGCAATTGAACAGCAGCGGCAAGCGATCGCACTCCAACTAAACCGACAACCAACTGCAAGAGAATTAGCCGCTTCACTTGGGCAAAGCGAAGCTGAAGTACAATCAATCCTTCAACAAGGTCAACGCGCCAAAGAAAAAATGGTGACAGCTAACTTGCGGCTGGTAGTATCTATTGCTAAAAAATATCAAAACCGCAATTTGGAATTTCTATATTTGATCCAAGAAGGAGCAATAGGTTTACAAAGGGGTATAGAAAAGTTTGATCCCAACCGAGGTTATAAATTATCAACCTACGCCTACTGGTGGATTAGCCAAGCAATAACC
>NZ_JACJSI010000192.1 GCF_014698065.1 Nostoc flagelliforme FACHB-838
ATTGGCATTATCTCTTCATGCTTGTATCCACATAACAGCATTTTTACTGCTGTAGCTCGCTTGATTTCACGCGGCTCTTTATTATTTTTGATAAAATCTTCTAATAATTCCATCCACATCACTACACCTGCATTTAGTTTTAAACGTTACTTTTATGCTCTCTCAGTATTTTCTCATGAATGATTCCGGATTGCTATAGCGGAGTGCGTCTAACTAAAAAAGCTATGCAAGAAATTGAAAATAAGATTGAACATTTGACTAATTTTACCGAAGATAATTTACCAAATTTAGGTAAATAGTTTATCGATATATGTTGTGAATAACGTAATTTCCAAAAAGTTAAAAGCGCAAAAATAATCGATATTTATTGATTATTTTTGCTTACTGCATTTAAGAACTGTCTTTGTGCAGACATTTATCTTGCATATTTATTGGGGAGAGAGGGGTTGCCGTCGGCAACCCCTCTCTCCCCAATAAAATTATTATCATTTTTATTGACTGTATATTTTATTCTCTGGAAGTCCCTAAGAGGATGTTTTAGTCAGATGATGCACGGATCTTAAAACTATATTTTAGAAGTAAGACCACAATAGTAATCAGTTGGGTGTCTCTATTAATAGATATATTTCTGAAGCCGGAATCGAGTTAGTGATTATATTCCATTAGTCAGATGCAATAGCCTGAGTAACAGTGTAGTTTAACCCGTATAAGTACCTTACTCTTCAGCTAAAAAGAGCAGTCCTGATTGCAAACCAATACTTACAGGCTTTACAAATGAAATTAATCACGAAACCAAAATCTCTTTTGATGGGATGTGCTTTAGCATTGGGACTTGCTGTTCCTGCAAGCTCTCAACAACCCCAGCCATTAAAAATCGAGCGCGTAGAAGGTTATTTAGCGACTCCAGAAAGGTTAAAATTCAATGAATCTCTATTGAATGAGTTACAGCTACCCCCTGGGTTTGAAATTAGCATATTTGCTCAAGATTTAGGTAATCCTCGCAACTTAGCAGTTGCTCCTAATGGTACAGTCTACGTAACTCGGCGTGAGCAAGGTGATGTTATAGCTTTAACAGACACAAACAAAGATGGACGCGCTAACCAAAAACGTACTGTTGCATCAGGGCTAAAATTTGTTAACGACATCACCATCAACCAAAATCGCCTGTATTTTGTTACTGATACACATTTATACGCTACCAATTTATTATCCAATGGTAGGGAAGGTAAGATCCAGACCCTAATTAGCAATCTACCTGATGCTGGACAACACCCGAATCGCACTATTGGCTTTGGCCCTGATGGATTACTTTATCTTTCCGTAGGTAGCACTTGTAACGCTTGTGACGAGCCAAATGACGAACACGCCACCCTATTGCAAGTTCAACCTGATGCTAGCAAGCGGACTATCTACGCCAAAGGATTACGAAATACTATCGGTTTTGCTTGGCATCCCCAAACTAAGGAATTTTGGGGAATGGATCACGGTTCAGACTGGCGAGGTAACACTACACCACCAGAAGAATTAAACTTAATTAAACAGGGTGCAAATTATGGTTGGCCATTCTGTTGGGGCGCTCGCCGCCCTGATGTCTACCTGCAAGCCAACCCAACAGGCACAACCAAGGAAGAATATTGCAAAAAAACCGAAGAACCTGTAAGTACTTATACAGCTCATAGTGCCCCTTTGGACTTAGTTTTTTATACTGCTTCCCAATTTCCCGTTCAGTATTGGAATTCTGCTTTCATCACCATGCGTGGTTCTTGGAACCGCAATCCACCCGTTGGGTATAAAGTTGTGCGTTTGCGTTTCGAGAATGGCAAACCCGTGCAGTTTGAAGATTTTGTTACAGGTTTCTTAAGAGCAGATGGAAAAACACAGTTTGGTAGACCAGTGGGTTTAGCTACAGCACTAGATGGTTCTCTGTTATTTACTGACGATACTAATGGCGTAATTTATCGTATATCCTATGTAGACCAAAAACCCCCATCTGGTAAGTGATTTCAGTAACCCTACTTGGATGTAAAAATTCCCGTATCTGTTGTGAGTTAATTTGTGTTTTTTCGCGCTCATTTCGTTGGTGCAAAAGTGCCGCGCTCTAAGCGAACTGAGGGAATTCCGTCGCTCATCTGACCTAAAAATTTGTGTAAAGCCAAAACCTAACAAATCTACTGCCCATGTTTCATTTTGAGTAGGAAGTAATGGCAACAGAAGGCGGAACTCTAGGATGGAACTATCGAAGCCGTGTAGCAGCAGAATTGGTGTACCTTTACTACCGTTGTGAATGTAAGTTGTGAGGATTGGGTATTGGCTCAGGGAGGTTGTAAGTTGATAGCCAGGAGTTATCAAAAGTACTGAAAGTTTATTGTGAGGATTGGGTTTTGGCTCAGGGAGGTTGTAAGGGCAATTCTCTCAAGACTTTGAACAAAAGCGATCGCTTTTGAGTTTGTTAGTTGATTAAGTTGTGATGGTAGAAAATTAGGAAACATTACTATTGACTCCAAACTAATTTTCTACAACCATTCTAGTGGATTAAATTGTTGCAATTGACTATCACTCCTGCCAAGCTAATTGCAAATAAAGAACTAGCAATACTATAGGGCGTTGCAGCACTTCTACAATTTACCCTTGGTACGGACCCAAGGTTTTTCCTCAAGCAGATACTGGTATTATTTTAATAATTGCGCTTGCGGTAATTACTGCCTTAATTCAGTGTTGATAATCAATTAAAAAAGTTAAATTATACAATTAACATCCGGAAAACAAAGATGAAGTTAAGAAAAATAGTGAAGATATGATTGTAACTTCCTTTGATTGAGTTCATATAAAAGGCTTTCACAATGGTTACTACTCCTGTATACTTTTTGCAAATTTTGGACAATCCGAATATTGAAATTTCTCAAGATGAGTTGCGATCGCTTTTAGGAGAAATAGAAGTACAACTGCATCGTAGCCCAGTTTATCGGCGTGCTTTAGCGATTGTGCAGAAGTTAATAGGGGAAGAAACAGATCAGGCTCAAGATTTATTAAAAGCCGTAGGTAGAGAAGCGATCGGATTAGTATTTCGACAATTTGCCCAACAATCTCAAAAAGTTGAAACAGCTATAGATACCAAGCAAGCTACAGAAACAGTCAATTCTTCACCAGAGATACAGCAGGAGCATTGCACTCTCCAGGAAGAATCCTCTAAAAGTACAGCAGAAAATTCGCTGTGGAAAAAACCACTAGAATTGCTCAATCATCAGAGAATTTCTCAAGCTGAACTTGCAAAACAAGCTGAACTTGCAGCCCAACAACGCATGGTGTGCCTACGTCAAATCGGGCAACAACTCCAAAAAACCCGTCAATCCAAAGGGCTTTCTTTGGATCACATTCAGCTTTCCACTCATATCCGAACGGAGCTGATAGAGGCATTAGAAAACGGCAACTGGAAAGAATTATCAGATGATATTTTTGTACGTGGATTTATCCGACGTTATGGAGATGCTTTAGGGCTTAATGGTGTTGCTTTAGCTGCCTCTTTGCCATTCCTAGCAGCTATACCAGTAACTCAGCCATTTTCGGCTCAATCTAAAAAAGGAATGGGATTGGAAATTCGTCCGACGCATTTATATGTAAGTTATACAGCTCTTCTTGCTGGTGCAATGGGAGGATTAGCTTTCATGTCCCAGCAACAAGCAAATACCAATATGTCAATTGAGCAAGATAACTCTTCTTCTGTTTTACAATCGTTAAAACAACAATCCCTTACTGTTAAACCAGGGATTAAATCTACTAACACTGGTGTGGCTGTCGGATCTGATATTTCCCCACCAGAAGGATTATATTAAGGAACTGCACCTGCCTGATAACGGCTCTGGGATGGGCGATGCCGCCAATTTTAACCGTTAAGCGGTATCTTCTGAATGTCTACAATGCCGTACAACATACTGATGCCGACAAATAATATGTTAACGACGAAAAATATCGTGTTAAGCGACATTTGTGGTTTGAAGTGTTTATGTTTGCAGTTCGCTAGAATTATGTAGCGAATGGGGAGAAGATAACGCTGGTAGGGTTTGGCTCATTTGAGCGACGCGAACGTTCCGAGTGCGAGGAGCGTAATCCCAAAACCAACGAGCCAATGACTATTCCGGCTACTAAAGTGCCTGCGTTTTCTCCTGGAAAGTTGTTTCGAGAAAAAGTAGCACCATAGATGAATTGCTAGGGGTCAAGCAATCCAATCACTGCAAAGCTGTGGTGTTAGCCCAGGAGCGCTGGCGCAGCCATCGCTCTTATAAAGACAGGGTAGAGCAACGGTAGGGGAACGTGAGTGTTGGATTGCAGATATTACAGATGGTGATCGCTGCGTTAACGCCTGCCTTCTCGATGCCCGTACCCCTACGGGGAAGTAAGCTACTCGGAGCGTCTCCTGTTTCCAATTGCCGTTATTGCTTTTACCCATCACTATTTACATTTGTTTTGAAAGATTCTACTTATAACTGGTAACGATCACCCACGACAGGCAATTACGCGATCGCGCTTGACTTCACCAAAGTATTACTTTCCATAATTTAACTCGGCTTAATTGAAAATTTCTTATATCAATGCATTTGGTAAGCTGCTAGTTGCAATGTGTTTCTACTGAATGCTTAATTATAGAAAAACCTTTAGTTTATATTCTCTTCATAATAGTTGATTCTAAATTTCTTAAGTTTCATAATTTAAACTGCATTTAAACTCTTCACTACGGCTTCAAAATTAGTAGTGTTCCCTTTACAGCTTCTTGAGGCTAATATCATTATTTTTATCATTGTGATAACAGTTTCAATGATTGATATTAGAGAAGTAGTTTACAAAAAAGTTTATTTAACCTGTGAATAAGAAATGGGCTACTAAACGACTCACAATTAATCTGGCATCCGGGGAAGCAGAAAGATTAGAAAAATATTGCTCAATCACAGGACGACCAGCAACCGATGTGATTCGAGAGTTGATTCGTTCTTTGACTGTTGAAGAAACACTTAATGCAGATAGCAAACAATAATTAGGCTTAAATATTAAATAAAGCATATAATGAAAGCTAATACAAATATGAGAAGTAATCAACCTCTTTCTGAAATTACAGGAAAACCTGCTCAGGTGTGGGGTAATATCTTAATTCCTGCTAAAGGGCAAATGACCGTCGAGGTAACTGGTGATACTCTTCAAGCTACACTTAAAACCTACTTAGAGAAGAAAGACACTTGGATACGGATTCAAAATATTGATTCAGTTGAGACTCAAGAAGCACCTATTTATGCACTGTTAGGCACTGGAGCTTCGTGCATCTTTTTTGCTCTAGGTTTACTAGCTCACTCTTTTTTAGGCGGCTTAATTATTATTGGTTTAGGTGTTGCTCTAATCGTATATGCAATTACCAATAAAAATCGGTATTTAGCAATTCACAGCCACCGCAACTCAATCGTCATCTTCATGAATAAGCCACCGGAAGTATATCAGCAGTTTGCTATGGGTGTGCTGGCATTATCTCGTAAGCTAAATACGCCCAGCAGTATGCAGACAAAACCTGCTCAAAATTCCGTTCAAGTTAATTAGAAAACTGATTATGAAAACTCTGCAACAGTCGCTAAAGTTAAGAGCAGTATTTCAAGAAAAAATAACTGCTAAAAAGTCTGCTGTACATCAAGAAATTCACCAAGCTTGTACAACGATAAGTGGAAACGTCGAGAAGGCAATAATTGGGTTTGGTGGTTCTACACCTGCTTGAATCTGCAAAGAATTTTGACGGGAGTGCTGATTTTAGCCTGAAGTTCGCAGTCGGAGAATGATCACACCACTAAGAGCTGCATACACTCGTGAATAAGCAGCAAAAAATACTGGAATACCAAACATTCCGCCAGCACCTCTTACCCATATAATCAAAATTGCCGAAGCAATCAAGAATGCTAAAACGTTCATAGCTATCCATAACAGAACTTTCAAGAACGTAAATCTTAATGCAAAAGCTTGGAACAATCCCATGAGCAAAGCGGCTATGAGTACGCCAGAGACAGAACGGGCGATCGCTCCGGCATTATCCCAAGTACTGCCAATAGATCAAACTTCACTGACTCAGGCGATCCATAATCGGGCGAGACAGAACAATACTTGAAAATCAACTTCAACTCCAACCCCTTTCGTGCGCGTTGGTCAACAGGGGTATCCCACCAAAACGCTGCATTGACGGCTGTTTGCAATCCATACCGGGAATGCAGGTTTTGGTAACTAGCGATGTAATCTTTGCAATCGTGAATCCCTTTCCAACGCTTGTTACTGCGGCAAGTTTTACCCACGTACAGCACTAGCTCGACTTTAGAATCGAGAATAAAATACAGACAAGCATCGCCAGAGCCATCAGTAGATTTTCGATAGAAAGACATTGGGACAAGCTATAGCGTTAGTGGGTCAATCGTGTTGGGGTAACAGTGGTTGGGGGTGAGGTTCAATAAGTTTGTTTACTGTGGTAGTTGAGCTTGTCTGACTTGTTGTTGATGAGCGAGTATCCGAGATTTCCACTTCAGCAGGGCATCGGTACTCATCACCAGTTGGTTTGCTCTGGCTGTTGGAGTAGATTTTATATGTGCAAACAGGTTGAGTTGATTTAGTTCCAAAAAAACACAAAAGGAGTGACCGACTAATTGATTATCTCCCCCAACTGCAATCTAAGCCAATGATGATCTTTGATATTCAATTCGCACTTGCTTAACATCAAATTGTTCAGACTCTTGGTATACAGTTTTTTTTACTTCCTGTAATCCTAAAGTTTCAAACTGTTTGAATTCTAATTCTGATAACGGCCAAGGTGGGCCACTTGGTTCTGCTTCTGTATCCCGAACACGAGAAATCAACAAAAGTACGCCACTAGGAGCCACGACAGAGGCAACCGAAGAAATAGCACTAGAACGCACATTTAACGGCAAAGCTTGAATGTTACGGCACTCAAACACAAAGTCAAACCCAAGCTGCCATTGTGCTGGAAGGGCGAATAAATCTGCAACTACGTAGTTGACCGAAGAATCAGGAAACCGTTGATGACACCAAGCAATCGCAGTCGCAGAAATATCAAAAGCCGTTACCTCAAAACCTAGTTTTGCCAAAGCTTCAGCATCATCGCCTAAACCACAACCGATGATTAACGCCTTTTGTCTCTTAACAAACGGTTGATGATGAGCCAACCATTCTTGCAGATAAGGGTGAGGGGATAACTTGGCCCAAGGAATTTGTGTTGTATCGCCCTGAGCTTCGGCATACAAAACTTCAAACCAAGCTGATGGCTCTGCTTTTTGTAGCGCTTCGTTAGCTAACTGTTGAACATGAAGCTGTAAATTTTGAGGTTGTTGTTCAAACATAAAATACTATTAATGGCTATACGGTAAAGTGTCGCTATCTACAATATCGATAACTTAAGATAACTAATTTTGCGTAAGGATTCAGGGTGATTTATGAACTCATGTAAACTAGTAGATGCTCTACAGCGAAGCCCAACATCACAAAAAAGCAAGCTGATGAGGGATTAGTGCTTTTTTAGAAGTTGTGACCGAGGCTGTAGCGAACGGGGAGAAGGTAACGCCCGTCGGATTTGGGTCATTCGAGCGGCGTGAACGTTCCGAGCGCGAAGGGCGTAATCCCAAAACCAAGGAGACAATCACAATTCCAGCTACTAGAGTTCCTGCATTTTCCCCTGGGAAGCTGTTTCGAGAAAAATGCACATAAAATGAAATCGACTGTGAAGCAAGGCTTTGAGCTAGCTAGCCAATTCGCGCATAAAGTGAAATTTTGCATCTAATCACGGAAAGTCAGGGTATTTTCTTCAATCTTGATGACAATTTATACCTAAATTCCTAAACTTTCTATAGTCAAGCTGCTTGGCTACCTATGGCACAGAGCAATCGCCTGGGGTGAGGCGTAAGCCTATTGCACTTCAAAAGTACGCTTTTAAAAGCATTCGGGCTGTCGTTAAATCAAAGTCGGAAAATTTCAATTTATGTGCAAATTGAATATTTGGCTCAAACCCAGACTCCACAATGAATTTCACTTTATGCGCGAATATCGTTACCTGGAACCCTTATAAATTCGTTGTCAGACTTTCATCTTATCTGCGAACCCACATGATCTACTGAAAGTGAAAATTGTCGCAGACTATGTGAAAATATTCGCGGACTAATTGAAAATTATGTTTCTGAAACCCTAAGTTTTTCATGGTAAGCTGCGATGGCTGCGCCAACGTCAAGGACGAACGCTAATTATAGAAGTATTTCTTCAAAGCCTTATACTGTAATGAGTTGCGACCTTTTATCCTCATTTGGCGGAAAATTTCAATTAGTCTGCGAATTTGGTAGGAAATTTTCAAATAGTCTGCGACAAATTTTCACTTAGTCTGCGACAAATTTTCACTTAGTCTGCGACAAAACAAGCCAGAAACCTTATTATTCCGTTGAGAATTTTTCACTTAGTCTGCGAACCGACACCAAGCGATAACCATTTACAGGGTGCTAACTTTCAGTCATAGTTAGCCGTAAGTTATTATAGGCACAATGCAACTATAACTTTGACTTGGTGTAAAGATAGTTTACAAAAATTGCTCAAACGGTTGCTATAGGGCGTGTTTTAACCAAGTATTGAGGTATTGCTGCACAAGAATGCATTTTGAAAACTTTCGGAAAACTTTTCTCCCTTGCTTCGTGCCTGTTTCTCAATCTCTGGCCGAATAAGGGAGAATGTAGATTAAAGAAAAGCGGATTGGAATATTACACAAGCCCTTAGCTTTCAAGCAGGGGAAAATCTATAATCTATAATCGGCAATCTGCAATCCGTTGACATTCGGATCATGGATAACTGCAACCGCCTTGATGCTGAACCGTCTGGGAATACAAATTGTCTGCTTTAATTAACTACAAAAATCATCCACTCGGATATCACGCCAAATATCAGAAATCTGCCAGCCGGAATTGCCTACCGATTGTACTGGAGGGTTGTCAAGGAATGGAATATAGTCAGGAACTTTAGGCTCTTGAGTGATTACTGGTTTCTGCTCAACCACAGGAGCTGAAGAATTTACAGTATCAGATCGAAGAAGTTGCTCTTCTGCCTCTTCGATTAACTTCATCTGTCTCAGGGTAAGCTTGTCGGATTTTTCGATGATTTTCTTGGTATCTATATGATTAGAAGTATTCATTGGCTGTTCCCTCAAAAGCATTGGCAAAAAATTTGTCTGGGTAAAGTTGGGGAAGGTAAGTGTTAATAATTTGCACGGAGTAAACACTCTACTGTAAATCTATGGGAAATACCAGTCCCTTGCTGAAGAATTTATCAATATCTTACGTAAAAGCAGCATGAAAGATGTTTTAAGTAAATCAGCAGAGTGATTGAGCTAAGTTTCGTCAGTTTGATGGATGTCCCGGGGTACTTAAATAAAGTGAAATTGTTCAGAAAGGTTTTGATCCAGAACTCGTAAAGTATTTATGACACAAATCCCTATCGTTCGCCAGATTCTATCAGATCCGGATACCGGATTACTATCCTATCTTAGTCAACAACTTCAAACACCGAGCTTTTCACATTTTAAAAGCCAATTTGGTTTTTATGTAGATGAGTCTTGTACACAAGTTACCTCAGTAGACGATTCTTTAGAAATACAAACGATACTTTTGCTGACTCTGAAGTTATCGATCATTGCAGATAGCCAAACTCTTTCAGATGAGGCGACAGTACATGCTGTTGAGTTTCAAGAATTGCTAGATGCACAAATTATTAGATGGAGCCAGGACAACCCACAATTGCTTAAACCAATCTCATCCATTAAAAACACATTCAGTCAGTTGTCAGATATCCCGTTCCACGGTGGCTATCTTCCAGGTTTTGAAATTAAAAGCCAGTTTACTCTAATTTACAGTCCTGTTACTACAGAGTTAAGCCAGTCAGAGGAGCCGGAATATTCTTTGCATAGTCCAGGGGAACGCACTCCCATTAGCGGGCAGTATGAAGTAATCAATTCTAATGGAAAAGGTACAGGGCTAGAGGTAACATCAACTGCTGGAAATCCGTTTCCTCCAACAAGTGAATCTAACCAATCATATCGGTTAGTTGACCCTACGATGCACAAAAACTCTAATAAGTAAAGTAGCAATTAGCGTTGCTCAAAGGCAATATTGAGCTAGGGGAGCTTCTGCTCACGAACTGTTAACTGTCAGATATAGTTGGATTGCCTTAGAGCGCAACCAACCAAGTATTAGTAAGTAATCTATCTCAAGCAAGAGTAGGAAAAGCAAGACAGCAAGTAAGCTGTTATTAATTGGCTAGTTGGAAGTTTGCATAGGGGGGTACTTAAACAAAGTTTAGGTACTCTTTATCTAAGTAAAATTCATTCTTTTCATTTATTCAGATGTTCTCTACAAGACACTATTGCTGGCTTTTGAGCATGAGTCAAAGCAATTACCAATTCGCTAAGGAGAAATAGTAATGCATACGAGCGCTCGCACCCCAACCACTGATATGGAAGTTACTAGTATCCGCTTAGAGCAAGAACTCAAAGATAAGCTCAAAGAAATAGCTGGTAATCAGGGGTATCAAGCTTTGATTCGAGATGTCCTTTGGAATTATGTTCAGCAAAAATCAGGTGAATGGAAGCCTCGATTTTCCCGAATCGACATACGAGCTAGCATGGTTGCCACTGCTCAACAAGAAGAACGCTGTGTACTCACAGGTCAACTAATTCAATCCCAAGAACCGATGTTGCTAGGGCTGGTTAGTAATGGTGATATAGTTCCTTTGAGTACCGAGAGTTTGGCTGGATAATCTTGTATTCACGCGATGCAGTTCAGTTATTTAGCAAAAATAACTGAACTTACTTAAACTCCCACCTCTGATGCTGGAGGGAGATTACCGAAACTACGCTTATCGAAAGAAAATAGCCAATTTCCAATAGAAAGACTTTGGCAACTTCAAGAAATGGGAGTGCGATTGCATAAAGATGACTTTGGTATTGGCTATTCATCCTTAAGTTACCTGCATCATTGATTGAATTAACTAAGTTAAACTTGGTATATAGGCTTTAATTTAGTCATTAAATTTAATCTGATAAAATAACGGAACATTAATGCCTCTAGAAACTTTTCTAAAGGTGTTAATATCGCCGTAGAACTATTGCAGATGACCTATTTACACCGTACCCAAGTTTCAGCTTCTTGCCAAAGTTTGTGCAGAAATAACTCAGTGTGATGGGTCATGGTGGTGAAAAACACACCTACAGCATCCTTAGAACTATCTAATAGCCAAGAACCCCGCAAAGTGACTTCCATATATTCGGCATCGCAGGCACAAAGGGTGACGATCCCTGTGTGATCTCTTTTTACCTCAGCCTTAAGCACTTCTAGTCCTGGTATAGCAACAGACAAGGCGGTTAGGACGCTAGGCGAAGTACATATTCCATAGCATCCCTGATACAGTCAAATTGAATAAGTTGTTGACGAATTCGACTCTTCAACCATGACCA